>NZ_CCDG010000097.1 GCF_000723885.1 Paenibacillus camerounensis
CAGCTGCTGGAGCTGCCGGGGGACGCCGCAGATACGGGCGTCATCTTAGATGCCGCCGGGCAGCTGCTGGAGCAGCAGCGGACTGCAGACGGCGGCCGGCTGGTGTATGTGCCCGCCGTACCGGCGTTCGGTACGGCGGTGCTGCAGTACGGGGCGGGCCCGGCGGATGCTGGAGGCGCAGAAGAGGCTGGGCAGCTGGCAGAGGTTGCCGACGGCCGGCTGATCACACCGCTGATTGAAGCAGCCTGGAACGGGCAGGGGCACTTCACCTCGCTGCGTGACCGCCGCAGCGGCCGGGAACTGCTGGCGCCGGGACAGCGCGGCAATGTGCTTCAGGTGTTTGAAGACAAGCCGCTGGATTTTGAAGCTTGGGATATCGATATCTTTTATCAGGAGAAAATGACAGAGGTCTCGCAGCTTACAGAGTGCAAGGTTACGGAGAACGGTCCGCTGCGGACGGTGCTGCGTATGGCGTGGACGTATAACCGCTCGGTTATTACGCAGGACATTATCTTTTACCGGGATACCGCGCGGATTGATTTCCGTACGGTGATGGACTGGCAGGGGCATAACCAGCTGCTTAAGGCGGCTTTTCCGGTCGATATCCATGCGCTTGAAGCAACCTATGACATCCAGTTCGGCAATGTCAGACGGCCGACGCACTGGAATACCAGCTGGGATTATGCCCGGTTCGAGAGCGTAGGCCACCAGTGGGCTGATGTCAGCGAGCAGGGATTCGGCGTTGCGCTGCTCAATGACTGCAAATACGGCTATGACATCAAGGACAGCGTGCTGCGGCTGACGCTGCTGAAGTCAGCAGTCCATCCTGACCCGGAGCAGGATCAGGGCCGTCATGCCTTTACGTATGCGCTATATCCGCATGAGGGAGATTTCATCGGGGGACGGGTGGTACAGGAAGCCTGGGAGCTTAACAATCCGCTGCGGACTGTTCCGGGGCAGCTGGTATTGGATTCGCTGTTCTCCGTCACGGGCGGGCATGTGCTGGTTGATGCTGTAAAACGGACCGAAGACGGCAGCGATGTGCTGCTTCGCCTGCATGAATATGCCGGTGCCCGCAGTGAGGTACGCATCGAAAGCGGATACTCCATTACCGCCTGGCAGGAATGTAGCCTCATGGAGGAGCCGGAGGGCGAATGGCAGGAGCAGGAGCTTGCTTTTCAGATCAAACCATATGAAATTAGAACGTTCAGAATCAGAATGGGCGGAAAGCATGATGGAGAGGGGAACGGATCATGAATGTGCAAGGATATGAACAACAGCTGGATAAGCCGGAAATCATCAGCAAGCTGAGCAAGGTATCCGATAAGCTGCTGAATCTGGATCGTCCGGGCAATGAAGCTGAGCTGCAGAACCTGGGTGAGGATGCCGGGCGCCGTGGATATTTTGCCCGTGATTTCGGAATGGAGGAATGGGACTGGCCGCAGGGAGTCGGGCTGTATGGATTGCAGAAGCTGGACCGGCATTTTGGGGACGGACGTTATTCTGCCTATGCCAAGCCTTGGATGACCCGTCAGCTGGACAAGGGCCTGCCCAGCCGCAATATCAACACGACCGCGCCGCTGCTGTCCCTGATGGAGCTTGCGGAGGCGGAAGAGCTGAGTCTGGAATGGGTGGAATGGCTGATAAACGGGCTGCCGCGCACGAACGAGCTGGGATACCAGCATGTAACGACAGGTGCGGATAAGAGTGAGGTAACTCTTAATGAGAATGAAATCTGGATTGATACGCTGTTTATGGCTATTCTGTTCACGGCCAAGATGGGTGTAAAGTACGACAAGCCGGAGTGGCGGGAGACGTCGCTGCATCAGCTGCTGCTGCATATTAAATATTTGTACGACAAAAAAACCGGGCTGTTCTATCACGGCTGGCACTTCACCGGACGGCATAATTTCAGCGAGGCCTTCTGGTGCCGCGGCAACGGCTGGTTCAGCCTTGGCCTGCCGGAATACCTGGAGCTGATGCGTCCATATGTGGACGAGGGCGTCTTCACATATCTGCAGCAGGTTCTGCAGGCCCAGACAGAGGCACTGCTGGCCTGCCAGAGCGCAGACGGGCTGTGGCATACGCTGCTGGATGATCCCGGCAGCTACACGGAAACCTCCGGGTCAGCAGCCATAGCAGCCGGTATCCTGCACGGTGTACGCCGGGGCTTGCTGCCGGCAGAATACGCTGCACCGGCGCTTAAGGCGATTCAGGCGGTGGTAGACCGGATTGATGATGAAGGAACAGTGCTTGGTGTATCCGGCGGTACGCCGATCGGCAAGGCCAAGGAGGATTACAAGGGTATTATTATCGCTCCAATGGCCTACGGCCAGGCAATGACCCTGGTTGCACTGGGCGAGGCACTGCATTATTGCTGAAGCCCGCGGCTGTAATAAGGGAAGCTTCCTTGAGTGTCTGCGGATCTGTGTATGGCACCAGGTGCGAGAAGTAGTGTAAGAAAAGTATGAGCAGCGTCAGCCGCCGGGGCAGCCCGGCGGCTGCGGGTGCTTGGCAAGAACGTGTGGGATTGTGGAAGACCCGGCGGAAGGTGTTACTTGGGTGAAATGGGCTCTGCGAACGGTTAGAGCAGATGGAAAAACCGGACGAAGCAGCAAATTCAAAAAACACTTGTAGCCTGCTGCGGCTTGAAGTATACTGATTTCGGAAAGGTTAAGCGCTTACCTTGAGGGAGGATAAGCGAAGATGGGAAATCAAGTTACAGTGGGCATTATCGGCGCCGGAAGAATCGGGCGTCTGCATGCCGATAATCTGCGTGCGATGCCGTCATATAAGCTGAAAGCGATCTCAGAGTCGTACATGAGCGAGGAACTGCTTGCTTGGGCTGACAGCCGTGGTCTCGGCAATATTTTTACGAATGGGGAAGACATTCTGAATGATCCCGGGATTGATGCAGTATTCATCTGTACACCGACCGATACTCACGCTTCATGGATTGAGAGGGCTGCGCGTGCCGGTAAGCATATTTTCTGCGAGAAGCCGGTCAGCATGTCCTCGGCCGAGACGAGCCGGGCGCTGCAGACTGCCAAAGAGGCGGGGGTGCTGCTTCAGGTGGGCTTTAACCGCCGGATGGACCCGAACTTCCGTAAGCTCAAGCAACTGGTTCAGGCAGGCGAGCTGGGCAGAACGCATATTGTGAAGATTACCTCGCGTGATCCGCAGCCGCCCGGTGAAGCTTATGTGCGCTCTTCCGGCGGAATGTTCATGGATATGACCATTCATGATTTCGATATGGCCCGTTATCTGATGGGCGAGGAAGTGGCCGAAGTATATACCCGGGGCGCCAATCTGATTGACCCGATGTTCGGCCGCTGCGGTGATGTGGATACAGCAGTGATTACATTAACTTTTACCAGCGGTGCAATCTGCATCATTGATAACAGCCGGCAGGCCGTCTATGGCTATGACCAGCGTGTTGAGGTATTCGGCTCACAGGGAGCGGCTGTAGCCGACAACTGCCGCCCGACTACCGTAGAGGTGTCAACCGCGTCTGCTGTTACCCGTGATCAGCCGCTGCACTTTTTCCTTGAGCGTTATAACCAGGCATTTACGGATGAAGTGGCCGCATTTGCCCAGTCGATTATTCTGCAGGAGCCGGCTGTCTGCAGCGGCTTTGACGGTCAGCAGGCACAGCTTATCGCTGAGGCTGCCCTGGAATCGCACCGGACCGGGCTTCCGGTCAAGCTGTCTGCATTTGCGGCAGAGGAATGCTCGGAGGAGATAGAAGCCTAGCAGGTACAGGCTATCTTGAACACGGAGGGAGCTGTAAGGATGTCAGATTATTTAATCAGAGCCGGTACACCCGCTAAGGATGGGCTTGTTGCAGCAGTCAGCAAGGAGAGCGCCGGCTGGAAGTATGTAGGGTTTGAAGTCTATCAGCTGCAGGCCGGTGATGCACTTATCCGCAGTACGGAAGACAATGAGGTCTGCCTGGTGCTGCTGTCAGGAAAGGCCGACGTCATAGCCGATGAGCAGGCGTTCACGGGTATCGGTGAGCGCATGTCAGTTTTTGAGGATATACCACCCTATGCGGTCTATGTTCCGGCAGGCGGACATTATGAGGTTACAGCCTTAACGGAACTGGAGCTTGGCGTCTGCCTTGCCCCTGGTACCGGTAAATATGCGGCCCGGCTGATCGCGCCGTCCGAAACGGCGTCTGAGGCCCGCGGTTACGGCAGCATGTCACGCCGCGTGGTTAATATTCTGCCGGAGAGCAGCGCGGCCGAAAGCCTGCTGGTCGTAGAGGTACGAACAGACGGAGGCAACTGGTCCAGCTATCCGCCTCATAAGCATGACCGGGATAATCTGCCGGAGGAGTCCTATCTGGAGGAGACGTATTACCACCGCGTCAATCCGGGCCACGGCTTCGTTGTACAGCGGGTATACAACGATGACCGCAGTCTTGATGAGACTATGGCTGTGCCCGACCGCAGCATTGTGCTGGTTCCGGAAGGCTATCATCCGGTATCGGCGCCGCCGGGTTACGATTCCTACTATCTCAACGTGATGGCCGGTCCTGTCCGTACCTGGGTATTCCATAATGATCCCGAGCATGAATGGCTGTTCAGACCGGGCGGTAACAGCCCCGGTGCTCAGGAGGAATGAGCCTGCCGGTATACTAGGTGATTGCCGGAGCTCCCGCAAGGCGGGGGCTCTTTTTGGCATCTGATTATCGGCTGTATGCCGCCGGAGCAGCGGAAAGGGAAAGCGCTTAGGCCCTGCTAATAGACACTGCCGGGGGAGTTCCCTATAATCGAGGTATATCACGGTAAGAACGTAAAGGCGGGCTTAACAAATGAAACCTACAATCTATGATGTGGCACGGGAAGCCGGGGTTTCCATCGCTACGGTGTCCAAGGTGCTTAATAATAACGGCAGGATCAGCGATAAGACCAGGGAGAAGGTAAGTAGGGTGATGGAGGAGCTTAATTACCAGCCGAGCCTGGTGGCCTCCGCGCTGACGAGCCGCCGGACGGGGACGATCGGGCTGATGATCCCGGATATCGCCAATCCCTTCTTCGCCGAGACGGCACGCGGAATTGAGGACTGCGCCCAGCAGCAGGGGGGCGATCTGATCGTCTGCAGCACGGACCGCGACGATGAGAAGGCGGCCAGATACACCTCGCTGCTCCTGCGCAAAAGAGTGGACGGCCTGATCATCGCCTCGCATACGGGGCAGACAGAGATGATCCGCCGGCTTTTGGCTGACCGGGTGCCGCTGGTGCTGTTCTCGGCGGATATCCGCAGTCTGGAGAGCAGCAGCGTCACTGTAGATGATTACAAAGGCGGCTATCAGGCGACGGAATATCTGCTGTCCCTGGGCCACCGGAGACTGGGTGTAATCTCCGATAATCTGCCGGGGAGCAAGCTGCGGGTGGAGGGCTTTCTGGATGCGCTGAAGGATGCCGGTCTGCCTTTTGATAATCCGGCTAACCTTACCCACACATCGGCCACGCTGGAGAACGGCCGCAAAGCGGCTGCCGCCATGCTCGGCCAGGCGGAAGATCTGCGACCGACGGCAGTGTTCGCCTGTAACGACCTGCTCGCCATCGGTGTCCTGAAGGAGGCGCGGAGCGCCGGCCTGTCCATTCCCCGCGACTTATCCGTAGTGGGCTTCGATAATACCATGCTGGCGGAAATCTGCCACCCCACGCTGACCAGCATCGCCCAGCCGCTGCGTGAGATGACGGAGCAGGCGATGATTCTGCTGAATGAATCGATCGATAATCCGGCGGCACCCAGACGCAAAATCATGCTGATGCCTGAGCTGGTGATCCGTCATTCAACCGGGCCGGTGCCTGGCTGAGGCGGGACTGGCTGTGGCGTTAACCGGAAATATCCAGCCTGTTCCTTATAGGCCTGTTCCCTGCAGCACGGCGGCGGACAGGTCTTTTTGGGCGGATATAAACCCTGAACCTGTACAACCTGTGGATAATATGTGCACAACGCGGTGTGTACGTTTTTGCCAGTCCTAAACAGGCACGGTTTGTTCGTCAGGAGTGAAATACCAGTGCATTTCAGGAAAGTTGAGATCGCTTTCAATTTTAGGATTGCCAAACCGGAGGTTCTGGCCTATACTGTTTATAAAATTAGGTTAAGCGCTTACCCTTTCCCTCCCTGCAAACAGGTGCTTTTAAAGAGAATTCAGGTTTTCCCGATACGTATATTCATTTATTCATGAACTTTTCCCGGAAGCTTGATCAAGGAGGCGTCACTATGAACGATCTACAGTTCGATCCCGCCCGTCCGCTAGATTTGATTGCCGTCGGCCGGCTCTGTATTGATCTTAATGCCAATGAAACCGGAAGACCCATGGAAGAGACCATGACCTTCACCAAATATGTAGGCGGCTCCCCGGCCAACATCATTATCGGCACAGCGCGGCTGGGCATGCGCACCGGCTTCATCGGCAAGCTGGCTGATGATCAGATGGGGCGGTTTATCCGGTCCTATCTTCAGAAGGACGGCATCGACGACAGCCAGGTATGCGTTGACCGTACCGGTGCGGTGACGGGGCTTGCTTTTACCGAAATCAAAAGCCCGCAGGAATGCAGCATTCTGATGTACCGCGATAATGTGGCGGATCTGCTGCTGGGCACAGAAGAAATTTCGGAGGATTATATCCGGCAGTCCAAGGCGCTGCTGATCTCCGGGACTGCACTGGCGCAAAGCCCATCCCGTGAAGCGGTGTTTCTGGCGCTGGAATTTGCCCGCAGGCATAATGTCACTGTATTTTTTGATCTGGATTACCGCCCTTATACCTGGAAATCCGCCGCTGAAACGGCTGTCTACTATAATCTGGCCGCAGAGAAATGCGACTGTATCATCGGTACCCGTGAGGAATTCAACATGATGGAGAATCTGTACAATGTGACAGATGCAGACGACGAGGCAACGGCGGCCCGCTGGTTCTCGTACCAGGCGAAGCTTGTTGTGATCAAGCATGGCGGAAGCGGCTCAATTGCGTATACGGCAGACGGCGGTAATCACCGCAGCGGCATTTTCCCGGCCAAGGTGCTGAAGACCTTCGGCGCAGGCGACTCCTATGCTTCGGCCTTCATTCACAGCCTGATGCAGGGGGACAGTGTCGGTGAGGCGATGCGGCGGGGCAGTGCTTCCGCTTCGATTGTCATCTCGCGCCACAGCTGCTCGGATGCGATGCCGACACTGGATGAGCTGGAAGCCTTCCTGGATTCTAATGAAGAGGTCGCTGCAGGTAATCAGTAAAGAAAATTTCAGGCACCTATCACCAGAGATGAAGGAGTGGACAAGAATGGCACAACAAAACGTAGAAGTGCTGAAAAACTATATTGGCGGCGAATGGGTCGAAGCAAAAAGTGAGCGGAATGAAGCGGTGTTTAATCCGGCTTCCGGCGAAGAGCTGGCCAGAGTTCCGCTGTCCGGCAGAGAGGATGTAGACCGGGCGGTGGCTGCGGCGCAGGAGGCTTTTGCCGGATGGTCGAAGACGCCTGTACCGCGCCGCGCAAGGATTCTGTTCAAATACCAGCAGCTGCTTGTTGATCACTGGGAGGAGCTGGCGAGAACCATTACGCTGGAGAACGGAAAAAGCTTCAAAGAAGCTTACGGCGAGGTCCAGCGCGGCATCGAGTGTGTCGAGTTCGCAGCCGGTGCGCCTACGCTGATGATGGGCCGGCAGCTGCCGGATATTGCGACCGGGATAGAATCGGGAATGTACCGCTATCCAATCGGAGTTATCGGCGGCATTACCCCGTTTAACTTTCCGATGATGGTGCCATGCTGGATGTTCCCGCTCGCGATTGCCTGCGGCAATACCTTTGTGCTGAAGCCTTCCGAGCGCACGCCGCTGCTGGCTGCACGTCTTGCTGAGCTGCTGGAGCAGGCGGGACTGCCTAAGGGCGTTTTCAATGTGGTCAACGGTGCGCATGATGTAGTCAACGGCCTGCTGGAGCACCCCGGGGTGAAGGCAATTTCTTTTGTCGGATCGCAGCCGGTGGCTGAATATGTCTATAAAAAAGGAACAGAGCAGCTGAAACGGGTTCAGGCGCTGGCCGGAGCCAAAAATCACTCCATCGTACTCGCGGATGCCGACCTTGAGGCTTCAGCAACGCAGATTATCAACGCTGCCTTCGGCTCTGCCGGTGAGCGCTGCATGGCCTGCTCTGTAGTTACCGTGCAGGAAGAAGTGGCTGACGAGCTGATCTCAATCCTGCTGCGCGAGTGCGGGAAGATGACGATCGGCAACGGGCTGGAGGAAGATACGTTCCTGGGACCTGTGATCCGCCAGAGCCATAAGGACAAGACCCTATCTTACATCGAGCAGGGCGTAGCCGAAGGTGCGAAGCTGCTCAGGGACGGCCGGGAAGATGCCGCAGCCGGGGGGCAGGGTTATTTTATCGGACCAACGGTATTTGACGGAGTCACCAGAGAGATGAAGATTTGGCAGGAGGAGGTTTTTGCGCCTGTGCTTTCCGTTATCCGGGTCAAGGGTGTGGAGGATGGCGTGGAGATTGCCAATGCTTCGCGGTTTGCGAACGGGGCATGTATCTTTACTAATGACGGCGGCAAGGTCCGCTACTTCCGTGAAAATATCGAGTCAGGCATGCTGGGTGTCAATGTCGGCGTACCGGCGCCGATGGCCTTCTTCCCGTTCTCCGGCTGGAAGGATTCCTTCTACGGCGATCTGCATGCCAACGGCACTGACGGAGTTGAATTCTATACGCGCAAAAAGGTTGTCACTGCCCGCTGGCAGTAACGATAGAGGAAGGGTGGAACTCAAGTGGAACGGATCAGATTAACAACGGCGCAGGCGCTGGTGAAGTTTCTGAATGAGCAGTATGTCGATTTCGGCAACGGGCCGGAGCGCTTCGTTGAGGGTGTGTTTACTGTGTTCGGCCACGGCAACGTGCTCGGGCTTGGACAGGCGCTGCAGGAGGCGCCGGGTGAGCTGACAGTCTATCAGGGCCGTAATGAGCAGGGCATGGTTCATGCGGCGACCGCGTTCGCCAAGCAGAGCCGCAGACGGAGGATTATGGCCTGTACCGCCTCTGTCGGGCCGGGCTCGGCCAATATGCTGACTGCGGCCGCAACGGCAACGGCCAATCAGATTCCTGTGCTGCTGCTGCCGGGCGATACCTATGCTACCCGCCAGCCCGATCCGGTGCTGCAGCAGATGGAGCATACGCACAACCTGTCGATTACGGTGAACGATGCCTTCAAGGCGGTAAGTAAATACTGGGACCGGATCTATCGGCCGGAGCAGCTGATGACCGCACTGCTGAATGCGATGCGGGTGCTGACCGATCAGGCGGACACTGGTGCCGTGACAATTGCGCTGCCGCAGGATGTACAGGGGGAGGCCTGGGATTATCCGGCCGGGTTCTTCCGCAGACGGGTGCATAAGATTACCCGCCGCCTGCCGCATCCGGAGGAAATTGAAGCGGCGGCTGAGCTGATTGCAGGCAAGCAGCGTCCGCTTCTGGTCTGCGGCGGCGGTGTCCGCTATAGTGATGCCGGGGCTGCGCTGCGCGACTTCTCGGAGAAGTTCGCCATTCCGTTCGGCGAGACGCAGGCCGGCAAAAGCGCTGTTGAAAGCAGCGCTGCCTACAATCTCGGAGGCCTTGGCGTAACCGGCAACGGCTGCGCCAATACGCTGGCAGCAGAGGCTGATCTGGTTATCGGTGTAGGTACACGGTTCACTGATTTCACCACTGGATCGAAGAGCCTGTTCGCTCACCCTGAGGCGGAGTTCCTTACGCTTAATGCTTCCCCGTATCATGCAGCCAAGCTGGATGCACTGGCAGTAGTCTGCGATGCTGCGGAAGGATTGAAAGCGTTATCTGCTGCGCTGGAGGAACGGGGCTACCGTTCGGCGTACGCAGATGAGATTACGCAGGCTAAAGAGAAATGGCAGGCGGAGAGAGTGCGGCTGGCCGGTGTTGAGTACCATGCAGGCAGGACGGCGGCTGCTAACGGTACCGGGACTAGGGCTGTTGCGCATGCAGTAGCGTCCTCCGATGCAGTTAGCGCTGTACAGGAGACAGGTGAACAGGCAGCATTTGTCCCTGAAATTGCCGGACACCTTGATGAGAAGCTGCCTGAGTATGCAGAGGCACTCGGCACCACGCTTACGCAGACGCAGGTGCTTGCGGTTATTAATGAGCTTATTCCGCACGATGCCATTGCTATTGGGGCGGCCGGCAGCCTGCCGGGAGATATGCAGCGGATGTGGGAGTCCTCCGTACCGGAAACCTATCATATGGAGTATGGCTTCTCTTGTATGGGCTATGAAATTGCCGGTGCACTCGGTATCAAGCTGGCTGAGCCGGAGCGCGAGGTATACGCTCTCGTCGGGGACGGCAGCTACCAGATGATGCATTCAGAGCTGGTAACCAGCCTGCAGGAGAACAAGAAGATCAATGTCATTCTGCTGGACAATGCAGGCTTCGGCTGCATTAATAATCTGCAGATGGAGCAGGGGCTGGACAGTATGGCGACGGAATTCCGCCGCCGGGGTAAGGATGGGCAGCTGAGCGGCGAGCTGATGTATATCGACTATGCAGCCAGTGCCGCCGGCTACGGGGTTAATACCTTCCGTGCTTCTACAGTAGAGCAGCTGCGCAGCGCACTGGAGGAGGCAGGGAAGAGCGAGAAGTCCACACTGATTGACATTAAGGTGCTGCCGAAGACAATGACCCACGGCTATGGCGCCTGGTGGCATGTCGGTGTGGCGGAAGTGTCCGGCAAGGAGACAGTACAGGCGGCTTACGCTCAGAGATTGAGCGGGCTGGATAAGGCGCGCAGCTACTGATGCCTGTCATTAACGGAAGGGGAAGAGCACTCATGTTCAAAGAAGAGGCGGTCCGGCTCGCAATTGCACCTATTGCCTGGACCAACGATGATATGCCTGAGCTGGGCGGGGATAATACCTTCGAGCAGTGCATCAGTGAGATGGCATTGGCCGGCTATCAGGGCAGCGAGGTGGGCAACAAATATCCGCGTTCCCCCGAGGTGCTGCACCGGGCGCTGGGACTCCGCGGCCTGCAGATTGCCAGCGCCTGGTTCAGCGCGCACCTGACAGACCGGCCGTATGAGGAGACCGCTGAAGCCTTTTGCGCACACCGTGATTTTCTGCATGCCATGGGCGCCAGGGTCATCGTGGTATCCGAGCAGGGGCGCAGCATTCAGGGGCAGATGGATACGCCGCTGTTTGATGCCAAGCCGGTCTTTACGGAAGACGAGTGGACGGTGCTGGCCGAAGGCTTGAGCCGTCTGGGCCGTCTGGCCGCTGAAAAAGGGATGACAATCGTCTATCACCACCATATGGGGACAGGAGTGCAGACAGCTGCCGAAATTGCCCGGCTGATGGAGCTGACAGACCCGTCGGAAGTATCCCTGCTGTATGATACCGGACATCTGGCCTTTTCCGGCGAGAATCCCCTTGAGGTGCTGCGCGCCCATCTGCCGCGGATCAGGCATGTTCACCTGAAGGACATCCGTCCCAAGGTGGTCCGGCAGGTTATTGCGGATAAGCTCAGCTTCCTGCAGGCGGTAAAAGCAGGGGCATTCACCGTGCCGGGTGACGGGGGCATCGAATTCGCGGATATTTTTGCTGAACTGGCCGGGTCGTCCTATACCGGATGGTTTGTAGTCGAGGCCGAACAGGACCCGGCACTGGCAGACCCGCTGGAATATGCAATTAAGGCACGGGAGTACATCCGGGCGACCAGCGGGCTGTGAGTAGTGAACTGTGAGTAATGGAGCTGGGTTCACTGCCAGAAGGCGTAAAGTGTATCGCTGAATAATGCTAATGTGCAGCAATCAGGTTAGGTGCATACTCTGTGTGCTAGGTGCTAGGTTAGGCTGCATACATCCCCGTACCTTGCGTTATACGTTGGCGTACATCTGTCTAAAGACAGATGTACTTTTTTCTCAGAGACCGGATGAAAGGGGAAAATCCCTTTAATCGCCCGGCTTCACCCTCAATTTTAATCGTTTCAGACCTATCACCCGCCAGGGTGATTTTCTGCTGTACGGGAAGTGTTATAGTAGCATGACAGGGTGGCAGGGCATGAGCCGCAACGGTATGCGACGGTACGCCACGGCATGAGCGCCAGCGGTATACTGCCGTAAACGATAGGAGGCGATTTTACGCCACAGAATGCTGTTCTACACCACCGAATGCGGCGATACTACAAGGGATGCCATGGGGGCTGACCCGCTGTGCACAAGGCCAGTCCTGCCTTGCCCGTGACGAAACAACCGGGTAGCAGGCTGGGCCGGAGAACCCTATTTTTACCCGTTAGCCGGGTCCGGGGGGCATGTGCTATAATGGCAGAAATCCGAACATAGGCTCGGCTATGATTCGTAGGTCATAATAATGATTAACCTTATTAAGGTTTCTTCATTTTTCGTATTCATTCTGTATGTACTTAAACGGCCGGATCGCGGCTTGGCATTTTAACGGTTATGGAGGAGGTTGTCTATTGTTCCGTACTTGGTATCGCCGACTGCTGCTTTCCTATTTTCCGATTTTTTTGCTGACGGTAACAATATTGATCTTTGCCTCGTTTGTATTTATTAATGATATATCGCGGATGGAGACCCAAAAGGCAGACCGCATCTCGGCCAGCTATCTCATGGATAATGTGGATAAGACGGTCAGAGAGGTTGAACTGGCGGTGCTTGAGGGGGTTGAACGCAGTGATGTGTTCAAAAGGTATTTCAATAACACAGGCCAGCCGGGTACCGGGTCTGTCTATGAGGTCGCCCAGAGCCTGCGCAGTCTCATTCAGGATTCCAGCTATATCCAATCGGTTTATCTGGTTGACAAAAAAAATGAAAGCGTTATAACGGAATCCGGATTAAGAGAGCTTGCAGGTTATATAGACGAGGATTGGATCAGGCAGATTCTCTCAGGCCCGCTGCCGGAAGGCTGGCAGCCTGTCCGCAAATATAAGACGGAGCTGCTTCAGCGTACACCGATAAGAGTGCTTAGTATTAATAAAGCGATGCCGCTCCCCTTCGGCTCCGAAGGAGTACTGGTTATCAATGTAAAAATGAGCGGAATCGAGCAGCTTGTCGACAGCATGGTCAACCAGCAGCTTTCTTTTGTGACTATTCTGGACAGTGACGGGCAGACTGTGTACGAGGCGCATTCGGATCACGCGGGTGCAGTAAGCGGCAAGCAGCTGAATACACTCCATCTGGAGCGGCTCGGCTGGACCTTCGCAAGCGGGATTAAGGCGGGCAACCTGTTCGGCTGGGTGTCGGTCATCTCCTATCTGTGGGTGGCAATCGCTATAGGAACAGTGATCTGCGCGATCTTTTATCTGGTGTATGTGACCAGGCGCAATTATAAACCGATCCAGGTTATTATGAACCGTATTGAAGGCCATCAGATCCGGCAGATGGACCAGTCAACCGACAGGCCCGATGAAATGATGCTCATTGACGGAGTGCTGGAGGATCTGATCAACCACATGACGGATTATGACCGTAAAAGCCGGGAGAACCTGCTGCTGCAGCGCAGCAAGCTGTTCACCGATCTGCTGTACAACGAGCGGCTGGACGATGCCATCGGGCGGCTTGCAGAGTTGTCCCCGCTTACGGGCGCTGATGCATCCTCCCGTTTTACAGTGGTGCTCAGTGAAATTAACCGCTATGAGCGTGTTTTTGAGGAGCGCTATACGAGAGGTGATCAGAATACGCTCAAGTTTGCCCTTATGAATGTGTTTCAGGAGCTTGCGCGTAATGCCGAGCTGCAGGGCTGGGCGGAGTGGGTCGGAACCCGGCGGGTGGCGATATTGTTCCTGGCGACCGCCAGCGATGAGGAGATGACCGGACGGCTCCGCGTCTTTGCTGAGGATTGCCGCTCCTGGGTAGAGCAGAACCTGCGTCTCTCGCTCAGCTTCGGCATCGGTCCGGCTGTGACGGGGCCGGGTTCGATCCGCGAATCCTATGCGGCGGCGGAGTATGTCATGCAGCATAAGCTGCTGAAGAATGAGAATATCGCGCTGGCGGAATACGGGGAAGCGCGCCAGCCGCTGCTGGAGACGTATGCCTACCTGCAGATGATTGCCGAGTTCGTTAAGCAGTTCCGGATGTCGAGCGGCCAGTGGCGGGAGCAGCTGGAGAGGATTTTTGAGGCGTTTGAGCAGAATTTCCTGCAGGATGATGACATCCGTTCCCTTATTCAGGCGATGCTGCAGATGCTCAGCCGTGAAGTAGCCGTCATGTCGGAGGAGCTGCAGGATGAGCTGTCGGCAGAGAAGGCCGGGGTCCGGCTGAAGGGGCTGGAGGACGCCGAGTCGCTGGATGAGATGAAGGGGATTCTGCTGGAATACCTGACTGATTTATTCCGTACCTATGTCTCAGCCAGTGAGACTAAGAGCTACCGGGCGATGGTCACCGAGATGAAACATTATATCGAAGAGAATTTCACCAACCCGGATCTTTCGCTGAAGCATCTGAGCGACCGGTTTCAGGTAGCCGGCAAATATGCCAGCTATCTGTTCAAAACCGAATTCAAAATGAAGTTCGTTGACTTCGTTACAGAGCTGCGGATGAAAGAGGCTGAGCAGCTGCTGGCGGAAACGGATTACCCGCTGCAGGACATCGCGCTCCAGGTAGGCTATGCCAATGCGATTACATTTGGCAGAGTATTCAAACGGGTTGCCGGCATTACACCGGGAGATTACCGTTTGCTCAAACGCCGGGAAGCCGGCAAAGCATGAAGGAAAAACCGGAAGCACAATAAGCTATTGGAACAGGGCGCAGCAGCTGGCTGGTGCGGGGTCAAACTGGCCGTATTTCTGTCCGTATACCCGCTCAAAGCGGTATGCAGGCAGAAGTACGGCCTTTTATCATCCATTTGAAAGCGGTTTATCATACGAAAATAGTAGGTCGGATAAACCGGAAGTCCGAATTTCCGGCCTTTTGGCAATCCGAAACAGGTTTATTGTCAGGCTTCAGGAAAGTGTGGAATACTGTGGTCATCCCGGAACACACGGGAGCTCAGATGTGAGGTTGGGGGATTCATAAAATTTCATTAAGTCATCATTATAGTCTGCAGAGGCGAAGGAGATGGAACAATGACAGTGAATGCAAACCAGAAAGTTCTGAAGAAGGTACTGGGGATCGGATTAAGCGCAGTAATGGGGATGTCTCTGCTGGCCGGGTGCTCATCTAATGGAAATGCGGATACGGCATCGAATGGAGGAACAGCAACTAACGGAGGCAGCAAAGAGCGGGTTACCCTTAAGGTGGAAATTTTTGACCGCGGTAACAGTCCGGCTCCTTACACCATCACTAACAACTATCTGTCCAATATGATACAGGAACGGTTCGGTGATCCCAACAACATTGATGTTCAATTTGTTCCGGTGCAGCGCTCCGAGGAAGTCACCAAGCTGAACGTACTGATGGCGAGCAACACCGATGTGCCGGATATTGTGTTCACTTATGACTCCAGTGTGTTCTACCGTTACGCCCAGCAGGGCGGCCTGACTGATGTCGGAGCGCTAATTGATGAATACGGGCCGACTCTAAAAACATTCCTTGGTGAAGACACACTGGCATTCGGGCAGCTTGAGGGGCAGCAGATGGCTATCCCTGGTAAGCGGGCCATAACAGGCCGCTACAGCTCCTACATCCGCCAGGACTGGCTGGATAAGCTGGGCTTGCCGGTACCGACCACAACCGATGAACTGTACACAACTTTGAAAGCGTTTAAAGAGAAGGACCCGGGCGGTAACGGCGGCAAGAATATCCCGATGGGCATGGCGCTCGCTCCGGCCCAGTTCGAAACACTGATCTATTCCTTTATCAAACCGATCAAGGGTGATCTGACCTACGGCCAGCGTTACGAGCTGCCGCTGCATGACGGCTTCAAGGATGCAATGCAGTTCCTGAACAAGCTCTACAATGAAGGCCTGATCAGTAAAGATTTCAGCTTGGATGAGGATAAAACACAGCTGGCTAAGGATGTCCAAAACGGTAACATCGGTTACTGGTCCGAAGATGTGGACAATATCTTCTACGCTGACGGTACACTCGATAATCTCTACAAAAACGTAGAGGGCAGCAAACTGACGGCTGTAGACGTTTTGACTAATGCGAATGAGGGCAACAAGCATATTAAATCGCGTTATGCCTCTAACGGTATGTACATCATGATTCCGAAGAGCAGCAAGCGTGCCGTGGAAGCGATCAAATATCTGGACTGGATGGCTTCGGACAACAACCTGATCGATATCTACAGCGGGGTTGAAGGCGAGAATTATGATCTGGTAGACGGTATCCCGGTGGTTAAAGCAGAGGTTTCTAAAGAATTTGCAGACCGTCTGTTCAATGCCGGCGACACAGCGATCATCTCTAACGGCAAGAACATCGGCGACCAGGCAACGAATGAAAAAGCATGGATCAGCGGCTTCCCTGAACGCAACCAGGAAATGCTGAAGCAATCCATTGATATTGCCAATACCGATACGGTTGGTCCGATTGTTTTCGGTAAACCGATTGAAGCTGAGTCCAAATACGGCACTACCCTCAATGACAAGCTGGCCGTAATTATCGTGAAGACAGCAATGGCTAAGCCGGAGCAGTTCGACGCGGTGTATGAGCAGGAAATAAAGGACTTCATGTCGCTCGGCGGAACCCAGCTTAAAGAAGAGCTGGAAGCAGCGCTCAAGGATCTGTAGGCACGATAAATAAATATAAAAGGAGAACCGGAGGGAGCAGGTACGCCGCTTCGTCCGGTTTTTCCTCCCAAGGAGGGAACCGGCTTGAGTAAAGCGAGCTACTTGAAGCGGTATTGGCAATTGTATGCGCTGCTGTCACTGCCGCTGATCTACTTTTTTGTTTTCCGTTACGGGCCGATGTACGGCGTGCAGATTGCCTTCAAAGACTTCAACCTGTTCCAGGGAATCGCCGGCAGTGAGTGGATCGGGTTCGACGCATTCCGTGAAGTTTTTAACATGAGAGAGTTTTACACTGCACTTCGCAATACGTTTATGCTTAATTTCCTGGATTTGCTGGTCTCTTTCCCCGCACCGATCATTCTGGCTATCATGCTGTATGAGATTAAGGGTGCATGGTTCAAAAAAATCTCGCAAACAATCCTCTATATCCCCCACTTTATCTCCTGGGTCATCATCGGGGGGATTGTCTATCAATTATTCGGCAACCAGTCCGGTATGATCAACGGGGTGCTGGAAGGTCTGGGGCTAAGCCCGATTCCGTTCCTGACTGAAAAGGGACCGTGGCTCGTCACCTATCTGTTCACCGGAGTCTGGCAGAGCGCCGGCTGGGGGACCATCCTCTATCTGGCAGCGCTTACCGGGGTAAACAGGGAGCTGTTTGAAGCGGCAGAGGTAGACGGAGCAACACGGATGAAGAAAATCTGGTATATTACGCTTCCTAGCATCAAGCCGACAATCGTCACCCTGCTTATTCTGAATCTCGGCAAAATGGTTAGCATCGGCTTTGACCGTCCTTACATTATCGGGAATACGGCCGTACGTGAATATTCCGACGTGCTGAGTACCTTTGTGTACCGTATCGGTCTGGAATCCGGCCAATACACACTGGCTACTGTAGTCGGTTTGTTCCAGGCTGTAGTCGGTCTGGTCTTCATTCTCGGCTCCAACTATATTTCGAAAAAAATGACCGGCGACGGCATTATCTGATAAAAAGGGAAGGAGGCGGAGTACTGTGAGTGAACGTATTTCCAACCGGATATTTGATATCGTCATAGTAACCTGTGTGGCTCTGTTCGTGTTGTTCTGCCTGGCTCCGTTCTTGCATGTTATCGCAGTATCACTCAGCTCAAACCGGGCGATTACTTCCGGTGAAGTTACGATTTTTCCGATTGAATTGAACTGGAACGCCTACATTCAGGTATTCTCGAACAACGCCATGATCAGATCTCTGGGCTATACGGTGATGCTGACTGCCGCAACCACCGGGCTGTGCATGCTCTTCACCATTGCAGCTGCCTATCCGCTCACCAAAGGGTACCTGAAAGGCCGCAAGACGTTCATGGTTATTATCATTATCACCATGTTCTTCAGCGGCGGGATTATCCCTGAGTACCTGCTGATGCGTGACCTGCGCCTGCTGGATTCAACCTGGGCGCTCATTCTGCCCGGTCTGGTCAGTCCGTTTAACCTGATTATCCTGATCTCTTTCTTCAATAATATTCCCCAGAGTCTGGAGGAATCGGCAGAGATCGACGGCAGCTCCTTCCTCCGCACGCTGATGAGCATCGTCCTGCCGCTGTCCATGCCTGTGCTCGCCACGCTGGCGCTCTTTTATGCTGTGGGCCGCTGGAACGGCTTCCAGGATGCACTGATGTATATCAACAGTCCGGAGCTGTATCCGCTGCAGCTTAAGCTGTTCCAGATGGTGCAGAATAACATGGTCTCCGAGCTGACACAGATGGAGGGGGCGAACCGTACTGCCCTGACTCCGGAAAGCCTCAAGGCAGCAACTGTAATTTTCGCAACAGTGCCTATTCTGCTGGTATATCCATGGCTGCAGAAGTATTTCGTCAGCGGTGTTATGCTGGGTGCCGTTAAGGGTTAATGCTGCTGGTATATTCGTGCAGAACAGGAAAGGAGAACACGGTTTTGAAGGACAAAGGAGCATTTTCATTCTCAACCTGCTGGAATATGAAACGCCACACAACGGGAGAAGGCCTGCTGCAGGAAATCCGCGGGCTTGGCTTCCGCAGGGTGGAGCTGAACTATAATGTGACCGAAGAGATGCTGCTAACGATTGAACCGATGATCGAGCGGGGGGAGATCGGCATCTCCAGTGTCCACAATACCTTCCCCCATATTTCGGACCCTGATTACGGCACGGATTCGGTGCTGCTTGGCTTCGAGGATAAGGAGAAACGGCAACGGGCTATCGGCCTTCTGGTCCGTTCTGCCGAATATGCCCAGCGTTATGGCGGTGAGGCTGTGGTGGTCCATCCCGGTGAAGTACCTTTCCCCAATGATATCGCGAAGGAGCTGGAGCAGCTCTACAGCGTTGAGGGAAAGGATTCGTCCGCCTACCGCAGTAAATGGGCGGAGCTGCTGGAGCGAAGGGAGGCGTACAGTGCCGGATATGTGCGGACCATTACGGAAAGCCTGTATGAAGTATGTGACAAGGCCGCTTCAAAGGGACTCGGCGGCATCCGTTTCGGTATCGAGACACGCTCCCGGCCGCAGCAGATTCCGACACTGGCTGAGGCCAAAAGAATGATCCGGGCGCTGAAAGGAGCGCCTGTCGGTATCTGGTATGATACCGGGCACGCGATTATGATGGACCGGATGGGGCTGTACGACAGTGTGAAGGAAATGGATGGGCTGATGAATGATATTGTCGGCGTCCATATCCACGAAACCATCGGACTCTCGGATCATTGGTGCCCCTATGTCAACAGCGGGGATATGCATTTCTATGATGCCTATCTGCCGATGATCGAGCGCGCCCAGGTTAAGGTGTATGAGCTGAAGGCGGCTTGCCTGCCTGAAGACATTCATGAGAGCCATCGTCTGCTTACCGCCAAGCTGGCGGTGCGGGGTGCGCTCTGATGCTGAGCACAGAGGGCTGCGGCCGGCATCAGGAAGACCGTGCATTAAGCGGGGAAGACCGCACACTGGCTGCCGCCTATGCACCCCGCCTGCTGTTTGATAAGAACGAGCCGTTCTATCCGGTCCGCTTCGGCATAACCGTCCTGCGTGAAGACGGGGATTCGCCCTCCTTCCGGCGCAGGCTCCAGGTCAGCCCGCCGGAAGCAGCGGCTGTTATTGAATACGCGATATATTACGATTATGATATTCAGCATCTGTATGATCTTGAGCATGTGTGGGTATATATCGGCAGAAACGGTGAGGTGGCGGACGTCGAGGCAAGCTTTCACGGCAAGTATCTCAAAGGATTGCTGCATGGGCGTACCAATCTTAGCGGTACCCGGGCCAGTCTGTATGTACAGCCCGGCAAGCATGCACTCTCGCCCATGCCCGAGATATTCAGGCTGATGCCGGGCTATGAAGCCTGTACACAGGAGGCGGCAGGGGCGGACGGGCTGATCTGCGGTGACTGCTTCCAAGGATTGCTGGCTTCTGATGAAGCGACAGATCAGAAGGTACGGCAGTATCTGCAGACCTGCCGGTTCACGCCTTCCGGTGTCTACGAGAACTGGGAGTATGCACACCGGGAGGAGCTGTTCGTTTCGTGGAACGGGCTGTTTACGGAAATTCCGGAGCGTGTCCGCCGTGAGCTGAAGCGGCTGTAATGCCGGATCGGCCTGCGGTGCGTGATGTGAAATGCCTAACATGGAGGAATGACAATGTACAAGCAACTGGTGGACAGCAACGATAGAGCAGTGGAGGAAGGCCTGTCCCGGCAGGTGCTTGATCCGGAGAGCCGCTATTACGGAGGGACGATTGATCCGTACACCGGTGTTGCCTGGGTTAATCATACAACCGGTACACCGACAGAGATGTGCTACTGGGGAGCCGCGCTGGTCAATCCTGATTCGAAATATTGCCATGATGAGCAGCTGCTGGGCCGGCTGGAGCTGGCTGCGGCATTCGTACTGCGCTGCCAGCATGCTGACGGCACGATCTCACCGGGCTGGACGAACTATCATTCCCCGCCGGATACAGCCTTCGTAATTGTCGGCTATGCCCAGCTGTATCAGCTGCTGTCCCGGCAGGAGTGGGCGCCGCTCGCGCCTGTCCTTGGCAGTATGCGGCTGTTTCTGGAGCGTACCATTCCCGCTATGCTTACGGGCGGCGGCCATACGCCGAATCACCGCTGGGTAATCAGTGCTGCACTCGCTTATCTGCATGAGCTGTTCGGACTGCCTGAAGCCGTCCGCCGAGCAGAGCGGTGGCTGGCGGAAGGCATGGATATTACGCCGGACGGGGAGTGGACCGAGCGCAGCAACGGCATATACAGCGCAGTCAGCGATATTATGCTGATCCATGCCGCCCGCCTGCTGGACCGGCCTGACCTGCTGGAGCCGGTCCGCCTGAATCTGCGGATGATGGTCTATCTCGTTCATCCGTCGGGTGAGGTCGTGACGGATTACTCCGGGCGGCAGGATCTGGGGCATGTACATGACCTGTCCCCTTATTATCTGCCGTATGCTATCCTTGCCCGGCTGGATAATGATCCCGTATTTGCCGGCATGGCTGAATGGGCCGGCCGGGCGCTCAGCAATCCCGGCGTCTGCTCGGTGAATGTGCTGGTACGGATGCTGCTGGAGCCGGAGCTGCAGCAGCCGCCTGCGGCGGAAGCTCTCCCTGTGAAATACGAAACCGTGCTTAACGGGGAGTTTCTGCGGCACGGCTATCTTGCCGGCATGGAGGGAGCGGGCCATCAGGGGCGGATTTTCCACAGCCGGCTGCACACCGATTTCGGAGCTCCGGTGACCCGCTACCGGGACGGGGCTACCAGCGTAACGCTAATGACGGAGACCCCATCGTTTTTTGCGCTGCGCCATGGCGAAGTACGGCTGCTGGCCGTGCAGCTGGCCACTTATTTTAACCCGGGATATGTGCCTATGCAGGAGATGATCAGGCTGCCCCGGGGTTACCGGCTGACCGGAGAGCAGAAAAAGGGCTATTACGGGCCGGTAGAAACGGGGCTTCTGCCTGAATCTGCCGGAGCGGCAGTCAGTCCATGGTATCTGCTCCCGCACCATAGCCGTCAGCTGACCCATGAGCAGACCTTCCGCGCAGAAGTAGACGCTGAGCGTACCGGTACAGGCTGGACGCTGCGTCTGCAGGCTGCAGAGCCGGGAGAGGTAATGAGCCAGCTGTCCTTTATTTTTGGCAATGAAGGCAGCTTTACATCAGGCGGGCTGAAGGATCTGGGAGGGGACCGCTATCTTTGGAGCGGCGGTACCCTCCGTTATGAATGCGGGGAGGACTGGATTGAGCTGACCGGCGGTGAGGCAGGACATCTGGCAACATCGGTACGGGAAGCGAACCTGCAGAATAACTGCAAGGCGGTGCTTGTTAACCTGATGACCCCTTTTGATAAGGAGATTACGCTTACGCTTTCTCCTTCCCTGCATTAAAAATTCTCTGCAGCTACCGGTATCTTATGATGCCGGTGTTTTTTTGTACAAAAAAACAGGGGCCGTGATTGCTCACAGCCCCTGTATGCTCTAATATTTAGCGCGAGCTTCCGCTCCACTGCTGGTCACCAGAGAGGTATTTGGCAGTCAGAACCGACAACAGCTCGATGCCGACTTTGTTCTCTCCGCCTTCAGGAATGATCAGGTCGGCGTATTTCTTCGATGGCTCGATGAACGCCTCGTGCATCGGCTTCACAGTAGTTAAGTACTGTGTGTGAATCGAACGGATGGTCCGTCCGCGTTCTTCAATGTCGCGCAGCACCCGGCGCATAATCCGCACATCCGGATCGGTATCGACAAATACCTTAATGTTCAGCTGTTCGCGCAGCTTCTCGTCGGACAGTACATGCAGCCCTTCAACAATGACAATATTGTTCGGCATAAGCTCGACGGTCTTGTCCGTAAACCGGGCATGAACCGTGAAATCATATACAGGCGCGTAAGCTGCTTGTCCGGACTTCAGACATTGAAGATGCTCAATCAGCAGCTCCGTGTCAAAAGCCAGCGGATGATCATAGTTGATTGCCCCGCGTTCCTCAAAGCTGAGAGAGGAGTGGTCTTTATAGTAGTTATCCTGGGATACGAACGTTACTTTGTCTGTTCCAAGACGGTTAATAACGGAGCGGGCTACCGTTGTTTTGCCGGAACCGGTCCCGCCGGCGATACCAATAATAAGCATGGTGTTGTAATAAACCTCCCTAAGCAATTGCCTTTGCAATTCCAATATTGTAGCACAGCGCAGGACTTATTTCACCTTAGATACCGGGAATAAACCGTGAATTTTTTGAAAAAAATCAGGTTTTCTGCCGGAAAATGCTATAATCTTAGAACATTGCTTATGAACAGTATACCCGAAGGGAGCAGTCACACTTTATGCTGGAACCAAAAACATTGCTGGAGGCCTATCATTCGGCTTCCATTCAGCTGGCCGGACACGGAAAACGGGATGTGGAAGTACTCAAGCATGCTTTTGCTGATCTCAATGGCAGCATGGCAAGCGATATGTACGGCAGCGGTGAAGTCATTGAGGACTTTCAGGCGGAAATGGCCGCGGTGCTCGGCAAGGAGTCGGCGGTGTTTTATCCGAGCGGAACGATGGCCCAGCAGATCGCCCTCCGGATCTGGTCTGACCGTAAGGGGCTGAAGACGGTAGCCTATCATCCGTTATGCCATCTGGAAATCCATGAGCAGGACGGGCTGAAGGAGCTGCATCATATCAAGCCCGTTCTGCTGGCGGATAAGGACCGCCTGATTACGCTGGACGATGTCCGCAGCATCGGAGAGGACATCGCCTGTCTGCTGCTGGAGCTTCCGCAGCGCGAGATCGGCGGCCAGCTGCCGGAATACGCTGAGCTTGAAGCGATCTCCGCCTACTGCAGGGAGCAGGGCATCATCCTGCATCTGGACGGGGCGCGGCTGTTTGAGGTGCTGCCTTATTACGGTAAGACAGCTGCAGAGGTCTGTGCGCTGTTTGACAGTGTGTATGTTTCCTTATATAAAGGCATCGGCGGTATCGCCGGAGCAATCCTTGCAGGCAGCGAGGACTTTACGGAAGAGTCGAAGATCTGGAAGCGGCGGCACGGCGGCGATCTGATCAGCCTGTACCCGTATATCCTCCCGGCTCAACACTATTTCCGGCAGCGGGCTGGCCTAATGGGGCGGTATTACGAAGAAGCCAAGGAGCTTGCGGAGCTGTTCAACGGCTGCAGTAAGGTATCCACCCTGCCGAAGGTGCCGGTATCCAATATGTTTCATGTCCATTTTGCCTTGTCCAAGGCTGAGGTGGAGCCGGTCCTGATCCGGCTAAGTGAACAGAGCGGGGTAGGCCTTGCTGCACGGCTGAAGGAGACCGGGCCAGACGCCTGCTCCTATGAGCTAAGCATCGGCGATCTGTACAGCGGTATACCTAAGGACAAGCTTAAAGAGACGTTTGAGCTGCTGGACCGGCTGCTGGGTGAAGTGTAAGTTGGTAAGCTGGAGCTGAATAACTGCACAATGTACAGCTAAAGCCAGTAAATATCAGCCTCCCCGGCTTATAACTGCAGTCTGGAGACAATTTCATAAT
>NZ_CCDG010000098.1 GCF_000723885.1 Paenibacillus camerounensis
ACAGTAACAGTAACAGTAACCGTACACCGTACACCGTACACCGTACACCGTGTTTATGTTGAAAGAGTCCCTTTTTACCCGACAAAGTGGGTGTAGAGGGATTTCTTGTTTTCTGCCGGATTAACTATACGAGCTTTGGACCTTGAAATAGCTGCCAGTGTCCGAGTCTTATTGGTTGAGATGAATAATGGAAACGGCTGGCTCTATTCTTCTTTAATACTTCAGAAGTACCGCCAACGCCCTGACTGTCCAGAATTTAGGTGGAAATTCGCCACCTAAAACCGGCATTTCTGGACGTAAAACAGGATTAGTTGGATTTTCGCCATTTATTTTGACGCCAATTTCCTTTTAATAAGGGGATGTTAGGTATTAGTTGGACATTTTCCATTTAATCGCTAAATTCCGGGGGAGTCTGGATAATTAGGTTGCGAAAATCCACTTAACTATCCGGCGAGTTTATCATTTTAACTAAAGTGTAGACGTCTGCAGACATATCACGGAGAGATTAATGAAGCACAGCTATTAAGGCGACCACTCCTAATTATTAGGAGTGGTTGCTAGGTGAACGACTAAATATCGTATGCTGTCGAAATATACAGCAACGTGTCTAATACTGGGTTACTTCCGCCCTAAAGTGCCGTTCCCGTGAGCTGCTGGAACGATACCTGGCCCGTTCAAGCGTAGCATTTGATCAATAGCGGGTATTATTAGCAACCTATCTACGCCCGCTGTCATCAACCCCTCGCCGCCATCACGCCCCGCCGCCATCAACGCCCCGCCGCCATCACGCCCGCCGTCACCAACGCCTCGCGGCCATCAACGTCCCGCCGTCATCACGCCCGCGGCCCCGCCGCCACCAACGCCTAACCCGGGCTCCGCTTGTCCCTCAGGTCGTCTCTCCTGTCTCCAGCTCGACCGGGAGCACGTATTGTGCCGAGACCGGAGCGCCGTGCACCTGGCGGAGGATCAGATCGACGGCCAGCTTGCCCATAGCCTCGATCGGCTGGCGGATGGTGCTGAGTGCAGGCCCGAGCATGCTGCGCAGGGCGATGCCGTCATAGCCGACAATCCGCACATCCTCCGGCACCCGCCGGCCATGCTCCCGGCAGGCCTTGAGCGCATAGGCGGCGATGATGTCGCTGCCGGCAAAGATGCCGTCCGTGCCGGGCTGCTCGCGGAACAGCTGCGCGAGCAGCCGCTCGTAGGCCTTGACATCGAAGCTGTTGTCATCCGTATGCAGCAGGGCATACGGGATATGCTGCGCCTGCGCTGTAGCGGCAAACGCCTCAAAGCGGAGTCCGGACAAAATGTTCAGTCCGGGATGTCCGCCGATATGGGCCAGCTGCCGGCAGCCCTTTTCAATCAAGAGCCGGGTTGCCAGCACGCCGCCCTGATAGTTATCGGAGCAGACGTATGGGATAGCGGGCGAAATCTGCCGGTCAAAGCTGACCAGAGGCAGATTCATCTGCTGATAGGCCTCTACCTCCAGCGTGTGGCTGCCCATAATGATCCCGTCCACCCGGCTGGCGCGCAGCATATCGATATACTCCAGCTCCTTCTGCTTGTCCTGCTGTGAGTTGCATAGCAGCAGCTTGCAGCCGCTATGATAGGCATGCTCCTCAATATAGCCGGTAAGCTCCCCGAAAAAAGGATGTGCCACGCTGGGGATAATCAGTCCAATAATATTGGACCTGGAACGGCTAAGTGAGCGGGCCAGCTCATTGGGGCGGTAGTTCAGCTCGTCCATGGCCTGAACTACCTTTTTCTTCAGTTCCTCGCTTAAATATCCCCTGTTATTCAGCACCCGGGAGACGGTGGTGACCGAGACGCCTGCTTTTAGCGCAACGTCTTTAATTGTAGGCATGGTAAGCCTCCTGTCTGAGCGGTTCTTAGCAGCTTCATTTTATCGTGCTGCCGGGGCAGGTGTCTATTTACGGGGCGTTTTACTTCACTGTTAATTCCTATTATTGGCAGTCGGCTGATCATCCCGTTTACCGGATGTTTTCTGGTTCTATATATCTGACAATTTACGCTATTCTTTATTTCAAAAATTAGTGTTTCACCCTATAATTAAATATAAGAAAGTCACCGTCACCGCACAATTGATTCACTCCCATAAGCCTATACATAAGCAGCATGTCCCGAACTGAGCGGCAGTTAACATTTTCCCGGATAAAAGAGGATGGGGGAAGGGGTTTACCCAAATGAGTTATTGTCGAAGCCTTCCGTTTTTTAACTTTGAGATGGATGAATGGGAGTGTAAACATGGACGTAAGACATATCAATCTCAAGGGATTTAGATGGCTCGTGCTGTTATTTTTGCTCTGCGGAGTGTTCAGCCAGCCTGCACCGGCAAGTGCAGAAGAGCTGCCGCCGCCAAATGTGCTGGTGCTGCATTCCTATCACAAAGGGTTCGCCTGGACGGACGAGCAGGGAGCCGGGATTGAGCAGACTCTTAAAAGTGCACCCGGACAACCGCTGATCTACAGTGAGTATATGGACTGGAAGCGTTACCCCGGCGAAGACAATCTCAAGCACTTCTATCAGACTATCAAGCTGAAGTATCAGTCCGTTCATATCGATGCGGTTATGACCACGGATGATGCTGCGCTGAGCTTCGCGCTGAAGTACCGCGGGGAGATTCTGGACAATGCGCCGATTATCTTCAGCGGTATTAATGAGCTGGGGGTGGAGAGCCTGGGGGATCCCGGCAATATTACAGGTGTCATAGAAAAAATCAACCCCCTCAAAACGATCCAGATGGCGATGGAGATTAATCCCTTTATCAACAATGTCTACATCTTATATGATAATACGGAAAGCGGCCTGTCCACCGGAACAATGGTCAAGGAACAGCTTTCAGCACTGAACCCCTCGCTGCAGCTGCATCCTATGAACCGCCTCTCCAAACAGGAAATTCTCGATCAGGTATCGGATCTTTCATCTGACAGTATTGTGCTTATGACTACATACTATAGCGATTCGACAGGGCGTACAGTTGAGTTTGACCGTTTTTCCGGAGAGCTGGGTGGGAGCAGCAGTGTCCCGGTATACCATATCTATGATTTCGGCCTGAATCACGGCGCCTTCGGCGGAAGCCTGATCAGCGGCATGATCCAGGGGCAGACAGCGGCCGGACTGGCTGTAAGGATTCTGGAAGGTGAAAAGGCGGATGATATACCGGTTGTTGATAACAGCAGCGTCCGCGATGTTTTTGATTACAATGAACTGCAGAGATTCGGAGTCTCTGTCAAAAAACTGCCGGAGGGCAGCGAGGTTATTAATACGCCGTTTTCTTTTTACGAAACGTATAAGGTGCTTGTGCTGAGTATTATTTCGGCATTTGCTGTGCTGGTGTCCTTTATTCTGATCCTGCTGTTCTATGTACAGCTTGTGAAGAGGATACGCAGCAATCTGGAGAAAAGCAATGAGCGCTTCGCGGTGGCGACCTACGGCTCAGATGCGGTAATCTGGGATGTCGATATGTCGAGTATGACCTATTATTTCTCGGACAGCTGGTATGAGCTGCTTGGATACGAACGGGATGAAGTGAACGAGGCCCAAGGCGGATGGATGGGGCTGATCCACCCTGAGGATGCCGGTGAGGAGAGCCGCCAGCGCGCTAATCATCTGGAAGGCCGTACCTCCTATTACTATAGTGAATTCAGGATTCAGAGCAAATCAGGGGAGTACAAATGGTTCCAGGCCCGGGGCAAGGTTCTGCGGAGTTCCGGCGGCGGCTTCGTCCGGTTTGCCGGCTCTATGGTTGATGTGACGGACCGCAAGGGCTATGAGAGCAAGCTGCAGATGAGTTATCAGGAGCTGGAATCCACCTATGAGGAGCTTACTGCACTGCAGGATGAGCTGCTTGAGCAGTATAACAAGGTGGTGGAGAACCAGTCGCTGCTGCAGACCAGTGAGGAGAAGTACCGGCTGCTGGCCTATAATGATGTGCTGAGCGGACTCCCTAACCGCCTGTCGCTGGCAGAAGCGCTGGGGCAGTTCATTAAAGAGCATGCGGGCGGGCATGCGGCCCTGTTTTTTCTCGATATAGATAATTTTAAATACATTAATGATACACTGGGGCATACCTTTGGCGACGAGCTGCTTGTAAAAGTAGGCGAACGGCTGCTGAAGCTGGGGGATGGCCGCAGCAGGCATTTCCGGTTCGGCGGAGATGAATTCGTTATCCTGTTCCGGGACAACAGAGGCTTCAGTGAAGTTATTGCCTATGCTGAATCCCTGGTACAGGGCTTCAAGGAACCGTTCGAGCTGCAGGCCAGCATTGTCCATATCTCTACCAGTATCGGGATCGCACAATATCCTGAGAACGGGGGGAATGCGGAAGAGCTGCTGAAGAACGCCGATATAGCGATGTATAAGGCAAAGGAAGCGGGAAAAGGAACCTATGTCGTCTATGGGCGGGATATGCAGCAGCATTTCGACGAGCGGATGGTCATCGAAACATATCTGCGCAGCGCGATCTCCAATCAGGAGCTGTCGCTGCATTATCAGCCGCTGGTAGACACGGCTTCCGGCGAGATCTGGGGTTTTGAGGCGCTGATCCGCTGGAACAGTCCGGTGCTTGGTTTTGTATCACCGCTGTCCTTCATCAAAATTGCCGAGGACTGCCGGCTCATTGTCCCGATAGGGGAATGGGTGCTCCGGACTGCCTGCCGGTTCATTAAAGATTTGAATGCAAAGAGCCGCGGAAGCTACCATATCTCCGTAAATATTTCTGTAATTCAGCTGATGCTGGAGGATTTCACGGATATGGTGCTGGATATTCTGCAGGAGACCGGACTGCCCCCGGAATACCTGGAGCTGGAGATTACGGAGTCGATCTTCATGGAGTCTTTTGAGAAGATCAGCTCGAAGCTGGAGGCATTGAAGGCAAAGGGAATCGGCATTGCCCTCGACGATTTCGGGACAGGCTATTCCTCCCTCAGCTATTTGAAGCAGCTGCCGATTACAACACTCAAAATCGACAAATCGTTCATCGACAGCATTGATACCCCTAACAACATGTCGCTGGCCCGTTCGATTGTCACTATCGGGCACGATATGGGGCTGGGCGTCACCGCTGAAGGGGTGGAGACGCCGGAACAGCTCGCTTTTCTGGAGCGTACCCGCTGTGACAAGATCCAGGGCTACTTCATCAGCAAGCCGATCCCGCAGCAGGATGTGGCAGAATGGGTGAAGGAGAGACGGGCGGGCTAACTTCATTAGATTAGACAGCAAGGCTGCCGACTCTTGTACAGAGACGGCAGCCTTGTGTTGTGTGCATACATATAGTTCAGAGTGCTGCTTAAGGAGACGGCTCTACAGGGATTGCGGGATAACCGCCTCTGCTTCAATCTCGATCAGCAGCTGCGGATCAATCAGCGCCTTAACCTCAACCATAGTGGCAACCGGCTGAATATCACGGAAAAATTCGCCGTGTGCCCTGCCGTATTCCTCCCATTGTGAGATGTCTGTAACATACATTCTTGTCCGGACTACGTGATTCATGCCGGAGCCAAGATCTTTCAGTGCCTGTTCAATCGTCTGCAGAACAAATTTAGCCTGTTCATACGGATTGCCTGCAAAGGCAACCTCCCCGTTCTGCATAGCGGTTGTGCCGGCTACCTCAATCCGGTCCCCGATTCTTAGCGCCCGGCAGTAGCCGACGGATGATTCCCAGGGTGAGCCTGTAAATACCTGCTTGCGTTCCATTCCTGTACTTCCCCCGCTTTCTTGTTCACATTAGCTTCCTTCAGGCACGGTGTATCCCTCTATACGTGTATCAAACGGTTATTTATCCTGGCCGGTATCCTGGCTGTCAGTGCGGATATAGTCATGCATCGCCTTGCGGTCGAGCAGTGTAATGCGGCTGCCCTTGAACTGTATCCAGCCTGTATCGCGCAGATACCCCATTTCGCGGGAGAGCGACGGCCGGGCTGTGTTCAGATGCTCGGCCCACTCCTTGCGGCTGAACGGCAGGCGGATCAGGTCCGAGCCCTGCTGCACCGCCTGCTCCAGCAGAAAATGAATCATCCGTCGCCGCAAGGGACCTGCGGACAGCATTTCGATTTTACGGTTAACGAGCACCAGCCGTTCGGACAGATTCTCAATAAACCGGTTCAGGATGTCCGTATCGGCAGAGAAGAGCCTCAGCAGCTCCTGCTTGCTGATAAACATGATCAGGCAGGGGCCGGTAGCCGTGACGGTGGCCGGAACGAGGTTCTCCTTGCGGAACAGCACGGCTTCACCGATGGTCTGTCCCGCACTCAGATGTGCAATGGTCACACCGCTGCCGGTTGGATGGGTTTTCTGTACCTCCACCCTCCCCGAGAGGATGATGCCGATCCGGTCTGCAGTATCCCCTTCAGAGAAGATCAGCATATTTTTCTGGTAGGAGGCTACCGTATAGATCATTTTGTGCAGGAGGAGCTCCAATTCTTCCGCGGACTTGCCCCGGAACAGCAGACAGGACTGCAGGACGGCGGTATCAGGTGTCATTGGCTTCCTCCACATTTAAATTTAATCGGTAACATCCGTTACCGATTGTATGGCGAAAGTCTACTACAATATTCAGTAACTGTAAAGGCGGGACGAACGGTGCCCTGCCAGCGAGACAATACTAATATTGAGGGAGTGAACGCCAAGTGAGCAGCATGTTTTGTTTTCAATGTCAGGAAGCGGCGAAAGGAACAGGTTGTACCATTCAGGGGGTGTGCGGCAAGACCAGTGAGGTAGCCAATCTTCAGGACCTGCTGATTTATACCCTTAAAGGAATCTCCATCTTCGCACGCAAAGGCCGGGAGCTTGGCATGACCGACTCCGTTACCGATAAATTCATTATAGAGAGCCTGTTTGCAACAATAACGAATGCGAATTTTGTACCCGAAGCCTTTACATCCAGAGTACGGACGGGACTTCAATTGCGTGACCAGTGGAGCAGCCGGCTGAAGCAGGCCGGGGCGGCAGCGGAGTTTGCTGATCATGATGCGGCAGTATGGAACGCTGAAACCGATGAAGAGCTGATTGCCAAGTCGGAGACGGTAGGTGTTTTGGCAACGGAAAATGAAGATGTACGGTCCCTGCGGGAGCTGCTGACTTACGGGCTGAAGGGGATGGCGGCTTATATGGAGCATGCAGCAGTGCTGGGCTTCGGTGATGCCGGCTCGCATGCTTTTATGGAAAAGGGCCTTGCTGCGACACTGGATGACAGTCTGAGTGCAGGTGAGCTTACCGCTCTGGTTCTGGAATGCGGCAAATTCGGTGTGGATGTCATGGCTCTGCTTGATCAGGCCAATACAACCACATACGGCAATCCTGAAATTACCAAGGTTAACATTGGTGTAGGCCGTAATCCGGGAATCCTGATCAGCGGGCATGACCTGAAGGACATGGAGGAGCTGCTGAAGCAGACAGAAGGTACCGGGGTGGACGTGTATACACACAGCGAAATGCTGCCGGCCCACTATTATCCGGCTTTCAAGAAGTACAGCCATTTTGTCGGCAACTACGGCAACGCCTGGTGGAAGCAGAACGAGGAATTTGCCAGCTTCAATGGTCCGATTCTGATGACTACGAACTGCATCGTACCGCCTAAGGACAGCTATAAAGACCGTCTGTATACGACAGGCAATACCGGCTTCCCGGGTGTACAGCATGTTCCTTCCGGTGAAGACGGCAAGAAGGACTTCTCGGCGATTATCGCCCAGGCCAAGGAATGCGCTGCTCCGACAGAGATTGAAACCGGCGAAATTGTCGGCGGCTTCGCACATGCGGCGGTTATGAATGTGGCGGATCAGGTGGTTGAAGCGGTGCAGACAGGGGCAATCAAGCAGTTCTTCGTCATGGCAGGCTGTGACGGGCGGATGAAGAGCCGTAATTACTACACGGACTTTGCTTCCGAGCTGCCGGGAGATACCGTTATTCTTACTGCAGGCTGCGCGAAGTATAAATATAACAAGCTTGATCTCGGCGCAATCGGCGGAATTCCGCGTGTACTCGACGCCGGCCAGTGCAATGATTCCTATTCCCTTGTCGTTATTGCCCTCAAGCTGAAGGAAGTGTTCGGCCTGGATGATATCAACGACCTGCCGATTGCCTACAACATTGCCTGGTATGAGCAAAAAGCGGTAATCGTACTTCTGGCCCTGCTGCATCTGGGTGTGAAGAACATCCATCTCGGACCTACACTGCCGGCCTTCCTGTCGCCTAACGTGGCTAAGGTGCTGGTCGACAACTTCGGTATCGGCGGCATTACAACGGTTCAGGAGGATATGGAGCGGTTCATGGCCGTTGTATAATTCATAGTGTAATTATGTATAAAAGCCTATAGCAGCCCCGGCCGGAATCCGGCGGAGCGGAGCTATAGGCTTTTTTTGGCGTCTGCTCTTACGGCAGACGGTAGAATGCAAACGGCTCGCCGCCGCGGAACGGACGGCTGGCTTGGTCCAGACGCTCCAGTATCTGCTTGTCCAGCCCCAAAGCGGCGCTGTTCAAATTCTGCTCAACCTGCTCCGGCCGCGTGGCGCCTACAATGACGGTGGATACGGCTGGCTGGTGCATTAGCCAGGCCAGTGACAGGGCGGTAGGTGTGGTGCCGAGCTCGTCAGCTATCCGGCTAACCTCGTTGCCCAGCCCGATCCGCTCGGGAGTGAGGAAACGGCTGAAGTTCGGATCGGTCTCTGCGCGCGAACCGGCCGGAGCCCCGCCGCTGTATTTACCGGTCAGAATTCCGCCGGCAAGCGGGAAATACGGGATGATGCCCAGTCCCTGGTCCAGACAGAGCGGCAGCAGCTCGTTCTCCGGCGTGCGGTCAGCCAGTGAATAGCTGCACTGGATCGAGGTGTACTTCATATAGCCCCGCGCCTCGCTGATTCCCAGCGCCTTCATCAGCTCCCAGGCGGCATAGTTGGAAGCACCGATATAGCGGACCTTACCTGAGGAGACCATATCATCAAGCGTGCGCAGTGTCTCATCAAGCGGAGTATAAGGATCGAAGGTGTGAATCTGGTACAGATCCACATAATCCGTCTTCAAGCGGCGAAGGCTGCCTTCCAGCTCCGTCATCAGATGCCGGCGTGAGGAGCCGCCGCTGCCGTCAGCCCGCGGCAAGCCTGCTTTGGTGGCCAGCACGGCATTCTGGCGTCTGCCTTCCAGCGCCAGCCCGATAATCCGTTCTGATTCGGTACCGGCATAAATATTGGCAGTGTCTATGAAGCTGATGCCCTGATCCAGGGCGGTATGGATAATCCTGATCGAGGTATCTTCATCGGCCCGCTTGCCAAATGCATTGGTTCCAAGGCCCAGGGCGGATACCTGCAGTCCGCTGTTGCCTAAACGGTTAAATTTCAAGACAGTCACTCCTTTGAATGGTTTAGTGACGGGTTCAGCCCGCCGTCTTCCGCGAACAGCTCCAAAGCGGTATCAATCAGCAGCCTGACTGCAATCGAGGCTTCCTCCAGTGAATGGACAGCAATATGTACATCGCGGTGGGCATCCGGTGAGAGCTCACGGACGATGACGTTGCCGGGCGGTGCGAGCAGCGAAAGCTCTGAGAGCACACCGACAGCCAGCCCCTCCTTAATCATGTTCAGCGCCGTACTGTAGCTGTTGACCACATATTTTACATTAAGCTCGCTGCCGGCGCGTCTGAACAGATCAATAACCGGAGGTTCGTATCCGGCCCGGCAGATCATCATCGGCTCCTGCTCCAGATCCTTTACGCGGACAATCTTATTATGGCCCAGCGGATGGCCTTCAGGCAGCACGGCATAGAGCTTCTCCCGGAACAGTGGTATCGTCTCGAACTCCTCCAGCGGCGGAATAATCAGCCCGGCATCAATCTGGCGGGTCTCCAGCCACTCCTTCACCTCAGCTACCGAGCCCTCATGGACAGAAATGTCTATACCGGGATACCTGGCCGTAATGGAACGGATGATCTTCGGTACAAAGTACGCAGCGGCAACCGGAAAAGCCCCGATCCTGATAAGGCCCTTCTCCAGTCCCTTTTCTGCGGAGACCTCCTGCTCCACTTTGTTGAACCCGCCGAGAATTTCCCGGAAAATGATCAGTACACGCTTGCCCACCTCGGTAAGCATCAGCCCGCTGCGGCGGTCACGCAGCAGCAGCTTGACGTCAAGCTCGGTCTCCAGGGCGGAAATGGCCCGGCTGACCGCCGGCTGGGTCATGTTCAGCTCCTGGCCGGCCTTGGTGAAGCTGCCGGTCTCGGCAATTTTGACAAATAAAAGAATCTGGTTATTGTTCATAACAAATATGGTATGCCTCTCATGATAATAATGCATTTCAATTATGGATACGGATATTGTATCATTTGGATTGACTAAGAAACAAGAGGTGAACACAATGTCGCAACGCAGTAAAACAGTCATACTGCTTACTTTTCTGGTGATTGTCTGGGGCATCAACTGGCCGCTGTCCAAAATCGCCTTAACCTACGCGCCCCCGCTGCTGTTCGCCGGTATCCGAACGGTAATAGCCGGGATCATTCTGGTTATAGCCGCACTGCCAAGGTGGAGGCAGCTTAAGTTCCGGCGGCTGTGGCCTGTCTATCTGGCATCAGCTGTGCTCAGCATTGTCTTTTATTACGGATTCCAGACCATTGGCCTGCAATATGTTCCCTCCGGCCTGTTCTCGGCCATAGTCTTTCTGCAGCCGGTGCTGCTTGGCATCTTCGCCTGGATCTGGCTGGGAGAGAGCATGTACGGACTGAAAATATTCGGCCTGCTGCTTGGCTTCTCCGGGGTTGCAGCGCTTAGCATCGGCGGATTTACCGGCAGCATCTCGGCAGCCGGAGTGCTGCTGGCACTGGCCAGCGCACTGTGCTGGGCCCTCGGCACCGTGTATATGAAGCGGAATGCGGCCCGGGTGGATATGCTGTGGCTGACTGCCATGCAGATTATGCTCGGGGGCCTGATCCTGCTGGCTGCCGGATCGGTTACAGAGAGCTGGTCGGCCATTACCTGGAGCAGCGCTTTTATTGTGAATACACTGTTTATCGCTGTATTCGTTATCGCACTCGGCTGGATGGTGTACTTTAAACTCATTAATGAAGGAGAGGCGGGAAAGGTAGGCTCGTATACTTTTCTGATTCCGCTGATATCAATCGGCTCAAGCGTGCTGATCCTGCATGAGCATGTTACGCTTAACCTGATCGCGGGTCTGCTGCTAATCGTCAGCAGCATTATCCTGGTGAATGTGAAGCTGGGGCGAAGCAGGAGGGAGCATCCGGGCGGAGGAGGAGAGCTGCGCCGCAGCGAGGGATGACCTTGATAGACAAGAGCCTGCAGATTGCCCCGGGAGGCAGACTGCAGGCTCTTGTCTGTTCATTAAGCCTGATTTCTTAACCGCAGGCTCTGGGCGGTAAATACGGTCTCCCCCGCCGGAGTATCAATCTCGGCGCTGTAGCCCCCGATATGGATGCTGGTGCCTGAGATTTGCCGGACGGAGATTTTATGCCCTGCTGTCAGCAGTGATCTTTGTCCTGCTGCCGCTCCGGCCTGCTGCAATACAATGGATTGCCCCGCCTCGGCCGTGGAGCCGCTGCATACCGAATCTGCCGGTATATAGCGGATATTACCCGCTGCCCGCAGGGTGGTGTTAACAGTGCCTTCCCCGTGAATATGCAGGTCGCCTCCCGACTGGAGCAGACTGTCCTCTGCCCCGGCAATATTAATCCGCACATTTCCCTCGTGCATATGAAATACTCCGTCCCTGAGTTCCTCCAGCAGATTCAGGAAGGTGCCGACTACATCATCGTTAATGAATTCCGTGAACTGTCCGGGGTGCAGAAAAATTTCCAGCATATACTTCAGCTGCCTTGTATCCATAGGAGCAGCCGGATCGTCTCCGGCAAGTAGCTCCTGCAGTCCGCGCAGCATGCCGGGGAGATGGATGTATTTACCTTCAAGCAGGTGCAGCACGACCAGCCCGTATTTCACCGGCTGCTGGCGGGAGCGAAGATTGCTCTCGAGCAGCCGGGCAGCATTCCGTAGCAGGCTTAGTTCCTCTATCAGCTGTTCAGGGCACTTATACAGCCGGTGCTGTCTTGCCCCGCATTCACCGCTGTAAATGTGGCTGTCTGTAACCCTGCCGCGGATAATTACGCTGCCGGTGGCTGCTATCACAGCATGACGGACGTCACCGGAGATGTATACGTTCCCTATTGCTTCTATAGTGTAATGCTCCCCGATTCCCTGCGGTGCTGTGATATCCCCTGCGAAAATAAGGGTCCTTTCAGCAGCATCCATATGGTCCGGCAAGACGTAGGTTTCCGGAAAATCAATACGCATAGCCGTGGTATCCCAGCCCGTAAAGCGCGGCCGGCCTTCGCGCTGTGAGACAATCTTCCCGTTCGGCAGCAGCCGGCAGCAGCCGGAGTATGTAAGAGATATATCCTCCGGCTGCGGAGCGGGCAAGATACCGCCGAACACATCGTACCCGGGCATTCCCTCTTCCGGGGGCAGCTTGCAGGCCAATACCTCCCCTGTCCGTACCCGGAAAGGTCCCATTCCGGAAGAATCCGCTGCAGACTGTGGACCGGAGGCTCCGCTTGTGCTGAACGCTTCTGTTATTAAAGACAGCCTTGCCTCCGGCTCAATCCGCCCTTTTTTGCCCGGGAGCGGGGCCTTGCCTACAGCAATACAGACCGGCTGATAGGTCGGATTATTCAGCTCTGCATACAGGGCCGGAATGTTTAGATTCGGGATGAAGGAGCTCTTGGATAGGTCGGCTACAATCTGGTTCACAGTCAGCTTCGAGAGCAGCAGATCATAGTTCGGCTCAGCCCGGACACATACCTTGGCCGAAGCGGGGCAATTGACCAGCTTCCAGGCATACTTCTCTACACGGTAGAGCGTAAAATAGGCGCTGAGCCCGTCTTCGGAAACGGTAATCTGGTACTGCGGCTTCTCGCTGATTTCCCAGCTCAGCTGGTCAGATGAAGTAATAGCGGCGGGCTCTGTTGCTCTGGTCCGGTTAATTCTGAGCACGACGGGGTGAATGGCAGAGATGACGGCAGCTTTGCCGCCGGGTAAAGGGGGAGTAATAAAGATCTGGTCATTCTGCACGATAATCATTCCATTCTTCTCCTCATGCCCGGCAGATCCGATTGGCGGTATGAAGGGGAGAGTAGAAGTAAGAGAATGGACGGCAATGAAGGCAGGCATGGCGCTGAACGCATGCCGTGGCTGATCAAGAGTGTGATGCGGCATTGTTTATAACCTCTCTTTTTTCGATTATCAGAAACCGGCAGCCTGGCAGCCATAAATGCCGAATGCGCATGATTAGGCCCATTGCTTTGCGTCCTGCCCTTTCAGACAGTTTGCCTTTATACATGAGACGAAGATAAACATTCAGCATGAGGTCATTTATTCGACCGTGATCGACAATAAAGAATTCTTAACTGGTACTATAGTACTGGATTTTAGTGGTTGCTGCAAATAATCCTTATTTTAATACTTGTGCAGCAAGTTTTCAACTGTGATTTTATCTAAAAAATCGCAGCCGTAGTAGGGTGCAACAGCCGGCAGTGGGGCTTGAACTCCAATCCGCACACCGGGACTACAAAAAAAAAGACTCTCCTACGCTTACAGCTTGTGGGAGAGTCCTTTGTTAACAAGAGGGATACTGCGGGCAGCTTCGCTTCTTGCCGGCAGGGCTGCAGCAGAAACTGCTGCGTAACCGGCCTGCTCGATAACATCAAGCACACGGTTCAGATGGGAGAACACAGCGCCGAGATCGCGGATGGCTGTGAGCGGACAGTGCCCCTGCAGCTCAGCGAACCAGGAGAGCTGCAGCTCGCGGGCGTGACGCGCAGATTCCGTAAGCGGGCGTCCGGCTTCTGCTTTCGACAGCGTCCTAGCACCGTAGAGTGCAATACAGTCAGCGGTTGCTGCCATGACCTCATTCATCCGGTCAGAAGCGGCATAGTGCGCAGGCAGCAGGGATAGCTCCTCCGCAATTTCTTGGACATAGAAGTGAACCTTCTGCAGATGCGCCGTAGCCTCGGCCAGTCCGTGCATTTCTTTACGGCAAGGATAATGTGACAGAGTGTACAGCAGCTCCTTCTGCAGGCTGCTGCTCTTCGCCAGCAGAGCGGAGGAGCGCTTCAGGGTGCTGCTGGCCGGTTCCCCGGCTTTGCCGCCTGCGGCAAGTCCGCTTAGGGAATCAGCCAGCAGCAGGCTCCCTTCAAGAGCCAGACCCTTCACCTTATCGAAGCCCTTCGGCGGAACGATAATCATATTAATCAGGAGGGCAATCAGTACGCCGATCAGCGTCTCTGCGAGTCTCCATACAACATAATGATCATGGTAAAAGGTAAGCGCGAGCACCGACGTTACCCCGACCTGGGAAACGGCCTGAACATTTATCCGGCAGGCGGTGGCAACTCCGATGCCGATCAGCAGGATCAGCAGAAGTGAGACGATGCCTATGTCCAGGAAGCGGCCTACGATCAGGCTGACCGCTCCGCCAAGCACAATGCCGAGCAGCCGGTAGCACCCCTTTTCAAGTGAGGCTTTAACGGTGCCCTGTGTAATGAGAATGGCAGCAAGCGGTGCAAAGTATAAATACTGGTCGCCGTAAAGGCCGTGTACAGCCAGCCAGGACAGTGAAGCGGCCAGCGTAATCCGTATCATATAAAGGGATAATCCAAATTTCTCAAGGCGGTCTTGTAACCCCTCGTTCATGTTTGTCATCTTCTTTCGTAAAAGGAGGAATTTACAGGCTGTTTTCAGCCGTTTTCATTATAGCACTTCAAAACGGGCGTGCAGGGGCCATATTTTACGAACTTGTTAAGAATCCGCCGGAGTTTTTACATTGTACGTTATCGCATATATGGGATTGATCCGATATGCTATATAATATGAAATGTTGTCGAAGCAGGGGCGGAATTGTCGGTGCGGCGTTTCTTCGCCGGAAGGCGCCGATTGCGCTCTGCGAGATGAGGGTAAAATAGGTTGTATTACATAAGGTAAGGGAGGTTGTTGGCTATAGCTACCCCGGAAGGCACTATTATTTCTTTTGACCAGGTTACTAAGCAGTATGATGATGAGGAGGCCGTGTTAAAAGGCGTCAGCTTCGAAATTGAACGCGGCAAGTTCTATACACTGCTTGGCCCCTCCGGCTGCGGCAAGACGACCATTCTGCGTCTGATTGCCGGCTTTGCAGAGCCGACGGAAGGTTCTATTTATCTGAACGGAAAAATGATCAACCACATTCCCGCCAACGAGCGGCAGGTCAATACGGTATTTCAGGATTATGCCCTGTTTCCGCATCTGGATGTGTTCGAGAATGTGGCCTTCGGACTGCGCATCAAGAAGCTTAAAAAGGATGTCATCACCCAAAAGGTGCAGGAAGCGCTGCGTTTCGTCAACCTTGTGGGCTATGAGCAGCGTGCAATTAATGAAATGTCCGGCGGCCAGAGACAGCGTGTGGCGATTGCGCGGGCGATCGTTAACGAGCCGCAGGTACTGCTGCTGGACGAGCCGCTGTCTGCGCTTGATCTGAAGCTGCGTACCGAGATGCAGTATATTTTGCGGGAAATGCAGCAGCGGCTGGGGATTACCTTCATCTTCGTCACGCATGACCAGGAGGAAGCGCTGGCGATGTCGGACTGGATCTTTGTCATGAACAAAGGGAAAATCGAGCAGAGCGGTACGCCAAATGATATATACGATGAGCCGATTAACCGCTTCGTTGCCGACTTCATCGGGGAGTCGAATATTGTACCGGGTGTGATGATCGAGGATTATCTGGTGGAATGGGGCGGCCGCCGGTTTGAATGTCTGGATGCCGGGCTGCGGCCGAATGAAGCAGTGGAGATTGTTATCCGTCCGGAGGATCTGGAGATCTCCCCGCTTGAGCAGGGCAAGCTGAAGGTGCGCGTAGATTCCCAGCTGTTCCGCGGGGTGCACTATGAAATCAGCTGCTACGATGAATCCGGCCATGAATGGCTGGTTCACTCTACCCGTAAGGCGGAGGTAGGCAGCGAGATCGGGCTTTATTTTGACCCGGAAGCGATTCATGTTATGCGCTTCGGCGAAACGGAGGAAGAATTCGACAGACGTCTGGAAGCTTACGGCGAGGTAGAGAGCCATGACCAATAAGGGCCGGTCGTATTATCTCATCCCTTATTACCTCTGGATTGCCTTATTCGTCATCGCGCCGGTGCTGCTGATTATTTACTATTCGCTGTTTGATCTGGACGGGAAGCTTACACTGGATAACTACGTGAACTTCTTTACACCGGTATATATGAAAATGATGCTGAACTCCTTCTGGTATGCGTTCCTGATTACAGCATTTTCGCTGCTTGTTGCGTACCCGGCAGCCTATCTGCTGACCCGCACGAAGCATAAACAGCTGTGGCTGCTGCTGATCATCCTGCCAACCTGGATCAACCTGCTGCTGAAGACGTATGCGTTCATCGGGATTTTTGGCACCTTCGGGCCGGTTAACAGCCTGTTCGATGTCCTGGGAATCGGGGAGCAGCAGATTTTGTTCACCGGGTTCAGCTTTGTGTTTGTATCGGTGTACATCTTCATTCCGTTTATGATTTTGCCGATCTACAGTGCCCTCGAGGAGCTGAATCTGTCCCTTGTAGACGCTGCCCGTGATCTCGGCGCTTCCGGGTGGACGACGTTCCGCAGGGTTATTTTTCCGCTGACGATCTCCGGGGTACGCTCCGGCTGTATGGCGGTATTTATTCCGGCGCTGTCGCTGTTTATGATTACACGCCTGATTGCCGGCAACCGGGTCATTACGCTGGGTACCGCCATAGAACAGCACTTTCTTGTTACGCAGGACTGGGGCATGGGCTCGACGGTTGCCGTGTTCCTGATCGTAATTATGGCGCTGTTCATGCTTCTGACCGGCAGCTCACGGAAAGGGGTGCGGCATGAAAAATAAAAACGGAATCGCTAATATATATCTGGTGCTGGTCTTTGTTGTCCTGTATGCACCCATTTTCTATCTGATGTACTATTCATTCAACAGCGGCGGCACGATGCATAAGTTCGAGGGCTTCACGCTCGATTATTACCGTGAGGTGCTGCAGGATACACGACTGATCATTATCGTAATCAACACGCTTGTTATTGCGCTGCTCTCTTCGTCGATTGCCACCTTGATTGCCGTTATAGGGGCACTGGCGATTCACCGCAGCCGCAGACGGCGTTCAAAGAACGCCTTGCTCTCGCTGAATAACGTCCTGATCGTAAGCCCGGACGTCATCATCGGTGCATCGTTCCTGATCCTGTTCACGATTGCCGGTATCCAGCTCGGCTTCACCTCGGTACTGCTCTCCCATGTGGCGTTCAGCATTCCGATTGCCGTGCTGATGATTCTGCCGCATCTGCAGGAGATGAGCCCGACACTGACTGATGCCGCCCGCGACCTCGGGGCAAGCCGGATGAGTGTACTGACCAAGGTTATTCTGCCGATCATCAAGCCGGGGATCTTCAGCGGATTCTTTATGGCGCTGACTTATTCCCTGGATGACTTTGCAGTAACGTTCTTCGTAACGGGCAATGGCTACGCCACACTCCCCGTCGAAATCTATTCCCGGGCCCGGCAGGGGGTATCGCTGTCGATCAATGCGCTGTCTACCCTGATCTTCCTCTTTACCATTCTGCTGGTCGTCGGCTACTACTTCCTGAATCAGCGCAAGAGCAAGCCGTCCGCTGCTGTAGCGGAGCCTGTAGCGGAAGCGGGGGTGCCGAGATGAAACAGCTGGCAAATGCTTTTCTGGCCATTCTGCTGGTTGCCTTCGGTCTGATGTTCCTTGCAATGCGCCTGAACTCGGCCGAAGGATATACTGGGGGCAATACGCTGACGATCTACAACTGGGGCGATTATGTCGATCCTGATCTGCTGGAGCAGTTCCAGGAGGAGACCGGAATCACGGTCATCTACCAGACCTTTGATTCCAATGAAGCAATGCTGACCAAGGTGGAGCAGGGCGGAACAGTCTTTGACGTTGTTGTGCCATCCGACTATGCCATCGCCAAGATGCGTGAGGAGAACCTGCTGCTGCCGCTGGATCACAGCAAGATTCCGAACCTGGAAAATGTGGATTCCAGGTTCATGGATCTGTCCTTCGATCCGGGTAATATGTACTCGGTCCCTTATTTCTGGGGAACAGTGGGCATTATTTATAACCCGGAGATGACAGGAGATATTGATTTCAGCAGCTGGAACTCCCTGTGGGACAGCAGGCTGAACAATGACATCTTCCTGGTGGACGGGGCCCGCGAGGTAATGGGCATGGCGCTGAACAGCCTGCATTATTCGGTCAACGATACCAACGAGGATCATCTGCAGGAGGCGTTGTCCAAGCTGAACAAGCTCTCGCCTAACGTTAAGGCTATCGTCGGTGACGAGATCAAGATGCTGCTGGCTAATGAAGAGGCGGCGGTCGGGATCGTCTGGTCCGGTGATGCATCCGAGATTATGGACGAGAACGACAAGCTTGACTATGTAGTACCTGAGGAAGGGTCGAACAAATGGTTCGACAACATGGTCATTCCGAAGACAGCAGCCAATGTAGAGGGGGCGCACCAGTTCATCAACTTCATGCTCCGCCCTGAAGTTGCAGCCCAGAACGCCGAATACGTGGGATACTCCACTCCGAACGTTCCCGGACTGGCGCTGCTGCCGGAGGATATCTCCGGCGACGAACGCTTCTACCCGCCCGCCGAAATCACCGACCGCCTGGAGGTCTACGACAACCTCGGCAAGCGGATGCTCGCCCATTACAACGAGCTGTTCCTGAAATTTAAGATGAACAAGAAATAAGGAATGTATAGTATAGCTGGATTAACAGGCGCCTGGCTGCGGTATAACCGTAGCCAGGCGCCTGTTTGGTTTGGAGGCTGCAGGTGTTTGCGGGCTGG
>NZ_CCDG010000099.1 GCF_000723885.1 Paenibacillus camerounensis
GAATTATGAAATTGTCTCCAAAGTACACTTAAAATTGATTTGACTGTGAACCGACTGACTGAGGTTAGCGTTTGGGAGGGGAGATCTATCCGCTGCCCAACGCTTTACCTAAGGCGGGCGGGAACAGGAGCCCTTTTGTTAGTTTCTTAATGATGTTCTATTTAGCTTGTTAGGCAGATCAACGTCAGTACTTTCCCCACCCGCGGATTATCCCATGCAAACAAGCTGGTTATTTCCAGGTCACATATACCTTTAGATCACCGGTATTCTCAAAAGCGGAGCTCGTGTACGCAAGCTGGTCCAGTCCAAGCGTGTACAGTGTCTGCAGGTCATTCTTCAGCAGCTTCTCGCTTCCCCGGTAACGGAACAGCAGCGATTGCTTGCCGGAAGCGACAGCGGCTCCTGCCAGCTCCTTCAGCTCTGCTGCAGAGCTCACGACTTCTTTTTCCTCATACAGCCTGTAATCCAGCTGCTCCTGCAGCTGCTCAAACACAGCTACTCCATTTCCGCCGCGGCTGACCAGCCCTGACAAGGTCTGGGCATAGGTGACCGTTGCCGCGGGATAGGATTTGGTCCAGCTGTGGTCACGGCGCATCTGTGAATCTGTTCTCATGTAGTATGCCGTGCTGACTTCACCTTCAATGTTCGGTACGGGATCATCCCACGTAGTATCCAGATGGTACCAGAGCCCGTTCAGCTGAACCAGATTCCAGGCATGGGATTGTCTGGCTCCTCCCGCCGGCTTGGCTGTGCCTTCGACAATTTTATTTGGAATTCCTGCACCGAGCAGCAGCTTATACGTTAGCAGGGAATAACCCTGGCATACGGCGCTGCCCGTCGTCAGTCCTTCATAGGCAGTATATTTAGTGTACGTGTTATCATATTTCAGGTTCAGTACCACCCAATCATGAATAACCTTGATTTTCTGATGGTTATTCATGCCCGGCTTGATGATCTTCTGAAGAATTGCTTTTACCTGCTGATTTACATAGGCGGTCTGCTGCTGCGTCTCCCGGTACTTCACCTGCACTGTCACATTAGCGGCGGACTGGCCGTTTTTTGTATATGAAAAAGCATAGCTGTCAACGATGTAATACAGATAAATATCACTGGCCATGGCTTGGTCAATTGCGCTCTGCACCTGAGCCTTCAGCTTAGTAGTCTTCCCGGCATATTTAAAGGTAATCGTCTCCCGGCGGTTACTCATTGCCCCTGTCAGCCTCTGCGTCATCTCGCTTACCGATTGAAGCGAAGCGGATGCAGCAGCCGCATGTACCTGTCCCCATCCGTAATAAGCCGCCGGCGGCAAGGCTGCAGACAGCAGCATCCCCCCGAGTAACGCCTTCATTAGCGATAACCGTCTTTTCCCCATTGTTCCCGTGCCTCCTGCAAACTTCATATAGCTGCGGCTTTCAGTATAGTATAATTTGTTCTCCTGCTCTATAGTAGATGCCGGATATTTCGTTTGTACAACCAGAACTTAATGTCTTCAACTTCTTCGGCCTGCTGTACTGCATTCTGTAGCATCTATTCCATATTATCTCAAATTAAAAATAGATACTATAATTATCGGCCTGGATTGTCCGCGGAATAAGCTTTTTCCATGGAATAGCACTAAGCTGAGGGCTGTAGTCTTTTCCGGCAAAAAAACTGCTCCCGCGCAGCTTTATGCTGCACAGAGAGCAGTTTGATAACCCGGCTATATATTGCGAATCCTTCCCCTTATGCTTCGTCAGCAGTTACAAGGTAGACTTCGCCCGCTTTAACCCGGAGAGGCTCAGCAGCATCGGCAAGGCTGCCGTCAGGCCGCGTGATCTTCAGGCCGCGATCGTATACAAGACGGCATTCCCCGTTCCTGGATGCGGCAATACGTGCCGATACCAGCACCCGGTCCTGCCATTCAAGCTCCAGCTCGTAGCCGCCGCGCGCCCTGATCCCCTTTACCCGGCCGTTCTTCCAAGCCGCCGGAAGAGCCGGGAGCAGGCGCAGCTCGCCCAGATGGCTCTGCAGCAGCATCTCGGCAATACCGGCAGCTGCACCGAAATTCCCGTCAATCTGGAACGGCGGATGGGCGTCGAACAGATTGGGATAAGCCGAGCGCGATAATAATGTACGCACAAAGCTATGAGCCGCCTCCCCGTCCCGTAGCCGGGCGTACAGGTTGATCAGCCAGGCACAGCTCCAGCCGGTATGCCCGCCCCCAGAAGCAATCCGTTTCTCCAGCGTCCGGCGGGAGGCTTCAACCAGCTCAGGGGTATCCTGCTCGTTGATCATCTCTCCCGGGTACAGCCCGTACAGATGAGAGACATGGCGGTGCCCCGGCTCCGCTTCACTGAAATCCTCATACCACTCCTGTACACGCCCGTCCGCGGTGATAACAAGCGGGGCCAGCTGCGGCAGCGTCTGCTCCAGCTGCTGCCGGAATACATCATCCGTGTCCAGAATCCGCGCAGCTTCCACGCAGTGCCCAAACAGCTCCCGGATCAGGCTCATGTCCATCGCCGACCCCATCGAGATACTGCAGGCCTCCCCTTCAGCGGTAACAAAGCGGTTCTCCGGCGAGGTCGACGGATTGGTGACGAGCAGGCCGTCCGGCCCTTCAACCAGCCAGTCCAGCGCGAACAGCGCTGCCCCCTTCATTAGCGGATAGGCCGTCTCCTGCAGAAAGACAGGATCGGGATTATACGCGTAATGCTCCCATAGGTGGCGGCTCAGCCACACGCCGCCCATCGGCCAGAACGCCCAGCTGGCATCGCCGCCGGACGGCACGGAGCTCCGCCACAAATCCACATTGTGGTGGGCTGTCCAGCCGCGCGCTCCGTAGTGGACTGCGGCTGTTCTGGCTCCGGTCCCGCTCAGCTCGCTGATCAGATCAATCAGCGGCCCGTGGAGCTCACTCAGATTGCCGGCCTCAGCCAGCCAGTAATTCATCTGCGTATTGATATTCGTCGTATAATTACTGTTCCACGGCGGGGTGACATGCTCATTCCAGATCCCCTGCAGATTGGCGGCCTGCGAGCCGGGACGTGAGCTGCCGATCAGCAGGTATCGCCCGTACTGGAAGAGCAGCGCCTCCAGAGCCGGATCTTCCTCGCCGTTCTTGTATACAGCCAGCCGTTCATCGGTCGGCAGCTTTGCTGCTTCGCTCCAGCCAAGGTCAAGCTCCATCCGGCGGAACAGCGCCTGATGATCGGTGATATGCCGCTGCTTGAGCACCTCATACGGCACTTCCGCAGCCGCCGCCAGCCGCAGTACGCAGCTCTCAGCCGGGCTAAGCAGCTCTGCGCCTGTTCTGCTGCTCTTCACCTCTGCCGCCCCAGCCTTCACAGTCTTACCCTCTGCTGATAACAATGGCTTCCCGCTGCCCTTCAAATGCGCAGCCCTGCTTCGCACCTGCTCATAATCTGTAGCGGCAGCAAGCAACAGCTGCACCTGATCCGCACCGGAGACAATTAGCCGCCCGTCGGCGGCTTCAACGCGGCCGCCTGTAGTAATCAGCTGCATATGAAGCTCAAAGGCGATCCCAAGCCCGTCCTCATACTGGATCGCATACGGATGATCCTGGTGATAGTTATCAGCTATATGTGTCGGGCAGCGCCCTTCCAGCACCAGTCCTGTTACACCGGCTGTCCTTACCGTATGCCGCAGCGGACTCGAAAGCGTCAGCTCAAGATGGAGTCCGCCGCTTGCCTCACTCGAAGCCCGGACCACCATTACGCCGTCTGGCGCACTGATCCAAGCCTCACGGGTGAATACGCCTGCCTCCGTCCGGAAAGATACGGCGGCAATCCCGCTGTCCAGATCGAGCTCACGGCTGTATTCCGTACAGCTGTCTGCACCCGGCTGGCTCAGCAGCAGATCGCCAAGCGGCATATAAGCCTGGCAGTTTACGCCAAGCATCCTGCTGTTAATCAGCTTCTCCGCCTCGGTATAGCTTCCTTCTGCGACCAGCTCACGCGCCTTCTTCAGATAACGTAATGCCTCATAGTTGTTCGTATCCCGGGGAAATCCTGACCATAATGTATCCTCATTCAGCTGGAAACGCTCCTCAGCCGTACCGCCGAATACCATCGCACCCATATGCCCGTTACCAAGCGGCAACGCCTCTTCCCAGACTGCCGCCGGCTGCTTGTATTTTAACTTCCACGCTTGTCTCTGGTTCACGTCCTTCATCCTCTCCCGCCTTCCGTATAGGGCAGTATACAGCAAAAGACCCGGACTAGCACCGGGTCCCTGCTGTTGCATTAAGTTTGTAGTCCAGAAGGAATATCCTGAATTAGAATTCTTTACCGGTCCACAGGGATACTCTCTTTTTCACAAGCTCAGTGAATTCTTTTTCCATATCCTGAGCGCCTGCTTTGTCCAGCTCGGCAAGGAATGCATCGTAGACCTTGTCGAAATCACCCGGTTTGGACAGGATTGCTTCCGGAATGCGCTTGCGGATAATATCTTGGGTCTTCTTGTAGATTACCTGGTACTGGCCGTCTGTCGGAACAGGCAGGTTGTAAAGAGCGCCTGTTTCTTTTACAGGGAATTCATCCTCTTTCGGGAACAGGTCTTTCCAGGTTGTAGCACCATAGCCGGCGAGTGATTCTTTCTCAGCTTCAGAGTAAGCTGCTACGATTTCATCCGGGAAAGTTGCAGTGTAATAGTTGTCACTAGGATCTTTTACTCCGTCACCGTAACGTGCGCCGAAGATCAGATACTGGCCGATACCTGTTTCTTTTTGGAAGTTAGCCACATCGTTGGCTTTTCTGTTCGAAATTTCAGCCGGAACCTCACGCTTGCCGTCTGCATTTACAGTGTAATGCTTGCCTTCAACACCCCAGCTTCTCAGAACCTGGCCTTCATCAGAGGACATCCAGTCAAGCCATTTGATAATGCGCTCAGGGTCTTTAGCTGCAGTTGTAATGGCCAGGCCGTAACCGTCGATCCCTGTCTGCATGAAGGAGTGATCCTTATACTCGTCGCTTAAGGTTACAGGGAAGTGGGCATAGGTGTATTCATCTTTACCTGCTGCCTTCAGCGCATTTTCACCGTCAGCATATTCCCATTCCTGGGAGATCAGACCGAGGACACGTCCGCTTGCAACCTTCGCTTTGTACTGGTCATCTTTCTGGACGAAAGTATCTTTATCCAGCAGGCCTTGATTGTACATGCCGTTCAGCCAGCGGAAATATTCTTTTTCTACAGGGCGTTTGTAGTGAAGCTGCGCTTCGTAAGTTTCAGGATCTACATAATACTCACCGTCATCCGGTGCGCCTGTCGTAGTGAAGGCAGGGTTGGTAACCGTGATCATAATCTTCCAGTCATCGGCATTCAGTGTGAGCGGAATAGTAGGCTGGCCGTCTGTTTCCGGATGCAGCGCCACGTAATCCTTCAATACCTTCTCATAATCAGCCAATGTTTTTACTTCAGGATAACCCAGCTCTTTAAGTACGCGGTGCTGGATCTCGAATCCGCCTGTTGCGTCAAAGGAGGATTGGCCGACACCCATGTTGGTAGGGATCTGATAGATGCTCTGGTCATCCAGACTGTATTTCAGACGGTTCATGTTCTCGCCGTACACTTTTTTGAGGTTAGGGCCATATTTGTCAATCAGCTCAGTCATATCAATAATCAGACCTGCGTCTACAAGAGTACTCAGATTTCCCTTTGCAAAGATCAGATCAGGCACATCGCCGCTCGCAGCCATCATAGGGATCTTCTGGTCACCGCCGCCGCTGCCGACATCAAATTCAGCATCAATCGTTACACCGGTCTTTTCAGTAATGACTTTACCTACATCATCCTGCATATTGTTCCAGTTCGGACTTGCATCCCCGCCGAAGAATGAGATTGTAAAAGGGCTTGTATCCATTGCTTCATCTGCAGGCTGGTTCGTTGCTGTGTTGTTACCGGTATCAGCCGGCGTATTATTGGCAGTATTGTTGGCAGCGTTGTTGTTGCCGCCACAGCCTGCGATCAGCATAGAGCTCAAAAGCATGAGTGTAAAAGCAGTTTTAATGCCTTTGCTTTTCATTTGTTATCCCCCTCAAAAATTTTGTATGTGCTTATTATGCATATCAGGCTTAACCTGAGTATACCGTTGTTAGCGCTTGCAAAATCAATATAATAATAAATTCTGCTAAGCGGGTGAAGCTTGGGGGGAGCGCAATCCGGCAGATGTCCGCCTGGCAAATACGCTCCCGGTTACCGGGAAACCAAACCCATTAAGCTTTTACCGCACCCAGTGTCATACCACCGACAAAATACTTTTGCAGGAACGGATATACAACGAGAATCGGTACAGTAACTACAATCGTGATAGCCATCTTAATAGATTCCGGTGAAATCTGTGCCATCTGCCGGGCCATATCATTGGCATTTACCATGCCGCTGCCCTGGTTAGTGGTTGCAAGCACCTTCATCAGCTCATACTGCAGTGTTGTAAGCTCAGGTTTATTACCGTTGTACAGATAGGTCGTGAACCATTCATTCCATTGGCCTACAGCCAGGAACAGGGCAATGGTGGCAAGCACCGGCTTACAGAGCGGCAGGATGATCTTGTAAAAAATCATAAAGTCATTCGCGCCGTCCAGCTTCGCAGATTCCTGCAGGGCAAACGGCAGCCCGTCCATAAAGGAGCGGATGATGAATACGTTGAAGGCGGAGACCATTCCCGGCAGGACATAAATCCAGAACGTGCCGATCAGGTTCAAATCCTTCATCAGAATATACATCGGCACCATCCCGCCGGAGAAATACATCGTCAGGGCCAGGAATGTGGAGATGAATTTTCTGGCTCTGAATTCCGGACGGCTGAGCGTAAAGGCCAGCATGGAAGCACTGATCAGACCGAGAAGAGTACCTGAAAGGGTACGCAAAAGCGAAATCTTGAAGCCTTGAATCAGACCGGTATAGCTGAATATCCGCTCGTAGTTCTCAAGTGTCCAGGCTCTCGGCCAGATATAGATGCCCCCGCGGACAGTGTCTGTAGATTCATTAAAAGAGATCGCCAGCACGTTGAGGAAGGGATATAACGTTATAATCATTATCAGGGTAAGAAACACGTACAGGAATATATCGAATGCACGTTCTGACTTTGTCATTTGAAAAGCTTTGCTTGCCATCCGTAAATCCCCTCCTTACATGATGCTTTCTTTAGTAAATTTCTTCATAAGACCGTTAGCTGTAAACAGCAGGATTACACTGACTACGGAGGTGAACATGCTTATCGCAGTACCATAGGAGAACCGCATAATTTGAATTCCGTATTTAAGCGCATACAAATCCAGTACTTCCGAATAATCGGTAACCAGGTTGTTCTGCAGCTGGAATTGCTTTTCAAAGCCGATACCGACCAGGTGGCCGATGTTCATAATGAGCAGGACCATAACGGTTGAACGGATACCAGGTAACGTAATATTGAACATCTGCTTGATTCTTCCGGCACCGTCCACTTTTGCCGCTTCATACAGCTCTTTGTCGATACCTGTAATCGCTGCCAGATAGATGATCGCATTCCAGCCGGTTTCTTTCCAGATGTCGGCTCCCGTTACAATTCCCCAGAAATACTTCCCTTGGGCCATGAACTGAATCGGCTCATCGATAACATTCAGCCAGAGCAGCAAGTCGTTCACAATCCCTCCGTCGATGGAGAGGGTCTTGTAGACAATCCCGCCGACAACAACCCAGGATACAAAGTGAGGCAGGTAGGATACAGTCTGGACCGTTCTCTTGAATATACTCCCGCGCAGCTCATTGAGAAAGACCGCGAACAGGATAGGAACCACGAAGCCGACAATCAACCCGAGAATACTCATTGCCAGTGTATTTCTTAGTACGAGATAGAAGCGTTCATCCTGGAACAGCTCTTTGAAGTTGTCCAGTCCGACCCATTTCTGCTCACCAAAGGATTTGGCAGGCTTATAATTCTGAAAGGCCATTATCCATCCCCATAAGGGCAGGTAGCTGAAGATAAAAGCCCAGATTACGAATGGAATAGACATTAGGTACAAGTACTTTTGCTGCAGTACACTACTCCAAAATCCACTGTTTTTCCGCTTCGTAGGTGGGTGGGGGGTTACGTTTTCATTTGCTGTAACACCGTTTTCAGTGAGCGCTTTCACGATCATTATTCCCCCTTCGTTTTTATATTCATATCATACCGTACCGAAATGTAAGCGAATACCCGACATATTTTATCTAAAATCATATACTAATTAGAGATTGAAACAGCGAATGGGGAACTACTGTTTGTAATCGCTATCATTAGGGATAGTAAAGGAAATTTCCGTACCCTCCCCCTCTTCGCTCTCGATCCGCAGACCATGCTGCTCCCCGTAATACAGCACCAGCCGCTGATGCACATTGCGCATCCCGATCCGGCCCCCCTGCTCTTCCTCCGCTGTAGTAATGACCGCCAGCAGCTCAGCAAGACGCTGTTTCGACATTCCGACACCATCATCCTTCACATTAACGCGGATCTCATTATCCTCCATGGTCACATTGACAAGGACATGCACAGTCCCCTCTTTATTCTCCAGTCCGTGAACCACGGAATTCTCGACGAGCGGCTGGATAATCAGCGGCGGAATCAGCACCTCCGCAGCCTTCGCTTCAAAGTTAATCTCATACATCAGCCTGTCCTCGTAGCGGAATTTCTGAATTTCCAGGTAGGAGCGGATCATTTCAATTTCTTCCTTCAGCGGGGCCCGTTCCCGGCCGACCTCCAGATTCTTGCGCATCAGCTTGCCGAGCAGCCGGACAATATTGGCAATTTCCTTTTCTCCCCTGAGATGGGCATTCATCCGGATCGACTCCAGGGCATTAAACAGAAAATGCGGGTGAATCTGGCTGGCCATCATCTTCAGCTTAATCTCCCGCTGGGCGATCTCCAGCCTGCTGTTCTTCTCATTCGATTCAATGACCTGGCTGATCAGCTGATTAATGCTGGACACCATATAGTTGAACTGGCGCGAGAGCTGGCCGATCTCATCGGTTCCGTCGATATGGGAGACAATATTCAGATTACCCAGCGCCACCTGGTTTAACTGACGGCTGAGCCGCAGGAGGCGGTTCGTCGTAAGCAGAGAGATGGTGTACACCATTACCAGCGCAACCAGCAGCACACCGCTGACAATCAGCAGACCGAGCACACTGACTTTATTGGCATCACTTAGAATGCTTTTCGTTTCGAAGACTGAGATAATCTTCAGCTTGCTGATGCTCAGCTCGGGATTCATTTCTTCCAGAATGACATAGGAGCCTTTGCCCTTAACCTCAGTCTGGATTACCTTTTCCGTCTGGCTCTCCAGATTGACGCCAATATCGAAGGAGGCCAGTGTCGTACCGACCAGCTGCGGATTTTTGGCGGCTACAATATAACCCTGTTCGTCGGTGATAATGGTCTCGAACGGCTCCTGGGACAGCATATTGTTCAGTTCATCCTGATTCACCTGGACCATAATAACGCCGGTGCTGTTGTATTCGGGATAGGAAACCTGACGGATCAGGCTCAGCTTGTTGATGCTCCCCTTGGTCTTGCTCAGAAAGTCCTCTTTATCATCAATATAGAGCCAGTAAATCCCTTTGGTCTCCATCACCTTCCTGAACCAGGGTCTCTCTTCGGTCTCCCGGGTCAACGGGGTAATTGCAAGGTTGTTAACCAGCGTGGGGTTGTCGATAAAAAAACGGATATTGGCAATTTCCCGGTACTGGAACATGTAAGCCTGAAAATCGGTATATTCCATATATGCCTTGGTCAGCTCCAGAATGTCCGGGTACTTCGTGTTTACAAGCACTTCAAGCGTTTCATCAAAAAACAGCAGGTTGGAGATATCCGTAGGTACACGGAGCTTGCTGGACATCTGGCTTTTGATTTTCTCCACATTATTGGTTGCCTGGTCAATAGCCCGCTCCAGTGCCTCGTTCCGGAAATAGCTGATTAGAATAATCCCGATAATCAGTACGGGAATCATGACCACGACAACATAAAACATCATTAGCTTATACTTCAGCTTCATATTATTAATCAGGCTCACAAGCTGCTTCATCTTCATCCTCCCCCGGATATGTCAAACAGGCTGTTCCCCTCATCCGCTGCGGATGGGGAACAGCCCGTCTATCATAAACCTGTGCCTCACGTTCGGCAAGCCTTTCGCCTTTTAATGCTCCTTGCGGAAGGCGCTTGGTGATACACCGACATATTTACGGAATTTGGCGTTAAAATAATCGGCATTCATGTAACCGACCCGTTCCGCCACCTCGTACACCTTCATGCCCTGCGCCAGGAACTGCTTGGCCTTCTCAATTCTCACCTTGTCGAGGTACGTATTGAAATGCTCACCGATCTGATTCTTAAACATTTTACCCAGATAAGCGCTGTTATAATTAAAAATCTGTGCCAGCATTCCAAGCTTGAGATTCTCGTTATAGCGGCGCTGGATCAGGTCGGTGATCCGTTTAATTTCATCCCCCCGGCCGCCGCTGTTCAGCTGTCCTGCCAGGTGCTCCAGATAATCAGCCATCATGCGGTGGATATCGCTCAGAAAAAAGCTGTTGTACACATCGCTCGCCGGAGAAGGATTGTCGCTGACCAGTGCACGCACCTCCGGGTTCGCCGCCTCAAGCCGGGCAATGATGCTGCTGATAATCCGGATCAGATTGTTTTTGATGTGGAACTCATCATGTCTGGCTTCCACCAGTTTGCCGATCATCTGCTTCACCAGCGGTGACAGGATTTCTGTGCTTCCCGTCTCAACCGCCAGCAGCAGCTCCATCTCTTCATCACGCTCGGATTCCCCATGTTCACCGGGCTCTGTCTCAGGCTCCTCAGCAGCCTCGGCCCAATGCTCCATGAAGCCGCCGGAGAGTATCTCCCTGTGCCCGAAAAAAGCCTGCTCCAGCAGCGTCCTGGCCGCGCTGTAAGAAGCAGCAATACGCTCCGGGTCTGCAGCTATGCCGCCGGATGCGGCGTAGTAATCCAGGCCTTCCCTGAGGATGACCCGGTCAAGCTCCTGCCGCAGTGCAGCGCGTGCAGCGTCATCCTGCAGCGGCTCCTTAAGCAGCAGGCCGGCGTAGGGAGGCAGGCTGAAGTACTCAGCCTCCTCCGGCTGCCAATGCCGCTCCAACTCACTGCGGACACGATCTTCCTTGCCTTCTTCCCCCTTGGCGGGGTTCAGCAGCTTGAGCAGTACAACCTCGCTGCTTCCCTGCAGCTTAAGCTTGCCGGCCGCCTCAAGAGCACTGATATCCCCCGGGCCGGGCTGGAACAGTCCGCGCAGCCAGAGCTCACGGCTGTTCTCCTCCACTACATTCTGCAGGACGTTCAGCATCTCTTCTTGCCCGATCGTCACACGCATCTCCCGCAGATAGGAGATAAGCTCCTCTTCATCGACCGGCTTCAGCAGGTAGCCGTCAATGCGGTTGGAAATGGCCCGCTTGGCATATTCAAAGTCGGCATAGCCGCTGAGAATCAGCACATGGCATTTCGCATTCTGTCTGCGCAGCTCTGTAATCAGCTCCAGGCCGTCCATTCCCGGCATCCGGATATCGGCGACAACCAGCTTAGGAGCAAACGTACTGTACTTCTCGAGCGCCTCGAATCCGTTCGCTGCAGTTGCTACGACTGTATAACCCTCATCCTCCCATGGGATCAGGCTGCGCAGTCCCTCCCTCAGCTTGGGCTCATCATCCACAATCAGCACTTTTATCATCAGCTCTCAGCCCTCCCCTATAACACGAATCCGGAAACAAGCAGAAACGGCTCTGCCTTCCTTCAGAGAAGGCAGCGACCGTTTCTGCGGGAAATATAAGGATTATTGATCGCGTAGAACATATACATCCTTATATTTGGACAAACCGTTATCGCCGGAATTCTCAAGTATTATCAGCTGACCGTCCGCCTGACACAGCTAAGCTTCAGCTGTTATCTGCGGTAAGCCGCCAGCTTGTTATTCAAATCGCGGGTCTGCCCGTATACCTCCTGGTAAAGTGCGAACAAGCCGTCATAGACTGCAGCCTCTTCTGCATTCGGCTTAAATACTTCTGCCGGACGGATGAAGGCTTCGGCGCATTCGCTCAGCGAGGTGAACCAGCCGCTGCCGTAGGCAGCCAGCATAGCTGCGCCCATCGCCGGACCCTGCTCGCTTTCCAGCTTAATAATGGAAGCATTGAAGATATCAGCCTGCATCTGCAGCCAGGCTTCATTCTTGGCACCGCCGCCGATCGCGATAATCTCTGTAATCTCTTTACCCGATTCACGCACGATCTCAATCGATTCACGCAGCGAGAAGGTGATGCCTTCCAGCACCGAGCGGGTGAAATGGGCCAGAGTATGGCCGGAATCCATGCCGATGAAGCTGCCGCGGATGTTGGCATCCGGGTGCGGGGTACGCTCACCGCTGATGTACGGGGTGAACAGCAGGCCGCCGCTGCCTGCCGGAACCGAAGGTACGCCGGACAACAGTTCATCAAAGCTCTTCTCAGCGGCAAAGGTTTTCTTGAACCAGGTAAGGCTGTGGCCTGCCGCAAGCGTTACGCCCATAATATAGAAGGCATCCTTCTCACTGTGGTTGAAGAAATGAACCTTGCCCTCCAGGTTAAGATCCTTGTTGGTCTCATAGGACAGTACAACACCCGAGGTACCGATGCTGCACATTGTCCGGCCTTCACCAAGGATACCTGCACCCAGCGCTCCGCAGGCATTGTCAGCACCGCCGGCGAATACCTTCGTCGAGGTCAGCAGGCCGGAAGCCTCCGCAATCTCAGGCAGCAGTGTGCCGGTCTGGTCAAAGGATTCAACCAGCTTCGGGCACAGGGACAGCGGCAGGGAGAAAGCTTCGGCAATCAGCGGGCTCCACTGCTTCGCACCCACGTCCAGCAGCAGTGTTCCGGCTGCATCCGAGTAATCCATCGCATAGTCGCCGGTCAGCCGGAAACGCACATAATCCTTAGGCAGCAGGAACTGGTGGGCCTGCTCCAGCACTTCAGGCTCGTTCTCCTGAACCCAGAGAATTTTCGGCAGAGTGAAGCCTTCCAGCGCCTTATTTCTGGCGATGTCGATCAGCTTCGTGCCAAGCGTCTTCTCGATCTTGCGGCACTGGGCCGTAGTCCGTGTATCATTCCAGAGAATGGCCGGACGCAGTACCTTGCCTTCATTGTCCACCAGCACCAGTCCGTGCATCTGGCCGGAGAAGCTTAGTCCGTCTACCTGTGACGGATCAACCCCGGACGTTTCGATCAGCCTGCGCAGGCTGACCAGTGTTCCCTGCACCCAGTCCTCCGGATTCTGCTCGCTCCAGTTCGGCTGCGGCCGGCTCAGCGGATACGCTTCCGAATGCTCGAACGCTACCTTTCCCTGTACGTCAACAAGCACAGTCTTAACTGCGCTTGTTCCGAGATCGACACCGATTACATATTTCATAGTTGGGGCCTCCTAAAAGTTATATGGAGCATAATTTTCACTGTTTAATCTTCGCAATATAACTTGCTTCGTAAGCATCAGCCTGGTTTTGCTTGTATATACTTCTTAGTGATTACTCCTGGCAAAACTAGCTACGTAAGCGTTCTCTTTGGTTATATGTAGCATAATCGCTTCAATAAAATAAGAAAAGGGGCTGCCGAAGAATGCTTTCTTCAGCAACCCCCGTTGCATTAATGGTCAGTCAGCCTTGAACTTACAGGCGGTGCCGCAAGCCGCAGCAGCTCTGCTTACTCTACAGTAAGAATGTACTGGTTCAAAGTAGCTCTGAGCAGTTCCTGACGTCCGGACTGGTTCGGACGCGGATTTTCGTTGTTCAGCGCGTAGTCAGCCAGGGAAGCCAGAGTAGCCTTGCCGGATACGATGTCTGCGCCTACGCCTTCATTGAAGCTGCTGTAGCGTTTTGCGATGAAGTCATCGAATACACGGTCTTCGATCAGCTTGGCAGCAACCTTAAGGCCCTTGGCATAAACGTCCATACCGGAGATATGTGCGAGGAACAGATCCTCAGGCTCGAAGGAAGGACGGCGTACCTTGGAGTCGAAGTTGATTCCGCCTTTGCCGAGTCCATCGTTCTTCAATACTTCATACAGGGTCAGAGTAGAATCATAGATGCTTGCAGGGAATTCATCGGTGTCCCAGCCCAGAAGCGGATCGCCCTGGTTCGCATCCAGCGATCCCAGCATGCCGTTGATGCGTGCTACACGCAGCTCGTGCTCGAAGGTATGTCCTGCCAGAGTGGCATGGTTGGCTTCAAGGTTCAGCTTGAAGTGCTTGTCGAGATTATATTTCTGCAGGAATGCGATGCAGGTTGCCGCATCAAAGTCATATTGATGTTTGGTAGGCTCTTTTGGCTTAGGCTCAATCAGGAACTGTCCGTCAAAGCCGATTTCCTTGGCGTAATCTACTGCCATGCTGAACAGACGGGCAATGTTGTCCTGCTCAAGAGCCATATCTGTGTTCAGAAGGGTTTCGTAGCCTTCGCGGCCGCCCCAGAATACATAGTTGTCAGCGCCCAGACGCTTACCGACTTCCAGACCTTTCTTCACCTGTGCAGCTGCATGTGCGAACACGTCAGCATTGCAGGTGGAGCCTGCACCGTGCATGAAGCGCGGGTTAGTGAACATGTTGGCAGTGTTCCACAGCAGCTTTTTGCCGGATGCCTTCATGCCTTGCTCAAGGATATCTACGATAGTATCGATGTTGCTGTAGAACTCACGCAGCGATGCGCCTTCAGGAGCAATGTCTACGTCGTGGAAGCAGTAGTACTGCAGGTCCATCTTTTCCATGAATTCAAAAGCTGCTTCTGCACGTGCCTTAGCCTTGTCCAAAGTGCTCAGCTTATCCCATGAGCGGACTGCAGTTTCAGCGCCGAACGGGTCGGAGCCGCCTGCTGTTAATGTATGCCAGTATGCCATTGCAAATTTCAGATGCTCTTCCATCGTTTTGCCGGCTACGATTTCTTTAGGATTGTAGAATTTGAATGCGTAAGGATTAGTGGAGCGGCTGCCCTCATACGAGATTTTGCCCACTGTTTCAAAATAAGCCATTATTAAAATCCTCCTCTGTTTTGCTTCGCCCGCAAGCGTTTACAGCAACATCTTATCATATCTTTTTGACTTTGTATATTGGTTAAACAAAGTTTTTTTCTACTTTTTTTCAGCGGTATGCATGAACATAAAGTACCCGCCTGCCGCAGCTGCTATGCGGACCCCGTAGGAACCTTTCCCCCGCTTGATATTCTGATGAGCCCTCCTGCTGCCTGTTGCTTTTTAACGGACATCGCTCTAGACTAAAGGTCATATGTTGATGAGAACGTTGTCAAAAAAGGAAGTGTGCTGTGTGAGGGTTACCGCCGACCAGGCGCTGGTCAAAAAGATTAATAAATCGCTTATTCTACATACCATCCGTATGAATGCCCCGGTCTCGCGGGCCAGGGTCTCCGAGATGACCGGCCTTAATAAAGCTACCGTATCCAATCTGGTTGCCGAGCTATGCAGCCAGGAGCTGGTCACCGAGGCCGGACCCGGCGAGTCGAGCGGCGGACGCAAACCGCTGATCCTGCATTTTAATGCGGCAGCCGGCAGCGTAATCGGCATTGAGCTGCGGGTGAAGCAGCTTACTGCCGTGCTGTGCGATCTGGACGGGGGCGTTCTGCAGGAGGTGGACTGCCGGCTTGAAGCACATGATTTGCCCTATGTACTGGAGCAGATGAAGAGCATCATTTCTGCCTTAATTGCCCAGGCCCCCCCTTCCCCCTACGGTATCGTCGGCATCGGGGTCGGTGTTCCGGGTATGGTGGACGACGGGGTTGTGCTGTTCGCGCCCAACCTCGGCTGGGAAATGGTCGAACTGCGGGCCATTCTGGAGAGCAGCTTCGAGGTGCCGGTTACCATCGACAATGAGGCAAATGCCGGGGCGCAGGGAGAGCTGAATTTCGGCGCGGCACGCGATGTGCGCCATCTGCTCTATATCAGTGCGGGCTCAGGGATCGGCTCGGGGATCATCATCGGAGGTGAGCTGTATAAAGGTGCCCGCGGCTATGCCGGAGAGACCGGGCATATGACGATTGAAGCGGAGGGCAAGCCCTGCAGCTGCGGCAGCCGCGGATGCTGGGAGCTGTACGCTTCGGAGAAAACCTATGATAATCAGGGGCTCACCCTGCCTGCACGCACAACAAGTGAGCTGGTCCGGCACGCTATTCAGGGGCAGGAGGATGTCCTTAACCATTTCGCCTCAATCGGAGAATATCTGGGAATCGGCGTAACCAATCTGATCAACAGCTTTAATCCGGAGCTGATCGTAATCGGCGGCGCCCTTTCAGAGGCTGAGCCCTGGCTGGGCGGGCCGCTGCGCCGGGTAGTAGCGGAGCGCACGCTGCCTTACCATAAGCAGCAGCTGGAGATTACCTTCTCGCGGCTCGGCAGCCGGGGAACCGTAATCGGCGCCGGCTTCTCAGCCGTGATGCATTTTCTCGGCAATATCCGGGTAACGCTATAGTCAGAAATTGACGTAAAATCGCCGCATTTAGAGCCGCTGGAGGGCAGCAAAAATAACAGGAATGTTTTATAATTAAACTCATATAAGTGTGATATATGTCACACCTGTTTTCCCCTGAACGGAGAGTGAGTTTATGACCTATGTTGATACATCTGATATTTCGGCGCAGATGTTCATCACTGTGCTGCTGCTTCTGCTCATAATCGCTCCTTTAGTCAGCCTCGGTGTACTGCGCCTGTTTCAATCAAAGAAGAAATCAGGCATCATGCTGATTATCAGCGGTGCCGCTGTTTACGGCGTCTTCCAGGTTGTCATGTCTATCACCCACATGTTTACTTAACGTATAATTCCGGATGATGTATCATCAGGGACCCAGGACAAAGGCCACACCACCCCGGAAGGGATGGCATGGCCTTTGTTTTTGTACTTATTTTACTGTAAAAGCGGCTGTCCTTACATTCTGCTCTGCGCCGGCGTCTTTACAGAGAATACGCAGGCAAAACGTTCTACCCCGGGGTATTTTTCACCCAGGCTGGTTACGGCAAAACCCGCATTTCTGTAGAACCCGGCAGTCTCATGATCCGTCTCCGCAGTAAGCTTCTCCACTCCGTCCGCCCGGCTAACCTCAGCAATCATGCCCCGGCCGATACCCTTGCCCTGCCAGCCGGGCTTTACGGCAATATGTCTAATCTGTGCCGTATGTCCGCCCTCCAGCCGCAGCCCGATTATTCCGCTCAGCTCACCGTTTACAAAGCAGCCGAACAGATCTCCGGAATCTCCGGTAAAATACCGGTTCATCTCCTGTTCCGCAGCCTCTCCTCCGGCAGCCATGCACAGGGCAAGCAGTTCCTTCACCGCATCCTGATTCCAGTAATCCCTTAAGCATATTAACAACGTACACAGCCCCCTCTTCAGCAAAAATAGCGAAAGCAAAGACCGCCCCCTTATGGAAGCGGCCGGTCAATATTGTATAAGGACAATAGCTTATTATACCGTTGCCAGAGCTTTGGCGAACTGGGTTTTATTCATGCCTACGATTTTGAAATCGCCAATAACGGTTACAGGCACTGCTCTCATTCCCATATCCCATACCTGCTGGGCAAAATCATCGTTCTGCTCAATGTTGCGCTCCTCGTAGGATACGCCCTTTTCGCTCAGAAAGCTTTTGACCTGGCGGCAATGCGGGCAATTGGTCGAAGTGTACACAATTACATTTTCCATCGGATGTTCCCTCCTAAAAGTTCTGTAAGCTGTAAGCATAAGCCTAATTAGTTTCTATTGTAGCACCGCAGTGCTTTTTTGACTAAAAGAAGTATTACAGAATAACGGCGCTGTGCTCCAGGCTCTCGATGTATTTCTCGGCATCCATAGCCGCCATACATCCGCTTCCTGCTGCGGTAATAGCCTGTCTGTAGCGGGTATCCTGCACGTCGCCGCAAGCGAAGACGCCCGGAATGTTAGTCTCGGAGGTGCCCGGTTTGGTCACAATATAGCCGTTCGCATCAGTCGTGATCTGTCCGCCCAGGAACGAAGTGTTCGGGTGATGGCCGATGGCTACAAATACACCGCTTGCTTCAATAATCTCTTCTTCACCGGTTACATTGTTAAGCACCTTAAGTCCGTTTACGCCTTTATCGCCCGCCACCACTTCCAGCGGAGTACGGTTCAGACCCCAGGTTACCTTGGCGTTGTCGCGTACACGCTCCTGCATGATTTTGGAGCCGCGCAGCTCTTCACGGCGGTGAACGAGGGTTACTTTGGAGGCAAAACGGGTCAGGAAGCCGGCTTCCTCAAGTGCGGAATCTCCGCCTCCGACAACAACAATTTCTTTGCCGCGGAAAAAGAATCCGTCGCAAGTGGCGCAGGTGCTGACACCGCGGCCGATATTATCCTGCTCACCGGGAATCCCGAGGTACTTCGCTGTCGCACCGGTGGAAATAATCAGGGTATCTGTTACCAGCTGTCCCATTCCTTCGACATTCAGCTTGAACGGGCGGTCACCCAGCTCCACGCTGTTCACCCAGCCTGTAATAAACTTTGCACCGAAGCGCTCAGCCTGCTGACGCATATTATCCATAAGTTCCGGTCCCATAATCCCGTCAGGGAATCCCGGAAAATTCTCAATTTCAGTTGTAGTGGTAAGCTGTCCGCCCGGCTGCGGGCCTTCAATAACCAGCGGATTCAGGTTGGCACGGGCCAGATAAATAGCAGCAGTCAGCCCGGCCGGTCCGGTACCAACAATAATGGATTTGTACATGATTATATCCTCCTTGAGATGGACGGCTGAGCGCCGGATCTGCAGTTGCTTAATTAAAATTATTATAATGTAGTACTTATTATGATCATCTCAAGGGAATATGTCAATATGCCAGACTCGTTCTAATCGTCCTTTTTTGTGAACAATTCAATTTTAAACAATTTATTTGAGGGAATAGGGTTTTTGACACTAATTATAATGATTAAAGGGATGATATTTGTATTCCCGAACTGGCTGCGGTTCCAGAGAGCATTTGCACCTCCGGCCGCAGCCACTCTGCAGAATTCAGGATTTATAGCTAGTCTGCCGCTACCGTTATCTTAGCAGTCTCAATCCGTTCAGAATAACCAGAATCGTACTGCCTTCATGGCCGACCACACCGAACGGAAGGGCAATCCCCTGCAAAAAGTTGCTCAGCATCAGCGTTACAATCACGGTCACCGCAAAAATCATATTCTGCTTCACAATCCGCTGCGTCCGGCGGGCCAGCTCAATTGTTGAAGCGATCTCTTCGATATTGTCATTCATCAATACGACGTCGGCAATTTCCAGTGCAGCCCCGCTGCCCTTCATCCCCATACCAATGCCCACTGTGGCCGTTGCGAGCGCCGGTGCATCATTAACGCCATCGCCGACCATTACAACCTGCCCGTATTGTTCCCGCAGCTCTTTGATCCTTGTAACCTTATCCTCCGGCAAAAGATCGGCAAATACCAGATCCACTCCCGTCTTGCCCGCCATTACGCCTGCCGCAGCCTTCCGGTCCCCTGTCAGCATCGCAACCTTGACTCCAAGCCTTTGCAGCCTCTGCACAGCAGCAGCAGCCTGAGGACGCACTGTATCCTGCAAAGCGATCATTCCCGCAATATGTTCTTCGTCAAGGATCAGCGAAACTGTCTTGCCTTCACTCTCCAGCTGCTCCCGGACCGCTTTCCAATGTGCATAGGAATCAGCAGCGGCTCCAGCCGGTTCATCCAGCCTATCCGATCTGCCGATCCGCCACAGTCTGCCGTCAATTCTTCCTTCTATGCCCCAGCCGGTTACCGACCTGTTCTCTTCCGTGCTGTACAGCTCCACCTGCTCCTTCTCAGCCAGACGGACAACCGCCTCCGCCAGCGGATGACGCGACAGCTGCTCAATGGAAGCACTGACTGCAAGCAGCTGCTGACGGCTGTAGCCTTCTCCGGCGACCAGATCAGTAACCTGCGGCACGCCCTCAGTCAATGTACCCGTCTTGTCAAAAGCAACTACATGCACCTTCGCCATATTTTCCAGATGTACGCCGCCTTTGAACAGGATGCCTTTGCGGGCGCTTTTAGAGATCGCCGACAGCATGGCCGGCATAATTGAAGAGACCAAGGCGCACGGGGAGGCAACTACAAGGAACACCATCGCTTTATAGAAGGTATTGCCCCAGCTCCAGTCCAGTACAAACGGCGGCAGCGTAATTAATCCAATTGTGGCAACAACCACTGCACGCGCATATACCGACTCCAACCGTTTAATGAACCGCTGTGAATCCGGCACCTCTGTCTCCGCTTCCTCTACCATCTTGATGATCTTGGCAAAAAGCGTATGTTCAGCAGCAGTGGTAACCTCGATATACAGCGGGCCCTCCCCGTTGACCGTACCCGCAAATACTTCGCTGCCGGCCCCCTTCTCAACCGGCAGTGATTCCCCGGTGATGGAGGCCTGGTTAACAGAAGATTCACCGCGGCACACCTTGCCGTCTGCGGGAATCAGCTCACCCGGACGCACCAGCAGCAGATCGCCTACTGCCAGCTGGTCAATCGGCACCTCGCTCATCGCTCCCTGTTCGATACGGATAGCTGTGGCCGGCTTGAGCGCCATCAGCGCCGAGATATCCTTTTTGCTGCGCTCCATAGTATAGCTTTCGAGTGCTCCGCTCATGGCAAAGATGAAGATCAGCATTGCACCTTCATTCCAGTAGCCAATTGCTGCTGCACCCAGCGCAGCGGCAATCATCAGCAGATTGACATCAAGGTCACGCTCTTTGACCAGCGTCTCCACGCCTTCCTTGGCCTTGATCCATCCCCCTACTGTATATGAGATTACATAGAGTACCACAGACAGTACCTCCGACCAGCCGCTGGCCGCCCAGGCAATGAGCATCAGCACTCCGCTGCCGAGCGCGGCCTGCATCTCCGGATTGCTCAGCATAGCGACCGGATCAAAGCGCCGCGGCTTGGGAGCCCGGGGCTGCTGGCCGGTGCCCTGGCGGGCTGCTGATTTAGGGAGTTGCTTGGATGTTGCTTGCATAGTTAATCACCTTCCTGATTGTATTGGATAGCACACTTGAGAATGAGAGCCATTCTTACAGCCCTTAAAATGACACATGCTGCCCCGGCTCAGCCGGGACAGCATGGTAAATGAGAATGATAATCATTTTTTGTACTACTGCAAATATATTTCCTCAGTGCAACTTATAGCTATACTATACCACTTTATCCCCGAAAGTAAACCCCGGCATCCGTCTAATTAAAGGCAGACTGCCGTTGCCTGGCTCGACGGTATTTATGAAGAGTTCGCGGGAAGTGTGATTAGGATGGTAAGAGGGGAGAGTCTGTCGTGAGCGGATTGGATTGTGAGCGAATTCGGGGGAGGATTGGCTTGCGGATTGCGAGCGGATTCGTGAGAGGATTGGAGCGGTAATTGAAGAGGTGCTGGAGAAGTGATTGGAGCGCTGTTTGGCGTGCTGCCGGGGAACGGAGGATTGGATAGCGGCTCGGCAGCGGAATGGTGAGAGGATTGGATTGCGGCTTGCGAGCGGGTTCGAGG
>NZ_CCDG010000100.1 GCF_000723885.1 Paenibacillus camerounensis
CTTTGCCGGCGTACGCCGGCGGCTGAGCTCCCCAGAAATCCTCGCGGATCTCGGTCATGTCCTGCAGCGTCTGGGCGGCAAGCGGCAGATCCGGACGGAAGCCGGCGTGGACGAACAGGTAACCGTCCGCTTCGATGTACGGGGGGAGTCCCCGCAGCCATTCACGGAGGGATGTGCCGCCGGAAGCTCCGGAAGCAATGTCTGCAAGTTGCCCAGGCAGCCGCAGCTCCATATTGCCCGGAACAGCCTGGGCCCCTTCCTCTGTCAGCTTCCGGACCAGAAGCAGCGTCTCCCAGCTTGGCGGATCTTCGTCTATGTAATCCCCTACCAGAATCAGGCGGTCTGAAGCGGGATTATATTCAGCGGTATCAAGCAGCTGCAGCAGCCCTCCGGCATGTCCGTGGATGTCAGAAACCGCCAGCAGTCTGCCTGTATTCAGTGATGTGTGCAGCACAATATCAGCGGCCTTTCCAAAGTGATCTTTAGGTTCTTCTCTTGCTCTCAGGTTGCATAAATATAGGAGGCTTCGCGGGAAAGCTCGGCATGGATAATGCTCCCGCCATCCCGCTGCTCATCGCTGAACAGGTATAAGCGTTCTCCTGCTGCCGACTCTGCCATCGTCCGCCACTTGGTCCCCTCAAAGGTCGAGTGAATGACGGTCGCTTCAATCCGGTTAAAATCCCCACGTTCATTAGAAGCTTCTGCTCCGGCTGGCAATACCTTGACTGCTTCCGGCCGGAAACGCAGCTCCGCGCGGCCTTCCGCCCGCAGGCTTCCGTCCGGCCCGCAGACGATCCCGCGCAGCAGACCTGCCGAACTTTGCAGGGCAGCATCTCCCGGCGTGCCGGTAAAGGTGCCGCTCAGCACATTGATTGCCCCCAGCAGCGAGGCTGCCTGCCTGCTGGCAGGCTTATTGTAGCAGGCCATCGGCGTGTCCAGCTGGTCAATAGCCCCGCTGCGCATCAGCAGCAGCTTGTCGGCCATCGCGAAGGCTTCCTCCGGATCATGGGTCACATGGAACACGCTCATTTTCAGCCTGCGGAACAGCACCGACATCTCGGTCCGCATCTCCACGCGCAGCCGCATGTCCAGATTGGAGAGCGGCTCATCGAGCAGCATCAGCCGCGGCTCTGTCACCAGGGCGCGGGCAATTGCCACCCGCTGCTGCTGGCCGCCCGACAGCTGCGGCGGCAGGCGCCGTTCGAAGCCTTCGAGCTGGAGCAGGGTCAGAGCCTCCTCCACCTTTTGTTTAATGGCTTGCGCCGACAGTCGTTTCTGCTTCAGGCCGTAAGCAACATTGTCATACACATTCATATGGGGCCACAGCGCGTAGTCTTGAAACACCATATTGATGCCCCGTTTTTCGGGCGGCGTCATCCGGGAGGCAGTGGCAATCGCCTTCCCGTGCAGCAGAATTTCTCCCCCGTCCGGCTGGCTTAATCCGGCAACAAGCTGGAGCAGCGTCGACTTACCGCAGCCTGAGGGACCCAGCACGCTGATAATTTCACCCTCCTGCAGCTCCAGGTTGATACCGCCCAGCGCCTGGAAACCGCCGTAGCTTTTCTGCAGATTTCTGATTTCAAGCAGCGGGACACCCGGAGCGTGTACGGTCTGTGGTTGGCTCATGCTCTGGCCCCTCTCTTCTTAAAGATAGTTTCAATTATAATCAGGATGAATACGATAATGCCGCCTCCGGTTACCGTGGCTGCAGAAGCATAGCCGAACCGCATATCTTCAAAGGCATCATCAATAACGATTGGCAGGGTTACAAAATTCGGCGGGAACAGAATAGAATTGACCGCCAGATCAAAGATGCAGGAGCCGAAGGCCGCAAGTGCACCCGACACCAGTGCGCCGCGGATCAGCGGGATCAGGATCGTACGTACCCGGGTAACCAGAGAAGCCCCCTGGATCTGAGCGGCATCCAGCAGATGCCCCGGAACCTTGGCCATCGAGCCGGTAATCACCCGGGTAATGACCGGTATGGCTCCGGCGATGGCAGCCAGCACCAGAATCGGCGGCTTGCTATACAATCTGAGCCCTAGCGGCTCAAGCCATTTCTGGTTCCAGACAAAAATATAGCCGATACCGAGTACAACGCCCGGAACTGCGAAGGAGATCAGCGTAGCGGTCTCAATAAGCTTTTTAAATTTGAACCGGGAATACGACAGCACAAACGCAGCACCAAGGCCGATAATCAGTCCGAATACAGAGGCTGCAGCCGCAATCGCCAGCGATCTGCCGATGCCGGGGAATAAATCCGCCCCGTGACGGAACAGCTCGCTGTAATGCTCGAGCGTCAGATTGCCTCTGACCAGTCCGCCTGATTGTACCTGCAGAATGGACATGACCAGGCTGGAGCCGATCGGAATGCCGATGACAACAATGAGCAGCAGACCCACCGCGCAGCTGATCAGCCAGCTGTATTTACCGGCAGAGCCGGGAGCCGAGCGGACAGCCCGCCCTGACAGAATGTCATATCTGGCTCTGCGCAGTACATAGAACTGGACGGCAATCGCCATCGCGATCAGCAGCACCAGATACAGGGACAGTACACCAGCCATGTCGAACCGGATGGGCGAGGTGTAAATAGCCGAATAGATGGAATACGGCAATGTCGGAAAGCGGTAGACTACCGCTATTGCCGAAGGAAGACCGAAGTCTCCGACAGTATCCATAAAGACCAGCAATGCCCCTGAAAAAATAGACGGCAGCAGCAGCGGAACCTCGACCGTCCGCCATACGCGCCATGAGCTGGCGCCGCACAGCCGTGCGGCCTGTGACAGCATATCCATTTTCCACTCCATCGCCGCACGAACGGTCAGATATGCCAGCGGGAACTTGCTGAAGGTCATCACCGCAACCAGACCGGCCGGTGAGAATACAGCGGAGCTTACCCATTTCCAGCCGAACAGCGATGCGGCCAGGCCGTTGCCGGCGGAGAACATAATCCAGCCCTGGGCCAGGATAAAGGAAGGCATGATGAACAGAATCCAGGCGGCGGCATCCAGCAGCGCAGCCCCCTGGAAAGACCAGCGGGAACGGGCCATAGCCAGCACCGTCCCCAGAATGGTTCCAAACAGCGTAGTGCCGATGCCCAGCAGCAAAGAGTTCTCCAGTGATTTTCGCCAAAGCGGGCGGTTGAATACATCCAGCAGGAGCGACAGATCGCCAAAATTCAGTTCTCCGAAAAAAACGCCCGGCAGCAGCACCTGAACGATGACCGCTGCCAGAGGAAACAGGACAAGAATGGCGAGCAGGATGCTGACGATCCAGCCCAGCCTGTTTACATTAAGCGCCTTTAGCATATTACCGGCTTACTGCACTGCCTGATCGGCAAACCATTGCTTGATCTCAGCTTCATGCCCGCTCGCCCATGCGGCCTCTGTAAAGTTCAGCTTGGCATCAGCGGCACGGTCAGCTTTCGGTTCTGCGCCCTCTGCCGACGGTTCAAAGTAAGCCTCGTCCCCGGTATCAACCAGTTCCTGCTGCACTTCCGGCTCCAGCAGGAAGCTCACGAACTGCTTCGCTGCATCAGCTTTTGCCGTATCCTTCTGGATTGCAGCAACACGTACGGATGCCGGCGCTCCCTCCTCAGGCCATACCAGCTCCACCGGTTCTCCGCCAGCCACCATGGAATACGCATTCGATTCCTGCAGCGCAGCAATATCAATCTCCCCTGCAGTCAGAGCCTGTACCACCTGCGGATTCTTCGGATACACGCGCAGCCCCTGCTCCATCAGTGTATTGAAGTAGGCCTTCCCGCCGTCCATTCCCTTATCCTCAAAAAAGCTGGAAACAAACGGATACGCCGGTGCCGCAATCGCCGGATCAGCCATACCCAGTCTGCCTTTATAGGCTGCGCGGCTCAGATCTTCCCAGGAGGCAGGAATATCTGCACCTGTGATGTTGTTCTTATTGTAGACGATGATTCCGGCAGCATGGGCCCCGGTCGGATAATACGAGCCATCCTCGGGAATCAGCGATTCATAGTTATCTTTCAGTCCGGCCACATTATCCGGCGTCCAGCCGGTGAGCAGCTGGCCTTTGGCATCCAGCCCGTTAATGGAAGGCATTGCATCGATCCACACAACATCCCATTGCGGATTGCCCTGCTCGGCTTCAATACGGGACATAATTTCGGCACCGTTACCGGAGACGATGTTCAGCTTGATGCCCGTCTCTTTCTCGAACATTTCACCGATGACCGCATCAAAATCGTTCAGGTATACTGTCAGCGTCTGGTCACCGGCAGGTGCTGCTGTTGCCGCCGGTTCAGCTGTAACCGCCGCATTTCCGTCAGCTGCTGCAGCAGTTGTATTACTCTGGTTCTGTCCTCCGCAAGCTGTTACCGCGAGTAGTGAGAGCGCACCTGCTGCAATACCTGCTGTTTTGAGCCAATTCCGTTTCACGATTGATTAATCCCCCTTGAGCTTCTTGTTTCGCCTTAGCGTTACTTCAAACTTTAACAACCTTGTGTAAGAGCAACGTTAAGCCTGGGTGTTAGTTTTATTAAATATATCTATGTATATTGAATGTTTAATAGATAACGTCTATATTTCAAATATAGAGGGAGCGTGAAGGCATTGAACGTACAGCAGCTAAAAGTATTCGTAGAGGTTATGCGCAGGGAGACATTGCAGGAGGCAGCAGAGACGCTGGAGCTGACCCAGCCTACCGTCAGCTTCCATCTGCGTAAGCTGGAGGAGAGCCTCGGCACCCCGCTGTTCCGCAAGCAGTCGCGGAAGCTGATCCGTACAGAGGCGGCGGAAGAACTGCTGCCGTATGCACGGCGCGTCGTTTCACTGATGGAGGAAGCCGCCGAGCGTATGCGGATAAGGGCTCTGCATACACACAGCAGGCTGAAGCTTGGCGCAAGCTATACACCAGCCACTTATTATCTGCCTCCCTTCCTGGCGGATTACAAGCACCGGCATCCTGATACAGACCTGCTCTTGACGGTAAAAAAAGCCGAAACCGTGCTTTTGCTCTTAAGGCATCACGAAATTGATGCAGCGGTCATCTCCCTGCCGGACGAACCGCTGAAGGGCCTGCAGGTGCTGCCGCTTATTGAGGATGAGCTGCAGCTGGTGATGAAGCCCGGCCATCCGCTCAGTGAAGCTGAGCCTTTGACTGCGGAGCAACTGCAGGGCGAGATCTTTCTGCTCCATGAGCAGGGCTCCACCTCCCGGCAGCTGGCCGAGGAGTGGGCGGCTTATGCCGGCGTCCAGTTCCAGTCCGTCATGGAGCTGGGAGCGATCGAGACGATCAAGGAGACGCTGAAGTTCAACTCCGGCATTGGAGTGCTGCCGCTGCGCAGCGTTCTTAAGGAGACTGCCGCCGGTGAGCTGATCCGGCGGCCTCTGCCGGGAGACGGCTACGTCAACCGCCGGCACATCTGCCTCGTCTACCGGGACGAGCCGATCTATGCCCGGCATATCCGGGATTTTATCGAGTATATCCGGGGGATTGGCGGCGCCGGCTCATAGGCGATTTTAAGAACAAACTAACTCTGGGGGCAACACGCCTGCCCCCTCCGAATTGTTCTCGCGCCCACGCCTGTTTTCCGGCCCAACAACGGGACTTTACCGTTGTTTCCGTGTAATACAAAAAGCTGCCCCGAGCGAATATCCGCACGACGCAGCTTTATTAGGCTCCTGTATTCTTTTACAATCTGCAGCTACTCGATCTTTCCGCCCTCAACCACCAGCTCATCGGTATAGCCCTCACCGTAAACTTCATTCAGAGTCGCATTATACGCCTCATGGATGAACTTTTCCTTGCCCAGCGTCTCCAGCTCGGTGTTGATCCAGCTCAGCAGTTCAGTATTGCCTTTGGCTACTGCCGGGGCAATCGTATCCTGGCCGCCGAAGGCCGGGATGCTTACAGTGAAGCCGGGATTGGACTTCGCCCAGGCGATCAGCTCGGTGTTGTCATTGGCAATCGCGGCACCGCGTCCGTCCTTAAGTGCGGAGAAAATCTCGGTGTACTGGTCAAATTTCAGCAGCTCAATGTCCGGATATTCTTTGGTGAAATAGGTCTCAGCTGTAGTCCCCTTGGCGACAATGAGCTTCTGGCCTTTCTCCTTCAACTGGTCGATGGAAGTGATCGGTGCACTGTCCGGGGAGACGATCCCGAAGGACAGCTTCATGTACGGGCTGGCAAAATCGACTTTCTCCTTCCGCTCATCCGTAACCGTAAAGTTGGCCATAATGATGTCCACTTTATTGGATTCGAGATAGGCTACACGGCTGGCCGCATCCACCAGGACAAATTCTGCCTTCGATTCATCGCCGAGCAGATCCTTGGCAAATCTTTTGGCAATATAGACGTCAAAGCCCTGATTCTTTCCTTCGGAGTCCACATAGCCAAACGGCGGCTTGTCGGCGAATACTCCGATCCGGATCTTTCCGTTCTTCTTCAGCTGTTCAATCGAATCAAATTTGGAAGAAGATGAATTTGATCCGGCGTTGTTATCCGAATTGCCACAAGCAGTCAGTCCCACCAGCAGCATACTTGCCGCAATAATACCCGTTATTAACTTTTTTCCTTTACCCATCTCTCTCATCCCCTGTTTCTATAGTTTGTTGTACTCAAAAATATTAAGAAAGTGCTGTGCACGTTCTGTCGCAGGACTGGTGAAGAACTGCTCCGGCGGAGCAACCTCACATACGGTGCCTTGATCCATAAAGACGATACGGTCGCCAACCGATTTGGCAAATCCCATTTCATGCGTCACGATAATCATCGTCATGCCCTGCTTAGCCAGGCCCAGGATAACGTCAAGCACTTCGCGCACCATCTCGGGATCAAGCGAAGCCGTCACCTCATCGAATAAAATAATGTCCGGATTCATGCACAGCGCCCGCACAATCGCGATCCGCTGCTTTTGCCCGCCTGACAGCTGCCGGGGATAATCGCCCGCCCGGTCGGCCAGGCCAACCCGCCCCAGCAACTCCTGCGCCTGCTGCTGCGCTTCCGCGCGCTCTCTCCGCTGCACCTTCAGCGGCCCCAGCAGAATATTCTCCAGCACCGTCATATGCGGAAACAGCTCATAATTCTGAAATACCATCCCGATGTGCTGGCGCAGCTCGCGCCAGTTGACATCCCCTCCGGCCAGATCCTGGCCGCGGTATAGAATATGTCCGCCCTGCACCGGCTCAAGGCCGTTGAGACATCGCAGCAGGGTGCTTTTGCCGCAGCCGGAAGGCCCGAGAATGACAATGACCTCCCCGCGCTCCACCTGCAGATCAATTCCTTTCAGCACCTGACGGTCACCGAATGTCTTATGGACACCCTGTACCTTCAGCAGCAGTTCACCTGTCTTCGTCATATCCGCGTTTCCTTCCTCAGCTAATTTTGCCATTTCCGTTCAAACCTTCTGGATAGTCTGGAGAGCGGATAGCAGACAATAAAATACAGGATAAAAATAAATCCGTACACCCAGAACGAGGCGTTCGGCGCTTTGATCACACCCAGCTCAATAATCTGCTGCCCGATTTTCACCACCTCGATAACACCGATCAGCACAACCAGCGACGTAGTCTTCACTATCCGGGTGGCCAGATTGATCGAGCCCGGCAGCATCCGCCGCACCGCCTGCGGGATCAGAATATACCGGTACAGCTGACCTCTGCTTAAGCCCAGCGCGTGCCCCGACTCCACCTGATGCTTCGGCATCGATTCCAGCGCGCCGCGCACAATATCGCCGATCTCCGCCGCCCCCCAGAGACTGAACACCAGGATCGCAGTAGCCCCTCCGCTGATATCAATGTGCAGCATAGGCGAAAAGCTGAAATGCACCACATACAGCCAGACCAGGATCGGAATAATCCGGAAGGCCTCCAGATACAGCCGCAGAACCAGCCGCAAAGGCCGGGAATTCACCGTCCGCAGCAGGCCCATCAATACCCCCAGCACAGTCCCTATAACAATAGAAACAAAAGAAATTTCAATCGTAACCAGCAGTCCCCCGAGCAGCCGCTCGAAGTTCGAGCCCTCAAACAGCACCTCAATTCCCGAATTCGGCATGCCGCACCTTCCTTTCCACCCAAGTGAGCAGAAGCGACAGCGGCAGCACCAGAATCAGATAGGCCAGCACCAGCAGCAGCAATGATTCTGCGGTTTTGTAATGCATTCCGATCAGATCCTTGGCGACATTCATCAGATCCATCAGGGCGATCGCCCCGACAATGGATGTTTCCTTCAGCAGAAAAATCGCGTTCGCTCCCAAAGAAGGAATACTGATAGCCAGCGCCTGCGGCAAAATCACATACCGCGCCAGCTGCACCCTGCTTAGTCCGATGCTGAGACCCGATTCCAGCTGTGTCCGGCCGACCGCCTCAATTCCGCTTCTGAACGCCTCCGTCATATAGCTGCCTCCGAGAAAAGTCATCCCGGCCACCGCACACTGGAACTCGCTCATGTGAATACCCACCTTCGGTAACCCGTAATACAGGAAGAACAGCTGGACCAGCAGCGGTGTGTTTCTCGACAACTCGATGTACGCCAGAATAATGCTTCTAAGCCCTTTAACCTTATAAAAAAGTACCAGACTAAACACAAGCCCGAGCACGAGCGACAGCACAATCGCGATTAACGCCAGCTTCACCGTCAGCCACATGGCATCCCCGTACAAGGGCAGACTTTCCATAATAAACTCCCAGTCTAAATTCATCTGCACAACCTTCCGTCCGCCAAAATAAAGCCCTCAATCTTACTAGGGTGATTTTATCCCGAAGCTGACATAAGGTGATATGATTAATTTCACACTATTCCAAGTTATTAACTAAGAATTAATAGTATACCTGCCTGATAGCAGCTCCTTCTGGTACTCTCCCTTTCAATTTCAATTGATATAGCTGGATTTTTTTCATCTATTTCCATCTTTTCAGACACTTTTCTATCACTAGTTGGAAAATCTCTAACTACCGTTGTTTAACGAATAAATAGATGGAGAAATTCCATTTAATACAAGCTGATAAAAAACCGCCAATGCCCTGTGTACGCAGGCAATGACGGCTTTCCTCCAGTATGAATGATAAGACGCTCCTGCTGGGAAGCGTTACAGGCGGCTTGATACAGACGATTGTGCTGGCAGAAGAATCCGAAGAGGTTAATCTGACCCTTGTGATGTGTTCTGTCCCCGGTTTAATGGGGGCCTTTATACTCTCTTCTAACCGGCACGATATACATGCCCGTATCCGGGTCGTTTTTCACAACGACATCCACGCCATACACCGCTTTAACTGATTCGGCGGTTATCACTTCCTCCGGAGCTCCCTGCAGCACTGCCTGCCCGGCCTTCATTGCGATCAGATGATCGCTGTAATGCACAGCCTGATTCATGTCATGCAGCACCATAACAACCGTCAGCCCGTGCTCCTTGCCCAGCCGGCGGATCAGTTCAAGCATTTCATACTGGTAGTAGATGTCCAGGTAGGTCGTCGGCTCATCCAGAAAAAGCACCGGCGTCCGCTGGGCCAGCGCCAGCGCCAGCCATACCCGCTGGCGTTCGCCGCCGGACAGCTCGGCCAGCGGCTTCTTCCGCTTATCCTGCAGGTCCGTGCAGGACAAGGCCCATTCTACTGCTTCCCGGTCCGCTTCGCGCTCCGGCGACAGCAGCGAACGGTGCGGAAGACGGCCGAAGGCGGCCAGCTTCTCCACCGTCAGATCATCCGGCGCCGTATTCTGCTGATGCACCACCGCAAGCTTACGGGCAATCTCGCGCGGCCGGTATTCAGCCAGCGTCCTGCCGTCAAGAATAACCGAGCCGGCATCCGGCTTGTAATTGGCCGCGAGCACGCCGAGCAGCGTTGATTTCCCGCTGCCGTTGGGCCCGATAATTGCCGTAGTCCGGCCCATTGGAATGTCCAGATTCAGCCCGGTAAGCAGGCTTTTGCCCCGCCGGTAGGAGAAGGAAAGGTCTTTAATCTCCATGGTTCATCTCTCCTTTGCGCAGCAGGAATATCAGGAACGGTCCGCCGATTACTGTCATAATAATGGAGGCCGGGATCTCGACCGGGGCCAGCACCGTCCGCCCGAGCGTGTCGGCCAGCAGAATAAGCAGGGCACCGGCCAGCGCCGTGAATGGAATCAGCACCTTATGATCGGAGCCGACCAGCTGCCGGGCAATGTGCGGAACCAGCAGGCCGACAAAAGCAATCAGCCCGCCGATCGCCGTCGCCGTCGCAGCAAGCAGAACCGCTACTGCCGATACGAGTATCCGCACCCGGCTGACATTCATCCCGAGGTTGCGGGCAGTTTTATCCTGCAGCACCAGCACGTTGCACCAGGGGCTGATCAGCAGCGCCAGAACCAGGCCGATTGTGCCGTACAGCACAATAATCTGTACATCCTGCCAGGTTTTCAGGTTAAAAATCGACGTTGTCGCCATATTGACCATCGTTATCGCATAGCTGCCCCGGTAATTAAAGGATTGTCCAAGCCCGGTAAAGGTAGCATTGACCGCAATACCGACCAGAATCAGCCGCAGCGGCTGCAGCCCGGATTTCCACGACAGCGAAAAAACCAGCAGGCACGCTGCCGCTCCGCCAAGAAAAGCGAACAGCGGCATCCAAAAGAACATCGCCGGAAAGATCGTCACCATCGTCAGCGAAATAAAGCCCGCCCCTGAGGAGATCCCGATTACCCCGGCATCGGCCAGCGGGCTGCGCATAACCGATTGCAGCAGCACACCCGAGACAGCCAGCGCCGCTCCGCAAAATAAGGCAATAATGACCCGCGGCAGACGCAGATCGCGGATAATCGCTACATTCTCATTCGTGCCTGTCCATAGGCCCGTTATCAGCTCCGGCAAAGTAACCTGGAGACTGCCGCGGAGCACAGACCAGATCACAGTAGCCAGCAGCAGGACCAGGACAGCCGCAAAGCTCCATATTGTTTTTTTCATATCCTCATCCCCTGTTGTTGAAAAAGTTCTGCTCCCGCTCTACGGTGTAAGCTCCGGATACAGCATCGGCAGCAGGTCATCCAGCGCCTGGTCAGCAGCAAGGTTCGCTGTCGTACCGAACAGCTCCTCCGGCAAATCGTAGACGCGGCTGTTTTTGACTGCATTGAAATGCTTCCAGATATCATTTTTCACGAAATCCTCGTTAAACATCTTGATCACTTCCTCCGGCATCCCGTGCGCTGCACGCAGAATCACATCCGGATTGCCCTGCTGCAGATACTCCGTATTCGAGGCCAGATATTCGACCTCTTCCCCCTGCACGATGTTCACTCCTCCGGCTATACGCACCAGGTCACCGATATACGAATGCTCTGTAGCAACCAGATAGCTGCCGGGAACCCCTAGCAGAATCAGCACCTTGGGTGCAGGTTTACCGGCAGTAGCCGCCTCCACTTCAGCAATCTTATCGGTGTAACGGGTAACGCCCCGGTCTGCCTGTTCCTTGCGGTCATATTTCTCCCCCAGCAGGGCTATAGACTCCTCAAGCTTATTAAGGCTGGTCAAGTCAAGGAATAAGGCATTGATTCCGGCATTTCTGAACAGAGGCTCCAATTCATACTTCAGAGTAGTTACCGACAGTACCTCACTCGGCTGCAGTGATTTTACTTTCTCCAGATCCGGACTCATCGGGCTGCCTACCTGCTCCACATCATCATAACGCTCCGGCAGTACCTTGGCACTGGTCGGAATGCCTGTCAGGTCAAGGTCCAGCAGATTCATGATTTCAGTCGCAGCTACCGTGGTCGCAACGATCCGCGGAGCAGCGGTGGCCGCCGGTTCCGCCTCCTCTGCACCTTCCTGCCGCGCTTCTGCTGTAGCCGCAGGGGCCGTCTGCTGCGCAGCACTGTCTGTATTTACACTGTTCCCGGCACAGCCTGCCAGCAGCAGTATCCAGCAGGCAGCCGCAAGGCAGCTTAACATTTTTCTTCTCACTGAAATATTAACTCCCCTCTCACAGCAAAACTGCGAAGGACACCGGATATCCGGCATCCTTCGCTGGTCATGTGCTTATATGCCGGAATGTATTATTGCTCCAGCAGCTTCACAAGCAGGGATACAGCTTCTGCCCGTGTGGCATAATCGCCTGCTGCATAACGGTTGCCGCCTTTACCGCTGACCAGTCCGGCCTGCTCGGCTGCCGCCACATACGGGCGGGCCCAGGCCGGAATGTCAGCCAGATCACTGAAGGTTGGCACTGCGGCCGGATCAATCGTCAAGCCCTTGGCACGGGCTACGATCACAGCCAGCTCTGCGCGGTTGATCTGGCGGCTTGGGCGGAAGCTGCCATCCTCATACCCGCCGATAATCTGCATAGCGGCGATCTGGGCGACACCTTCATTTGCCCAGGCCGGAATGCTGCTCTGGTCGCTGAATACGGTTCCTTCCCCTGCTCCGCTAAGCTTCAATGCACGGCTGATCAGTACTGCGAACTCCGCACGGCTGACCGGATTATTCGGACGGAAGCTGTTGTCGTCATACCCGTTAACCAGTCCGGCCTGGACAGCTTTTTCAATTGCTGCCTGTGCCCAGTGGCCGTTCAGATCTTTAAGGCTAACAGCAATAGTATTCCCGCCGTTAGCTGTTCCGGTATTACCGGCTGCAGGAGCCTGTGTTGGTGCAGGCGCAGCTGAAGCAGAAGGTGCTGGTGTTGCCGATACTGCCGGCGTTCCTGCGTCAATGGTTCCGGCAGGATCGCTGACTTGTCCGCCAACGGTGCTGCCAACCAGGATATCAACATCATAGCTGCTGTCGTAGTTGAATTCAGGCCACACGATTTTGACCCAGGCATTCAGCTTGGCTCCTGTACCGCTGACCGGGAAACGGACGGTACGGGTATTGGCAGCTGCATTGGAAGCTATAACCGATACTGCTCCTTGTTCGACTGTGAAGCCTGTGATTTCTTTGCTTTGCTTCAGCGTAATCGCCAGATATTTCTGGCCGCCGGACACAATCAGTGTCCCTGGATGCACAGTGTACGTGTCCATCATGGAAGGCTCATTTGACCCGTCTTTCAGGATCGTATAATCAATACTGTAGAAGCCGTCTGCCAGAGCAGCCGGCGTTGGTGCTGTACCGCCTCCGGTATCTGTACCCGTTCCCGGCGTCGGAGTCGGAGTAGGCGTTGGTGTCGGATCAGGTGTAACTACCGGCGGTGTTTCATCTTTTACCGCAGTAATGGAATCTGCATTAAATTTGTAGCGCACAGTATGCGTCATATCATAGGTCGTAGGCGTTCCTCCCATGTTCACCACGGTTACGATGTGCACAGTTCCGTTCAGCACAGGCTGCAGCTTGTCTACAGGGAAGGAAATAACACGCGTGTTAGCCTCCGTATTCTCGCTTACTGTCGAAGCCGTCTGTCCGTCAACGGTTACTTCTTTGATGGTGGAGCTGTCTTTGATGACATTGATCGATACGCTCTTCTGTCCGTCCTTCACCGTAAGGGTAGCAGGGGTTCCGAAGTAGCTTTTCATCGAAGAGTCCTTATCCTGTGTTGCATGCAGTACGGAATACTCAATCGTATAGTTACCGTCGCTCAGCACCGGCTCTGCAGGTACTTCCGGCTGAACCGCAGTAATGGAATCTGCATTAAATTTGTAACGCACAGTATGCGTCATGTCATAGGTAGTCGGTGTCCCGCCCATGTTCACCACGGTCACGATGTGCACAGTTCCGCTTAGCACAGACTGCAGCTTATCTACAGGGAAGGAAATAACACGCGTGTTGGCCTCTGTATTCTCGCTTACTGTCGAAGCCGTCTGTCCGTCAACTGTCACTTCCTTGATAGTGGAGCTGTCTTTGATGATATTGACCGTTACAGTCTTCTGCCCGTTCTTCACCGTAAGGGTGGCAGGGGTTCCGAAGTAGCTCTTCATCGAAGAATCCTTATCCTGTGTTGCATGCAGTACGGAATACTCAATCGTATAGTTACCGTCGCTCAGCACCGGTTCTGCAGGCTCTACAGGAGCTGCCGGAATCAGGCTGGTGTCGAATTTGAAATCAACATTATATTCATTGTTATAAAAGAACTCCGGCCATTCGATTTTAACCCAGCCATCATTGGCAGCAGTCAAATCACCCAGCTCAAACTGCACAGTTCTTTCGTTGTTATCCGTATTATTACTGGTAATAGTGCCTTCTGAAAGAACACCGTCTGCTGTTGTCAGCTTCAGTCCGGTGATCTCTTTGCTCTGCTTAACCGTGAACGACACATAGTTTTTGCCGTCCTTAACTTCCAGCTTAGCCGGTTTAACTACATACGTTTCCATTACGGAATTATCGCTTGTGCCGTCCTTCAGAATGGAATACGGGAGCTCGTATACCCCATCCTTATATTTTGCGCTTTCAGCTGATGCTGAACCCAGCGGCTGAAGCACTGAGCTTATGAACAAGACAACCGCCAACATTCTGAACAGTAAACCGAATTTTGTTTTATTCAACTGGATCATTCCCCTTTTGGTTTATTTTGTCTGGCTCTGAAAATGGTGTAGCCGGCTGCTGCTGCAAGTAATACTACTCCGCCGCCCAGCAGTATTTTATTGGAGGCCGGAGGGGCCTCCTGCGGCTGAGGCTCTTCAGCCGCTGTTTCACCGGCAGCTGCCGGTCCGGCTGACGGCATGGCAGTTGGCTCTGCTGCTGTAACTGCAGCAGCTGCCGGCTCATCCGTTGACGCTGCTGTTGCTGCCGGAGCAGCCGTCGTTTCCGCTGCTGCTGAAGATACAGCCATTGCCTCCGCTGCTGCAGCCGTTGCTGTGGCTTGCGGGGCATCTTGCTCCCCTGCGGTGACCTTCGGGTCATTCGTGGCCGCAGGCTTGCCCGCCTCTGCTGCGGCTGAAGCCGCTGGTTTGCTTGTTGCTGCAGCTGTGGCAGCAGGCTTGTTTGCTGCCGCCGGGGACGCAGGCTTACTTGTCGCCGTCACCGCCGGCTTGCTTGTTGCTGCAGGCTGACTCGTTGCTGCGGGCTGACTCGTTGCTGCGGGCTCGCTTGCTGCAGGTTTGCTTGTTGCTGCAGGCGCAGCCTGCTGAGCAATTTGCCCCGCTTCAAACACAAAACGGATCGTGTAATCATGATCGTATTCAATGGACGGCACCGTGACATGAATTTTGGCAATCACCGGCTCGTCCACATTGTTCACTTCAAATTCCATGATCCGTGTATCGGCTGCCTTGTCGCTGCTGATAACCTTCGTGTTACCGCCAGGCACCTGAAATTCAGTAATCCACTCACTGTGATTCAGCTGCAGGCGGACAACAGCTGTCCCTCCGGATATGGTTACCTTCGCCGGCTTCTCAAAGTAATCATTGGCCATGGAAACGGATTCATCCTCGGCCTTCTTAACGACGTAATGGACGCTGTAGGTTCCGTTAGCCGGAGCAGCGGAAGCAATCAGGCCTGGCTGAAGTGAACCAGCGAATGTAAGCAGAAGGACAACTGCCAGCCCTAATCTTCTGAGAATAGACACGGTAATTCCTTTGCCTCCTTTCTATAAATCTGGTGATTATCAGCAGGTTATCACTGATAATCATTATCAATATCTCCGCAAAAAAAAAGCACCTCTGCTTCTTTTTTGACTCCAACATTAGCTTGCTCTGCTTGTGGCCTGCCGGCAGCAAACAGATAGTGGCTGTTGAGATGATAATAAAGTGCCTTTTTATCATCTGTCAATCCTTTTTGGCTTATTTTTTTCTGTAGGCCTCCTGATTACTTCCCTGATTCATCCCCTTATTTGAGAGCTATTTTTCCCGTCCTCCCCCGTTTATCAATGGATTTTGTCCGGCATTCAGGGGTAATTGTGAATTTTGTTTGACAATGATAATGAGAGTCATTATCATTCAAATTACGAAGTCTACATTTTAGTCTTTCCGTACATTCATTCACACAGGAGGTTAACCATGATTCATAAATGGTACAGGTCTCTCCTCCTTCTGGCTTTATGCCCCCTTCTGCTCACTGCCTGCGGATCAGCCGCAGGGACAGAGGCAGCCGGTGCGGATGCAGCTAAGCCTGCAGTGAGCTTAACCGATTTTGCCGGAAGGCAGGTCAGCTTCCCTGCTGTTCCGCAGCATATTGTAGCGCTTGGGAACGGAGAAGCGGACATCATTACCGCTCTGGGCGGAACCCTGGCAGGCAAGCCCGCATCTGCCGGAACAGAGCCGGTCCAGGGAACCGGAGAGGTAATGCAGGTCGGATCTGCCCACGAAGTAGATCTGGAGAAGATTGCATACCTTAAAGCCGATGCCGTGCTTGGCAATGCGCAGATTAATGCCAAGGATGTCCCGGCTATTGAGAGCATCGGCGCCGAAATGGTGCTGACCGAGGCCAACTCGGTAGAGGACATAACGAAGCAGATCCTGCTCTTCGGCGAGATGCTCGATAAAGGGTCTGAAGCACAGCAGCTGAGTGCAGAGATTGAAGCGGGGATACAGGCAGCAGCAGTCAGCCCCAATACGGAGAAGCCGAGGGTGCTGCTGGTTTACGGCGCTCCGGGAACCTATATGGCGGCGCTGCCGAATTCGCTTGGCGGGAACATCCTGGAGCTTGCAGGCGGTGCTAACATTGCCGCCGGGTTCCCTACTCTGCAGAGCTACCCGCAATATGCCACGCTCAGTACGGAACGCATTATGGAGGCTAATCCGCAGATTATTCTGATTATGACCCACGGCAGCGGCGAGGCTGTCCAAAAGGGCTTCGAGCAGGAAATGCAGCAGAACGCAGCCTGGAATTCTATCGATGCAGTTGTACATAACCGCGTTCATGTATTGCCATCCGATCTGTTCGGCACAAATCCCGGAACACGGGTGACCGAAGCTCTGCAGCTAATGGTCTCGCTGTTCGCAGAAACGGTGCAGCAATGAACAAGCAGCAGCGCAATACCCGCAGAACCCTGGCTTTGATTCTTGCTCCGGTACTGCTTCTTCTGGCCTGTCTCTACGGATTAACCTACGGTTCTGTCTCCATCTCTCCCGGTGAAGTCTGGTCAATCCTGCTCGGCAGCCGTCCGGAAACGTCCGGACTGATCATAATGGATCTCCGGCTGCCCAGAGTGCTGCTCGGCCTGCTGGTCGGCGCCTGTCTGGCCGTCTCCGGTGCCTTGCTGCAGGGCGTCATGTCCAACCCCCTGGCCGATCCGGGCATCATCGGCGTCTCTGCCGGCGGAGGGCTGGCCGCCGTCATTACGATGGTGGTGCTGCCGCAGTACAGCTATCTGCTGCCTGCCTCGGCTTTTGCCGGCTCCTTCATTGCCGCAGCCCTGATCTATCTGCTGGCCTGGGATAACGGCGCCTCTCCCGTCAAGATCGTGCTGGCGGGCGTGGCGATTAATGCCCTGCTCGGCGCAGTCATGAACGGCTTCATGGTCGTCTTCAGCGACCGTGTCCAGGCGGTGCTGCCCTGGCTGTCCGGCGGACTCAGCGGACGCAGCTGGCATCATCTCGGCTTTGCCGCCCCATATGCGCTGGCCGGGCTCGCGCTGTCCCTGCTGGCCATCAAGCCGGCGAATCTGCTGACGCTTGGCGATGATCCCGCTCGGCTGCTCGGGCTGCGGGCCGAAGTGTCCCGCTTCCTGATCATTCTGCTGGCCGCGCTGCTGGCGGGAACAGCTGTCAGTGTCGCCGGACTGGTCGGCTTCGTCGGCCTTGTTGTTCCCCATGCGGTCCGCCTTCTCATCGGCGGGGATTACCGGTTTCTGCTCCCGGTATCCATGCTCGGCGGCGGAGCGCTGGTCGTCTTCACAGACACCGCCGCCCGCACCTGGTTCGATCCGGTGGAGCTGCCGGCGGGGATTCTGCTGGCCGGAGTCGGTGCTCCCTTCTTCCTCTACCTGCTGCGCAGAAGGAGGCTGGCCGGATGACCCGCATTACTCATTCTGATGTTCCGGCTCTCGAATGCCGCCGGCTGCATTACCAGCATGGCGGATTCCGGCTGAACAACATAGAGCTTAAGGTTCCGCGGGGACAGATAACAACGATAGTAGGACCTAACGGCTCCGGCAAATCTACGCTGCTCCGGCTTCTTTCCGGGCTTAGCGTCCCCGAATCAGGCGAAGTTCTGATTGACGGAGAGGCGCTGCGCAGCATTCCGCGCCGCAAGCTCGCGAAGCTTCTGGCCATGCTGCCGCAGTCAAAGCAGGTGCCCGAGAATCTGACCGTGCGGGAGCTGGTGGCTTACGGGCGATCTCCGTACCAGAGTCCCTGGAAGCACAGGGCCAGTACTGAGGATGACCAGTGGATCGGCCGGGCGCTGAAGCTTACCGGCACTGCCGTTTATGCGGACCGCATGTTCCATACTTTATCCGGAGGTGAACAGCAAAGAGCCAGAATCGCGATGACGCTGGCCCAAAATACGGATATTCTGCTGCTAGACGAACCGACAACCTTTCTGGATATCACCCACCAGTTCGATCTGCTCGGCATGCTGGCGTCAATCAACCGCGAAACCGGTATGACTATTGTAATGGTGCTGCATGATCTCCCGCAGGCCGCCGCATTTAGCCATCATATGATCGCACTCAGGCAAGGTACGCTTGCGGCGGCCGGAAATCCGCGGCAGCTGCTGGACACCGCTTTTTTACAAAAGGTATACGCTTTGAGTGCTTCAGTTACTTATGTTGAGCACTATCCTGTCATTATTCCGCATCAAACCAATCTATTAAACCATTTGGAGGAATGAATCATGATTATCGTTAACAATACTTCCCAAATTGCCAAAGGCCAATCTTCGCTGCTGATCAACCGGTTCGACAAAGTAGGCAAGGTTGAGGAAATGGAAGGCTTCCTGGGCCTTGAGGTGCTGCTGAATGAAAAGCCGGCCGAGTATGATGAGGTGACCATCAGCACCCGCTGGGAGTCTAAAGAAGCTTTTCAGGGCTGGACCCGCAGCGATGCATTCCGTGAGTCTCACTCCCACCGTCAGACACCGGAATATATCCTGTCCAACGCCATTTCTTTTCACGAGGTCAAAATCGTCCGCAATCCCATCAGCGCCTGATCAGCAACAAAAAACAGCGTATGCCGGAGCTAGACCGGTACACGCTGTTTTTGTTATGCGGCATTCTACAGAAACGTTTGCAGCAGCGCGATCCGTTCTGCATACTCCTCATCCGTCAGATACGTCTGGCCCGGATTCATCTCAAAGGTTGAACCCCAGTCCTTCTGCCCCTCATATTTAGGCACAATATGCATATGCAGATGATGCAGCTTGTCCCCGTAAGCCCCGTAATTGAGCTTGTCCGGCCCAAAAGCCCGATCCACCGCGGCAGCCGCTTTTTGCACATCGCCCATAAAGGCTGCCAATTCTTCAGGGGAAAGCTGGAACAGCTCCTTTACATGATCCTTGTATACGACATTGCATCTGCCCTTATACGTCTGCTCCTTGAACAGGAATACCGTCGATACCGCAAGCTGTGCCACCTCAAGCATCAGGTTATCCCGGCGCTCATCCTCCATACAATACATGCACTCGTTATTCTTTTCCATGTGCTACATCCCTTCAGGTGTCATTATGTAAGCCCTATCTCTTCTATCCTGCGCTTATACACTGCTATATGCAGTTACAATAGTTACAGGCTTCCGGCAAAAAAAGATCCGTTTATTGCTAACGGACACCAGTACCCCTATGTCGGCGTATTCAGCGCAATATTCGCAGGTGGAGGGGCGATAAGGCCGCTGTGGTCCGTTAGGACTGCAAGATCCGGATGGATTCAAAAGAAAGACAAACCATTCTGCCCATTAATCCTGCTCCGGCAGCAGCTTGAGCTCAAATGCCTCATTGCGGTCGCAGACAAGCACGCCGTCAATTATGTCCAGCCTGGCAGCCTGAACCGAGGAGCGGCGGCTCTGATATCTGCCTTCCGGGCTGTCTTCGCTCTCACTGCCGTCTCTGCCGGGATGCGTGAAGTAGAAGATGTAAGCTTCATCGCCCTGCACAACGACATCTGCATGCAGCCCGATGGTACCGTCATCCTCGCGGGTTCCCGGCTGGTCCAGGATCAGCCCGTTACGCTCCCATGTCTCCAGGTCAGCGGAGCGGAAGACGCCCTGCCCGCGCCATTCGTCTACAATCATCCAGTAATGGTCCTTGAACCGGAAGACGTTGGCGCCTTCATGCGGCCGTCCGGTGATGACAGGTCCGGTAACCTCCCACTGGTACAGGTCCTTGCTGTCCGCCGCATAGGTATGCGACCCGTTCGCCTCATCCTTGTACCACATGCGGAACCCGCCGCCGGGCAGCCCGTGGATGCAGGCGTCGATTACCCGGTCCGAGCTCAGCTCAAGCCGGGAACGGAAGGTCCAGTCCAGCAGGTTAGGACTGGTATAATGGAGCATATCGCGCCGGTGGCCGGCCCAGCCGGACGGAATGCCCTGAATGTAGCTGACGTACATATGGTATAGCCCCTCATGCCAGATAATCTCCGGTGCCCAGAACGTATTGCGGCCCCATTCAATATCAAGCCCCTGCAGTGTTCCGCGGTACAGCCAGCTTGTCCCGCCGTCGCGCGAGGATGCGACGCCGAGGTCTGTGCCGTGCACCCAGGCCACGCCTTCTCCCTCCGCTGTCACTCTGCGGTTTGTATAAATCATCCACCATTCCTGGGCTTCCCGGTTCCAGATCATGACCGGATCAGCCGCCCCGTCGTATAACGGGTCCCTGAATAAAGGTGCCTTCATTGTGTTATCCTCTCCCGCTGCAATTTGGTTGCTGTTCTTATAATCCCGCCCGGTACTTAAATCCGCTGAACCTTACCTCACCAGTACCTGAAGCCTGGAGCGCAATACGCAGGCTCAGGAAGCCCCCGAGCACATTATGGTGGAAGCCGGACATTTCAAATCCGTGATCCAGCTTGCTCCACTCCCCTTCGGCATCCATGAAATACAGGCTTACCTCATGCTCGTCATTAATAAGCTTTAAGGAGACGGAACCTCCGGGCGCTGCTGAGCGTTCGCTCGTGTTGCCGTTGCGGTATGCGAACGCTTCCCTGCCGTCAAAGCCGATGCCGTAGTGGAAGCCCGGCTTGTAGAACAGGCCGAGCGTCCCGTACGCTCCGTCTTCAATAGCTACAGTAACCTCGGCGGTGTACGTATGATGCACCGGAATGCAGAGCAGCGGCCCGGACTGCTCACCGGGAACTGCTTTTAATACTACACTATTCTTATCGATCCGGTAATCTTCCCGGTGTACTCCGCCCCAAAAATGCCAGTGCAGCCCCAGGCCGCCCGATTCCTCAGATACCAGCGCCCGGTCCGGTTGCCCTGCTGCTGATGGAAGCCCCCCAGCGGGAGCAGCCCCCGCCTCCTGATCCCCTGCCGTGAACCAGCCGTCCGCCGTCCAGGTTACCGGTTCAAGCAGCGTCTGCCTGCCGATCGGATAGTAGTCTTTTTCATAAGCATGATAGACAAGGTACCAGTCTCCCTCCGGCGTATCTACCAGCGTGCCGTGCCCTTTGGACCACCACTGCTCTCTGCGGTGCATTGTGCGTACAACCGGATTATGCGGGGAGTTAGCCCACGGTCCGTCTAGTGATGCCGCCCGGGCGGAGACGATCATATGACTGGTGGCCGGTCCGGCCGTCCCGCCTTGTGCACTGGTCATATAATAGTAGCCGTCCTTGTAAGTCAGCTTGGGGGATTCCAGATAGAAGCCCTCTGTCAGCCACTCCTTCGGATAACGCCAGCCCGCATATACCTGCTCCAATTCGCCTGCTGTAGACAAGCCGTCTTTGGACAAACGTATTCTGTAGCCTTCCGACAGAAACAGATAGCGGTTGTCCTGCTCATCTGCTGCATGGCCCGGATCAATATACCCGACCTTCAGATCCACCGGCCTGCTCCATGGACCTGCCGGATTCTCTGCTGTCACCACCCAGTTCGTTCCCCCTGCAGGAAAATAGATATAGAAAAGTCCCTCATAATAAATGAAATCCGGCGCCATAATTGAACCGCCTACATGCTCTAGTACGGCATGGCAGACCGGCTCCCAGTCCGTCAGATTCAGGGAATGCCATATAAGCAGCCCCGGTGTGTAGTGGAAAGAAGAATGCGTCATATAATAGCGATCCCCGGCTCTTACTATAGACGGATCCGGATAATCTCCCGCCAGAATGGCGTTAATGCCTTGAATACGTGTCATGATCAGCCTCCATTAATCGAATTGATGACAGCTTGCCGGGAACTGCTGAACAGAAAAGATGCAGTCTGCCCGCAGGGCAGCTGCATCCTTTTTACGCCAGCCTGTGCCTTACTTTACAACTACAGCTATTGTCCCGCTCTCTGTCTCGCCTGCCGCATTCACCAGAACAGCATGATACTCATACACTCCTGCCGCTTTTCCTGATAGCCGCGTCGCTGCTGTCTGGGCGGCCGGTGTAGCTTCGCTCAGCTTTTGCGAATCTATCATTATGCCGTTCTCATACAGGCGGTATTCGGAAGCATTTGTACCCCACCAGAGGTTCATGGTAATGCTGTAACTGCCGTCACCGTCCCAGTTGTCTTGGGATAACACCGGTTTGCCGGGGGCTGCATCCGTTACGCTGACGGTCAGCGGATCACTTTTCACCGTTCCGTAGCTGTTGATCAGCTCACCGACATACGTATAGGTCCCGTTCGTTCTGCCGGAGATTTCTGCCTTGGCGGTCTGGGCCTGCGGGGAGCTGTTCTTCAGCTCCTGAGTAGAGAATAGCTTGCCGTTTTCATACAGCTTGAACACAGTCCCGTTCTCTCCCCACCATAGGTTCATCGTAACGGTGTAGCTTCCGTCTTTGAGTCCTGTATCATGCCCGTTGTTGTCGGACAGCACCGGCTTGCCGGGTGCAGCAGCTGCGTCAGAGGGTCCGGTTCCTCCGGTCTTGCGGAACACCGCCTGCAGGTTCCAGTCGCGCGTCACATTGTAGGATTTGACCCCGCCAAGGTAGCCGCCGGCATACGTTGTCAGATTAAACAGCGGGTACTCTGTCCACAGATAACCCGCAGACAAGCCATAAAAGCTTACCGGCTCAACCCATTTCACAAATTCATAGCCGGGCGCGGGAACCGCAAGAACTGTAACGGCTGTAAGGTCGCCATGCACCGTCAACGTACTTCCTTCATTCCCTGAAGGCTGAGGGGCAGGCGGCAGGCCGTTCGGATTAACATACACTATTGTTGTTCCGGCCGCAGGATCACTGGCTGTTGTGGTGATTGTGTAGACTGGATCGTAGCTTGCGAGATCCGTGCCTGTCTGCCCGAAGAGCCGCAGCTCCGAGATATTGCCGAACCAGTTGCCGCCGTTAATCCGCAAATACCGGAAGCCGGCGTCCTTGTAACGGTCCAGTACTTTGACCGGCTGCCATATGTCATAGCTGTAATTTTTGGAGCCCTCGGAGACCGTTATCCAGGTCACTCCGTCTGCCGAGGCGCTGACAGTCACTCCTGCGGCTCTGGCCGGGAATCCGTTGCGGTTCAGTAATTCAATACGGTCAAGCTGAACCCTGTTGCTGCTGTCCTTTGCGCCAAAATCAAGGGTATAAAATCCGTATCCGCCGCCCCCGGCTCTTACATCCGGGAAGGTGGAGATTTTACCGTCGAACAATAAGGGGATTTCGCCCGCATCCAGAGTATTGTCCGAACCGGTAATATGCGCCTCGGCTGCCGCATTAATCTCGTTAGCTGTATCCGAAACAAGAATTTTCCGGGACACCAGGGTATTGTTTGCACCTGTGATATAGCTGTCAGGGTAGCTGTATACGGTATCTGCCGGAGTACCGTCTGCCAAAGTGTAATCGAGCGAAATAGCGGCATAGCCCGGCTTCGTTCCGGCACGGACGGTATACTCAGCCGTATAGCTGCCGTTCTGGTGATCTGTAACCTGTACAGACTCCCCTTGGATCGCAGCCCGGATATTGCCGACAGGTTCATCCGCTGAGAAGGACAGAACCACTTTATCCCCGATGACCGCTCTTGGCGGAACCGGCAGCGTATCCTGCACCGGCACGATATTCTGCACCTTGAGGCTGATATCCCTGACCACACCGGCCGTCTCGTAGCGCTCCCCGAAAATATGCAGATCCGCGACGGTAAACGGCTGATCCTCAGTGTAATCATCCTTGTTCAACACGCCTGCCGTAATGTCTTTCAGGCGGAAGTAGCGGAAGCCCGTATCCTTGTATTCATTCTTCACCGTATAGCTGAACCAACTGGTGGTATATTCTGATATATCATCAGAGATACGCACCCAATTCGCATAATCATTAGAGGCCAGAATGACAGCCCCCTCGGAGCGGGCCGGGAACCCGGCATCCGGCAGCAGCCTGAATGCACCCGGCTTCACCTTAAAGCCTGCGCCGAAATCAATCGTGAACTGCTTCTCATCCGCAATCCAGCGGATCGGAATGCCGGAAGCATACAAGTCAACCAGCGAAGCCATATTAATGCTTGCGCTGTCCGGAGCCCCGGAAGCTATGCCGGTCAGATCAAGCGCCCCGTCATCAAGCAGCGGATTCAGCAGCCGCAGCCCTTGTACCGCTTCCTTAAGCTCCAGCAGCGCCGTATTCCGCGCCGCTTCATCACCGGAGCTGATGATCCCCAGCGCAGCATCAACTTTACTGCGGAATAGGCTATAGCCGGCAGTCTCATACTTTTTGGCCGGATCATAGGCGCTGATCACATTCGCGATTGCCTCACTATAAAGGCCGGCCACCGTTACGGTGACTTCCAGCAGCTTAATTGCGGTTCCGTTTGATACCGTCACATAGAAGGAATAATTCCCGGGCGGCTGCGACGCCGGCAGGTTCCCGGTCAGTACGCCCGCACTGCTGACGGAAATTTCCGCATCCGCCAGGAAACCGGCATCTTCGCCGGAGATGCCATACGTTAAGCTCTGACCGGCATTGGCCGCTGCGTTGGAGACATCATACTGCAGCTGCGATGACGGATAGGCATCCAGTCCGAGCGTACTGGCATTTCCTTTGAAGGCCGGCGATTTAACTGTAGTGCTGTTGACGAGTACATGGTCTAATTCGATAGAATCGCCAGGCTCCCCGGATACTCTGAAATAAAGGATCGAATCCGCCTGAAATGCGGTAGCAGGCAGAGCAGACAGGTTAATAACCGCATATTTCCATTCCCCTCCGGTATCGGGCAGCCGGAACGAAGTAAACGGCTCCTTGTCTGTGTCGCCCTGCAGAGCCAGCGTTGTAATGGCGTTGCTCCTGATCCTGAAGGCCAGGTCTCCGCCACGCCAGATGTTCAACCCATAAACGGCAAAGAGGGCGCCTTCGGCTGAAGTCTCCACCCGGATTGCATCCGCAGTCCGTACTGTACTGCTCCCAACCGGGGTGAACCGGGTCTCCAGCTGGTATGGCACTGTCCCCCCATTCTCCTGGGCGAGTACGGGTGGTACGGCTGTTCCTGAAGCCGCCTCCGGAATATAGAGCCAGGAGTCGTTGACGGTCAGGCCATACACCTCCCATGTCCGGTACATGGCTTCGGCTACATACTGGAAGTCAGGATTATTATCCGTATAGCCTTTTCCATATTTATAGATATAGTAGTAATCCTCACGGCCGCCCAGCCGTCCCCGTCTGTCCGGACTTACCGGGGCATTCAGGCCGTCATTAAAGGGCACATCATACCCAAGATTATATTTGTAGAAAAAATTCACGCCTTTGATCAGCCTGTCGTTCATAAAGGAATATACATCGACACCGTCAGCATCCGATGATGCTGTTCCTGTGACCGGGTCCAGCAAAGTACCCTGTGCCGAGATAATCGCTGCCAGTACAGCCAGACCTTCAATATTATCAAAGGAATGCGGCTGGTCGCGGACCATCTCTTTAACGGCTATAACCGGCTCAGGAAGCTCGTTGCCGCTGCTGTCTGCCGTAAATTCATACATGGCATTGGCAATGGCACCGTTCTGATACGGCATGCTCGTGCCGGCATTCACAGTCGCCCACTCCAGGATGCGTTCATAGTCGGCCTTACTGTCCATGAACACGTAAGAGGATAACGTAGCCATGACCGAGGTCTGATGCTGGTTCAGCCAGTTGGTGTTGCGTTCCATCCACAGCCTGAGCGCCGGCTTCTGGAAGTTGTCGCTGTACTGCTGCGAATATTCCTCCTTCCACTCCAGCTCCTCACGGCCTGTGCTTGTGTAGCGCAACAATTCCGCTGCGGCATTCATCATGTACATGGGTGGTCCCTGCTGAATATGCGCATCCGTCACGTATTTTGCCAGCGACGGGTCAAGGCTTCCCCATAACAGAACGATACGCATGGCCTTTTCCCGGTAATCCGCATCCCCGGTCATGAAGTACATGACAGCCTGATAATAGGCCGCAGTGGCATCCTGGGTCATCTGATTGTTGAACAGACTGGTGCTATAGTTGTTATAGGAATAATTCGGCACAAGCTGGCCGAAAGCTGCCGCCGGATCTTTATCATTCTTAATGGCATACGATTTGGAGGCAAAGCTGCTGGAGGCAAAGGCTGTATAATACCCGTACCACGGCTGCTCTTTGTTCAGAATGTGATCCCTCACCCGCAGCAGCTCCTGCGGTGCAACACTGACAGCGGGATGGAGCAGCTCTGTCCCCGTATTGTTGATAAATACCGGCAGCGGCTCAGCCAGATTCTGCATCGCGGCCACCAGCTCTGCCGCAGCCGCCAGAAGAGCGGCCTGCTCCGCAGCCGGATCGGCCCTAAGTTGCTCAGCCTGCTCCATAACCTCCAGCAGTCTGCTCCACGTTTCGTCCGAATAGTACCGCTGTCCTTCTGCGGCGATCTTCCGGGCCTGGGCAATGGCTGAGTCCACGCTTGAGGACATATAGAGGGCCTGAAGCTCAGCTGCATTCAAGGCATAATTATAAATCCGGAATTCATCCAGCGAGCCATTGAACAGCGGATCAGCAAACTGGCTCTTCCCAAGGTAATTAAGCGATGGTTTAATCTGGCTAGGTTTAATCGACACATTGGCTTCGGCCTGCTGCTCCCCGTTCACATACAGGCGCGCCTTGCCGCCGCCCAGCGTCACAGCCACATGCACCCACTGGCCGGCGGCAAGCTGGGCGGTCTGGACGGATTGCTCACTCCCGCCGTTCTTGACGGCAAACCGCATATAATTGCCTGTCTTGGGCGTCAGGAACATATATTGGGTCGTGCCGTTTCCGAAGTCGAAGATACGCTGCCAGTCTTTTCCGCCCTTCCAGTTCACCCAGGCGGATACGGTAATTTCGTCGGCAGCTGCTGACGGAAGAGCGGCCGGCAGGGTCACATAGCTGTCGCTTCCGTTCAGGCTGATCGCCTGACCCACCCGGCCCTCTGTATAGACCGGGGTTCCGGATACCGCCGCGTCGGCCAGGCCATCCTCACTGCCGGCGTTGCCGTCAAACGGGTAGCGGACTACATTCCCGTAAGCTGACGCTGTAACGGTAGCTGCAGCTGCAGCTTCAGCCGGCACTTCAGTAACTGGTGCTTCACTATAAGTGGAATCCGTAACCCCGGCACGTATCTCATTATCGGATAATGCAGAGGTTAGAGCCGTTCCACCAGGCAGCAGCTCTGCAACTGCACCGCCTGCAGCCTCTGCGGGAAATACCGGCGTAGCCGCCAAGATAACCGAAACCGCCACAATTGCACATTTGTACATCCAGCTTTTTAGCGTTCTCATTTTTTCCTCCCGGGTTCATTTTATTGAACAATCCCAGTACTTTAATGAAGGCTTCTCCTGTTCCGGTAATGCTCTTTTTTGGGTTGCTAGCTAAAATGACGCCGGATACGCTCATATTCGTCAGCCGTAATGGCCAGCACCGTCCCGTGCTTGAAGCGGTAAGGAAAGCTGAACTGCCCATCCGAGCGGACAAACCGCCCGCCTCGCAGCGTGTCGGCGACAAACGGAACATAACCCTGTCCTTCGCCGCGCACGCCGTAGTAATCGAGCATCAGGCACCATTTTCCGTCTGGAAGCTTGAATGCGGTAGGACCTTCATACGCGCCAGGCGTAAGCTTAGCCATTTCTGCGGCAAACCTCATATTCTCTGTATAGGCTCCGGTAAGTGTCTCTCCATGCTGAAGCAGAATGCCGGCCGGATCTGCCTCGCTTTTCAGGAACCGGTAATACCGGCCTCCCTCTTCATACAGCGCGGAATCAATGATGCCGCTCCCGTCTTTCCTGCACAGCAGCTGCGGCTTGTCAAAGCTTATGAAATCCCTGGTCCGTGTGTAAAAGATCGCTTTGTCACCAAAATGATTGGAGGCATGGGCTGCGCTAAAATGAATGACGTACTCATCCCGCCCGGCATCATGGAATACTTCCGGTGCCCACAGGCAGCCAAAGTCTTCATCACCCAGCCCGACCAGTCTTTCCTCCGACCAGTTCACCAGATCCTCTGATTCCCAGAGCACCAGATGCTTGCTCCCGCTGCGGGCGATATTCGCCCATTTCCCTTCATACCTGGTATTAAAGCTGTTAGCCAGACTAAGATCGGTGGAGAGAATATAAAAGGTTCCGGATGCTGTTCGGACAATAGTATGATCCCGTACGCCCTTCTCCCCTTTATTGCTCCGCAGCACCGGTTCACCGCCGTTCACCTGCTCCCAGTTGAATCCGTCCCTGCTGAGGCCGAAGTAGACCTGCTCCCCGTCCGGCGTCTCCTTCTCCCGGAAATGTACAAATAAATAAGCGCTGTTCATGTGCTGCTCCTCCTCATTTTGGCTCCGGCCCCTTGTGTGCCTTTCCTCCCTATTCTGCCGCGCCTGCATCACCGATACCGCGCATCGTAAAGCGGTAGGAATAGCTCCGGTTCGCGTACAATGTAAATTCCGGATGCGTCTTGGCCGACCAGCTATCATCTCCGCCCACACCCATCTGCTTATGCAGAATACGTACGGCTGTCTTATCTGACGGCTTAAGCTTATAGGCATGGCTGGCTGCCTCCAGTTCCTCCACCGTATAAGGCAGAACACTGGTCTCCAGCTCGCTGTCTGCTGTAAAGAGCAGGCCTTTGCCGGCACCATCGTGGACCTTTAACCAGCGGACCCCGGTTTTATTGCCGCATTCCTGCGGCTTCAGATACGGCATAAACTGCCCGGCGGCCGAGCTGCTGAAAACCCCGAGCCGGGCGCCGCATTGGCGGTCCCAGTGGCTATCGTGCGGACCGCGGCCATACCACTCCAGCCGGTCATATTCAGGGTCCATCAGAAGAGTCATGCCCACAGCCGGCAGCTCAGGCAGGCCGGCTCCCGGATTCAGCGTCTGTTCAACAGCAATGCTGCCGTCCTCTGACACCCTGTAGCTCACGGTACAGCATGATTCGGCTCCTGTTTCCAGCCTGAATTCAGCAGTAATCTCCCATGCACTTGCCAGCTGGCGTCTGGTCAGCCTGCGGAGGGTGCGCTGCTTGACGGCCTCGCGCCAGATACCGGCCCGGACCGGCAGCCTGCTGCCCTGGTCGTTGTCTGTCATGGCGCGCCAGAACACCGGCTCCGGCCCCTGCCGCAGCAGCTCCGTGCCTTCGAACCGGTAGGAGACCAGTGTTCCGGTCTCCGTGTCAAAGGCTGCTTCGAACCGTTTGCCTGTCAGCAGCCACCGGCCGTTCTTTTCAACCAGTTCTGGACTGACCGCTTCGGGGTCGTAAGCCTCTCTGCTGCCTCCGGCCCGCAGCCGTACAGGCAGCTGCGCCCAGGCCACCTCATGCCCTGCCCGGGCCCAGAGATTATCCTGCTTCAGCCGCAGGCTGACCTCCAGCAGCAGTTCGCCTTCCTCTCCCTGCGGCAGCTCCGGCATTCGGAGGACGACATTACTCTCTGTCAGCGGCTCAACCGCAAAGCCCCCCTGGACCGGCGCTCCATAAGGCCGCCCGCTCAACAAAAGCTGCCACGTCCAGTCGTACTCATCCAGCCTTGTGAACAGGAACTTATTCCTTACCGTTACTTCTCCCGTTAAGGGATTCCATCCCGCGAAGTCAACGTTCTGGTAGCAGGCTTTGACCTCATCCAGCTTGGGCGAGATTTGCCGGTCTGCGAACAGCAGGCCGTTTCCGCAGCCGTTCCCGTCATGCGGAGTCTCGCCGAAGTCGCCGCCGTAGCCCAGATATGCCGTACCGTCACTTGTCTGTGTAAGGATCGCCTGATCGATCCAGTCCCAGATAAAGCCGCCCTGAAGTACCGGGTACTTGTCGAACAGCGTGGTATATTTAAACAGGTTGCCGTTGGAGTTGCCCATTGCATGGCTGTACTCGCATAGGATAAACGGCTTTTTGGGCTGCTTCAGCGCGTATCTTTCCACATCTGCCGGGAAGGTGTACATCTGGCTCTCCACATCCGATACATCCTCGAACGAACGGTTCAGGAACACGCCCTCGTACTGCACAAGACGGGCAGGATCATTCTCCTTCAGATACCTGTACATATGCCGGAAATTCTCTCCGCAGGAGGCCTCATTACCCAGAGACCACATCAGGATGCACGGATGATTCTTATCCCGCTCCAGCATCGACCGGGCACGGTCTACTGCATTCTCCCGCCATTCCGGCTTACTGCCGGGAACAATATCCTCCTCCGGGTAGAAGCGCCACGTACCGTGGCTCTCCAAGTTGTTCTCATCGATAACATACAGGCCGTATTCATCACAGAGCTCGTACCAGGCCGGATGATTCGGATAATGCGAGGTCCGTACTGCATTAATGTTGTAGGCCTTCATCAGCTGCACATCCCTGACCATCTCCTCCAGGCTGACAGCGCGGCCCGTGTAGCAGGAGAACTCATGACGGTTGGTTCCCTTGAACACTATACGGCAGCCGTTCAGGAGCATGAGCCCGTCCCTGATCTCAAATCTGCGGAAGCCGACCTTGCAGCTGACTGCCTGAAGGACGCCTCCTTCCTTGTCGCGCAGAGTAAGGACCAGTGTATACAGCTCCGGATGCTCCGCGCTCCATTTGCGCGGAGCTGCTACCGGTGTCCTCAGCTCCACAGCGGCAAACGAGCCGCCATTCACGCAGGCAGCAGCGCAGAAGCCAGTACCGGTTACCAGCCGGCCGGCGTTATCCAGCAGCACGCCTTCCACCCGAAGCTCTCCATCAGCCCCTCCCGCATACCGGAGCAGCTTCACGCGAACCTCAAGCTCTGCATTGGCACAGGCGGCATCCAGCTCCGTGCGCACACGGAAATCATAAATATGCTCCGGCGGAGGCGAAATCAGCAGCACCTCGCGGAATATGCCGGACAGCCGCCAGAAGTCCTGATCCTCCAGCCAGCTGGCATCGCTCCAGCGGTAGACTTCAACAGCCAGCTTATTCTCGCCGGGCTGCAGATAAGGAGTCAGATCGAACTCGGCCGGGGTGAAGCTGTCCTCGCTGTAGCCGACCAGCTCCCCGTTCAGCCATACATAGAACGCGGATTCTACGCCGCGGAAATGCAGGTACACCGGGTTCCCTGTCCATGATTCCGGAAGGGAGAACATCCGTACATAAGAGCCCACCGGATTATAGGCGGTCGGTGCGAACGGAGGCCGGATGTCCTCGCGTTCACTCCATGGATACCTGACATTGGTGTACTGCGGATAATCATAGCCCTGTAATTGCCAGTGGGAAGGGACAGCGATGTCAGCCCAGCCGCTTACATCATACGCCTGTTGATAGAAATCAGCCGGCCGCTGCTGCGGATTCTCCGCCCAGCAGAATTTCCAAAACCCGTTCAGGGACAGCATCCGGGAGCTGGCTCCGGCATCGTTCTTCACTGCTTCTTCAAAGGTGTCGTAAGGAGTAAAGGACGCGCGGGCATCCATGCGGTTCAGCTTGAAAATCTCCGGATTGTTGTTCCACTCGGGATAACCGTTAGCGGGAGGCTGATACTGAAACTTTGTGAACACTGCTCTTACACCATCCTTTTATCCTAATAATTGTGAGGAGCCGCCGGTCAGCCGCAGCTGCTGTCTTACTCCTCAAACGAAATTCCCCGCGCATACTCATTCACTTCAAGCACGCCCTGCTCAGGCTGCAGAATCGTCTGTCCGTTTACCTTGAGGCGCTTGAAGCTCACATGACGGATAGTCCGTTCATCATCATAGCCGAAGATCTGGGTCGGGCGCGCATTACTTCCGTTATACGAAACATCCTCAAAGCGGATATGCTCAATCCGGTGTCCGGGGACGGGATTATAGTCCTTGTTCCATACCACTCTCAGGTCGATCAGACGGCCTAGCTCGAAGGGCTCGACCCGGATGTTCCGGTAGAGTACATTCCTGACTGTATTGCTATCACCGGCATTGATGGCCATGGCTCCCATATAATTGGTCTGCGGCTCGTGATGCTCCAGAATATCGATGTTCTCGAACACGATATCTTCGATAATGTCCCCGTCCCCGTGATGGTCGCCGTGGGTACCGATCATCAGCGGATGGGCGACATCCGCCCAGAGGATGGAATTACGCACCCGGATGCCGCTGCTGTTCCCGTAATAGTCCCAGCGTGAGCCGTAGATTGCGATGCAGTCATCCGAGGTGCGCAGAAAAACATCATCGATCTCTATATCAGTGCAGGCCATCATATCAATGCCGTCCGACCAGCCCCGTGTGCTGAAGGATTTGAAATTACGGATGGACACCAGCCGCGACTTGCCCAGATAAATGCTGTAATGAGGCGGGTCGAGCGTAATAATACCTTCAACCGAGATCTGCTCCGAGAACATAATCCGGATGCCGCGGAAGGCCGAGAAGCGGTGAAAGTCAGACAGGCGGATAATCCCTCTGCCGCGTATAGACACATCGTGCACGTGATCGCAGACCATGGAGCCTGCCACCACGGCGCCGCCAGCAATATAGACGGTTATCCCGGATGGAATCCTTAGCAGCGTCTCCTCGATATAATGCATTCCCGGTGCAAAATACAGCGTATCCCGCACCCGGCCGTCTGTTCCCTCAGCTGCTGCCAGCAGACGGAAGATATCCTCGGTCCGGTGAATGGCCGGCTGCAGCAGGAGAACGTTCTCCTGCTGCGGGTCCGGTGCATCACTCTCGCAGGGATTCGCGAACAGGTGCAGATTACTGAACCGTTCCCCGTTGATTTCGATAGACAGCTTCTGCGGACGGTCCAGCATAAAGGTCAATTCCCGGCCGGTATGCTCAAACGGGAGGCCCGCTGAGAGCGGACGGATTACGGCTTCATTAATTGGCTGACCCAGACTTTCTATCCTTACCTCCACTTTCCCGCTCATATCAAAATAGGCCATAGAAGCACAACGCACATTGTGCATATCCACTTTGACCTCATACACAAACAGCTGCTGCCAGGCTTTCCCTGGAATCCGCACATATACTGCAAAATCCTCCTTGCCGGGTACTTCCGGCGGGGCTGTGTAAACCATAAGGTTATCCATAAGTCCTCCATAGAAAAGCCGCCCGAGAAAATAAATTATGCTCTAGGCGGCTCTTATCTTTATTTTCCTGCTTTGTAGGCATCCACTTGCTTCTGCAGTTCAGCCAGATACGTATCGAAGCCGGCATCCTTCAGCTGCTTTTGTACCTTTGCCAGATCACCGTCGATGTCATTGGTCATTCCTACGCTGAGCGGCTGGATGTATTGGGTTTTTACCGTCTCCAGATTGGACAGCTCAGTAGCCAGCGAGCTGGTATCGAAGCTGAAGCCTTCATAAGGATCGGTACCGCCGGCTTCTGCACGCTTAGCGCCTTCTATCTGGATGCTATCGAATATAGCCTTCCACTCTCCCGGATAATTGACCTGAAGCGCCTGATAACCGTCATACAGCCCTGTCCATGCAGGCTTGATATTATCGGTTGGAATGCCCTCATACAGAATGTATCCGTCCGAATCAACCTTGTAATTTTCGCCTTCTACACCATAAGCCAGTAAATTGTAGTAGGTCTGGTCGGTATGGCCTTTTTCAATAAATTTGAGTGCTTCCAGGGCATGCTGAGTATTTGCGCCTACAGAAATCATGGTAATCGTGCTTGGCGACATTTTAGGCAGGAAGGCCGGGGCATTATTATCCATAAAGAAGTCATACCAGCCATAGGTTGAATCCGGCAGCGCCTCTTTTAGCTGATTGATATAGTTGTTGCTGATTGCACCAAGGTGGTTATTGAATTCAAGCGGCTTCTGGTCCACCTTCATCAGCTCCAGCGTTTCGGCAGTCGCATTGCCCTGTGCGGCAAGCACGTCATGATCGACGATGCCGTCGTCATACCATTGCTTGGCCTTGGCTACGGCCTCTTTATACTCAGGCGTATCGTAGATGCTGATGATCTTATAAGGATCATCAAAGGAAGCTACGGCGTAATCAGCAGCAACCGTATAGTATTTGCTGGCAATCAGCTGGGAGTAAATATTAGTGCCAAACCGCTTGTCATTCAGCATCGGGGTAGACGGATATTCCTCTTTGGCTTTGTAGAGATACTGCTCGGCTGTTTCCAGACCGTTAATCTCCGGAAGTCCCCACTTCTGGCGCAGATCCTCACGGTACAGCATGCCTTCCCCGCCGCCGCCCGGCTTGTTGTATTGCGGAATGCCGAATACCTTGCCGTCGATTTTTACGCGGTCGAGCGAGCCTTTGTAGTGCTCTACCAGATCGGGCGTTTCTTCCAGCAGCGGCGTCAGATCGGCAAAAGCGTTCTTGGTGGCAAAGTTGGCAAAATCAGACCAGGCACCGCCGACATAAAGATCATATTCCTTGGCGGCGATAGCGCGGCTAATCTGGTTTTTCTCGTCGCCCCACGGGATATAGTCGAACCGGACCCGGATACCGAGATCCTTTTCAGTCAAAGCGTCCAGCTCTTTATAAAAGTTATCCAGTCCGCTTTTCGGTTCGTTCCCCATCGTAATCGCTTTCAATTCAATGATTTCTTTCGGTGCATCCGTTGCTGCCGTGTTACCGGTCTTAGCAGGCTCACTTCCGCTGTTGCCGCTGCCCGAATTTGAATTTGAGCAGGCTGTAGACAGGCCCAGCAATAAGGCCATGGATGTGACGAACATTGTCTTTGTGATTTGCTTTCTTTTCAAGCTTAACCCCTCCATTATTAGAACAAGTATATGTTCAGCGGAGAAAACAGTAAATACGCCTTCTCCGCTTCAAACCGGATTCATCAGACCGCTTTGGACTGCCGCCCCTTAACCCTTCACACTTCCGACAACCAGCCCACTGACAAAATAGCGCTGCACAAACGGATAGAACAGCAGGACCGGGCCGGTGACCAGCATCGCCGTAGCCAGCTTCATTGTTTCGCTGGGCAGCTGCTGGGTAATCAGGACATCTGAGCCCTTGACAGCATCCGTTACTCTGGACAGCATCCGGTATAGCAGGTACTGCAGCCCCCATTTATCCTTATCCGTGATCAGATAGAGGCTGTAGGTGAACCAGTTGTTCCAGTAGCCCAGTGCCGTGAACAGCCCGATGGTTGCCATCGCCGGCTTGGTGAGCGGAATGATAATCTGCCAGTAGATCCGGAAATCCCCGGCCCCGTCGATTCTCGCTGATTCCATCAGCGCATCGGGAATCCCCTTGATGAAGTTCCGGAACAGGAATACGTTGAACGCGGACATCAGGCCGCCGAGAATAACGGACCAGAGCGAGTGATTCAGATGCAGCACATTGGCTACTACGAGATAGGTAGGAATCAGCCCGCCGCTGAACAGCGTCGTGAAGTAGACGAAGAAGGATACCTTGTCCCTATGCTTAAAATCCGGGCGGGAAAGCACATATCCCCCCATAGAGGTACAGAGCAGGCCAAGAAAGGTCCCTACCGCTGTTACATAGATCGTAACCATATAGGCTCTGCCGATGGTGTTGCCCAGTGAAGTGAAGACAACCCGGTAGGCCTCCAGTGTGAAGCCCTTGGGAATAATCGAATATCCGCTCCGCACTACCTCCGACTCTGTGCTCAAGGAGCCGGAGAGCATAATAATAAACGGAATCACGCAGAGCAGAGCACCGATAGAAACCACCGTCACAGCGATAACATCGAATATCCTTGTCCCGGCATCCTTGCGGATTTTACTGCCGTATTTATCAACAGCCACAGAACTCACGTGCAATCACAGCCCTTTCTAGAATAAAGAATTTTCCCGGTCTACCTTTCGGACAATGGCATTCACGGTCAGTATCAGCAGCAGGCCGAAGACAGATTGATACAAGCCCGCAGCCGTTCCCAGATTGATGCTAAAGTTAACGGTCAATGAACGGTACACATAAGTGTCAATGATGTCCGTCGCGTTCAGCAGCAGCCCGTTATTGCCGACAATATTCCAGAAGAGGTCGAATTGTCCCTTCAGTATGCCGCCAACCGCGAACAGCAGCAGAATAATGACAGTAGGCTTGAGCAGCGGAAGGGTGACATACCGGATGCGCTGCCATTTGGAAGCTCCATCCACGTAAGCGGCCTCATAAATGCTCTCGTCGATCCCCATAATGGAAGCCAGATAGATGACCGTTCCATAGCCCAGACTCTTCCAGATCTCAACGACAACAATGATGATCGGCCAGACCCAGGGGGTGCGGTAGAAATCGAATTTTTCCATGCCCAGCGAAGTGAACATATTATTGAGTACGCCATAGTTAAAGTTGAACAGGTTATAGATGATGGAGCCGATAATAACCATTGAGACAAAATAAGGCATGAACATCAGTGTCTGCGAGGTTTTAACGAACCGTTTGAACGCAATTTCCTTGAGCAGCACAGCCATCCCGATCTGGCACACGTTACTAAGAATGATGAATGCCACATTGTAGAGGATGGTATTGCGTGTCAGCTTCCAGATGATCGAGTCCGCCCCGCCCTTGAACAGAAACTCGAAATTCTGCAGGCCGACGAACGGGCTCAGGAGTCCTTTACTGAAATCATAATTGGTAAAAGCATTGTACAGCCCGGCAAGCGGCAGGTAGTTAAAGGCTATAAAATAGGCGAACAGCGGGATGAGCATAAAATAGTAGGTTTTGTGCGCTCTGAAGTCCGCAAATGGCTTAGCTTTGCGTTTAAGCGCTTTCTTATTAAGCGCTTTCGAAGCGGCCGGTGATACCTGGTTCATGCAATCACTTCTCCTTTCATCCCTAATTCTACCGCCGTGCCGGCACGGGCAATATCGCAAATAACCAAGATTCCTTGCAAAAAAGGATGGAGTTCGCCCCGGTGCTGAGTCTATGCAGGCACAAAAAAAGAAGGCCGGGGGCCCTCTTTTACAGGATATTGCAATTAAATTATACCGTTTCCAGTCTATTTGAACTGGAACCAGGTTAAATTTGCAACTGTGGTTGAATCTGACTTAACAAAGGTAACATATAACGTATGGGTTCCTGCAGCTGTCCCGGCATTAAGCGGAATATTCTTGACTGACCAAGTCTGCCATCCGCCTGTGCTTTCTGCCGTCCAATAACCCAGCATTGTGCCTGTTGGGCTGTCCAAGTGGAATTCTATTCTTCCGCCGGAATTAGCAGATGCAACCTTCAGATCAATACTTGTTTTAGCTGTACTGCCAAAATCCACGTTTTTAAATGCGATATAGTCGCCATTGCTCCCTCCGCCAACATTCAGCCCGCCGTCAGTGCTTGCCTCATAGGAAAGAACACCTGAACTAAGGTTATAGCCTTCCGCTTCAAATTTCAGTGTGTTGAATTTTGGAGCTGCAGCATAGCTGTTCGTATCCGTTATTTTCAAATCAGTCAAATTAGTTGCCGCAACTCCGCCGACGCGGACATTGTTTAAGGTAACTCCGGAGACAGTAGAGGTGTCACTCCAGCCCTTCATGATTGAAACTTCACCTAAAGCGCGTAAATTGATATTATTATAGACCACATTTTTTATCGGGCCGGTTTTTGCAGAAAGATCAAACCATCTGGAGTGAACACCGGATCTCGGCCAGAAGCCTTCTACATCGATATTGTCAAATATGATGTTTTGTGCTGCCGGAGTTCCATAAAGATGACCTACTGCTAAAGCACGCCAGCACCGGTAAACATAAGAGTTTTTAACAACTATGCCATCCTGGAGCTGTTTCACTCCATCTCCAACCTTGAATGCTCCGCATCTGCTCCAGGCCAAAGCATCATCCACAACTACATTTGACTGGTTTTCAGGATTTCCCGGCCAGTTTGCAGCTATATCCGTAGTTGCTACATCCCATGTCTTAAAGGAGTAGGTGTCATCCTCCGATACGGCTACCGTGTGCTTTATTAGTACATTCTGGCTCTCCTGAATGTCTATTGCATCATTTTCATAATCAAGCTCATTGTTGTTGAAGTGCTTTGTATTCTGGAATGTGACATTATTGGATCTTGTAACGATTGTGGCCCAGCCCCCGCTGTCTCTTATGGTTATACCGTCAACCGTGAAGTTGCTGCACTGTAAGGGTACAAGAATATTGTTCAAGTAATGGTTTGTATTTCTCATATAATGGCCATTGCCGTCAATCGTTCCCCTGCCGTATATCTTAATATTGTTAGCATTTGTTTCGGTATAAATAAACCATGTTCCATCCTTACCCAGAGAATTCTTATGAAAATGGGTAGTGTAATCGGCCGGATTTCCTGACCCCCTTATAACAGAACCACCCTCCAGGTAAACCGATACATTGCTTTTTAAAATAAGGTTTCCGCTCTTATAAACTCCGGCTGGAACGTACACTGTACCGCCTCCAGCTGCGTTAGCCGCATTTATGGCGTTTTGTATTGCAGTTGTAGCCAGAGCGGCACCGGTACTGTCGGCACCGTACCCGGTTTTAACATTGTATATACCTGTACCGGATGAAGCCGGAACACTGGTTTCCAGAGCATCTGCCGCAATAACCAGATCTTTCAGGTTATTGATTTTAACGATCAGATAGGTTGGTGATGAAAGTGTAAAGGTAAGTGTATTTCCGCTCTTTGTTGCAGTAATTCCCAAGGCTTTGGGAGAAATATTATAGGTATTGATGGTCTCGCTTGCTGTTATTGTGATTGTAGTCGTACCTGAAAAAGAGAAATTGCAATAATTATAGTTTACAAATACCTCTGAAGTATCGATTACCGGTATATTTGTAGAGTCTGCTGTTACCGTGTATTGACTGGTCGCGGTATAGACCGGCGGTAATGGATAGCTAACAATTGTAGCCGCCGCTCTTGCTGTCAAAGGAAAGACAGCTGACAGACTGGCGAGCATACAAACAATTAAACTTAATAAGTTTAACTTTTTCAGCATGAATAAACACCTCTTTATATTTTTTAGAAAATACGCTCTTATTCATGCTCCGGCTCCAGACAGAGCCGGAGCAGATCGTCCACATGGGCCGTTGCCAGACATTCCACCGTATCCGCAGAGCCGTAATAGATCTTGACCTCGCCGTCATCCTCCAGAATCATCCCTCCCGGGAAAATCACATGATTGCGGAAGCCCCCGCCAATCTCATAGTCTGTCTCCGGTGCCAGCAGCGGCTGCCTGCTCATGCCGATCACCTTGCGGGGGTTCGCCAGATCCAGCAGCATCATTCCGGCGGTATAGCGCTTCTTCCAGGTGTCCTCCCAGCCGTGCTTGCCTCTGGCCGGGTCCACATCCACCGCATGAAAGGTGGTCAGCCAGCCCTTGTCCGTCCGGACGGGAGGCGCGGCCGGGCCAACCTTGTCATTGGCAAACGGCACCTGCTCGACGGCGAGCAGCAGACTGGAGTTGCCCCAATGCACAAGGTCCGGCGACTCGGAGATCCAGGCATCGAAGCGGTCCCGGCCGCCGCGGCTGTATACCGTGAAGGGACGCTCCAGCCGGACATACTTGCCGCCGATGAGTTCGGGAAACAGTACCATATTGCGCAGGTCCGGTGTAGACAGGCTGAGCACCTCGAAGTGTTCCAGATCATCGGTAACGGCAATTCCGCCGCGGATGCCATGGTGCGTATCCACGGCAAAGCACATATAACAACGGCCGCCGATCACGGTCAGGCGCGGGTCATAGGCGCGGATAATTTCTTCGTCATGCATTTTGAACACTGGCTTCGGGCCGGCCGTCCAGCTCAGCCCGTCGTCACTGTAAGCAATGCCGAGATCCGTGGTGTGGTGCGGTTCAAGCGTCTGATTAACCAGTGAGCCGTAATCATTGCGGAAGATCATCACATACTTACCGTTAAATTTCGTGACACCGGCATTGAATACCAGTGCGGTGGGGTAAGGAACCTTCGCTGCATCCAGCACCGGATTGCCCGGATACCGCCGGATGAACGGGGCAGATTGCAGAATTGACGGAGCTTGTTGAGTCATCGGGTGTCCCTCCTTGAATGTTAAATATGGAATATGGGCTGCGCAGGGCCGGACCGCTACCCTTTGAGGGAACCGGCCGTCATCTGCATGAAGGATTTGTTGGCGAACAGATAGGCCACGAGAATCGGCAGAATGGACAAGCAGGCGCCCGCCATCATATAGTGGGTCTGGGAAGCGGCCGAAATCCCGTATTTCAGGTTCGCCAGCCCGACAGTCAGTGTCTGCAGCTCCGGCTTCGTCATCGTGAACACGAGCGGCAGCAGATATTCATTCCACGCGCCGCGGAAGGTGAACAGCGCACCTACGCCGAGTCCGGGTCCGAGCAGCGGCAGAATTATCCGCCAGAAGGTGCGGCCGGGGGAGCTGCCATCCATCAGCGCCGCCTCATCCAGCTCACGGGGAATCCCCTTCATGAAGCTGGACAGAATGAAGAAGATCGAAGCATGGGCGGAGATCAGAATCAATATGACCCCCCACAGGCTGCTGTGCAGATGAAGCTTGACCATCAGATCAAACTGCGGACGCAGCACGACCGCTCCTACTGCCACGAACATAGTGAAGGATTGCAAGCCGATATACAGCTTCTTGCCTGCAAAATCCATCCGGTCCACCACATAAGCCGCCATGGATGATACCAGCAGCGTGCCAGCCACCGCCGTCAGAGAGACAATCAGGCTGTTCAGCGTATATCTGGAGAAATTCGCCTGCGCCCAGGCTTCGGCATAGTTCGAGAAGTGCCAGCTATCCGGCAGGAAGGTGGCTCCCGCAGTCAGTTCGGCATTTGTCTTGAAGGAGCCGAGAATAGTGATAACGACCGGAATCAGGGTGATAAAAGCAAATGCCAGCAAAAAAATCCACAGGATGATATTGCCCAGTATGGTTCTTAGTCTCATAATAGCCTCTCTCCTCAATCAGTCTGATTCATACGTCTGGATGCGTAGAAATAAATGATCGATATGATCCCGACGATGAACGCAGACACGAAGGCGACCGCACTGCCGTATCCGAACTCTTGGACCTGGACCGCCGCGCTGCCTCCGCCGACAGGGAAAAATAATTTATACAAATACAGAAACATCACCTCTGTCTTGCCTACAGGACCGCCCTCGGTCAGCACCATAATGCTCTCGTAGCCCTTCAAAGCTGTAATGATCGCCAGCATAATGACCATCTGCATGACAGGCCCGAGCATCGGCAGGGTGACATAGCGGAACTGCTGGATTCTGCCTGCTCCGTCCAGGGAAGAGGCCTCATACACATCTTCCGGGATATTCTGCAGACCGGCGAGGAAGAGCAGCATGTAATTGCCGACCGCCCCCCAGGCCGCAACCAGAATGACGGTGAGCATGGCATATTTCGGCCCCAGCCAGTCCACACCGGAACCGGAAAGGCCCGAACGGATCAGAAACTGGTTGAGAATCCCGTTATACGAGTTAAAGATCGTGAAGAAGACTACGGCCATTACAGCGGTACTGATGACGGTCGGCATGAAGAAAATCCCCCGCAGCAGCTGTCTGCCCCGCAGCCCCCGATTCAATATGGCGGCCAGCAGCAGAGCCAGCGGAATAGTGATCAGCAGCTTGCCGCCTGCATAGACAAACGTGTTCACCACCGAATCCCAGAACTGGGTATCCTTCAGGATGCGGCTGAAATTGTCCAGCCCGGTAAACCGGGCCGTTCCGAACCCTTTATAATCATAGAACATATAGCGGAACGCCCAGGCAATCGGATAAATCCCGAGGACCAACGTGAGCAGGGCACTTGGAAAGATAAAGCTGTATGAAAATAAGGCTTGTTTTGTTTTGTTCATCCGGTTTCTTCCGGCTCCTCTCCCTTGCGGCCAGAGCAGAGGCATGGGAAAGCTGCTTCCTCCTCCCTCTGCCCTGGCCTATATCTATATCTCTGTCCCTGACCTTCCCTCTACTTGGCGAACTTGCCGCCCAGTGCAGCGGGGTCAAAGCCGGCATCCGGCTCGGCCTTCACGCCATCATTGGCAATCACACTGTCCAGTGCAGTGTTATAGCGTTTGTTCAGATCGGCGATAATCGCCTTCAGATCGCCGCCGTTCAGCATATACTTGAAGAAGGCGTCATCCGATTTCATCCCTTCCGGTGCTACAGACGGATAGACCGGCCACACTCCATCGTGCTTGTCCGGCAGGAAGCCTTCAATGCCGTTCACATCCGGTGTCTTGGCTACTGCACTGACGGATGGAACCATGGAGATGCCAAAGCCCTTTTCCTGATAATCCGTCAGCACCTGATCGCCGTACATGAACTCCATGAACTTCCAGGCTGCTCCTTTATGCTCCGACTTCGAGCTCAGCGCCAGCCACTGGCCCCCCAGGAAGCCCGAAGCCCCCTTCACATTGCCGTCGATGGTCGGAACCGGAGCCGCTGCCCAGTCAATCTTGGCCGGGAACTGATTCTTGTAGACGCCCGGCTCCGAGGAGTAGGACATATACATGCCGATTTTGCCCTCCGCAAACTGCGCCCGCAGCGGATCAATATCCAGCGATTCTACGCCCGGCAGCATACTGCCGTCATCCCTGATCTGCTTAAAGGCATTGATGATCGGCTCGAAGCCGCTGAAATCGTAGCGGGCCGTCTTGAAATCATACCCGAAGCCGCCATAGCCGCTCATCTCCGCAACCACCCGCGCCGATCGCGCAAATGCACTGCCTGGGCTTTTGAAGTTCAGGGCGAAGCCGTAAGCGCCGTCCGCTTTGCCGGCTTCTGTCAATTTCTTAGCTGTATCTACCAGCTCCTGCAGAGTAGCCGGCGGATGCTCAACACCTGCTTTGGCGAACAGATCCTTATTGTATACAAGACGCATAGTCGTTCCGAAGTTAGGCAGGCTGTAACGCTTGCCGTCGAATTCATTCAGATCCGGCATGGCCGGGAATTTCGTCTTCAGCTCATCGGTGAGGAACTCGTCAATGGGAGCAAGAAAGCCTTTTTTGTAGAAGGTCTGGATGGTATTCTCCTTCACCCGGATTACATCCGGCGCATCGGAGGTCTGGAAGGACAGATCGAGTGCGGTATCGAAGTCGTCGCCCTTGACGACCAGTTCCACCTCAATCCCGTCGGTATTGGTTGCGTTGAACTCGGCTACCTTGTCCTTCACGAAATCCGCATCATGACGGTCGCCGGTCCAGTAGCTGATTTTGGTCTTTTCCCCTGAACCGCCTGTCTTCCCGTCTCCCGTGCCTTCTGCAGCATTGCCGCCGTTACCGTTGCCGTTGCCGCAGGCTGCCAGGCCAAGTGCCAGGACCAGGCTCAGAGATGTTATTAGCATACGCTTCATCATTGGTAGTTCCCCCTTATATTCCCTTTATGTATTCGCTTACAAATTGATTATAGACGGATTGGCGCAGACGGATAAGGCGGGTAACCCCACTTTAAGGGCAGATTTCTGCAGGAGCTTTATACAGTGAAGGGAGGCCACCTCCGCCCTGCGGACATGCCTCCCCTGCGCACTTCTATTCTTTTCCAAGATAATGCAGTTTGAACTCGGACGGGGTCATTCCGGTATATTTCTTAAACACCTCGCTGAAATAGCGCCTGTGCTCATACCCTAGATCCTGGGCGATCTCCTGAACCTGCCGGCCGCTGATCAGCAGCACCTTGGCCTTCTCCATCTTCTCGTGCATCACATACTGCTGAAACGAAATCCCCTGCACCTTCTTGAACAGGTTGGAGAAATACCCCTGGCTGAGGTTAATCTGCTTCGCCACCTGCTCCAGCGACAGCCCCGTATCCAGATGGCTACCGATATATGCGGCGGCCTGGCGGATAATCCGCGTGGATTCCAGGGAACGGGCCTCCGTAACCAGCGCACAAGCCTCCCGGCACAGCCCGGACAGCAGGTCCCGGATATCCTGCAGGGAAGGATGCACCTGGTTCTTCATGACGGCAATGCTGCGCTCCAGCGGCTCCACCTGCCCGTAGGGGAACTGCTCCAGCAGGACCCGGCAGATTCTGTAGCCCAGCTCATAGCCGACGCTCTCCACATAACGCGGCTCAGGCAAAAGCCCGCTGTCCAGCAGCTCTGCAAATAGCTGATCGAGCACCTGCAGGCTTTTGGCAGCATTGCCGGAACGCAGGGCGAACAGCAGCTCCTGCTCGGCGGCGGCAGAGTAGCTGTGAAATGCGAGCGGTTTATTCTCGATATTGCTGTAAATGTAGACCCCGTTGCCTCCGGTGTAGAAATGATAACCCAGCGCGCTAATCGCCTGCCTGTACGCTGCGCCCAGCTCCTGAATCGCCGCTGCGCCCATCCCCACGCCAATGGAAAGCGTATGCCGGGAGAACCGGCTTACATTCATGCAGCAGGCCTCCGTAACCAGCGCGGCCGTATCCGGGTCCGAGCCATTTATGATGCAGACGTACCGGTCTGTCGCCTCGCGGATGATGACGCCGCGGGTCCAGGCGGAAATCGTCTCTTCGAGAATATTGTGCAGGCTGAACCGCAGCAGCTCGACCTCCTGTACAGGCTGGCCGCTCAGCTTGTCCGTGAAATGATCGATTTCGGCGACAAACACGAAGAAATCATGCTGGTCCAGAGGGATATCGAGATAGGCCCAGCGGGAACGCGCCTCCGATTCTGTCGTCTGGTGGTGCAGCAGGAAGCTGAGATATTCCTGGCGGAGAATAGGCAGACTTTCTCTGATTTTGGCCTCCATCACAGCAAGTCTGATCGTCTCCTGACGCTCCTCCCGGCACAACTCCCTGGCCTTCAGCACAGCCTGAACAATCTCGTCCAGGGAAAAGGGCTTCTTGACAAAATCAAGCGCCCCAAGCCGGATGGCTTCCTGGGCATAAGAGAATTCCGAGTAGGCGCTGAGGATAATAATCTTGCAGTCCGGCAGCACCTCCAGAATTGCCCGGGTCATCTGCAGGCCGTCCATTCTTGGCATCCGGATATCCGTCAGCACAATGTCCGGCCGGGTCTCACGGATAATCTGCAGCCCCGCTTCACCGTCAAGTGCCGTACCGGCGACCTCAATACCGTGCTCCTGCCACGGCGGCTTGCGCGAGACCATTTCCACCACACTTTTAATATCGTCGATTACACATAACTTGAACCTTTCCTGCTCCAGCTTCCAGTCCATCCTTCATCTCTCCTCCCTTGACGGAATCCACAGATCTGTCCGTGATCCCTTATATGGTTCGCCGCCAACGTCCATACGGGCTTCGGCCCCGTAATACAGCGCCAGCCGATGCCTGATGTTAAACAGGGCATAACCTTTCTTCGACTGCGGAGCCCTGACCATCCCCTGCTTGACCCGTGCAGCATCAAGACCCCGCCCGTTGTCGGTAATGCTAATATGCAGCAGCTCCTGCTCCCGGCTGACCGTAATGTCGATCCGGCCGCCGGCGGTCCGGTCGCTGAACCCGTGCTGAATGCTGTTCTCCACCACCGGCTGCAGGATAATCTTGGGCAGCAGGCAGGATAGCAGGACCTCGTCCTCAACCGTCACCGTGTATTCAAACAGCCCTTCATAGCATTTCTGCTGTATGGCGAAATACTGCTGCATATGGGACAACTCGTCCTCAAGGGGAATCAGATCCTTGCCGCCGCTGAGCCCGATCTGAAACATCTGCGACAACGACAGGATCATCTCGTTCACATCGTCATTCTCGCCCATAACCGATTTGCAATAAATGGTATTCAGCGTATTGTACAGAAAGTGCGGTTCCATCTGCGCCGTAAGCGCGCGGATCTCTGCATAACGCTTGTCCTCCTCCTTGGCCTTCACATCTGCAATCAGCACCTTAATCTCCGACATCATCCGGTTGAACTGATAGCCGACCTGGGCAACCTCATCCTCATAACGGCTCTCATACACTACGCTAAGCTGGTTCTCCTCGACTCTGCGCATCAGCCGCTGCAGCTTGAACAGAGGCTTAAGCAGCACAGACGTCAGCTGATTTGTGATCAGCCAGGTGGCCAGCAGGAAGACTGCCATGACATAGAGGGTGATGCGCTGCACCCGCTGCAGCTTGCCCAGCAGCTGGTCCCGCGACTGCATACCGGAGATGATCCAGTCCGGCGATGCCGCTAAGCCTGTATAATTAACCAGATACTCCTTCCCGCCATAGCTGTAGTTGTAATCCTTGGAACCGGCTGCTGTCCCGGCTCCGGGGAGCATCGGCTTCCAGGGGAACCTGCCTTTGAAGGGCCAGCGGGACTCCACCACCGCCTCGCCTTCCCCGCTCACCAGGTAATAATCCCAGCCTGCTTGCTGTCCCCCTTTATTTAGCAGCTCATCTATCCGGCTCTCCCTGATATTGACCACAATAAATACATTGCTGATCGGTGTGTAAGGGTATTCATAAATGCCCCGGATCACGAAGGAGACCACCCGCTGGCTGCCCGTGAATAACCGGTCATAATGTCCTTTAGCCCAGTAGCCGCCCGGCTTCCCCTTGCTCAAACCATATAATTCCGAGTCGTAGAATGAATGGTCCTGCACCCTGATCTGTGTCGTGGAATAGAAATCGCCTATCGGGGTAACAATCAGCACATTCTCAATGATCGGCTGATTAAACGTTGCCTGGGAGAGCACATATTGCAGATCTGACAGATGCACATAATAATTCGACACGTCATGGCTGAACACATCGAGCATCATCTTACGGTACGCATCGCTCAGCATCAGAGACTGCACGGACAAAGCCACATCATTCAGGCGGGAATCCAGCAGCTGTGCCGTCTTGCTTACGGTCTCCCGGCTGCCCGCGTAGGCATTGTCCTCAATCTCCTGCGCGGCAATCCAATACGAAAAGGTGCCCATTGCACTGATGGACAGCGTGATCAGCACGATGAACGAGAAGAGAATCCTCTGCTTAATGGATATCCGGTAATACCTGCTGGCGATCTGCCGCCGGATCCGCCTTGCATAAGCTGTGACTGTATTCATAGTTCTCCCTTCTTGAACATGTATCTCTCTATTTTTGTATGTTATTGTCACTTGTACCATACGGCTGCTCCAGCCCGGCGTCAAGACAGGGCATGATTATTTAGCGGATTCCCTCCCTTTTATCAACAGGCACGGGCCCTCCCCATAACAAAAAGGCCTAAATGCTCCTGCATAAAGGGAATGGTTAACAATCGTCGAATCTAGTCACTATGACAATTCGAGGAGTGTATCCATTTTGCGTAACCCGATCAAATCTCAACTAATCACGTTTCTAGCTTTATTGCTAAGCCTCGTTGCTATTCCTTCCGCGTCTGCAGAGGCTTCTCTTATCTCAGACAAAAACCTGGAACAAGCGATTCGAGTCGAATTAGAGAAACCGGCTGGCCCCATTACCAAAGAAGATCTGCAGACCCTTACGTCGCTCTATCCCAATGATCCTAATCAGAAAATTAAAAGTTTAAACGGACTAGAGCATGCTGTTAATCTAGAGAGCTTGATGCTCCCGGGACTTGGCATTACCAATATTGAGCCGCTTAAAAATCTGCATAAAATCACCTTCCTGGCTCTGAATGACAATCAGCTCACGCAAATGGAACCGCTGCAGGAGCTGACTCAACTGAAGCAGCTTATTGCCGACTCTAACAACATAGAGAAGCTTGATGCACTAGCGGGATTAACCAATATGACAGACTTGTTAATCAGCCATAATCAGATTAAAGACCTCTCGCCGATTCAATCCCTGGTCAAACTGAATTGGCTGAGTATAGACGATAACCAAATCCAGTCCCTTGAACCGCTAAGAGATCACCCGGAGCTAGAACATTTATACTTCGAGAATAATAGGGTCCAGGATATTAGCGTCTTAACAAGTCTTCCGAAGCTTAAGGAGGTCTCACTCGGCAATAATCCTTTGAATGCGAAAGCAGAGAAAATCCTGACTGAGCTCGCTGCCAAAGGCGTCAAAGTACTTGAAGAAGAGGATGATGAAGAACCAGCACCGCCGTCAGACCCTGACGCAATCATGGTGCTGTTGAATGGGGAGATCGTTACTTTCCAAGCCCCGCCCATCCTTCAAAATGGATCTGTACTAGTTCCGTTCCGCGCTCTTTTCGAAGCAATGGGTCTGAAGGTGGACTGGGATCCAAAAACGCAAACGATCAAGGGAAGTACGCCAGGCACCCTTATCAAGCTTAAAGTAGGTTCAACTACTGCTGAGATCAATGGCAATCAGAAAAAACTGACAGTAGCCCCTTCAATCATCAAGGGCAGCACCTACGTTCCATTACGTTTTATCGGCGAAGCAGTGGATGCGAAGGTGGACTGGCTGGCAGATATTCAAGCAGCCCTAATTTATACGAAGCAGCCGTTTGCGACCAAAGATAAAAAAATCCAAGTCACAGGCTACGGCAATTGGAGAGACGTAACAGCTTCTGTTGAGAATACTGGAGATCACCAGCTTTTGTTAAGCTTACCAGAGCAAAACACGATCCTTATTCAGCATTATAGTAAGAGCGATTTAGATATGAATTTTGAACAATATGTTAGCTTCGTCAAAAAAGATATAACGGACGAATATGCGGTGCAAATCACTGAGAAGTCTGTTAAGGTCGGGACGATCGCTGCGAAGCAGTTGACCTATAGCTTAAATGAGAACAATGAAATGATCGAAGTTCAAATGATTTTATGCGAGCAAAACAATGAATTCTATACCCTATTGTCTGTTTTTCCATCGCAGGCCAGCAAACAAGCCAACGCTGAATTCAAGGAAATCGTGAAAAGTATACAATTGAACTAACGTTAGAAGAGATCGGGCTTGGACCGATATGTTGACGTTGATTGGCTGCTTTTACTCAACTAATAGCTAGTTTAGTTGAACAAGGTAAGTGGAGTTTTTTATCGCAATTGACGCATACTGTGAAAGAACATAGCGGTATCTGAAATTAGTTCTAATACTGTGTTAGATAAATATTAAACAAGCCGTAAAGAAGTATAATGAGTACAATGATTCCCACAATCCGACCCATCAGTAGGTAAATATAACTTGGTTCAATAGTATCTTTTAATATGTAATTTCGAAGCTTTACAAGGGATTGCGGAAAAATGATAATCCAAATTGCCAATGCCATTAAAATTTTTGTAGTGAAGATAAGTATGATTTTCCAACTCCTTTTTATGTAATACGTCTTTGATGGGGAATAGGTAACTGGTTTTCTTATTGGCTGTGTTGCGTTGTACGAAGATATTATGTAGTAAAAGAAAGCGTGCATGTTCAAATAACGGAAAACATTTGTTGCACAACAACAGCGGCAGCCCAAGACTCTATTTCCTGAGTCTTGGGCTGCCGCTGCTTCGTTAAATGAATAACTCTAACACTATATTTTCACAAAACCCGCATAACAGGAACGTCTATAATCACACTGGTCCCTGTGCCCGCTGCACTTATGAATGTTATCTCCCTGGCTTCACCGCCAAATACCAGACTCAGCCGCTTGTTGATATTCTCAACCCCGTAGCCGCTTCCCTGGTAGCCCGAATGCCGCTCCTCCCGTTCGCTTATGCCGGCGCCGTCATCTTCAACGGTAATCCGCAGCCTGTTCTGTTCAATCCGGCCTGTAATGCGGATCGTTCCCCTGCACTCCTCCGTCTCCATAATGCCATGCACAATCGCATTCTCCACCAGCGGCTGCAGCGTAATCTTGGGCAGCATGCAGCTAAGCGCATCGTCCTCGACGCTGATCTCCAGCTTAATCCTGTCTTTGTACCGGTTCTTCTGGATGTCCATATAGATGCTGCACAGCCTGACCTCGTCACCCACGCTCACAAAATCCTTGCCTTTGTTCAGCGCCAGCTTGTAATAATCCGACAGGGCGTGAATCACCCGCTGGATGTTATCCACCTCATCTTTCTGGGCCATCCAGTTCACCATATCCAGCGTGTTATACAAAAAATGCGGATTGATCTGGGACTGCAGCGCCTTCAGCTCTGCCCCCTTCTTCTCCTGCCCCAGCCTGAATTGCTCCTCCATCAGCTCCTGCACACTGTTAATCATATAATTGTAGCTGGAGATCAGATGTCCCAGCTCATCCGTGCGCGGCTCCAGGTCCAGCGTATTCAGCCTGCCCTGCCGCACCTGGCTCATCTTATTCATCAGCAGGAAGATGCGCTGCGTAATTGACCTTGTAATCGGAAAAATAAACACAAAGATCAGCAGCCCGATCACGGCATAGATGCTCAGCATCTGGACACGGATCTTCTGGATAATCGACATGGCGGCACTGGACGGAATCACCGATATCAGATACAGGCCGGTCGAATCAATCTGGTTGCCGCGGGCCAGATAAGTGCCGCTCTCCAGATGAATCTCTGAATAGCTGGACCCGCTGTTCAGCTTGCCAGGCAGGCGCATCTTCGCCAGCTCTTCCTCAGTCCCGCTGCTGGCAACCAGCTCGCCGTCTGCCGTTTCTACGTAGACCAGCTGCCCGGGTACCGACTGCCGCAGCGCTCCGGTGATTTCCTCCAGGTCAATGTTGATCATCACGAAGCCGACGGATTCCATATAGTCATTCTCATTCCACAATGCCCGGCCCAGCGTCAGATACTTCTTCGGGGTCAGAAAGTTGAATTTGTCCTCAAAAATCAGCCAGGCAGACCTTCCCTTAGCAGCCAGAAAGGATTCCGTCCACTTCTGCCCCTGAACCTGGCTGAGCGGCCGGTACAGTGAGGTTTTGCCGGCGGTTACAAATCCGTCGTTGATGAAGTACATAATGTTGTCAAACTGCGAGTCTGATTCCAGAATTTGGGTATAGGAGGTAATCTCCTCGAACATCGAGAGCTGCTGCCAGATTTCCAGCCTCTCGGGCTTCAGCGAGAAGATGGACGTGATCTTTTTATTGACCACAATCATGGAGGAAATCTCTTCAATATGGGACATCCGGCTGGTCAGTACAGACAGGGTCTGCTCATACGTCTGATTGTTGGCATAGCTCTGCCGGTCCAGCGCGTATTTGCGGATCTCATGCTGGGATACAAAAAAGGTGATGATCAGCGGAATAATCCCGACCATGACGAACAGCAGGATCAGCTTTTTGCGGATGGACAGATTACGGAACGGGACAGGGATCCTCATCGCAGCTTGAGCTTTCTGTATTCAACCGGCGTGACGGAGGTGCAGAGCCTGAATACCTTGGCAAAATAGCTCGGACTGGCAAAGCCGCACAGCTCGGAAATTGCGTTCATTTTATAGTGCTCATTCATGATCAGCTTCTTGGCCAGCTCAATCCGGTAATCCCTGATGTACTGGGTAATCGTCATCCCCGTCTCCTGCTTGAACAGCACGTTCAGATGGGCGGAGGACATAAACATATGCTGGCCGATTTCCGGCAGATCCAGCTCCGCCTTGCTGACATGGGCAGCTACATAATCCATCACGCTGATTACCGTATGCGAGTACTCGGCTTCCTTGGCTTTTTCGGCACAATAGCTGCTGCAGATTGCGAGTACATACTCCTTGAGCTCCGTTAGCGTATAAAAAGCGGATATCCGGGTGTCGATGTCCTTCATCTCATAGACCCCGTCCAGTCCGGCCAGCAACGCCCCTTTCTCCTGCAGCATCGCCTTGCCCATAGAGGCAAATAACGAATAGACCTGCTCGCGCGGAGGACGCTCCTCGGAAATCAGACGGTCACATAGCGCTTCAACCCATCCGCTCAGCTCACGCGGCTGACTTTTCATCAGCATATAGAAGTCCACGAACAGCTGCGGGCTGATCCCTGCTGATGTACCCTCGGATTCTGTAAAAGGACTGAAACGGGCCTCCGGCTCATAGAAAAAGCAGTTCATCGCTGTACGGGCATGGATATAGCTCTGGCTTACCTCAAAAATATCCGGCACCCTGCTGCCCGTTGCAATGCGGAGGCCATCATGGCTTATTAGCAGCTGCTTCACCAGCGCATGGGTCCGCTCCAGCTTCACCTGGTTCAGCGGTAGCACGAATACAAGCTCTCCTTTGCCGGTAACGTTACCGACAGCCTGCACCCCCTGCCTGTGCCAGAAGGCATGCAGCTCCTCCAGCAGCTCCGGCTCACCGCCTGACTGCCCGCTAATAGACACAATCACACCTACATATCCGGCGTTTACCGGAAATCCGGCCTCCTCACATTGCTTCAGGACCGGTTCGCGGCCGGCTGTGCCTTCTATAAGCACCTGTGCCAGCTTTTGCTGCTGCAGGTTTTTTTTGATACTAAGCTCATCGGTCAGCCGCCTGCTCTTCTGCACAGACTTCACTGTTTTGGAGATAGCCTCCTTCAGATCCGGAATTTTAATCGGCTTCTCTATATAATCGACGGCGGCCAGCCGGATGGCGCTTTTCAGATATTCCACATCCAGATACCCGCTCATGAACAGCAGCTTGCAGTCCGGACACTGCTCCCCCAGCTTCTCGGCAAAAGCAATTCCGTTCAGCTTCGGCATCCGTATATCCGTCAGCACGATTTCCGGTTTATGCTGTGCAGCCAGCCGCAGCGCCTGTGCCCCGTCTCTCGCTTCAATAATCTGTTCAATACCGTACTGGCTCCATTCCACCGCATCAATCAGGCCTTCTCTTGTATAATCATCATCATCTGCAATTAGCATCCGCATCGGAATATTCTCCTTAACCGAGGATTTCAAGTGATTCATGTAAGCGCTTCTAAAGTAATTCTAGTGTACTACAATTTTTTTATGCATAAGCACATTAATTAGCTCCGTTCTGTAACGGCCCGCAAATTTACCAGAAATCTTGTTTTTTTGCTAGGCGGCCGGTTGAGATCAGGCATATGTAAAAAAGAGCAGCCCTCCTCCCTGAAGAAGAATGGCCACTCTCTGAAAAAGCCGTCTTTAGCTTTTAGCTTGCCGTCCCCGACACAAACTGGTTCTGGTACATCTCATAATAGAAGCCCTGGCCGTCCATCAGCTCCTCATGGGTTCCGCGCTCGCTGATCTCTCCGTCCTGGATCACCAGAATAGCGTCGGCCTCGCGGATCGTGCTCAGCCGGTGGGCAATGACAAAGCTGGTCCGGCCCTGCATCAGCTTCCGCATCGCCTCCTGAATATGCAGCTCTGTCCGCGTATCCACGTTGCTGGTCGCCTCATCGAGAATCAGAATCGACGGATTGGACAGCACGGCACGGGCAATGGTCAGCAGCTGCCGCTGCCCCTGGCTCAGGTTGCCGCCTTCGGCATTAAGATGCGTATCGTAACCGTTCGGCAGCTTCCGGATGAACACATCGGCATTGGCGAGCTTGGCCGCTTCCTCTACCTCCTGATCCGTAGCTTCCATCCGCCCGTACCGGATGTTGTCCCGGATCGTCCCCGAGAAGACGTAAGCATCCTGCAGCACAAGGCCGATCTGTGACCGGAGCGTCTGCTTATCCAGATCACGGATATTCTCACCGTCAATCAGAATCCGGCCGGACTGGATTTCATAGAAGCGGGTCAGCAGGTTGATAATGGTGGTTTTGCCTGCCCCGGTCGGGCCGACAAGCGCCAGCATCTGGCCGGGCTCGGCGTGCAGGGAGAGGTTTTTCAGCACCGGTACCTCAGGCTTGTAACTGAAGCCCACCTGCTCGAATACCACCTCGCCCCTGATCCGCCGGGATGCCGTCTCTTCCGGCTCCCGGGACATTTCCGGCTCCAGATCCAGTACCTCAAACACGCGCTCCGCACCGGCAACCGCCGACTGGAACAGATTGTACTGGTTGGCGAGCTGGTTAAGCGGCTGGCTGAACTGATTGGAATAATTGAGGAAGCTGACAATAATACCGATCGTAATCATTTCATGATAAGCAAAAATACCGCCCGACACCGCGATAACAAGGAAGGTCAGGTTGCGCATAGCGTTCATCATCGGACCCATGGAGCCGGAGAGGGTCTGCGCCTTCACTCCGACGGCCCGCAGCCGTTCATTGATCTGCCGGAATTGGCGGACTGCCTCTTCCTCCCGGCCGAATACCTTGACGACCTTCAGGCCGGAGATATTCTCCTGGACGAAGCCGTTCACCTCGCCGAGATGCTGCTGCTGCTCCGAGAAGTAGCGGCGGGTGTGGACGGAGATTTTTTTAACAATAAACGTAATAAGCGGAACAGTCAGTATGGTAATCAGCGTCATCCACACGCTCAGACTGAGCATCATAACCAGACAGCCGGCCAGCATCAGGACACTTGCAATCAGCTGGACCACCGTCTGATTCAGCGTATTGGAGACGTTGGCAATATCATTGACAGCCCGGCTCATCAGCTCCCCGTGGGTGCGCTGGTCGAAGAACGATACCGGCAGCCGCTGATACTGCTCGAACAGATCCTGCCGCATATTGCGGACCGTATTCTGTGACAGGCTGGAGGCCGTATATTGCTGAACCCAGGTGAAGAACGCGCCCAATGCATATACCCCAAGGAGGATCATGCCCATCCGGAACATTCCTTCAAACCGGCCGGGCACGATATAGTTATCGAACAGCTTGCCGATCAGATAGGGCCCCGCGAGCGAAAGCGCAGTAATCAGTACGGTACACACAATTACCCAGGTGAGCGCCCCGCGCTCCTGCTTCAGGTAGCCCCAAATCCGCCGCAGCGTGCCGAAGGTATCCTTGGATCTTACTTTGGGTACGCCTCCGTGCATATGTCCCGGACCCTGGCGGAAGCCCATCTGGTCGAACTTTTGCGGCGTTTTGCCCTGATTAGAATGACTGGATGGCTGGTTCGCTGACATAAGACACCTCCTCTGAGCCGAACTGCGACCGGTAGATCTCCTGATATACCCTGCAGCTCTGCATTAATTCCTCATGTGAGCCGCTGCCTGCGATCTCCCCGTCATCAAGTACAATAATTTGGTCCGCTTCCGTGACGGACGATATTTTCTGGGCGATCAGGAAGGTCACGGCCTCTGCCGTAATCTCCTTGAGCGCACCCCGCAGCTGCCGCTCCGTCCGGGCATCCAGAGCGCTCATGCTGTCATCCATAATCAGCACCGGCGGCCCCACGAGCAGCGCCCGGGCAATGGACAGCCG
>NZ_CCDG010000101.1 GCF_000723885.1 Paenibacillus camerounensis
CATTCGCCCATTGTGCCCACCATCGGCAGAATCAGAGGCACGTTTAATTTACTCTTTCCACTCCTCTACCCTGCTGCCGCGCGCCCTTTCCTCCATTCCCAATTTTACCCACGCTGAAACCCAAAAAAATGACTCCCGGCCATCCGGGAGTCATTCCAAATCCAATCTTCTAACTCTAACTTTAATCCTATCCTCATAATCCTAATCTCTAAACCTAATCCCTAAATCAACTCTCCCAGCCGCACACTAGCCCCGCAGCTGCGACAGAATCGACGGGTCCTTGATCTTCGTATCCTCCGCCAGCAGCACTATCTTGGACAGAATCTCCGCAGTCCGCGGGTCCTCGTCCAGGAACGGCAGGAACAGCCGGCCGCGGTGCTGGGAATGCACCGGAATAATATGCAGCGCCCCGCTAGCCTGCTTATAGACCTGGCCGCTGCCCAGATGCACGGCATATTCGCCCAGCTTGCCGTCAATCCGCGCGTAATTCCCGTCAAGGCGCACGTTCCCGATCTTCAGGAGACGCAGTGATTCATTGACAATCACCCGGCGCATTTCAATGGTCGTCAGGCTGGCCTCAGGATCTACTCCGCCGACATGGGCAACGCTGACCACCAGATCCACATCGCGCATCACCTCGGAGAATATCAGCGGCGGCACCTGCGCCAGCGGAACATTCTTATACGTCTTACGGTCAAAGAATTCCACGCTTTCCAGCGCCGGCGCTTCCGTATCCGCCGGTGAGAACCAGTCCGCCATCGCGTACAGCCGCACAATCAGATTAGCGCCGTAGTAGACCTTTTGCAGCCCTTCTTCGTAGCTGACCGTCCACTGCCGCTCGCGGAGCAGCGCCACGGTCTTGCGCGGCTGCACCTGGTGTCCGGCATATCGTCCGGACACGGTCGCGCTGGCCAGCTCATCCGCGTTCGGCAGGTACAGCTCGCGGAACACCTGCTTGAACGGCTGTCTGATCTGCCGGTCGAACAGATCCTTCTGGTACTCGCTCCACTGCCCGCTTGTGTACAGATCCAGCGGATGCGCGATGTACAGCTCCGCCTCTGGAGCAATCACCGCTTCCTCGCCTGAAGGAGCGGCAAGCGTGCCGGCCTCCGGCTTGAAGTAGCCTAGCGCCGTTCCGCTGCGCAGGACAAGGGTCCGCAGCAGCGGTGCCAGCACCGGATTACGGCTGAGCGAGCGGATCTCCTGCAGCGTGAAGCTGCTGCCGGCTTCCATCGACCGCTCCAGCTCTAACCGGGCGCGCCGGTACTGGCCGGTGAGCTCACTGCGCGTTTCCTTAAGCGCTTCTACATACTCATGCTTTTTGAAGCGGGTTGGCACAGACTTCAGCTGCTTGCCTTTACTGATGACTTCCAGCTCGCTCTGCCCCTGATCGTCAATAACCAGCCGGACAGAGGTATCCTCATCCAGCATATGCGGCTCGAAATAGGACCCCAGCTCATCCAGCTTACGGGCTTCAATATCCCACATCAGCCGGGTAACATCGGCATATCCGGCCGTGCGGGCCAGATTGCCTAGGGCAATCCGGGCAGCCAGCCCTTCGCTGGCCCGGCGCTGTGCGCCGAAGGTTTTGCTCTCGGCCAGGAAGCGCTGGATCAGCTCATACCGTTCGCGGACATCCTGTTCCCGGTCTTTGCCCAGCGGAATCAGGCTGTAGCTCAGCAGGTGATCCTTGTTCCGCTTCTCAACAACTGACGTCTTCATAGCCGCAAGCTCAAGCTTGCCTAGCGCTGCGTCGGCGAACAGCTGGGACCGGCGGTGATTGGAGCCGGCTGAGATATATTTGGCACAGTCGTAGAGCAGTGCGAAACGCTTCTCTCCCAGTGTGTTATAAGCCGACAGGAACCAGTTGCCGTCGAATGCCCCGTCATTGAAATCCTGCGGCGTGATAGGTGAATAGTGGGCGACCACTGTTTCTTTTTCAGCCGAGAAGCTCTCATTGATATGAGCATGGAAGTACCAGGCGGCACTGCGCAGCCCTTCCCAGCCAAGATGCTCCGCTACAAGCTCAAGCCACTGCGGAGCATACATTGCCGCTTCCAGCAGCCTTTTTTCCGAAATGCCGCTCTCTTTCAGCATCTTACCCAGCATTGCCGTATCTTCGCCTTCACGCGGATGGCAGTTTTTCAGTAAATGGCTGAACGTTTCCTTCTTGGTGATACTCCGCCCGTAGCCGTAAATATAACCGCGCACAAAGGTCTCCTTATCGAGCCCGGTCAGAATGCGGATCAAATACTCCATACCGCTGATCCGCTGCAGCCCCATCACGAGCGGAGTAACTTCTGTCGGCAGATCACCGCGGGCCAGCTCAATCTCCATCAGGCGGTCAATGAGCCGGCTGCGAAGCGCAGGGATCTTTACACTGTCCTCGATCCAGGCCAGATTCCGGAGAGAGGACGTCAGATTCTGCATATGCTGCTTACTGCCCTCGCTGGCAAGAAGCTCCTTGAAGAGCTCATTCTCGCTGATCCAGTCCGCTTCAAATGCCCGCAAATAATCATCAAGCGACAATTTGACATTCCACCAGTTCTGCGCAGGAGGCGTCATTTTGTCAAACGTATACAGGGTGCGGAACATTGTCTTATAATCCTCCTGATCCGCCACTCTGCCCCTGATCATCAGCAGCCAAGGCTCGGCCAGCACATTCAGCATTGGCGCCTCAGCCGCCATCTTCTCCTCCGGCATCGCTGCCAGCAGCGCATTCAGCGCCCGGTTTACAATCCGGAAGCCTTCTTTCTTGGCACTGTCAGCAAAAAATGCGCGGATGAGCGTGTCCGCATGCTGGCCGTATTTCAGCTTCTCCAGCAGCCTGTCCACTTCACTGATCCGCTGCAGCGGATAGACGGAGGCGGCAAATTCACCTCTCCAGCCTTCCAGCAGCTTGCGCTTCCTTAACTCGTTAAAATCCATGTCGCTGCTGTAAAACCCGTGATACTCATTCAGCGTCTTATTCAGATCCTCCAGTTGCAGATAGAAGTGGAGCTCAAGCAGACGTGCAGCATCCCAGCCCTGCTCCTGTAAATAAGCAGACCAGACCTCATGCAGCGGATACTGCTCCAGCTGAGAGGTGTTCTCCTCCTGCTCCTTCTCCCACAGGCTGTTCCATTTCAGCGGCTTCAGTATGGTCCCGAGCAGCAGTGTTTCTTTCCGGTCCGAATAATCCTCATGCTCATATTCCGTGTCTCTATGCTCATGAATCAGCTGATCCAGTCCCTGCAGAAACCCTTCGATGTCCTCCAGGCTGCTGCCAAACACCTCATCCCACTTAAAATCGCCCGGCTTGGGCCCTTCCGTCAGCCAGTCGTCTGTTTCAGCCGGATTAAACAAGCCGAATCCGCTGGCTGCCGTGTATTCGTTCCGGCGCTCCAGCTTGGCAAGCAGCTCCCGCTCCTTGGCTGAGGGGCTGTCCATGGCTTCAATCAGCGGCTTCACCTGCCCGGTAATGGCGCTGCGCTGCTCATCCTCGAACAGCACGGTAGCCATCTCCAGCCCGGCCAGACGCTGCAGGCTGTTCTTCTCCTGCAGCAGCCGGGTAACGGATTCCTGCAGTGAGGAATCCGGCTGGCTGAGCAGCAGCAGCGTAACGCTCTGGCGCAGCGAGCCGGTCTTCAGCTTCAGCAGCGCTTCGGCCTGCAGCAGCTCCTGCGGAGTGAGCGTTAGTTCCATCGCCTCGTTCAGCGCCAGCTCCCGGTTCTTCATGCTTTTGTCGGAGAGGCTCGCGAACAGGAACTCCCGCTGTACCGGGCTTAACGGATATTCGAGGAAGCAGGATATCAGCTCGCCGCGCAAATCGCTGCTAAGCTGATCCTTAAGCTCAATCAGCCCGTCAATCCACTCACTGTCCATATCATAGGCAATCAAATACAGCATTTTGCGGACAGGAAGGTCAGAGGTATAGTTCACATGGATGAAATCCAGCACCTTGGACGGCCCCGCTGCTTCGCGGCGGGACGGATTCAGAAGCAGCGACTTAAGCAGAGCAAAATCCCGCCTGCGCTCCTCCTTGTCCTCCAGCTGCGGACTGCGGATCAGGCTGATTTTGGGTTCATCCTTTTGCGGTCTCCACAGACGGTTATAGCCGTAGCAGTAATTCAGCAGAACCCAATACTGCAGCTCATGATCCTGCTCATGCAGATGTTCCCTTGCCAGCCGCAGCCGCAGCTCCGTCTCCTGGCTGTTCGCCAGCAGGTACTGGGCGATAATCTTCTGGTATACCTGGCCGGTTGCCATCAGTACACTGATTTTATCGTACAGCCCCGCTTCCTCATGCACTGCCGTTGCCCACAAGCTGATGTACACACGGTTCGCGTTAGCATCTGAGAGCCACTGCTCCCGCAGCCCGGCATCCTGCAGCGCCTGATAAGCATCTTCAATCAATGCTTTGGCTACACGCTGATTCTGCGCTTCAAGCCCCATGCCTGTCCAGACGCCAAGCGCCCGTACAACAGAGCTGTAGCGGATAAAATCATTATCAATAATGATCTTCAGCATGTACAGATTGTTCTCAAGCGTTCCCTCATCCATCCGTTCCACCAGAGACTGGCGCAGGCCCTCCTGCAGACGGGCGGCAATCAGCAGCTCACCCATCATAGCCACAGCCTCCTGCCGGCGGCTCATAAATACGCCCTTGATCATTTCGTGGCTCAGCAGAGCCCCCTGATTATCCCCGTATACGATGTCCCGGATTCTCTCCAGCATATCGCCATCCGTGCGGTCCAGCTCATAGGCGATGACATCACTCAGCACAAGATTAATCCGGTGCCGCCGGCTGTAATCTGAGCCGTTCTCCAGACTTTCGGCATTCTGCATATAAGAGCTGAGCGGCAGCCCCTCCCGGTCCATCAGAATGAGCGAGCTCATTTTGCTGAGAACCGTAAGGATATGAAGCTCCGGATTAGCCGACCGGAACGGTCTGCGGGCATACCCCCTGCTGTAAGGATACTCCGTACAATGCTCTACAACATATTGCATAACAGCTGCCGTATATGGACTGAACAATTTTCGGACCACTCTAACCAGCGGCTCAAACAAAGACTGCTGTGTGTCACCGGCAAGCTTTCTGAGCACATTTATGCATTCCCGGCACTCCTCTTCTTCTCCGCCTATGTACTGTATTCTGCTGACACTGATAATGAGCGAAGCCAGCCCGGACACCTCAGCATCCAATTTCTGCGCCTTTCCCTGCATCTCTGCATACCACTGCTTCTCCCGTTCTTCCGCATTCAACAATTCCATGATTCCGCCTCCTCTTTTACCATAGACTTCCTGCCAGCATCGTAAACCGGATGAATACAAGCTCATCCCCCTCATTCAGAGCCAAAGGCTCCTGCAGCCGCTCACAGGCTTCCTCACGCAAAAACACCTTATACAGCCCGTCCTCAAATGCCAGCAGCGCAGCCTCCACCGCAGTCCCCAGCTCAGGCAGCTTGTCGTTATAGACTGTTCCGAAGCCGATTTTTCCGCTGACCCGCTGGTTGTTGATGGCATCCCCCGTCAAAAATGGGATCAGCTCGCCCCGCCCCTGCTTCTCACTAAGCTCTTGCACCTGTAGAGCTACTATTGCCGTAATCAGCTCCTCCAGGCTGCCCGGGGTCTGCTGAAGAACCAATTCGCGGCGTCCAAGCACCGGCTTGCGTTTTCCTACGCTTTTTACAGTGACATACAGCAGCATATGTATCCCTCCCCCTATTTGTAAGCAGCCGCTCCGCTACACAGAGCCTCCACATTCATTACCCAAATTGCACCAGCTCTACCCTGCACAATTCTGCTCATACAAGGAAGCAGCGCTCTATCCGCTCAAAGTTGTCCTGCACAGACGTCCTTCCGTCCACTTCCATGAGAGGCAGCTTTAAGCGAAGGGCATCCTGCTTCATCCAATTACGGAACGCTTGTTCCGGTTTATCCGTCCTTTGCAGAATACCCTGAATCCACGTCCGCTTGCTATAGTGCTCCAGTTGGAATTGTTCAGCCGGTATGATCCATATGGCCCGGTCTGCCTGTCTCAGCAACGGCGCAACCATAGCAGGCAGCAGCTGATTCCCCTCCACAACAACGGGAGCCTCCCCCATGCAGGCCAGATCATCCAGCACAAAGGAAAAGTCCTCCTGAAAGCAGGCGGTATACGTATCCAGCTGCTCCTTCACATCCCTCGTCAAAAATACCTCGTTCATCGTAAGTTTGCTGATTCTGCTCATGGCCGGCTGCTGCTCCGCCGTAGCCCTCAGCAAATGCTCATCAAAGCGCCCGTCACAGGTGTATAGCTGTAATCCGTGCTTTTCCGCGTACATCCCTGCAAGTGTACTTTTGCCCGCACAAGCCGAGCCGCCGATCCAGTATATAGAGCTTGGAAGCACTTCTCTATCCCCTTTCTGCCGCAATGTCCTGTTGTACATTTTCTATTGTCCGGCTGTCCGTACCTGCTGCGCGGCTGAAGTTCCAAGCCTTTCTCCCTTTTATCTGCATTTTTTGTTAAAATAGAAAGGTCGGCGCAATCTTCTTCTTACCAGCGCCAGTCACTATTCAAACGGAGGCATCACCTGTGGATTATATTATTCTGGACATCGAATTCAACGGCCGCAAATTTGCCAGCGAGCATCCTATGGAAGTCATTGAGATCGGTGCCGTCCGGTTAGACGCATCACTGCAATTTAAGGATGAGTTCACCGCCTTAATCAAACCTATATATTTCTCTACCCTCAATTCGTTCATTAAGAAAAAAACCGGCATCCCGCAAGAGGACATCGACGTTGCCGCCCGGTTCCCCAAAGTCATTACCGCCTTCCGGAGCTGGCTTGATCAAAGCCCTGACGGCGTGCTGCTGCTGACCTGGGGAGGCGAGGATATGAAGCGGATTATCCAGGACGTGCGCATGCACAAGATGGACGAGTCCTACTGGATGGAGGCTACTTACTTCGACCTGCTGAAAGGGCTGCTGCGCGCCCGCGGTCTTACCAATGACATTAGCGTCGAAGGCGCGATGGCGCTGCTCGGACTTGAGCCTTCCGGCTCCGCCCACCGGGCGCTTGACGATGCACGGATGACGTCGGAAATTTTCCGCGCTGTATTTGAGGAGCTCGACTTCTCACGCTCCCAGCATTTTGTGGACACCTTCTCCAACGCCAGAGAACGCAAAACCGTCAAAATCGCCATCAAAGCGATGACCTCCCAAAAAATCGTCCCCACCTGGGAGCTCGTCGCCGAGCATTATTTCCAGAGTGAAGGGGCCTTGGCTGATCCGCGTAAGGTGGCGGAGCTGCAGGCTTATTTTGCAGCACAGCTCGGTAAGAAATAAGGATCTGAGGTACCGCTGGAGTGCAGCAGGAATAACGGCTGTCAGCAGCTGCGGCAATCTCCCACAGGCTACCCTGAGGAAGATTGCCGTTTTTGTGTGTTATAGCAGATTCAATAGATTTAGCATTTGACATTGCCGTTACGTCAAGGTGTACAGTTGGTTTTGTAAGCACTGGCTTACAGGCGGAAATGCACAGACATCCGGCAAATGAACAGGGAGGCGGCCTACATGGAATATACCGTGCAGAAGCTGGGGACAATGGCGGGAATCAGCACACGGACGCTGCGTTATTACGATGAGCTTGGTCTTCTGAGGCCGGCGAGAATCAACTCTTCAGGATACCGCATTTACGGTCAGGCTGAGGTTAATCTGCTGCAGCAGATTTTATTCTACCGCGAGCTTGGCCTTACACTGGAGGCGATCCGGGATATCGTGACCTCACCTTCCTTTGACGGCAGCAGGGCGCTGCGGGAACATCATGAGCAGCTGCTTCAGCGCCGGCAGCAGCTGGATGTCCTGATTGCAAACGTCGAGCAGACACTCGCTGAGACCGAAGGGAGAACAACCATGAGCAATGATGCGAAATTTGAGGGCTTTAAGCAGAAGCTGATCCAGGATAACGAACAGAAATACGGACAGGAGATCCGTGAGAAGTACGGCGAGGAGGCTGTGGAGAAGTCGAACCGTATGGTCAAAAATATGACTGAAGAGCAGTATGCAGCCCTCCAGCAGCTGGAAGCAGACATGTTCGCCGCACTTGAGCAGGCAATGGAGGAGGGCGATTCTGCAAGTGAGCTGGCGCAAAAGGCTGCCGGTCTGCACCGTCAATGGCTCTCCTTCTACTGGGATACCTACACCAAGGAAGCACACGCCGGAGTTGCCCAAATGTATGTGGATGATGAGCGGTTCACCGCGTATTACGACAAGCGCCGCCCGGGGCTGGCTGAATTCCTGCGGGATGCCGTGCATGTTTATACGGGAGTGAAGCAATAAGCTGTATCCGTGCGGCTTCCGCCGAATGGAGCAGGGGATAGTGAAAGAGGCAGCCGGTTCCGGCTGCCTCTTTTTTTTATAACCCGTGTCCTGCGGATTTCATAGCTGTTCCGCTTGTTCCTTGCTTAACCGGGAAGCTCAATCATCATCGTCATCAGTATCTACATCCGTGTACAGTACCTTGCCTGTGTAGGCATCAACTCCGACCTCGGTCTTCACCCGGCCGTTTCTGATTTCCACCTCATAGACAGCTGTTCCGTTATCGCGGTCAAGGTCTACATCCGTTACTTTGCCCTTCACTGCAGCCAAGGCCGCTTCAGAAGCCTTGGCTGCAGTAATGAGCTGTGTGCCGGAGGCTGATGCTGCGGCATCTGACAAGTAGTTATCGTCATCGTAGTCATCATCGTTGTCCGTATCCTGACGCACACTCAACACCTTGCCGGTATAAGCATCGACCCGGACATCAACCTCCTTGTTTTTCTGCCGGATCTCGATGTCGTAATAAGTACCGCTTAATTTCTTTTCCAGATCGATGCTCTCCACCTGACCCGGTGCCGCTTTGAGGGCAATCGCTTCGGCTTTGGCTATACCGATCAGCGTCTTGCTCTGGCTCTGCTGCACCGCCGGTGCTGCCGCTGCCGTTCCGCTCCGGATTTCATTGATGCCGTAAGTCCCCCCGAGAATAATGGCTGCTGCTGCTACACTGCTGAGTAACTGTTTTTTCATCTTTGCCGCCTCCTATGTTTTATCTGGCCTGCTCATGTATTTAATATAAGCCATCAATATGAGAGAACAGCGGCAGCAAGATTAGAATTTGATGAGAAATCATTCCTTATCATCTATTATCATCATCATCCGGCTCTTCCCAGGTTACAGAGCGGATAGCCCCGGAAATCGCATCAACCTGGACCACCGCTTCACGGCCGTCAGAGGTATTAATCTCCACCAGATAAAATGCCCCGGCTTCACTGATCCCGGTATCCACATCATCTGCCTCTCCCGGTACTTCCTGCAGTGCCAGCTTTACAGCCTCGGCTTCAGACACCACACGCTGCGGCGGCGATGGTGACGGTACAGCCGGGGACGCTGAAGCAGCTCCTGCCGATGGGGCTGCGGAGACCACGGGAGCTCCTGAAGCTGCGGGAGTAGGCTGGACCTCCGGTGTAGGTACAGGCGTAGGAGCAGCCTGCAGCTGCACTATGGAGATGATCCCGCCGGTAGCACCATCCAGCTTAATCTCGTACAGTCCCTGGGCAGTCTGCAGCTCAGCCAAATAGTTACCGGACTGCTGGCTCAGGTACTCTATCTTTCCAGGGTACTCCTGCAGCAATGCCTGCTCTACCGCTTCCTTGCTGAGCAGCGTGCCGGTTTCCTTCCGGAAAAACCATAGGCAGGCTATTGCCAGCAGGAGGACGGCAGCGGCAACGAGCATTGCCTTATATTTAAAGCTTCGGTTCGTTTGGTTTCTGCTCATGATCTCGCCCTGCTCTCAGCGGAAATCCGGATCGTTACCGAGGTTCCGAGGCCCGGAGCACTGTCTACAGACAGCTCTGCCCCGATTGCCCCGGCAATCTCTGCGGCCAGCGCCAGTCCCAGGCCTGCGCCTCCGCCCTGGCGGCTTCTTGCCGCATCTACTCTGTAGAACCGGTCAAATATTCTTGGCAGCTCCTCCGGCGGAATTCCGATTCCCCGGTCCTTAATGACGATAATGCTCGCCCTGCCGGCGGCCTCGAGGTTGACAGTGATGCCCTCGTCGCTGTATTTGCGGGCATTATCCAGAAATATAAACAGCAGCTGCCGCAGCTTGGCTTCATCGGTGTATCCCCGGACTGTCCCCTGCGAGCGGACAAGCACATCCCTTCCATAAGCATCGTGAAACACCTTTGCCGACGTCCGGGCCAGCTCACCCAGATCCAAAAGCTTCATAGACAGCACCCACTGCTCCTGATGCTTTGCCAGCAGGAGCAGCTGCTCCGTCAGCTCCTTCATCCGGACGGCTTCGGAATGGATAGCTTCCACCGATTCATTGAACAGCTCCGGATGCTCCAGTCCTCTGCGCTTCAGCAGGCTGGCATAGCTTTCAATGACCGTAAGCGGTGTGCGCAGCTCATGCGAGGCGTCTGACACGAACTTTTCCTGCTTCAGATAATTGCTCTCAAGCAGCGCTATCATTCCGTTGAAGGTATGCCCCATCTCGACCAGCTCATCCTTAGTCTTGTCCTGTAGCGTCAGCCTGCGGAACTTCCCGCTGTCCTTGATCTCCCGCATGGTGGCTGTCATCTGGACAATCGGCCGCATAATCAGGCCGGACAGCAGCCTGCTCGACAGCAGCAGCGGAATCAGTGCAACAGCCGTAGCACCGGCCAGCACAATCCGCAGCACCCTGAGTGTACTCATCGTACTTTCCAGACTTTTGGTCATCTGCACGTTCATCACTGTTCCGTCGGTCCAGATAACCGGTACCGACACAGAGGCGTAGGAACGTCCCGCTGCGCTAAGCAGGCCCGCCTGCCTCTCCGCATGATATTCCGGCTTAAGCCGGCTGAGCTCCTGCTCCGAGACCGAGGTTACGGGAGCAGGCCCGCTTCCCCCCTCGGCCAGCAGGCGCAGCATCCCCTCAACCGGGACATATGCCCGCAGAAGCTCAGCCGGGGCAACCCCGCCGGCAGCTCTGCGCATATCAGCGGCGATTTTGGCGGTCTCAGCTGCGGCCTGATCCAGCTCATTCTCTGTCAGCATCCGGCTGAATACCGTATAAATGAACAAATTCATGATCACGAGAAGCACTGCGAACAGTACACTGGAGTACAGATAGATCTTGCTGCGCAGCTTCATGGAGTATCCTTGAGCACATAGCCGATGCCCCTTACCGTATGGATAAGCTCGCTCTCATTCTCCAGCGCAATCTTTTTACGGACATAGCGGATATAGACATCCACCACATTGGTGTCACCGTAATAATCATAGCCCCAGACGGCGGACATGATCTGCTCCCTGTTCAGCACCTGTCGCTTGTTCTTGAGCAGGTAGACCAGCAGGTCGAATTCTCTTGGGGTCAGCTCAACGCTCCGGCCGGCGCGGATAACCTCGCGGGTGGTCTCGTTAAGCTCCAGATCCTCTGCCCGCAGCCAGGAGTCTGTGTTCGTTTCCGCTTCCGCAGATCTGCGGCTTGATGCCAGCCTGAGTGCAGCGCGCACACGGGCCAGCAGCTCTTCAATCTGAAACGGCTTGGTAATATAATCATTTGCGCCCAAATCAAGTCCGGATACCTTATCCTCGACTGAGCTTTTGGCGGTCAGCAGCAATACAGGAGTGTACGCATCACTCACCCGGATGCGCCGCAGCAGCTCAATTCCGCTGAAGCCGGGCAGCATGACATCAAGCAGCAGCAGATCCGGCTGCTGCTCCTGATATATTTCAAGTCCCTGGTGGCCGCTGCCGGCGATGGATACGCGGTACCCCTCGCATTCCAGCTCAATCTGCAGCAGGCGGGCGATTTTTTCCTCATCCTCAACAATCAGAATGGATTCCGTCATGGGCATCCTTCCTTTCCGTATACGCAATCAGTATATGCGTATATTCGACATCCATCTGCCTACATTGTAGGGCATGTGCAGGTATAGTTACAAACTGCCGAGAAGATCCTTTCACCAGACTCACCGCTTCAGCCAGAACTGCGGGGCTTTAACTGTAATTCCTCCTGTTTTATCAGCAACTCTTAATTAGCCCTGTTACCTGGTGCCCTCCACAATTGCTTGTCCCAGCCTACTCCACACTCCACCATTGTTCCCAAGCCACGGCTCCAATTCCTGGTCAGCGGCACAGTGGCATACATCCAAAAAGGCGCTCCGGCCAATGGCCGGAACGCCTCTTTTTGCAACAGGTAATATCTGCTCCTACAAGCTCTTATGCAGCAGCTCCAGCACCTTGCGCAGCTCTGCAGCTGCAACCTGCCCCGGGGCTGACGGCTTATGCGCAGCACCGAAGGTCAGCGCCGATCCAAAAATCTCTCCGGCCAGCCGGCTGACCACACCTTCCCCGCCCATCGACATCGTAATAATCGGACGGTCCGCGTACAGCTCCTGCATTTTGACAGTTGCCGCCAGCAGAGTCAGCACATCCCCCGCACTGTTCGGCATAACAGCTATCTTTGGCAGATCACCGCCCAGCTCCTGGGCTCTGCGCAGCCGCGAGACAATCTCCTCTTCAGACGGTGTTCCCCCGAAATCATGGTTGGACACAATAACGAACACGCCGCAGGCATGCGCTGCAGCAATCAGTTCCCGGACCTGCGGCTCCCCGCCCGACAGCTCCACATCAATAATATCGGCCCATCCGCTCTCAGCGGCAGCCTTATTAAGCTGAACATAATAGTCTGCGGAAATCTCCTGCTCTCCGCCTTCCCTCGCACTGCGGAACGTAAAGATCAGCGGAATGTCCGGCAAGAGGCTCTGAATCCGCTCCAGTGCAGCCTTAACAGCAGCAAGATCTTCGACTTCTGCAAAATAATCACTCCGCCACTCCACCACATCCGGAGCCAGAGCCTTCAATGCTGCAGCTTCAGCCTCAAGCTCTGCCAGCGTGGTACTGACCAGTGGTACGCATATTTTGGGCATGCCCTCGCCCAGTGTTACATTCTTAACGGTTACTGTACCGCTCATCGATGTTCAGCCCCCATACAACTGTTCTAATCTATCCCCTTACGCTTCTTCCTCAGCTTCCTTGATAAACCGCTCAACCTCAGCCAGCTTCGGCAGCGACGGTATTGCTCCTTGTCTGCCGACTGCCAGCGCCCCCACTGCATTGGCGAACCGGACGGCAGCTGCCAGCGGCTTCCCTGAGGTCAGCTGATAAGCCAGCGCCCCATTGAAAGAATCCCCCGCTGCTACGGTATCCACAGCCTTCACCGGAAATCCGTGAACATGCCCGCTGCCGTCTCCATTTACAATCAGCGCCCCTTTGGAGCCGAGGGTGATAATCACGTTCTGCACCCCTTTTTGCAGCAAAATACGTGCCGCCTGCTCCGCCGACTCCATACCGCTCACTTCAACGCCGGAAAGGATGCCCGCCTCAGTCTCATTCGGAGTGAGGTAGGTGACATGGCTCAGCATTTCATTGCTCAGTTCCCGTGCAGGAGCCGGGTTAAGGATCAGCGGTATCTGATGCTTGCCTGCTATCCGCGCTGCTTCCTCACACATTGCAAGATCCGTTTCCAGTTGCATAACAATCATGTCCGCACCTGCAATGACTGTCTCCAGCGCTTGAATATCCGTTACACCAAGCTCAAGATTCGCGCCCGGCACCACAATGATCCGGTTCTCCCCTTCGCCGTCAACAACGATCGAAGCAACTCCGGTCCCAAGGTTCCCGCTTTGCGTAAGATACTCCGTGTTAATACCCTCTCCGCGCATAATTTCCAGCAGCTCACTGCCGAACCCGTCACGCCCGACGCTGCCGATCATTGTTACCTCTGCACCGAGCCGCGCTGCTGCTACAGCCTGGTTAGCCCCTTTTCCGCCGGGCGACAGGGCAAAATCCTGTCCGAACAGCGTCTCTCCTGCCTCTGGCGCACGCTGCGTGCGCACAACCATATCCATATTTAAGCTGCCGATTACCACTATACTCAAGCTTGTACACCACCATTAGTTATTTTTACAGAACTGCTATTCAAGATCATGCAGCTCGCCACCTCTATCTCTATATCTTATGGCCTTAGGCCGCGTTAATCAAACTATTCTGGCCGCCGCTGCAGCTTACACCGGTTTCCGGCTATTTTCTTCACAGCCTGAATAGTTAAAGCCGTTGAATTTTTTATTAAGCTGCTGTATGAACTCTACCGTTCACCACTTCAGTATCATGGAGCGCTGCATAGATCCTTTCACGAAAACTTCGCTGTGCTTTTTTGGAATAAATGTGCTAGAATAAGTGTGCAATCGCTTCCAGGGAAGTTTTTGCATTTTTGAGCAAACGTTTGCACCTTAGATGTAGCCTGCAGCAGCACCTGATTATAATCCCATTCGTATTTAGGAGGCTTATCAAGTGAACCAGAACAAATTACCGTCTGTCGCTTATTTCAGCATGGAGTATGGCCTGCATTCCGACTTCAAAATGTACGCCGGCGGCCTGGGCATTCTTGCTGGAGATTACATCAAAGGTGCAAAGGACATCGGTGCCCCCATCATCCCGATCGGGCTGAAATGGAAGCAGGGCTATACCGACCAAAAGATTGACGCAAGCGGCAATCCTTATGACTCATACCACAATTATGTCTATGATTTCCTTGAGGATACAGGCGTTAAGGTTACTGTAAAGGTTAGAAAAACCGATGTAGTGTGCAAAGTATGGAAAACCGATAAATTCGGCAACAGCCCGCTCTACCTGCTTGATACGGACATTCCGGAGAACAGTGACGCCTGGATTACCGGCCAGCTGTACGGCTGGTTCGGTGAGGAACGGATTGCCCAGGAGATTGTGCTTGGAATCGGCGGGGTAAAAGCGATGCGTGCGCTGGAGATTCCAATCGACGTCTACCATTTCAATGAAGGCCATGCGGCGCTGGCAGCCGTTGAGCTGATCCGCGAGAAGATGTCCGGCGGCAGCACCTTTGAGGAAGCCTGGAAGGCTACGCGCGAAGAAGTGGTATTCACTACCCATACTCCGATAAAAGAGGGCAATGAAACCCATCCGCTGGACCGTCTTGAGTATATGGGCGCCTTTAACGGCCTGACCCGTGCACAGATGGAGCGGATCGGCGGCGAGCCGTTCAATATGACTGTAGCCGGCCTGCGCCTGTCCCGCATCTCTAACGGTGTGGCTCAGCTGCATGCCGATACAGCGGGCAAAATGTGGAAGGAAGTCGCCGGCAGATCGGAAATTATCGGCATCACCAATGCAATCCATACTCCAACCTGGGTGGATGAGCGGATTACGCGTGCTTATGAGGAAGACGGCGACCTGTGGGAGGCACACAAGGAGATCAAGAATGAGCTGATCGGCTTTATCAAGGAACGTTCCGGCATCGCCCTGAATCCGGGCAACCTGCTGATCGGCTTCTCCCGCCGCGCAGCCCCATACAAACGCAGTGACCTTATTTTCTCCCAGCCGGATATCATTGAGCCTTACCTGAAGGACGGTACAATCCAGATCGTCTTCTCGGGCAAAGCCCATCCGCTGGATGACAACGGTAAAAAAATCGTGAGCAATCTCGTCGCCATGATGAAAAAATATCCGAAAAGCGTCGTTTTCCTGGAAAACTATGATATGACCATCGGCGCACAGCTGACCCGCGGCTCCGACATCTGGCTCAACAACCCGCGCCGTCCGCTGGAAGCCAGCGGTACTTCCGGCATGAAGGCCGCGATGAACGGCGTGCTGAACTGCTCCATCCTCGACGGCTGGTGGCCGGAAGCCTGCATGGACGGGGAGAACGGCTGGCAGATCGGCGAAGGCTTCGAGACTACTGACTTTGCCGTGCTCGACAAGCATGACAGCGATGCTTTGTACGATACCCTGCTGAACCGTGTGCTCCCGACCTTCTATGAGAACCGTGATACCTGGGTGACAATGATGCGTAAGAGCATCGAGACCACCCGCGAGGAATTCGCCACCAAACGGATGCTGGATGAGTATTATAGCAGAATGTACATCAAGGAGTAGCCTGTTCGGCTTTTCCTATGCTCCACAATATCGGAACAAGATTAGGCCTCTGTCTGCTTCTGCAGATAGGGGCTTTTGTAGGAGCAGGGAATGTTAGATTGCTGCTTCTTATGTGCTGCATGGACTACTCCCTCCGCCAGTACTTAGCACTGCTGAGCCTGATCAGCGTGCCACCCCCATTTAAGTAATTCCACCAGCAGCGCTAGTCTGCCTAACTGTATTTTGTACAACTAAAACCAGCGAAAGTTGGTGTTTAATCGATATAACTGTACTTTATGCAGCTACAATGAGCGTGTCTACGGAAACTTGCCTATTCCCGGCATTTTAATTGCACCAAATACAGTTAAAGTTGATCCCCCTCTCTCATGGCCACCTTTTCATAACAACATTTTGCTTATAGCCCGCACCAGCTCCAATCTCAGCCTTTTCCCGCATATTGTTAATTATAATAATTATAAAAAAGGATTGATTTCTCTAAAATTTTTGTTAATATAAAACTTATACTAATTCTAAATTCAAATCCTATACCGAGGTGATTGTATTCATGAGTCAAAGCAATAACAAACTAACTACAAGCTGGGGCGCACCCGTCGGAGACAACCAGAATTCAATGACAGCTGGCTCACGCGGACCCACATTGCTGCAGGATGTTCATCTGCTTGAGAAGCTGGCCCATTTTAACAGAGAGCGTGTTCCAGAACGGGTTGTACATGCTAAGGGTGCCGGCGCTCATGGGTATTTTGAGGTTACACAGGATTTGTCCCAATATACAAAAGCCGCCTTTTTATCTGAAATCGGCAAGCGCACCCCAATGTTCATCCGGTTCTCTACTGTAGCTGGCGAGCTCGGTTCAGCTGATACCGTTCGTGATCCGCGCGGCTTTGCCGTTAAATTTTATACCGAGGAAGGCAATTATGATCTGGTCGGCAACAATACGCCGGTCTTCTTTATCCGCGATGCTATTAAGTTCCCGGACTTTATCCACACGCAGAAGCGCCATCCGCAGACTCATCTGAAGAATCCGAATGCTGTCTGGGATTTCTGGTCCTTATCGCCTGAATCGCTGCACCAGGTTACGATCCTCATGTCCGACCGCGGGATTCCGGCAACCCTCCGTCATATGCACGGGTTCGGAAGCCATACGTTTAAATGGGTTAATGCTGAGGGTAAGGCTGTGTGGGTAAAATATCATTTTAAAACAGAACAGGGCGTCAAGAATCTGGATGTCAAGCTGGCGGCACAGCTGGCGGGTGAGAACCCGGATTATCATACTGAGGACTTGTTCAATGCAATTGACAAAGGAGATTTCCCGGCATGGAGACTGTGTGTGCAGATTATGCCGGAGGAGGATGCGGATACGTACCGGTTCGATCCTTTTGACGTAACCAAAGTCTGGTCACAGAAGGATTACCCGCTGATTGAGGTTGGCCGGATGGTGCTTGACCGTAACCCGGAGAATTATTTTGCCGAGGTTGAGCAGGCTACCTTCTCTCCCGGTTCATTCGTGCCCGGCATAGAAGCTTCGCCTGACAAAATGCTGCAGGGCCGCCTGTTTGCTTACGCCGATGCCCACCGCTACCGGGTCGGAGCCAACCACAACCAGCTGCCAATCAACCGTCCGGTTGCCGAAGTAAACAACAACCAGCGTGACGGTGCGATGAACGCTACCCGCAATGGCGGCGGTTCTGTCTACTACGAGCCAAACAGCTTCGGCGGAGCTAAGGAGTCCCCTCAGGATAAGCCTGCTCCATTCCAGGTAACCGGTCAGGCCGACAGTGTGGCTTATGATCATAACGACCACTACACCCAAGCCGGAGATCTGTACCGCCTGCTTAGTGAAGAGGAGCGTGTACGCCTTGTAGAGAATATCGTAGGTGCCATGGCTCCTGTAGAATACGATGAGATCAAAATCCGCCAGATCGGTCATTTCTTCAAGGCTGATCCTGAGTTTGGGCAGCGTATTGCCGCCGGGCTCGGATTGCCTGCTTGGGCGGAAGCAGCTCAGGCTGACTAATCCTTTTTTATAAAAATCATATATAGTTATACTATCCGGCACAACTCCCTGATTCGGTCTGATTCGGGAAGTTGTGCCTTTATTCTACTGATACATCTTGATCCAACGCTCCAGCTTCTGCTTCATCTCCAGTCTGGCCGACGCCGGTTCCAGAATCTCCGCATCCGGGCCATACTGCAGAACCCATTTCATAAATTCCTTGGCGTTATTGACAGTCACCTCAAACAGCAGGCTGCCGCCCGGCTCATCGCTCATCCGCGGATGAACAAACAGCTCTTCCTCCTTAATGTATCGGGCCACCTCCGGAGAGAAACGGACCTTAAAACGGATATTTTTGCTGCCGCGGTCGATCGACCAGGTATTTTTAAGATAATGCTTAATGTTAAACCCGCTCTTGTCAAACGTGTTGCCGGTAACCTCTACCTGCTGAAACCGGCTGATGCGGAAGGTGCGGATATCCTGCTTAAGATGACAGTAGCCAACCAGATAAAAGCGCTGGTCACGCGGAATCAGATAATAGGGATCAATCTCGCGTTCGGTAGTGGCATTACGTGCCTGAGAGTGGTAGACCGTTCGGATACTCTGCTGCTCCAGAATGGCTCCGATAATCGGCTGCAGGAAATTCCGGCTTTCTTTGCGGTAAGCAGGGGTTCCCATCTGAATAATGTCCGCAATATTCTCCAGCACTCCGTTGGATTTGGACTTTTCTTTCAGGTGGGTTCCCATTACTTTATCATAGGCGGTATGAAAACCCGGAGGGATTTTGTCCTCGTGCAGCATGGAAGGCAGAATCGAGAAGGCCAAGGCCTCTTGTTCAGAAAAATCGAGCGGATACTGAAAAAACTTCCCCAGAAACCGGTATCCTGTCCCCCTGCCCTCATTCGCAACCGGCGCAAAATGGCTGATTACATCCAGATCCCTGTATATCGTCCTGATATTCACATCGCATCGGAACGCAAGATCTGCTGCGGTAATTCCCGGGTTGGACTGGATAGCATTGATAATTTTAAAAATCCGGATTACTTTGTCTGTCATTTCGTTACTCCTTAGCTTCCTGTCATTCGTGAGAAAGATATGTATGCAGCTTCAACTATACCAGAATTATATTCTTGTACGCTGTCATCCAGCACACGTCCGTCCGGGTAAAAAATACGCAAAAAAAAGCAAGAACCGCAGATTACCTGCAGTTCTTGCTCTTGTGTGAAGCGGGTGATGGGAATCGAACCCACGCTATTAGCTTGGAAGGCTAAAGTTCTACCATTGAACTACACCCGCAAAATATGAAATCGGGATGACACGATTTGAACATGCGACCCCCTGGTCCCAAACCAGGTGCTCTACCAAGCTGAGCTACATCCCGTTATACAGTGGTTCATACTGCTTATAAGAATAAATGGCGCGCCCTAAGAGATTCGAACTCCTGACCTTTTGATTCGTAGTCAAACGCTCTATCCAGCTGAGCTAAGGGCGCACAATCTATATGGAGCGGACGACGGGAATCGAACCCGCGACCCTCGCCTTGGCAAGGCGATGCTCTACCGCTGAGCCACGTCCGCATAAACATGGTGCGCGTGAAGGGACTTGAACCCCCACGTCGTGAAACGCCAGATCCTAAGTCTGGTGCGTCTGCCATTCCGCCACACGCGCATACCTTGTAAAACAATGGTGAGCCATGAAGGACTCGAACCTTCGACACCCTGATTAAAAGTCAGGTGCTCTACCAACTGAGCTAATGGCTCTCAAAGAAAGCATAATGGCTGGGGATATAGGATTTGAACCTATGCATGACGGAGTCAAAGTCCGTTGCCTTACCGCTTGGCTAATCCCCAATAATAATAATTAGCAAATGCTACGGAATCGGATGGTACTCTATACTTCGAGATATAGGATGCTCAATTCCTGCTATCTTCATACCATCTAAGATGGCGGAACCGACGGGATTCGAACCCGCGATCTCCTGCGTGACAGGCAGGCATGTTAGGCCAACTACACCACGGTTCCAGGATAAAGATTTTGGTAATGAATTGCGGGGGCAGGATTTGAACCTGCGGCCTTCGGGTTATGAGCCCGACGAGCTACCGGGCTGCTCCACCCCGCGTCAGTAAAAGTATTATCCCTTGGGGTCCCCGGAAAGCACCCGGAATCCGCAGCGAAGCATTAGCTTCACTTTTTGGGGATTTTTATGGTGGAGGCTGAGGGGATCGAACCCCCGACCCTCTGCTTGTAAGGCAGATGCTCTCCCAGCTGAGCTAAGCCTCCATCTTATGACCCGTAGGGGATTCGAACCCCTGTTACCTCCGTGAAAGGGAGGTGTCTTAACCCCTTGACCAACGGGCCATGCTACTATCAAATGCTGTCCTACAACCCATTAAAGGGAGGTAACGCAACGGAGAGAGAGGGATTCGAACCCTCGAGACGCTTGTGGCGCCTACACGATTTCCAATCGTGCTCCTTCGGCCAAACTCGGACACCTCTCCAGATGGCTCCCCGAACAGGACTCGAACCTGTGACAACTCGATTAACAGTCGAGTGCTCTACCAACTGAGCTATCAGGGAAAATGGTGGGCCTTAGTGGACTCGAACCACTGACCTCACCCTTATCAGAGGTGCGCTCTAACCAGCTGAGCTAAAGGCCCTATCTACACCTATTTAACTAATAAGGGCAAAAAAAATACCACAAAGTGTGTGGGTTGTCCGCTTGGCGGCGTCCTACTCTCCCAGGACCCTTCGGTCCAAGTACCATTGGCGCTGGAGGACTTAACGGTCGTGTTCGGGATGGGTACGCGTGGAACCCCTCCGCCATCGCCACCAAACGGGCATTTACAGCGTAAATGCTTCAGGAACTTGATTCCTGAAAACTGAATCCGAAACGAAGATGCGTTTGCCCTTGTTATGGGGCCCCCGGAAAGTATTCGGAATCGGCTTCGTCAGCCTCTTCTTCACTTTTTGGGGTAGTTTATTGGATAAGCCCTCGACCGATTAGTATTGGTCAGCTCCATGCATTGCTGCACTTCCACCTCCAACCTATCTACCTCGTCGTCT
>NZ_CCDG010000102.1 GCF_000723885.1 Paenibacillus camerounensis
CCAGTTTTCAAGGATCAAGATATTACATTATTCAAGTAAAACAATGATGGTGGAGCCAAGCGGGATCGAACCGCTGACCTCCTGCTTGCAAGGCAGGCGCTCTCCCAGCTGAGCTATGGCCCCATAAAATATAAAGTTGTAAATGTTATATGGTGGGCCTTGGTGGACTCGAACCACCGACCTCACCCTTATCAGAGGTGCGCTCTAACCAACTGAGCTAAAAGCCCATATAACATAACATGGTTCCAACCATAGAATGGTTGTCCGCTTGGCAGCGTCCTACTCTCCCAGGACCCTTCGGTCCAAGTACCATTGGCGCTGGAGGACTTAACGGTCGTGTTCGGGATGGGTACGTGTGGAACCCCTCCGCTATCGCCACCAAACGGTTATGAAAGGATTGACCTTTCAAAACTGAACACGAGTGAGTGTTCGAACCCGAAGGTTTTAATGGAAGTTAAACTTCCGATTTGAATGT
>NZ_CCDG010000103.1 GCF_000723885.1 Paenibacillus camerounensis
ACGGTTACCGCCTTCTCTGAAGGACGGCATAGCCGTTTCTACTTGTAGCAAATGAATCGTAGGAGCGATAACTAATGATTGGAACGATTGTGAATACTGCTGCAATTGTTATCGGCAGCATTGCGGGCAGTGTATTTAAAAAAGGGCTGAAAGAAGCCTATCAGGATATTCTTATGCAGGCTATGGGGCTGGCCGCAGCCGCTCTTGGCATCAACGCCATCGCTCAGCATTTACCGGATAGTAAATACCCTGTATTGTTCATTGTCAGCCTGGCTCTTGGGGGTGTAATCGGACAGATGCTTGATCTGGAGCAGCGCTTCAAAAATATGGTTTCAAAATTTTCGGCAGGCAATCTGGCGGAGGGTCTGTCCACTGCGATCCTGCTATTTTGCGTCGGAACAATGTCGATTATTGGTCCCATAGAAAGTGCTCTGAACGGCAACAATACCTACCTGTACACAAATGCCATCCTGGATGGAGTGACTTCTGTCGTGCTGGCCTCCACATTCGGAATCGGGATTATCTGGTCCGCTGCGGTGCTTTTCTGCTGGCAGGGTTCAATCTATCTTCTGGCTAATGTGCTGACCGACTTTATATCACCTGTACTACTTACAGAAACTTCCATTGTAGGCGGAGTGCTGATCTTATGTGCGGGTCTGAGTATTCTTGGAGTACGAAGCTTTAAGACGATTAACCTGATTCCTGCACTGCTGATACCCATCATCTTTATTGCTGTTATGAGCTACACATAACTAAACTACTGCAAATTTATTGAAATCCTATATTTCAGCATAAAAAGTCATTAAATTATGATATAGCTCACATACCCAATTAGGTAAAATGAGGAATAATACCAATAAATAGCATTTTAATGTTCTTAAACGGGATTTACTAGGTGGTGGTATGTCAAAAAAGAGGAAAGGATGAATCATTTTGGAATTGGATCTTAACGGGTTTAATGCAGATTCACTGGTACAAATGCTAAAGGCTTCCTTTACTTTAGAGAATTGGGACAGCATGCTCATTATCGCCGACAGACTATACACCGAGGTTAACACTTTCTATAAAATGAACCAGCAGGAGCGGATTGGCGAGAAGCGAGTAAGCTGCTTTGGCTTAACACGAAACATAGTCTATTACTTCGGATATAGCATGTGCCTAAAGGGAATTGCATTTGAAAAATTAGGACGTTATAACGAAGCCAGAGAATGTATAGCAATTTATAAGGATTTGGGCTGGATTAGAGGAATAGATGCCGACGGGCAGGAAGAAGTTAACTATTATCGCGAAATTGCCAAAGGGAATCAGTACATCATTGAGCTTAATGAAGGAAATGTATCTGTTCTACCTGATTACCTCGCATTTCTGCGTAATACCAGAGAAGAAATGATGCCCGGAGTACTCTACATTCTGGATTCGGCTATTAAGTATAGATTCAGCGTTGATCATGTTCTGGAAGAGTTCAGTGAGCAGATTACAGCGATGGCTGAATACTATGAGATACAAAGAAACATACGATATTACATTGATTATTCCTACTTAAAAGCAAGATATTTTTCAATCAATGACAAAGTTGACGATGCTTTAATTATAATTGTTCAGTCTTTAGCAACCTCAGTTAAACTAAAGGATGATAGAGGATTTAAAAAATTAGCAGCTCTCTTTGAGACACTCCGGGGACAAGCAACCTCCGAGCAGTTGGATAAGTATCTTGGAATAATGAAATCTATACTAGACTAGGGAGGATTCATGTTATGAAAAAAACATTTATACTCGTTGTCACAGTAATCGCCTTGCTTAGTGTAAATGCTGCCGCAGTCAGTGCGGATAGCAGCACAACCGTTCCTTTAACCGGTAAAGGCGGCATTTTTGTACCACTTGGCCATGGTGTTGATCATTAAAGAATATGATGCTTGGACAAGCCCTGCAATTTATGCAGGGCTTGTTTTTATTTTTACCCGTTAACTAAACAAAATAAAAATACCAAAAAAGTAAAATAGTCGATTTTAAGCTTAATCTGCATTTTTTTGCTAAGAATGCGCTCCCAATCTTTGATACACTTGTGCATAATTAGTGGCGGGATGTAGTATTGCAGAATTTTTCCGTTATCTTACAGGAGAAACCCCGCTTATATAAACGCTGCATGGGAAGGGAGTGATAAGCCTGGCAATAGTCTGATGTTTCCTGATTTGAGGATTAATGCTGCAATGCTTTTCCAGGTTCTTATTTAGATTTCCCCTGATTTCTAAAATTGATTTTAGACAAATAGGAGGAGTTAAGCACATGGGTATAAATATTTCCGGCAGGAAATCAGCACTTGCATTCTGTATGTCAATTCTGATGATTATTTTGTTAGTGATTCCCCCGGCGCCGGCACATGCCGAGACATCCGGCGGCTCGCCGGCGCGTCAGGCTGAATATCTGGACCGCGGACTAGTGGCCGTACTGACTAACGGCGGAGTGTATTTGAGCTGGAGATACTTAAATACGGATTCAAATGAAATCGCTTTCAATGTATATAAAAACGGATATAAGGTTAATAGTTCGCCAATTACAGATTCTACGAACTATGTAGACACTACAGGAGCGGACAGCTCCCAATACCAGATATCTACTATAATAGCGGGAAAAGAGCAAATCCAGCCTGAGACGGTTTCGGTTTGGCATAACAACTATCTGCCGATTCCGCTGGATAAACCTGCGGATGGACGCACCAAAGACGGCGGGACCTATTCCTATTATGCCGGGGATGCATCTGTGGGAGATCTTGATGGCGACGGAGAATATGAAATCGTTTTCTTGTGGAGCCCAAGCAATTCCAAAGATAATTCTCAGGCCGGATATACCGGCAACGTCTATATTGATGCTATTAAGCTGGACGGCACCAAGCTCTGGCGGGTTGACCTTGGTGTCAACATCCGTGCCGGTGCTCACTATACCCAGCTGATGGTCTATGACCTGGACGGCAATGGCAAGGCTGAAGTTGTGGTCAAAACTGCCGACGGCACCAAAGACGGCCAAGGCACTGTCATTGGTGACGGCAGCAAGGATTACCGTAATGACGGCGGGTATATCCTGAGCGGCCCGGAATTCCTCACTTTGTTCGACGGTGAGACAGGTGCTGCCGTATCCACTGTAGATTACATCCCGCCAAGAGGCGATGTAGCCGCATGGGGTGACGGTTACGGCAACCGTGTTGACCGGTTCCTGGGCGGCATTGCCTATCTGGACGGCGTGAAGCCAAGCGTAGTGATGGCCCGCGGTTATTACACACGCACTGTACTGACAGCATACGACTTTGTGGGCGGCCAGCTGGTACAGCGCTGGACCTTTGATACAGATCAAGCCGGGAAAGAGTATGAGGGACAGGGCAATCACAACTTAAGTGTGCTGGATGCAGACGGCGACGGCAAGGATGAAATTATGTACGGAGCGCTCGCTATTGACGACGACGGCACCCTGATGTACAGCACCGGACTCGGCCATGGTGATGCTATTCATGCCGGCAAGCTTGATCCGAACCGCGAAGGCTATCAGGTATTCAGCGTACATGAGCACACGAATGCCGAATACGGGCTGGAGATGCGCGATGCTGCAACAGGAGAAATTATCTGGGGCCAGTATACCGGGAAGGATACCGGGCGCGGTATGTCAGCGGATATTGATCCGAACTACCCCGGATATGAATCGTGGGCTTCCAATATTGTTAATGGACAAATGGACCCTTTGTCTAAAGGTTTTTCTGCAAACGGCGACGTCATCTATGAACAGAATGAGGTGCCTAAGAGCGCTAACTTTGCAATCTGGTGGGACGGGGATCTGCAGCGTGAGCTGTTTGATCATGACTGGAATAACACTACAGCCAAGGGAATTCCGCTCATATACAAATGGGATTATGAAAATAAGCAGCTAAAAGAATTGTTCCGGGCTACTGGCACTTTGACTAATAACCACACCAAAGGTACTCCGGCCCTTCAGGCGGATATCCTCGGTGACTGGCGCGAAGAGCTGCTGCTGCGCAGTGAAGACAGCTCCGAGTACAGGCTCTACACGACTACAATTCCAACCGCTTACAAAATTCCGACATTGATGCAGGACCCGGTATACCGGCTAGGCATTGCCTGGCAGAATGTCAGCTATAACCAGCCGCCGCATACCGGATTCTACCTTGGAACAGAAGCCACTGAATTCCCGAAAGCGAATCTTGCGCTGACCGGATCACAGCAATTGCCTGAGCAGGTCTATCACTTTGACTTTGGAACAGATGCAGCAGCCGGAGCTACCGCAGTACAGGATAAGCTATACACACAGGATTCAGGCTATGGCTTTGAGAGCATTAACGGTATCACAGTAGGGGCAGGACAGGTGACCTTGCCTGAAAATGCTAAATTCGCAGTTGACCTGCCAGATGCCAATTATCAGGTGACACTAAAGCTGGGAGATACAGAGCGCGGCTCCAACGTGGGCGTGAAGTCAGAATTCGTCCAGAAGCTGGCCGTGACCAGCTTGAATGCCGGGGAAACCCGTGAATTCTCATATGATGTTGCGCTGGTGGACGGCCAGCTGGAGTTTATTTTCACCGGAACGGCTATTGATGTACAGGATATAATCATTTCAAAATACCCTGACAAAACGCCGGGCGATGCTGTAACCCTCTATATGGCCGGCGATTCAACCATGCAGTCCTACAGCAGTATCCAGGCTCCGCAGGAGGGCTGGGGCCAGCAGTTTGGACGCTATTTCGCAAATGGTGTAGTCGTCCAGAATGATGCGATCGGCGGCAGAAGCAGCAAATCCTTCATGGTAGACGGCCGGCTGGATTCGATTCTGCAGCGGATTAAACCAGGCGATTATTTCTTCATTTCTTTCGGGCACAACGACGCAAGCGCAGGCATTCCTGAGCGTTACGCTTCGCCGGAGGATTACAAAACCTATCTGGCCCGTTATATTAATGGTGCCAGACAGCGCGGTGCCGAGCCGGTGCTGCTCACCCCGGTAGGCCGCAGAGATTTTAATACCGTAACCCAGGAATTCAACGTCAGCTTCCCTGAATATGTGAAGGCTGCCAAGGAAGTGGCCGAGGAGCTGAATGTGAAGCTGATTGATCTGAGCCAGTTGAGCATTGCCTTTTATGACAAAATCGGTCTAAGTGCTTCTGAAAAAGTGTTCCTCTATGCTAATCCGGGGGAATATCCGAAGTACCCTAACGGCGTAGGTGATAACACTCACTTCAGCAGCTATGGCGCAGGGGTTATCGCCGCACTTGTTGCAGGAGCGGTTAAAGAAATGGAATTAGACATATCCCCTTATGTGATTGATCCGGATATTACCGAGCCTGAGCCGGAACCGGAAATTCAGGTATATGAAGAGGATTTCGAAGGCGATCCGGCAGCAGTAAAGTATGCGCTGGTTAATGCGACGGGTATCGCCGGTACGATGTCGGGAACCGTTGTAGATCAGAGCGGCAATAAGGTGCTGTCTGTTAACGGATCAGGCTCAGGTAACCGGGCAAAGACGTTCCGGCTGTTCGATGCTGTTAACGGTGACATCGTGAAGGTGAATTTTGACTGGAATTCAGGCAATGTCAGTGCCACTCCGTCAGAGGGCCATCTGTCACTGCTGGACGGGAATGAGAACATCATCCTAACACTGCTGACCAAGACGGGAACTACAAGTCCCGGTACACAAATTCATTACTTTGTAGGCCCGTATACACCGGATTACGGAACAGGGACTACAGCTGTACCGGACGGCGGTGTTGCCACCAATATACTGAAGAATCAATGGGTTAACGTAGATCTCACTATTAATTTTGCCGAGAAAACTATGGATCTTACGTTGACCAGTCTGACAGACCCAAGCGTTACGCAGACTATTGAGGGTATAACCATGAATCAGGGGGTCTACGCGGATAACGTTAGAGCGCTGCGCTTCCTGGGAACGAGAAAAGGGGGTGGCGGTACACTGAACTGGACTACCCAGATTGATAACGTGCATATTGAAGGCAAAGAGCTGCCGCCGGTTGCAGGTGATCAGAAGGCGCTTGTTGCACTGCATACTGAGGTAAAAGCATTGAATCTGGCAGCCTATACCGAAGCATCCAAGGCTGTTCTGCATAAAGCACTGGCGGCTGCCGAAGCCATCATCGGCACTGAAGCCACACAGGCGCAGGTCGATCATGCCTTTAATGTGCTTACGGTAGCAAAAGATTCACTGTCAACTGAACCTGCAGGTGAGATCCGCGGCTATAAGTTTGACTTTGGCTCCGGCAACGCGGCTGAAGGCTACACCAAAGTAGACAGCAAGAGAGCTTATGTTGAAGGTAATGGCTACGGCTTTACGGATACCGCTCTGGTGCAGGATGCGAACCGGGAGACAGGAAATGATCTCACCGGGGATTTCACTAACGTGAACGGCAGCACCTTCCTGGTTGAAATGGAACCTGCCAACTACCGGGTAACTCTTACCATCGGAGATGCGCAGGAATCGACGAATGCCGGCGTTACCGTCGAACAAATGCCGAAGCTGCCGGCTGCGGCTATAGCAAAAGGCGAATTTAAAGAAGTCAGCTATGATATCGCGCTGATTGACGGCATCTTCACCTTTGAATTCACCGGTGCCACTCCAAAGATCAACGCGATGACGCTTGAACGCCTGCCTGATAACGGCGCAGGTACTAAGCCTGTTATCTATCTCGCCAGTGATTCGACGGTGGCCAATTATGCAGAAAGCTATCGTCCGCAGGCAGGATGGGGCGAAAAGCTGGGCGGCTACTTCGACCTGGATCAGATTAGTGTCGATAACCGTGCAGTCAGCGGGCTCAGCAGTAAAACCTTCCTCGTTGGCGGTTATCTGAACAATATCCTGCTGAACCTTCATGAAGGCGATTATCTGTTCATGCAGTGGTCCCATAATGACTCCACACCTTCCCGTCCGGAGCGTTATCTGACGCCGGAGCAATTCAAGGTGTATCTGAAGGATTATATTAACGGTACAGTGCAAAGAGGGGCAACCCCGGTTCTGGTAACTCCGGTTAACCGTCGTGATTTTACAGGTGAAGTGCTTAATAAGAGCTTCCCTGAGTATGTGAAGGCAATGAAGGAAACTGCACTGGAGACCGGAACCCTGCTGATTGATCTGAATCAGGTGAGCTGGGAGACCTTCCAGGAGCTTGGTACAGAAGGCACTAAAGACATCTTTATGTGGGTAGGAACAACCGAAGACAATACGCATCTACAGGTAAATGGTGCAAATAAGGTAGCGGAAATGGTGGCACGGCTTGTACAGGAACTGAACATTCCGCTGTCTGCACTGGTAACTCTGGATGATCCTTCGGATAATGAAGCACCGCATACCACTGCGGCAGTGGAAGGACAGCTCTATAACGGCTGGTATACTTCGCCGGTTAAAGTAACCTTTACCGCGACAGATGAAGCTCCAGGTGTAGAAGCTACCTATTATCAGGTAGACGGCGGTGAAGCCGTGGCCGGAACGGAGCTGAGCCTGGAAGAAGAAGGCGTCCATCTCATTACCTACTGGAGCGTAGATCTGGAAGGCAATAAAGAGAATGCACAGACTCTGGAGGTACGGATCGACCTGGCACCGCCGGTTGTTGAGATCCAGGGGCAGAGCGAATATACAATTGACCAGCAGGTGGTCATTGGCTATTCCGCTGCCGATACAGTCTCCGGCGTGGAACAGCCTAACGGTGAAGTATTGAATACGCAGGCATATACCCTTGAGCCGGGCTTGAACACCGTAACAGCACTGGTATATGACCGTGCAGGCCAGGAGACTACAGTTGCTTTCAACTTTGGCGTTACGGCAACCTTCTCAAGCCTGACAGAGCTGACACGCACGTTTGCTGCCGGTTCAGAGGACCCTGGTGCTGCAGCACTTGCCGGCCAGCTCGCTGCGAAGCTGCAGGAAGCAGAGCAGGCGGCAATTGCCCGTAACGGCGCCAAAGCCCGCCAGCTGCTCACAGCTTACATGAGCGATGTAGACACGGCTGCTAATTCTGTATTTACCGGTGAGCAGGCAGCTGTACTGCATAAATGGGCTGCATGGCTCAGCCAGGCTACTCCGCTGGCGAACAGTGCGCCGGGAACGCCTGTCCTGTCCGATAATAACGGTCATGACACGGGCCTCAGAGACGGAGATTACACCATCACGATGAATCTCTGGTGGGGAAATAACGGCACTAAGTTCAAGCTGTACGAGGACGGTAAGCTGGTTAAGGAAGTATCATTGTCTGACCAGTCCCCGGCTGCCCAATCCGTGCAGGTGGACATCACCGGCAAGAAGAACGGAACTTATGTTTATACCGGCGAACTCATTAATGCACTTGGAATTACGAAGAGTGCTCCGTTGACTGTGAATGTTACAGACGCCTCGCCGGGCCAAGCGGTATTGTCTAATGACAACTGGGATGGAGACGGCAGCTTCAACGTCACTATGAATCTGTGGTGGGGAACCAACGCAACCGGATACAGGCTATATGAGAACGGCAAGCTGGTGGACACACAGGTCCTTCAGTCCCGTTCGCCTGGTGCCCAGTCAGCTGTAACAGCAATCTCAGGCAAAGCTGCCGGAACCTATGAATACGAGGCGGTGTTAAGCAATGCAGGCGGGGAAACCCGGACGGTGAAGATGATTGTGACAGTTAAGAAATAAGGCTAGGCAACCCGTACAGCATTTCAGCCTGAACTAAGCCCAGTGGAACGGCCATACCGTTTCATTGGGCTTTTTATCTGCAACTAAAGGTTACTCACCGGATAAGCGAAGACGGGATTGCATGCTCTCTTTAACTTCTCCGGGCATTTCCCGGACCTGTACATTTTCTCCGAGGAATAACAGCCAGCTGGTCATTTCAGCCAATTCATCAGGTTGATTCACGTTAATAAAGAGCTTAAGCATAGCCGTTGTCTGATATGGATTCGTATAAGAGAGCGAGGCTTGAACAGGATGATATTTTTTGAACTGGGCAATTGCCTGTGGACCAAGCTCAAGAACAAGATTGACGGCTTCTTCCTGTTTGCTCAGCTTATCAAGCATTTTTGTCCTGCTTAGTCTTCGTTCCGGTACAAGCGGCATGACGTTCTGAAGCAGGTCAACCGGATATATCTGCATTTTTTCACCCCGTAGATCAAAGCCCTTAATCATCCAGCGGCTCTTCTCCCTGTATAGCTGTATGAGAAATACGGGATAAGTTTCATCATAAATGGAAATTAATAAATAGCTGTCTGTAAGCAGGAGCTGAATCAGCTTGTCCAGCATGGGGTGGGGAAGGTCTGTAAGCTCCAGAAGCTCCGGATTGTGGGGGTTAGTCCCCTCAAACAGCAGAAGCTGATTTAATAGAAACAGATCCTCCTGCTGATTCTCTGAGATCAGGCCGAGCAGCTTCTCGGTCAAGGACTGACGGCTCTTCAAGTAAGGGAGCTGCTGGTTTCTTGTAGCCATAAAAGCAATAAAAAGCGCCTTGAGCTCATTATCAGTGAACCGGACCACAGGAAGGACTGAGTTACGCATGACAGAATAACCGCCGTCTCTTCCCACTTCTGCCACAAGCGGCATCCCTAAAGCTTCAATTTCCCGGACATCCCGGATTGCAGTCGAACGGGAGATATTGAATTCGCGCATCAGCTCCGTTATGGTAAAATGAGCCCGGTTGTTAATATAGCGCATGATAATGTTAATCCGTTCAACTTTTTTCATAGCCACCCCTAAACAGTATCATTTTTTGACATGATTTAAGGGTATCATAGCCTTATCAGATGAGGAAGACAATCATTTGATAAATCCAAACAAAGAGGAGTTTTCCATAATGTCAGATTATAACTTTGAGCACAAAGAAAGCTTTATCGTCATAGGACTCGGCACCGAGCTAAAAAGCCATTACACTGATTACGCAGGCATCAATAAGGAAAAAACGGATTTTTGGCAGCAGGCCGGCCAGGATGGAAGACTCGCTCATCTCAAAAGCATAGCTTCAAATGATTATATTTTTGCTGTAAATGAAGCGGTTAACAACAAAATGATGCATTACGCCGGCGTTATGTCCGATCAGACAGCACCGGAGGAGGCCAGAGTCATTCAATTTCCTGCAGGGGAATACCTGGTAGTCAAAGGGGAAGACCAAACAGCGGATGCTTTGAATAATAAGCTCACCGGAATTGCTTTTGGCCAGGCTTTGCCGGAATCAACAGAATTCGCTTATGTCGGCGGCCCGAATACAACAGTTGAGATGGGGAACAGAAACGGCCTCGTATATGGGGAGATGTGGATTCCTGTTGTCAAAAAATAAAACAGCACATCGCACATTAAGTGCGTATTATCAAAAAACCTATTAAAAAACAAGAAAAGAACCTGACGGTTAGTCAGGTTCTTCTTTATTGCATATGTACAGAAGCAGTGATATAATCGCCATACCTCTATTTTCAAGAAAATATACATAAAATATTCATCTTATATCTTAACTTTACTACACACAGCTGCTCTTGTCAAATGTTTTATTTGCAAATTAATCATTAGGGGAGATATGACATGCAAAAACCGGTACTCAGTTTTAAAGAATTAGAGGCTTCACAGCTTATGCTTGCCGGCGGAAAAGCGTTGAATCTGGGCAGATTATCCCGGATTGACGGGATTCAGGTACCCGAAGGCTTTTGTGTGACTACAGCTGTTTACCGGCAAACGGTAACAAAGAGCGAAGTGTACCAGTCTCTGGTTGGGCAGCTAAAGACACTGTCAGCCGGTGACAGGGAGCAGATCGCCGCTATCAGCCGTCAGATCAGGCAAATCATACTGGAAACAGCGCTTCCTGCTGAAGTTTCGCGAGCAGTGGCAGCTCAACTGTCCATTCTTGGTGAGGAGCTCGCCTATGCCGTGCGTTCCAGCGCAACTGCCGAAGATCTGCCGCATGCCTCTTTTGCCGGCCAGCAAGACAGCTATCTAAATATAATCGGGAGCCATAATATTCTCGAGCATATCAGCAAATGCTGGGCTTCACTGTTCACGGACCGCGCAGTAATCTACCGGATACAGAATGGCTTTGACCATGCTCAGGTGTATTTATCTGTTATTGTTCAAAAGATGATGAAACCGGAGACTTCCGGTATCATGTTCACCGCTGATCCGGTTTCCGGCAGCCGGAAGGTAATGTCCATTGAAGCAGGTTTTGGGCTTGGCGAATCACTGGTCTCCGGTCTGGTATCTCCAGACAGCTATAGAATCCGGGACGGAGTGATCACGGGTAAGCAAATTGCCTCCAAACAGCTGGCGATGTATAGCTCTCAGGAGGGCGGAATTCAGACTCACAGGCTTGAACCGCATCAGCAGACCGTACCTGCGCTCAGCGATCCGCAGATTATTGAGCTGGCGCTGCTGGGCAGGCAGATCGAGGCTTATTTCGGCTGCCCGCAGGACATTGAATGGTGCCTGGAGGACGGCGTCTTTTATATCGTACAGAGCAGGCCCATTACGACTTTATTTCCAATCCCGGAGGCGGCAGATCAGGTGAACCGTGTGTATCTGTCCGTCGGCCACCAGCAGATGATGACAGATGCCATGAAACCGCTGGGCTTGGCTTTTTATCTAATGACTACTCCAGCACCTATGCGTACCGCCGGCGGAAGACTTTTCGTTGATGTAACCCCTCATTTGGCTTCACCGGACACAGGAGCAGCGGTCATTAATGCGCTCGGGAAGTCTGATCCGCTGATTAAAAACGCCCTTATGTCTGTTGTAGAATGCGGAGATTTCATTCAGGTCGCTTCAGAGAACCATAAGTTACCTAATTCGCTTAAAAGCAACGAAAATACAGATTCCGGATTGTTTAATGCAAGAATTGAATATGATCCTGACATCGTACCTGGATTGATTCAGCGGAATCAGGCATCCGTTGAAGAGCTGCAATATAACATTTCGGCTAAATCGGGGACGGCCTTGTTTGACTTCATTCTGGAGGATATGCAGGAGTTGAAGAAGCTTCTGTTCGATCCGCAGAGCTCGGCAGTCATCATGACAGGCATGGACGCTTCCTCATGGATCAATGAACAGATGAACGAATGGTTAGGTGAAAAGAACGCAGCAGACACGCTCTCCCAGTCGGTAGCGGACAATATCACTTCAGAAATGGGACTGGCGCTGCTGGATGTTGCGGATGTTATCCGCCCTTTTCCGGAGGTTATAGCATATTTGCAGCAAGCCATATCAGAAGACTTTCTGGATGAGCTGACTTCATTGGCAGGGGGCCGTGAGGCTAGTAGCGCTATCCGATCCTACCTGGAGAAGTACGGCATGCGCTGCAGCGGTGAGATCGACCTGACCCGAACCCGCTGGAGCGAGCAGCCGCATACACTGGTCCCGATGATCCTGAATCATATCAGGCATTTCAGCCGGGGCGCCAGCAGGCAGAAGTTCGAGCAGGGCCGGCAGGAAGCCGTTAATAAGGAGCAGGAGCTCTTGAACCGCTTGAAGCAGCTGCCGGACGGCGGACAAAAGGCTGCTGAGACGAAACGGGTGATCCGCCTGCTCCGCGGCTTCAGCGGATACCGGGAATATCCGAAATACGGCATGATCAGCCGTTATTTTATTTATAAGCAAGCTCTGCTTAGAGAGGCGGAACAACTGGTTATTAAAGGTCTTTTACAGGAAAAAGAGGACATCTTTTATCTGACCTTTGATGAGCTCCGTGAAGCTGTCTATGCAAGCCGGCTGGACTACGAAATAACCGGGACACGTAAAGAAGAGTACAGATTGTATAACAAGCTGACACCACCGCGTGTACTGACCTCTGATGGTGAGATGATTAATGGCAGCTATAAGCGTGCCAATCTTCCGGAGGACGCAATTATAGGGCTTCCTGTTTCTTCAGGCGTAATAGAAGGACGGGCACGAGTCATCTTCAACATGGAATATGCGGATCTGGAAGAGGGGGATATCCTCGTCACCCCGTTCACCGACCCCAGCTGGACACCTTTATTTGTATCCGTTAAAGGGCTTGTTACTGAAGTCGGCGGCCTGATGACGCACGGGGCAGTCATTGCCCGGGAATACGGTTTACCGGCTATTGTCGGAGTGGAGCAGGCTACCCGCCGGATTAAAGACGGGCAAATGATCCGTATTGACGGAACAGAGGGGATTATTGAGATATTGTAGCTTTTTTCTTTTTGTGAATAGCTTCCGTGCCGCATTCCAGAGCGGACTCATAATAATGGCACTTATGCTCGATGACTTCCATGGTTTTCCTTAATTCTTCCATCTGCGCTTCTACGGAGGCCTTGCGTTCCAGGAACATGTCATATCTGAGCTGCAGGGTAGAATCACCTTCGGAGCACCATTCAATGAAATGCTTGATTTCTTTGATCGGCATCCCCGAAGCCTTCAGGCATTCAATGACCTTGAGTGCATCAAGATCGGTATCCTTAAAAATCCGTTTGCCGCCCGCAGTGCGTTCTAAGTTAGGCATAAGCCCTTCCTTGTCATAATACCGCAAGGTATGCGGAGTGAGATTGAAGTGCTTCGCAGCTTCGTTAATGGTATAGGTATTCATGCTCTGTCTCCTATGTTCAAATTACTTCTTGACTTAGAGTTAACTTTAAGTAATAACATAGGTTTTGTAAAGGCCGGACAAGACGGAAGCTTTATACAAACGATTGGAGCAAGACAACAACCTAAACATTTCAGGAGGGCTTACACTTATGATTCAAGTTAATGCACGCGCTACATTTAATCCGGAGGGCCCGTTTAAGCTGACTACCATCGAGCGCCGGGAGCTTCAGCCGCACGATGTCCTTATTGAGATTAAATATGCAGGTATCTGCCACTCTGACATCCATACCGCCCGCGGTGAATGGGGACCTGTCAAATATCCGCTTGTTCCAGGGCATGAAATTGCCGGGATTGTCAGCCAGGTCGGAGCAGAGGTAACCAAGTACGCAGTCGGCGACCGTGTAGGGGTTGGCTGTATGGTGGACTCCTGCGGAGAGTGCAGCAGCTGCCATAAAGGGGAAGAGCAATATTGTCTTCACGGGAATACAGGCACCTACGGATCTACTGACCGCCATGGACACTATACCCAAGGCGGATACTCCACGCACATCGTTGTGACCGAAAGCTTTGTAGTCCGCATTCCGGACAACATTCCGCTGGATGCCGCCGCACCGCTGCTGTGTGCCGGAATCACCACCTACTCACCGCTGCACCACTGGGAAGCAGGTCCCGGCAAAAAGGTAGCTGTAGTAGGTCTGGGCGGACTGGGCCATATGGCTGTGAAGATTGCACACGCTATGGGCGCCGAGGTTACCGTACTTTCACAATCCCTGAAGAAAAAAGAAGACGGGCTGCAGCTGGGCGCAGACCACTATTACGCTACAAGCGATCCGGAGACCTTCAAACAGCTCGCGGGCTCCTTTGATCTGATCATTAATACCGTAAGTGCACAGATTAACATCGATGCTTACCTGTCACTTCTGGCGCTGGACGGTACACTAGTCAATGTCGGTGCGCCGGCAGATCCGCTGGCTGTCAACGTATTCTCACTGATTGGCCAGCGCCGCACATTCGCCGGTTCTATGATCGGCGGCATCCGTGAGACGCAGGAAATGCTCGATTTCTGTGCCGAGCACAATATCGCCTCCGAGATCGAGGTCATTGCTGCAAGCCAGATTGACGAAGCATGGGAGCGTGTGTTGGCTTCAGACGTCCGTTACCGGTTCGTAATTGACATCAGCACGATGGAGCAGGCTTAATTATAGCAGGCTAACTGCTTCATAATGTTACGGTTAGACAGGAAGGTATTAGAACACCCCCGCAGCTTTCCGCTCTGTCTTAGAGCAGGGAGACTGCCGGGGGTGTTCTTTTGGTGTTGACCGGACTGGCCCGAAGGAGGTATGCAAAGCTTCTCAGACAATGGATAATACGATGTAACTATTATTGACACATAAAAGGTGTTCAACTAGGATGAATATAAGCTGATTCCGACTTTTTTCCAGCAAGATACAGTGAGCTTTCACCGGTTCCATACCCATTATGCAATCATACAGAGGAGGGGCAGCCTATGCAAACGCGCGGTCATAACAGCCTCAGGGAAAAGGTTGTATTTTCCAGGCAATATCCGGTTATTCTGGGTGATACCATCGGCGTCACTTCAACTTATCAAAGACTGCATGCCCATGATGCGCTGGAGATCAATATGATCAAGTCCGGTACAGGGTATTACATGATTAACGGGGAGCGGTATGATTTCCGGGAAGGGGATATTTTGCTGATTAACTCCAATGATCTGCACTGTGCCTATGAGACAGGGAATCTGATCATGCAGGTCATTACCTTCGATGCGTCCTGGTTTTTGGGGTTGGTGCGCTGTGATCCGGATATACTGGCTCCGTTCAAGGAAATGGGACTGCATTTCAGCAATCTGCTGGACCGCGAGAATAAGCATATCGGTATTCTTCGCGCGCTGCTGCTGGATATGCAGGTGGAGCATGAAGCAGAACATCAGTCCTACACCTCCATCGTCTACGCCCAGCTGCTGCAATTCTTCGTATATATCAACCGGTATTTCCGCACAGACGACTTGCAGCCGAGCAAATCCACCGTGACCACCACCCAGCTTGAGAAAGTCTGGCACGTCACCCGCGTCATGGAGGAGCAGCCGGCTTATCCCTGGACGCTTGAAGAGCTATCCTCCCTCGTCTATTTAAGCCCTTCGCGCTTCAGCGATATCTTCCGCCGTACGGCAGGCATGTCCCCGCTGCTCTATCTGATCCAGCTGCGTCTGGAGAATGCCTACACCCTGCTGCAGACCACAGACCGCAAAATCCTCGACATCGCCATGGAATGCGGATTCCGCACCTTATCCAACTTCAACCGGCTGTTCAAACGCCACATCGGTATGGAGCCGCGTAACGTCCGCACCCAAACAACCGCCATCGACAGTAAGATAGTATCAGTATTCGAGCGATTAGGCGGAGTGCCCGAAACAGAATAGAGTTATGATGAGGTCAGTAAATATAACAACATAAGTTATCAGGATTAACAAGAAGTAAATGGAAAAGGAGGTTAAAATGCAGAAAATCGCCTATCACATGGAGACAAAGGAAGCGCTCCGGAAGCCAAATGCACTCAAACGTTTTGCCCGGCAGTGGGATCTTCAGCTGATGGTGCTGCCGGCCCTGTTCTTTATCCTCGTGTTCAGCTATATCCCGATGTACGGGGTGCTGATGGCTTTTCAGGATTACAATCTGTTCAAGGGGTTTGGAGGCAGTCCTTGGGTGGGCCTCAAGCATTTTGAGATGTTTTTTGCCGCACCTGAATTCTGGACGATCATGCGCAATACGATTGTAATCAGCCTGCTCAAGCTGCTGGTCGGCTTCCCGGCACCGATTCTGCTGGCGCTGATGCTGAATGAGGTACGCAGCCGGGTGTTCAAAAGAACCGTGCAGACGATCAGCTATCTCCCGCATTTCCTGTCCTGGGTCATTGTCTCCGGCTTCGTAATGTCCATGCTCTCCACAGAGAACGGCAGCGTGAACATGCTGCTCCAGCAGCTGAACCTGATCAAGGACCCGGTTAACTTCCTGTCGCTGCCGGAATATTTCTGGACCATCCTTGTCACAACAGGAGTCTGGAAGGAAATCGGCTTCTCCTCCATCGTCTACCTCGCAGCCATTGCCGGAATTGATCCGAACATGCATGAGGCGGCTTCCATTGACGGTGCCAGCAAGCTGAGACAGATGTTTGCCATCACACTGCCGTCCATTTTGCCGGTCATTATTGTCTTTCTGATTCTTGCAATCGGCAATCTGCTCAGCGCAGGCTTTGAAGACATCCTGCTCCTCGGCTCCAATCCCGTGCTGCGCGATGTCGGCGACGTGCTGGACACCTATGTATACCGGATCGGTATTCAGAACAACCGTTATTCTTATGCTACGGCAGCCGGCCTGTTCAAATCACTGATCGGGGTATTCCTCCTGGTCGGGGCCAACTATGCCGCACGCAAATCCGGAAACAGCCTATGGTGAAGCATGAAAGGGGGCAGTTGTAGATGAAGCTGTCAGCCGGAGACCGGGTTCTTGTAACGGTTATATACATTCTACTGGCAATATTAGCCTTTCTGTCCTTTTATCCGTTCTGGAACGCCGGTGTTATTTCATTTAACAACGGAACTGATACTATGCGCGGCGGAGTCACATTTTGGCCGAGACAATTCTCACTGGAGAACTATTCGGTGGTATTCCAGGACAGCCGCCTGATTAACGGCTTCGTGATCTCTGTATTGCGGACTGTAATCGGTACCTTTGCTGCCATTGCCGCCACAGCGGTATTCGCTTACGGCATGAGTAAATCAGAGCTGATGGGGCGCAGATTTTATATGGTTTTCTGCATCATCACCATGTATTTCAGCGGCGGGCTGATTCCGAGCTTTCTGCTGATCCGCGAGCTGGGCATGTTCAACTCCTTCTGGGTTATGGTCATCCCGGGCCTGATCAGCGTCTGGAACATGATTATTTTCCGGACCTTCTTCAAAGGCATACCGGCAGGACTGGAGGAGTCTGCAAGAATTGACGGCTGCTCCAATTGGGGAGTGTTGATGCGCATTGTACTTCCGCTGTCAGGTCCGGTCATTGCGACCTTATCCCTGTTCACTGCGGTCTATCACTGGAATGACTGGTTTACGCCAAGCATCTACCTCAGCAATGTCGATTTAATGCCGATTCAGACCAAGCTGCAGCAGATCCTGAACTCCAACATCATGTCCGAGCAGATGGCCCAGCTGGATGCAGCCGCACAGGGGCGGATGAATAAAATGCGCGCCGTCACAACCAAATCCCTGTCCATGGCTACCATGATGGTGGCTACGATCCCGATTTTGTGCGTGTATCCTTTTTTGCAGAAGTATTTCGTTAAGGGCGTTATGGTCGGTTCACTAAAAGAATAAAGGAACTCAAGGGGGAATTAACCAATGATCTCAGGCAAAACAAAGGTGTCCGCTTTGGCGGCTGTTCTTAGTCTTATGATCGGTTTAACAGGCTGTACAGGCGGCAATAACAGTCCTTCTAATTCTGCAAATACAGCAAACAGCAACAGTCCGGATGCAGCTGAAGGCGGGGGATATGTGCTTGGTGAGCAGCCGCTGGAATTCTCCTTCTACGGCCATTATGACTGGTATACAATGCCTAACTGGGGCGAGGACCTCTCCTCCAAATGGATTAAGGATAATAAGCAGGTGAATGTCGTGCCGGTCAGCTCGGGAGGCAATGCCAAGCAAAAGCTCAGCACGATGATCGTATCCGGCGAGCTTCCCGATGTGATCTGGATGGAACGCGGTGCAGATGTTGAGCAGCTGCGGGCTGCCGGAGCACTCGTGCCGTTTGATGATTATCTCGACAAATACCCGAATCTGAAGGAATGGGCAGGCGAAGAGACGCTCGACATGCTGCGCTCCTCCGACGGTAAGCTTTATCAGTTCCCGAACTGGTATACGACTCAGCCGAACGGAAACTCCGGCTATCTGGTCAACAAAAAGATCTATAACGGGCTGGGCATTCCGCCGCTTGAGACTACAGACGATCTCTATGCTTATCTGAAGCTGGTTAAAGAGAAATACCCGGATGTCGTTCCGTTTGAGGTAGGACAAGGCGCGGAAGGCATCGATGTCCTGTCGTCCGCATTTGCCGAGAACCGTCCTTATGTATTCAGTGCCCTCAGCATGATGGCCATTCCGAACGGCAATGAAATGACCTCAGTGTTTAAGGATGATGCATTCCGTTCTTCGCTGGTGTATGCGAATCAGATGTACCGGGATAAGCTGATCAGCCAGGATGCATTCACTCAGAATCTTGAACAGGTGGAGCAGAAGATTATTACAGGCAACATTGCGGTATACGCCGCTTCCAGTCCGACTGAATACGGTGCAATCGGCAATTCGCTGCTGAAGGAGCAGGACCCGGAAGCCGGCTACATCATGGTCTGGCCTATTCATAAGGCGGGTCTGGATAAAAACAAGATTTTCCCCGGAGCATACAATCAGCTTGGCTGGAATGTGAGTGTCATTACCTCAGCTGCCAAGGATCCGGAAGCCGTCTTCGCTTTTCTGGACTGGTTCACCGGACCTGAAGGCCAGCGGATTATTATGTGGGGACCTGAGGGCAAGTACTGGGACGGAACAGATGAAGAAGGGGCACCGCTGTTCACAGAAGCCTTCACAACGGATACCAAAGGCCGTGATGAGCTGATGAATGCTACGGTCAATCTGCAATGGAACGGCAATACAGTATACGTGGATAATTCGAAGATGAAGTTTGAATCGGCACTGCCGGAAGACCAGAAGAGCTGGGAAACCAAATGGCAGTCCGAAATTACCTGGAAGACACAGTTTGATACGACCGAATACGTAAACCTGGCTCCGGCAGGCGATTCCCAGGAAGGGATCATCTCGCAAAGCGTAGGCGAAATCTACGAGAAAGCCAGAGCTCAGGCTGTGCTCAACGCCAAAAGCGAAGCTGAAGTGCTGGCAATCTTGGATAAGGCTGAGGCAGATGCACAGCAGGTCGGATACAGTGAGCTTCTGAAATTCAAGACGGAGAAATGGCAGGAGAACCTGAGCAAGCTGGGCAAATGAAACTGACATACAGGAGCGGGAGACCTTGAACTATTACTTGGGCATTGACGGCGGAGGCAGCAAAACACTGGCCGTCATATCCGACGCCGCGGGCCGGATAGTGGGACGCGGCGCAAGCGGATGCGGCAACCATCAGACAGGGGCCGAAAGGGCCGAAATCAACATCCGGGAGGCGGTGGAGGAAGCTCTGCAGCAGGCGGGGCTCAGCAAGGAGCAAATCACCTATTCGGTGTTCGGACTGGCGGGTGCTGACCGGGAAGCTGACTTCAGGATTCTGCGCCCGATGATTGCCCGGATAGGTATGGAGCCGCATGACATATTATGTGATACAGTAATCGGCCTAAGGGCAGGGACCCGCAAATCTTATGGTGTAGTGGTCATCTGCGGTACCGGAACCAATTGCTACGGAATGAACCGCAGCGGGCAGGAGCTGCAGGTAGGCGGCTTTGGCTATACCTTCGGCGATTTCGGCGGCGGTGCGGATCTGGCGGTGGAAGCCTTCCGCGCTGTAATCCGCGCGTGGGAGGGCAGGGGGCGGCCAACCCGGCTGACCCAGGCGATTCTCAGTAAGCTGGGGTACGCTTCCGAAGCTGAGATGTTTCACTATTACCTTGACCACGGCCTGCGTGTGCCGCACGAAATCGCCAAGCTGCTCTTTGAGGTTGCCGCCGAGGATGAAACAGCCCGTGAAATTCTGCAGCGGCAGGGCAGAGAGCTGGGTAATGCAGCCGGTGCAGTGATCCGGAGGCTTGGCATGCAGCAGGATGTCTTCGATCTGGTGCTGGCCGGCAGTATTCTAACCCGTGGCGAGAGCCGGTATGTTGCCCCTTATATTTCAGAGGTAGTGTCAGCTGCCGCTCCGGGCTGTACCCTGCAAAAGCTTGAACAAGAGCCTGTAGCCGGAGCGCTGCTGCTGGCTATGGAGAAATCCGGAATTCAGGTGGCAGAAGACGTCTATGAACAATTACAACAAACCTTATCCGTAAAGGCGGCGAATGCAGTATGGATCAAAGACTGAAGGTAGCAGTTATCGGGGGCGGCTCCTCCTATACTCCGGAGCTGATTGAAGGGTTCATCCTGAACTACTCTACTTTTCCGGTAACAGAAATCGTACTCGTAGATATACAGGAAGGATTCCACAAGCTGTCCATCGTCGGACAGCTTGCCAAGCGGATGATTGCCCGGTCCGGGCTGCCGATTGAGCTTAGCCTTACGCTTGACCGGCGCTCTGCACTGGCAGATGCCAGCTTTGTCACCACCCAGATGCGTGTCGGCAGACTGGAAGCCCGCGGCTGGGATGAGACGATCCCGCTCAAGTACGGGATGATTGGACAGGAAACTACAGGTCCGGGAGGCATGATGAAGGCGCTGCGCACGATACCGGTGCTGCTGGAGGTCGCGAGAGATATGGAGGAGCTCTGCCCGGATGCATGGCTGCTGAACTTTACAAATCCTGCGGGCATGGTAACCGAGGCTATTCATAAGCATTCAAGCATCAAATCCATCGGGCTGTGTAATTCTCCGATCGCCGCCTACAAATGGCTGTCTGAGCTGTATCAGGTACCGGCCGAACGGATTTACTGTGAATTTGCCGGCCTGAATCACCTGCACTGGATCAGTACCATTACCATTGACGGTGAATCCAAGCTGCCAGAGCTGCTGGCGAACCGGGACGGATATTCTGCCCGTAATGTTCCGCAGTATGACTGGAATGCGACGCTGCTGTCAGCGCTTAAGGCGATTCCTTCCTATTACCTGAAATACTTCTATCTGCACCGTGAGATTCTGGCGGAGCAGCAGGCAGCTGCAGCCAAAGGGGAGACGCGGGCGGAAACGGTACAGCGCCTGGAGGATGAGCTGTTCGAGCTGTATAAGGACGAGGAGCTGGCCGAAAAGCCGAAGCAGCTGGAGCAGCGCGGAGGAGCCTATTACTCCGAAGCCGCAGTCCGGCTGATGAATTCACTATATAATGATTCCGGCGATATTCAGACTCTGAATGTTCCTAATCAAGGCATTCTCGGGTTCCTTCCGGACGATGCCTGCATTGAGGTCAATTGCAAAGTGCATAAGGACGGACCTGTCGCCATGCCGGTGGCTGTTGTGCCGGAAGCGGCCAAAGGCCTGATTCATGCGGTCAAAACCTATGAAGGACTGGCAATTGAAGCTGCTGTAACCGGCAGCCGCGCTACCGCCTTGCTCGCCCTTGCCCATCATCCGCTCGTTCCTTCAGCCAATGACGCAGAAGCGATGCTGGATGAGATGCTGGAGCAGAACAAAGCTTATCTGCCAGGGTTCTCAATATGAACCTGGAACACCAAATTGCCCGGATGTGTGTAACCGGGCTGCCTGCTAAGGCAGCGGATTCAGCATTCGATGAGCGGCTTGGGGTCTTGCCTTCAGGCGGTCTTGGGTTGTTTCCGCACAATATAGACAACGAATATCAGCTTCGCAGGCTGGTCCACGGTGTAACGGCTGCGGCAGACTGGCTCGGCTTCACCTCACCATACCTCCTCTCCATTGATGAAGAGGGAGGGAGCCTGGCTAATCTGAAGAGGATATTCCCGCATGTGCCGGGCAACCGGGCGGTTGGCCTGACCGGAGATCCCGCAGCCGCCTTTCTGCAGGGAAAGCTTATCGGCAGCCAGCTGGCTGCACTGGGCATCCCGATGAGCTGGGCACCGGTGCTTGATGTAAATACGAACATCTTGAATCCCGTAGTCGGTGTCCGGTCTTATGGTGAAGAGCCGGCTGTAGTAGCGAAGCTTGGCGCCGCTTTTATCAAGGGGATGCATGAAGCAGGCGTTGCCGTCACTGCCAAGCATTTTCCCGGCCACGGGCAGGTGGATGGTGATTCACATATTGAGCTGCCTGTATGCGGGCTGTCATTAGAGAAGCTGATGATCGGACCTGTAATCCCGTTCGCAGCTGCTATAGATGCCGGGTGTGATGCGATCATGATGGCGCATATCGTCTTCCCGGAAATCCCGCAAGCCGAAGGCCTCCCGGCCTCACTAAGTCCTTACTTTGTTACAGATCTGCTTCGTAATGAGCTGGGTTACCAAGGTGTCATTTGCACGGATGATGTCGAAATGGGGGCTATCCGCAATACTTATGAGCCGGAGCTGATCGGTGAGCTGGCAGTGACTGCCGGCAATGACATGATTCTGATGTGTCATACGCCTGAATTCCAGGATCGCGTCATCCGGGGCATTGCTCAGGCGGTCCGCGATGGCCGGATAACGGAGGCCAGAATTGATGAATCCCTGCAGCGGATTAACCGGCTTCAGGAGCGGATGCTGCTGCACAGCCGGCACGCGTCTCCGGTGCCGCGTGCCGAGTGGGACAGCAGGACAGCTGAGCTGACCCGCTCAACATTGAAGCTGCAGCGTGATCCCCGTCAGCTGCTGCCGTTATCTGCGGAGCTGCGGTACCTGCTGCTGCTGCCGCAGCCGGAGAGGCTGACCCTCGCGGATAATACCGACAGCAAGGCTCTTGAGCTGGGGGCGCTTCTGGGAGAGCGGGGAATTAATCTTTCAGTACAGTATATTGCGAACAATCCTGCTTCCGGTATGATTAACGATATCTTAGCCGGGCTTGAGGAATGTGACGCAGTTATTATGGGTACTTGGAACGCCCATATGTTCCGCGGACAGCTGGATTTGGCCGAAGCCATTAGCCGCGAGAAGCCGCTGATTACCGCCGTTCTCCGTAATCCCTATGACGCAGAACGGCTGCCGTCTGCAGCATCTGTCATCCTGGTCTGCGGAACCTCCGTTTATTCGCTGGAGTCGCTGGCAGAGGTCCTGACAACCGGAAGAACAACACTATAACCCAAAAGCAAAAGGAGCTGTAGCTCAATAATGGATACTGGAACGGACCACAATCTTCGTCTGCGCCATAAGGTCGGACAGATGTTCATGTGCGGATTCATGGACACCTCTCCAAACAAGGATATTTTGACACTGATTCAGGATTATCATATCGGGGGCATTATCTATTTCCGGCGCAATATCGGAACGGCTGAGCAAGTGTACGCCTGTTCAGCCGCGCTGCAGCGGGCTGCAGCCGAGCCCCTGCTGATCGCGATCGATCAGGAAGGGGGCATGGTTGCCCGGATTGAGGAAGGTGTTACACTGATGCCGGGCAATATGGCACTGGGGGCGACCCGCAATGCGGAAGGGGTCCGGCAGGCTGCGGCAATTGCCGGGGCCGAGCTGCGCCACCTGGGGATTAATATGAACTTTGCGCCTTGTGTCGATGTGAACAACAATCCGGCCAATCCGGTTATAGGCGTACGTTCCTATGGTGAATCACCGCTGCTGGTCAGTGAGATGGGAAGCGCAGCCGTTGCCGGCTATCAGAAAGAGGGCGTAGCGGCAACGATTAAGCATTTTCCCGGCCACGGAGATACGGATACGGATTCGCACCTGGCCCTTCCGTCAATCAGCCATAACCGCGAAAGGCTGGCGGAGGTTGAATTGCTGCCGTTTCAGCGGATTATAGAATCCGGGGTCGATGCTGTCATGACTGCTCATGTTGTATTTAAGGCTTATGAGGATGACGTGATCCCGGCGACCCTGTCTGAGAATATTCTGACCGGGCTGCTGCGCAGGGAGCTGAACTTCGACGGTGTAATCGTTACCGACTGTCTGGAGATGAACGCGATCTCACAGACCGTCGGTGTGGGACCGGGAGCCGTGCAGGCGGTGAAAGCCGGGGCCGATCTGATCCTAGTCAGCCATACGTATAGCTGGCAGGTTGAGGCGATAGAGGCTGTAACCGAGGCTGTTATCCGCGGAGAGATTTCCGAGGCCAGAATCGATGCATCCGTACAGCGGCTGGCAAGCCTTAAGGCTAAACGGGGAATTACCGGAGCAGAGCCGCAAGCCTTCCCGGCCATACAGCAGCAGCTGGCTTCCGAAGCATCGCATGAAGCAGCCCGTGCCCTCAGCGAACAGAGCATTACCTTATTATGTGACGACGGACAGCTTCCGCTGGCGGAACACGAAGGCATCTATGTCATTTGGCCTGAGGTCCGGGTCAATCATGAGGTAGTAGAAGCACTGCAGGAGGAAATGACTCTCGGAAAGGCACTGAAGCCTTATTATGACGGGGTCACCGAACGGATTATTGACGTTGACCCTACAGCTGCGGAGATCGACTTGGTGTTGGAGGAGAGCCGCTCTTTTACTCAGATTGTGGCAGCAACCTACAACGCCGATTTTTCGCCCGGTCAACGCCAGATTCTGCAGGAGCTTACGGCGCGGACAGGATGCAGGCTTGTCGTTGTGGCTGTGCGTAACCCTTATGATTTTACCGCTGTATCCGGTATACGCACCTATCTTGCTTCTTATGAGAATAAACCTCTGGCGATGCAGTCTGTAGCCAAGGTACTGGCCGGACAAAGCTTTACCCGCGGTGTACTTCCGGTAACGGTTGGAGCTTTTGCCTGTGGATCGGGTATTATAAGATGATTAAATATTAATATAGTTAATTAATATCAATATCCCCAAAACGGATGTCTTCCTTACTCAAAGGCAGATTATCCGTTTTTTTCATTTGATTAAACTTTTAAATTTACAAAAATGAATTTTTATCGGATAATGATACGATACGTATCGTTTCGATAAAGAAGGGGGAATGGAAGATGAATATGAAACAGCACAAAGAAGCCCGCAGTAAAAAGCAAATCCTCGAAGCAACGATAGTACTGCTGGAAACAAGCAGCTATTCCTCCTTAACGGTAGAGGCGGTTGCCTCACAAGCCGGAGTTGGCAAAGCAACGATATACAGATGGTGGAACAGTAAGGCCCAGCTGGTGCTGGATGCTTTTCTGATGACTGTCGAATCGGAGTTTGAGTTTGACCACAGCAAGCCTATTAAGGATAATTTCAAACTGCAGCTGGCCACCTTGACCCGTATACTCGGCAGCAGGATCGGGAAGTCAACACTTACAATTGTTACCGAGAATGAGGACATAGCTAAAGATTTTTACAGCTCCTATATAATCATCAAAAGAAACAATGCAAAACAGGCACTCCAAGCTGCAATCGACAAAGGCGAGATCCATTCTAACATTACCATGGATATCGTACTGGACTTACTGTACGGATCTGTCTACTTTCAAATTCTCATCTATAAAAAGCTTCCGGATGAGGCATACATCGACGATTTGCTAAATCATGTTATGCAAGGCATTACCATCTCAAATTAACCTGTACCTGGAGGATCTTCTCAAAATGAATCAGAACACAGACCTGCCGCACGGCAACACAAGCTATTCCTTAATGACTCTCATCTTATTCTGGTGCGGTCTGGTCATTATGACCAGTATGTATATAACCATTCCGCTCTCGGACGTGTTTGCGCAGGCGTTTCAGATCAGTGTGAGTCAGGCTGCCTGGATCGGCAGCGCATTCTCACTCTGTTATGCACTGGGATGTCTGTTATACGGGCCATTCTCAGATCGCTACGGACGCAAAATCTTCCTGGTTGCCAGTATTATCGGGCTTACTATCATTACAATAACAATCGGATTTGTAGACAGCTTTTTCTGGCTTATTGTCCTCAGAGGAGTGCAGGGTCTTATCGCTGCCGCCTTTGCCCCGATTTCACTTGTATATGCCGGAGAGATGTTCCCTCCGCACAAAAGGCTGACTGCGGTTGGCTTCATCAGCTCGGGACTGTTAATGGCAGGGATTGTAGGCCAGGTCTTTAGCGGAATCGTTAATGAAGGGCTGGGCTGGCATGCTATTTTCTTTATTCAGGGGATTGTGTACGGAATCACGGCAATTATTGTCATCATGCTCCTGCCCAAAGACGAATTACACCGGCCGAAAGAGCATGTTCTTCTAAAATTCAAACAGATGACAGGCCTGCTGAAGCAACCGCAGCTGCTGCTGGCTTTTAGCGTAACCTTTGTCCTTCTATTATCATTAGTAGGCATGTACACTGTGCTGGGAAGCTATTTAAGCTCTCCAAAGTTCGGCCTTTTGCCGCAGCAAATCCTGTGTATCCGTGCAGCCGGAATTGCCGGCATGCTGCTATCTCCGTTTGCCGGACGAATCGCTCAGAAACTGGGGGCAGCGGCTGTCCTGCGGGGCGGATTAGCATTAGCGGCGACCGGACTGCTTGCATTAGGTTTTAGTGCAAATCTTCCGGTGATTATACTCATGAGCGTTGGATTTGTAGCGGGTATTGCCCTGGTCACTCCCGTAATCATTTCGATAGTCAGCCAGCTGGGGGGACAGGCCAGAGGCTCTGCGATTTCGTTCAATGCCTTTATTCTGTTTCTTGGCGCGAGCACAGGACCTATGATAGCATTGAAGCTGTTAAAGACAGGGAATTATCTGCTATCCTTTGAGATACTGGGTTCGATTCTTCTATTGGGGCTGCTGGCTTCACTGTTCCTTAGAACTTCCTCCAGAGCAGCTGTAAAAAGTGAACAGATGTCTGCTGCGCCGGCAGAGTGATTTTATCATTATTAATAAGGGGGTGTCTCAATAAGCCATTTCATGGCTGTTGAGACACCCTCTTTCTATTTAGGCCACGCCTGCTAATTATGCCCAGGTTGTAATAGTATCAACCGGCAAACGGTAGGACGGATAGCCAGCTTTGGCTGCTTTGCCAATTGAGATTAGCATTACCGGCTGATAGCGCGCCTTGTCCAGGCCAAACGCTTCAGCAATCTCTTCCTTGGCATAACCAGCCATAGCGTTCGTATCATAACCGTGAGCGCGGGCAACAAGCATTAGCTGCATCGAGATTAGTCCAGTCCAGTATCAATGAGGTTCACATCACGCAGTTCGGCTGCAGACATGCTGGCATAATAAGGCTTCACTTGCTGCAGCTGCATATCCATAACTTCCTGAGGCATATATCCAAGCTCAACGGATTTGCCGAAGATGTCATCAATGAATTCGGTATTGTTAGCATCATAAAATACTGCAATTACCGCGGAGGAAGTCAGCGCTTGTGTCTGGTTAAAGGAGGCCAGCGGTGCAAGCTTCTCTTTACCTTCAGGTGTGTCAATGACAAGAAAACGCCATGGCTGCATGTTAATTGCGGAAGGAGCACGGGATGCTTCCGCAAGTATTTCGCTCATCTCCTCCCGGCTGATTTTCACTTCGGTGTCATAGACTTTAACGGACCGGCGCTCCAGGACGATTTCATTGAAATCATTTGTTTTACGGTATTTCCCAGTGATTGTATTCATGTAAACAGGCTCCTTCAGGATAGTATTTGTGAGGTATTCGAATGTTACTGCTGCTCACTAGAAGGATTGTAAACTATGAAGTATACTTTATAGCAAGAGTTAAACATGAGGTGATTTCATGAAAATAAGTGAAGTGGCAAAAAGGATTGACCTGCCCATATCCACTATCCGTTATTATGAGAAGATGGGTATCATCACGGAGGAGTACCTATTGCGGGAACAGAACAATTACCGCAATTATACTTCCGACATTATTGACTATCTGCAGGTTGTGAAGAATTGTTTAGCGGTCGGATTTACGATCAGCGACATTAAATCTATGATCTCGTTAAAGGGAATATCAAAGGAAGAGCAGGCACGCATTATTAAAGAAAAAATAGCAGAGATAGAAGCAGCCCAGCTTAATCTGGAGAATGCCAAACAAACGCTCTACGGGCTCCTTCAAACAGATATCACCTGTGAGAGCGGATTCGGAAAACATGATAGGACCGTGAGCTGATTCAACATGCAAAAGGAGTGCACCCATGATCTATCTGAGGAGCTTCAAGCTATCTGATCATATCAGCCGAAATCCTAACATCTACCCTGATCATGTCTTTAAGCATAAGGCCGGGGAGGTGCTATTGTTTGACCGGATAACAGTTCTGTACGGTAATAACGGCAGCGGTAAATCCACTCTGCTTAACATCATTGCCAACAAGCTGGGAATTTCGGGGGCGGAGCCGATGACAAGCTACGGCTTCAGCCTGTTTGTTAAGCAGTTCCTTGATTTGAGCAGCTGTCAGCTTGGTTCTGACAAGCAGGAGCGGGAATTGCAGCAGCTTCCGGAAGGAAGCCGGTATATGAAATCCGAGGATATTCTGTATGAGATCAAGAAGATACAGCAGGCCTCTGTGCTGCGCGAAGGGTTAATGCATGAGCAGAAGAAGAACGGGATGAGCAAGACGGAGGCGGAGAAATATGAGGATTCGTATGCTTTCCGGCAGAAGGTGAAGAACATCCAATTCTCCCAGGAAAAATACTCAAACGGCGAAACCTCCATGCAGTTTTTTGAGGAATATCTGCTGCCCGGCCAATTGTATCTGCTGGATGAGCCGGAAACATCCCTTTCTCCCGCCAATCAGATCAAGCTGGCCGAACAAATCAATGAGCTGGCCCGTTATTTCGACTGTCAGTTTATTATTGCTACACATTCTCCTTTTATGTTGGGCACGCTGCAGGCCAAAATCTATAACCTGGACGCTAATCCGCTGCAAACAGCCGAATGGTATGAGCTGGACAATGTACGGTTTTTCCAGCGGTTTTTTGACAAGCATAAGCAATGGTTTGATTGAATAATGCAGCTGGTTGAAGCAGCACGTGATGAGCTTTGGCTGGATACGAAGCAGAAGTACTGGAAGCCGTTGAATGGGTATAACCCAGCTGATATCTGTATAGACATGCCCGTTATCAACTATTGTTGATTGCGGGATTTTTTGTGTACATTCAGGAAATAATAGGCTTTTCACCTTGACGAACAGGAAATGGGCAGAATATAATAAAACCATCATATGAACAGTTGATCATATATAATCGCGAGGTGAAAGGCCATGGAAGCAAGCTCATCCTTAGTCAAACGAAAAGTTCTGTTAAAAGGATTGGATTGTGCCAACTGTGCACTGAAGATTGAAGACGGCGTAAAGAAGATCGACGGTATTTCTTCCTGCTCTGTAAATTACGTGAATCAGTCATTAACGATGGAGTTCGACCCTGCCCGTGAAGCAGAAATTATGGATTCCGCCCGGAAAAAGGTCAAGTCGCTGGAGCCGGATATCAAGTTTATCGGCCAAATTAAACCTCCTGCCCAGAGAGTAGCAAGTCATCACGGTAAAGAAGAGAACAGTGACACAGATCAGCATGAGCATAATTATGGCAGCAGCCACTCACATCATGCCCATCAGCACGGAGAGGGCAAGGCTGAACATGATCACGATCACTCTCATGCCGAGGACGACGGTCACGGCCACAGCCATGATCACGGTGCCGGCGGCGTTCGGACAATGGTCATTCGCCTGATTGCCGGCTCTGCCGTTGGCGCTGCTGCTATGCTGCTAAATCTCAACCCGACAGTTGAGCTGCTCCTGTTCCTTGTGTCTTACCTTATTGTAGGCGGAGACATCGTCCTGAGAGCGCTCAGAAATATTATCCGGGGAAAAGTATTCGACGAGCATTTTCTTATGTCCATAGCTACCATAGGCGCATTTGCAATCGGTGAATATCCAGAAGGTGTCGCGGTTATGCTGTTCTACCAGGTAGGAGAGCTATTCCAGAGCATCGCCGTAAACCGCTCACGCAAGTCCATCAGCTCCTTGCTCGACCTGCGGCCGGATTATGCCAATGTGAAGACCGGTGATGAAATCAAGCGGGTTAATCCTGAGGAGGTCAGTGTCGGTGACCTGATTATTGTCCGGCCGGGTGAACGTGTGCCGCTGGATGGGGTTGTGCTGGAAGGCAGCTCTGCGATGGATACTTCAGCGCTGACAGGGGAATCGATGCCGCGTGAAGTAGCCACAGGCGATGATGTTCTAAGCGGCTTTATCAACAAAAACGGAGTACTGACGATAGAGGTAGCCAAAACCTTTGGAGACTCTACAGTCGCCAAGATTCTGGATCTGGTCGAAAATGCCAGCAGCAAAAAAGCGGAGACCGAGAAATTCATCACCCGATTTGCCCGTTATTACACTCCGGTTGTTGTCATCGTTGCTTTGCTTCTGGCTGTACTGCCGCCGCTGTTGTTCAGCGGTGAGACCTTCGCGGATTGGGTCTACCGCGCACTGGTCTTCCTGGTTATCTCCTGCCCTTGTGCCTTGGTAATATCAATCCCGCTCGGATTCTTCGGCGGTATCGGAGCTGCTTCCAAGAACGGCGTGCTTGTCAAAGGAAGTAACTACTTAGAAGGACTTAATGATGTTAAATATGTGGTTTTTGACAAAACGGGCACATTAACTAAAGGCTCCTTTAAGGTGAACTCCATCGTAACTGCCGGGGAATGGACTAAAGACGATGTCCTGCAGTACGCTGCTTACGCGGAGATTCACTCCTCACATCCTATCGCACAGTCGATCAGAGAGGCCTACGGTGTTGCGCTGGATGAGCGCCGGATTACGGATTACAACGAAATATCCGGTCACGGCATACAGGTTACCTTCGAAGGCCACTCTGTTCTTGCAGGCAACGCCAAGCTGATGCTGGCAGAAGGAATCTCCTTCTCCAATCCGTCTGAAATCGGGACCCTTGTGCATCTTGCAATCGACAAACAGTATGCCGGCTACATTGTAATTGCGGATGAGGTAAAAGAGGATTCGGCAGCCGCCATCCGTTCACTCAAGCAGCTTGGGGTGAAGAAGGTCGTCATGCTGACCGGAGATAACAAAGCGGTGGGTGAGGAGATCGGCCGCAGACTGGGCGTTGATGAAGTCCATGCCGAGCTGCTGCCGCAGCACAAGGTAGAAGAGCTGGAGAAGCTGGATGCTGCGAAATCACCTAAAGAAAAGATCATTTTTGTCGGCGACGGCATCAACGATACACCGGTTTTGGCCAGAGCAGACATCGGTGTCGCTATGGGCGGACTAGGCTCAGACGCAGCCATTGAAGCAGCGGATATTGTGATTATGACAGATGAACCCTCCAAGCTGTCCTCCGCCATTCAAATTGCCAAGCGAACACGTGCCATTGTCTGGCAGAATATATTGTTCGCCTTGCTTGTTAAAGGCATGTTCCTGCTGTTAGGGGCCTTCGGCATAGCTACCATGTGGGAGGCTGTAATCGCGGATGTAGGTGTAAGCGTGATTGCGGTTCTTAATGCAATGCGTGTGCTGAAAACAAAACCTGCCTTAACCGAATAAGGCTACCGGATATCCTGAAGTATATCTCTTACCCTTCAACCCTTTCACTTTCCCTGAGGAATGTGGAAGGGTTTTTTGTATAATAGAAGATAATGAACCTGATGATAAATTTTCAAGCAGAAAGGAATACCGAAATGTCTTTACAAACTCTGCGGCCTGCTATTTTGCTCGGCTTAATACTCTTGAGCGGGTGTACGTCCGCCCCCAATGAGCCGTTACCGGAGACGGCAGATGTCTACTATGTTGCTGCAGGCGGGGATGACAGTAACCCCGGTACTATTGATTTCCCTTGGAAGACGCTTCAGCAGGCTGCCGACAGTGCAGTGCCCGGGAGTTACATCTATATTCGCGGTGGTGTATACCACCAGAAGCTGTATATCACCAATGGGGGAACGGAGTCAGCCGGACCTGTCGTTTTCTCGGGATATCCCGGCGAAACAGCCGTTCTGGACGGAGAAGGTCTGTCTGTTGACGGACTGGAGGGACTCGCTGAAATCGATCATGCCAGCTATGTGACGATTCAGGACCTGGAAATCCGCAACTACCAAACGGCGGCACAAGACGAAGTTCCCGCCGGTATTTATGTGCACGGGTCAGGACAATCCATCTCGCTGCTTAATAACCGGATTCACTCCATAGCGAATACAGCAACGCCAGCAGGCAAGGAGCTTTCCGGCAGAGATGCCCATGGCATTGCCGTCTATGGGACAGAAGCAGATGAAGCACTCAGTAATCTGAAGATTGACGGCAATGAAGTATATGATCTGGTGCTCGGTTCAAGCGAGGCGCTGGTGGTGAACGGCAACGTGGACTCTTTTGAGATAACAAACAACAGAGTTCATGACACTGACAACATCGGGATCGACATTATCGGGTATGAGGGAACGGCAGCAGACCAGGCTGTGGATCAGGCTCGAAACGGAACGGTTAGCGGAAATGTGGTGTATGGGATATCGTCCAGTAATAATCCGTCCTATGGGACTTCTCTTCCTAATGACAACTACTCCGCAGGGGGAATTTACATAGACGGGGGCAGAACGATCCTGGTAGAGCAGAACCGTCTGTATGATAATGATATTGGGATTGAGCTTGCATCTGAGCATAAGGGAAGGCTAACCAGTGATATAACTGTCCGGGATAATGTTGTCTACCGCAACCGGCTGACCGGTATTGCCATGGGCGGTTATGATGAAGAGCGTGGAGGCACGAGTGACAGCAGTGTGGTATCTAACACCCTGTATCAGAATGATCTGCTGGGCGGCGGCAATGGTCAGCTGTACCTTCAGGCTAACTTAAACCATAATATTATTACCGGTAATATCATCGTGGCCGGCGATACCGGTGTTCTAATTAGCAATGATTACACGAGTAATATAGATAATACGGTTGATAGCAATCTTTATTTTGCAGGAAAAGAAGCGGACGAAGCTGTCTGGGTGTGGAACAAGAGGGAATATAACGGCTTCAGCGCCTATCAGCGCGGAACGGGAAATGACCTGAACTCACAGTTTGCCGATCCGCAGTTCAAGGATGTACACCGTGACGATTTCCGGCTGGAACCGGATTCGCCGGCATTGAAATGAAATCATTTGCAAATCGCTGCTGTTCTGGCTATAATTCATTGATTGCAATCAAACGAAATTATTGAAGGAGTTGTACATGAATGAGTTCATCCCAATTTAAAGAAACCCCGCATATTAAGCCAAACGGAGCAGAAATTGCAGAGACCATTTTGCTGCCTGGAGATCCGCTCCGCGCAAAATTCATTGCTGAAACCTATCTGGAGAATCCGGTACAGTTCAACGAAGTACGGGGAATGCTCGGATATACCGGCACCTATAAAGGCAAGAAAATCTCTGTCATGGGTACAGGGATGGGCGTTCCGAGCATTGGTATTTATTCATGGGAGTTAATCAACGTATTCGGTGTTAAGAATCTAATCCGTATCGGTTCAGCCGGTGCGTTACAGGACAACCTGAATCTGTATGATATCGTCTTTGGGATCGGAGCTTCGACCAACTCGAATTACGCTTCCCAGTTCAATCTGCCGGGCCAATATGCCGTTACCGCTTCCTATGAATTGTTGGAAAAGGCTAAGAAAACAGCTGATGCCCAAGGGCAGAAGGTTCATATCGGTAACATCCTGACCAGTGACACTTTCTATAATGCGGACAAGTCCGCTGCATCTAAGTGGAAGGATATGGGCGTCTTGTGTATTGAGATGGAAGCCGCAGCACTGTATTTGAATGCAGCTCAAGCAGGTGTCAACGCCCTGTGCATCCTGACGATCAGTGACCACATTTTCCGGGCTGAGGAGACAACCTCCGAAGAACGCCAGACCTCCTTCACTAATATGATGGAAATTGCTTTAGAGCTGGCTTAATTCCAGCTTGAGCCTGAAATCCCGCAATCCTTCCGGTTGCGGGATTTTTTGTATGCAATAAAGCTAACCGGCTGCTTATGGCACGATAATCATACAATCGCAGGATTTTATTATTGAAGAGAGGCAAGCCTGAATCTAATATGGAATGGTAACCCAATATTAATATATTTGTTATTTGATTAATAAAAGGAGCGTTTAAATGTGCAAGAATTATTGTATGGCGTAGCTTATTATGATGAGTACATGCCTTATGAACGGCTGGATGAGGATATCCGGATGATGAAGGCTGCCGGCATTAACCTGGTCCGGATTGCGGAGTCCACCTGGAGCACACATGAGCCCCAGAACGGTGTATTTGATTTTACCAGCGTAGACCGGGTACTGGATGCGATGCACAAGGCTGGAATTCATGTCATTATCGGAACGCCGACCTATGCCGTGCCTACGTGGATGGTCAAGGAGCATCCTGAGGTGCTTGCTGAAACCTCCCGCGGACCCGGCCGTTACGGCGCACGTCAAATTATGGACATCACCAGTCCTGCATACCTGTTCTATTCGGAGCGGATCATCCGCCGGTTAATCAGCCGCGTCAGTAAGCATCCGGCTGTAATCGGCTATCAGGTCGATAATGAAACGAAGCATTACGGGACCTGCGGCCACAATGTCCAGCTCAAATTCGTAAAATATATCAAAGACAAGTTCGGAACACTTGAGTGCCTGAACGATGAATTCGGGCTCAGCTACTGGAGCAACCGGATCAACAGCTGGGAGGACTTCCCGTCCGTCGCGGGCACTATAAACGGCAGCCTCGGTGCAGAATTTGCCAGGTTCCAGCGGCAGCTGGTAACTGATTTTCTGGCCTGGCAGGTTTCAATTGTGAATGAGTATAAGCAGGCTAACCAGTTTGTCACCCACAATTTCGATTTTTCCTGGAAAGGTCATTCCTTCGGTGTACAGCCGGATGTTGATCATTTTGCAGCTGCTGCACCGCTGGATATTGCCGGAGTGGATATTTACCATCCTTCGCGTGACGAGCTGACCGGTAAGGAAATTTCATTCGGCGGAGACTTAACGCGTTCGCTTAAGCAGAGCAACTACTTCGTGCTTGAGACACAGGCGCAGGCCTTTCCGGAATGGACTCCGTACCCGGGACAGCTAAGGCTGCAGGCATTCAGCCACCTGGCATCTGGAGCGAATATGGTTGAATACTGGCATTGGCACTCCATTCACAATTCGATCGAGACCTATTGGAAGGGCTTGCTCAGCCACGATCTGGATACCAATCCAACCTATGAGGAAGCAATAAGCATCGGTCAGGATTTTGCCCGGCTGTCACCGGAATTAATCGGTCTCCAGATTACGAATGAAGCCGCAATTCTCGTAAGCAATGAAGCGCTGACCTCATTAGAATGGTTTAAACTTCCCGGTGGCCAGACTGACTACAACGATATTGTCCGCTTGCTGTATGACCGGCTGTATGAGATGAACATCGGCTGTGATCTGGTGCACCCCGGTTCGGCAGACGATTTGGACCGGTACAAGCTGATTGTTGTCCCGGCTCTCTATGCAGCATCGGATGAGCTTCTGGAGCGGTTGAACCGTTACGTGGACAATGGGGGACATGTCGTCTATACCTTCAAAAGCGGGTTCGCTAACGAGCATATTCAAGTCAGAAACACAGTCCAGCCAGGTATAATCGGACACGCGTGCGGCATTAAGTACAGCCAGTTTGTTACGCCAAGTGCAGTCAAGCTGAAGGATGATCCGTTTGGCGCCGGTGAAGAATATAATACTGTCAGCACATGGATGGAGTTAATCACTCCGACTACAGCTAACGTATTGGCCTGGTATGAGCATCCGCACTGGGGGGCATATGCTGCTATAACGGAGAACCGCTATGGTAAAGGGGTTGCCACTTATATCGGGTGTCTGACAACTCCGGAGGTTACAGGCAAGGTATTGGAACGGGCTTGCAGGGAGGCGGGACTATGGGGCCAGGATCAGCAAATCCGATTCCCGCTGATTGTTAAGTCAGGGAAGAATCTGGCCGGACAGACGATCCGTTACTATTTCAACTATTCCGCAGGCAAACACTCTTTCAGCTATCCGCACGGCAACGGCCTGGAACTAGTCAGCAGTCAGCCTATAACATCAGGAGAAACCACTGAGCTTGAAGCATGGGGCTTTATTATTGTCTTAGAAAAATGATCTATAACGGGTAAACAACAGAAAGGCTATGCTCCCAGCGAAAGCGGAAGCATAGCCTTTATTGTACTGTTACAGCTTTCTTGCCTTCAATACAAACGTTACAGGCAGTACTTTTGCTTTTTTGGCAAAATCGCTGCTGCCGCCCTGAGCCTGGAGTAAATCATCATCTGATTCCTCAACCATCTGTTCAATTACAAATCCTGCTTTGGCGAGTGCATTTACGTAAGTGGACATTTTGCGGTCGGATAACGATAATGTGTTGCCGCCAAGCTCGACAGAATACCAGGATTCATCGAAATAGCTCTTTTTGAATACAAGCATGTCCTTTTCGGCTCCAACACATTTATGTATCGGGTGGGACCAGCTGAAGAGGAATACGCCGTCTTTATTCAGATAAGAAGCGATCCGGGCGAAAGTCCCCTCAAGATCAGTAGTCCAGCCAATTGCATAAACGGAATAAATGATGTCAAAATAATCCTCAGGCAGCCCGCACTTGTCCTCCATTGGCGCACAGATCAATTCTGCTGACAAACCATGCGACTCCAGGAGCTGCCGGGTTTTGCCGATCTGGTTCTCTGATATATCCGTGCCCCACAGCTCAGCTGCCTGGCGTTCTCCGAGATATAGGAGAGACTGCCCGCTTCCGCAGCCGATCTCCAGAATCTTTTTACCGCTAACATCACCAAGAAGCCGGTGATTTTCTTCCGAGACAAAAGCGCCGTATAAGGGAAGTGCGGTTGCTCCTAAAACCTCGTTTCCTTTTGTATCCCAGAATAAGCTGTTTGTCTGGTGTATTACGTCCTTATCCATCTCTACTGTTAATGCGACACCAGCCTCGCCGCCGCCTATAATATTTGCCCTGTAATTAGCTTGTTTGCTCATACATACAGCCCCCTCACAATAGTATACCTTTCCAGTATATAGCATTCTGATCCAGAGGGTTATGACATTAAGACTCATTTATCAGGCGCGGTGATGTTCCTTTCGCCCCAGGCTACGATTGACTGAATAAGCGGAACTAATTCCCGGCCGGACGGAGTAAGGGAGTATTCCACCCGCGGAGGGATTTCATTGTATTGCAGCCGGTGTACAATTCCGTTATCAATGAGGTCTTTAAGACAGTTGGTCAGTGTCGTACCAGTAATTCCGCTCAGCCTCCTTTTTAGTTCGTTGTACCGTATATTTTCTTCCTCACTCAAACAAGCGAGGATGGGCAGATTCCACTTGCCGCCAATCACCTGAAAGGCAAAGGTTGCCGGACAGAGCCGGTCCATACTCATCTCATATTTCATTGCAAATCCTCCAATAGTATATATTTTATACTAGGTATTATTAATAATAGTACTTGTTAAAAAATTTATACAAAATATAATCATACTATAGAAAAGATAGTAAATCATATTCATTAAAATGTAAATGAAGGGCGGATGCAGTAATGAGTGATTCCAATATGATGTGCGACCTTGAGACCGGTATTTGCGGCGTTGCCGGTGAGGATACCATGCAAGTGATTGATCTGAATGATATGAAGAAAAAAATAACGCTCTATTATGTTACCGATCCGATTTGTTCCCATTGCTGGGCGTTAGAGCCTGTTCTGAACCGCTTTATACAGGAATACGGCCATTATTTTGAAGTAACAACCGTTATGGGCGGACTGCTGCCGAGCTGGAAAGGCTTTTCTGATGGAGGGAACGGTATCCAAAAGCCTGCAGATGTTGCCGGGCACTGGAGAGAAGTGGGCGAGCATTCCCGGATGCCTATAGACGGTTCACTGTGGCACAGCAATCCGATTCTTTCGTCATTCCCGCCTTCCAGAGTATTCAAAGTTATACAGGATAAGCATCCAGGCAAAGCGGAGGAATATCTGAGAAGCGCGCGGGAGGCGGTATTCGTGTCCAATCTGAACATCGGTGAAGAGAAAGTGCTGATCTCCATCGTTGACCGCTTGGGACTGGACGGCAGACATATCGTGGAAGAAGCGGCACTTGATTCCGCACAGGAGCTGCTGGATGCAGATTTTCAGCTGGCAGCCCGTCTGGGAGTGCGGGGATTCCCATCCCTGATCATGGTGAATGAAGAGAATAAAGGGGTAAAGGTTGCCGGAGCAAGGCCGCTGGCTACTTATATAGAGGCTCTGCAGCATATTACAGCACAAGAGATTACGCCCAAAGAGAAGCCGCCTCTCTCACAGCTGATAAAGGACGGACATAAGCTTTTCTCAAAAGAGATTGAGGAGATGTACGGGCTTGCCGAAGAGAAAGTGAAGGCATTTATTGACTCAGAATTACCTGCAGATGCTTACCGGGTCCAGCACATTATGAATGAATTGTATGTTGAGAAAATAGGTTGAAATAAGAACGCAACAGAGACAGCAGGTAATATACCTGTTGTCTTTGTTATGTTCACTTCTTTATATTCGTTCCAAGTACACCCGCAATTATGAGCAGAGCTCCAATGATGTGATATCCGCTGACCGGCTCATGCAAAATCCAGGCACCGCCGGCAATGGACACCAGTGTGGACAGGTTGCTGAATACGCTCATTTGAGAGGCCTCCAAATGGGTTAGCGCAAAGCTGGATAAGAGGGTCGTGAGCATTGTGGATGCAATTGCCAAGTAGGCCAGTGCCAGGATATAGATTCCATTGCTCAAGGGCTGCACGTACGCATCCAGTGTTCCGCTGTAAGCATGCCGTATGAGTGCAGCAGTATTAAAGGAAATACAGCCGGTCATTAACGTAACCCAGGTAAGCTCAAGCGGCTTGTATTTCCGGGTTAAGGGACGGGCGAGCACGCCATAACCGGCGAAGGAGAGGACAGAGAGCAGAAGCAGCAGGCTGCCTTTGATGCTAATGGAGGACGAAGAGACTAGCCCGCCCTTCATCGCAAAAATTAAAACAACTCCGGAGACAGAGAGCAGCATAAACAGCTTTTGAGCCAATGTCGTCCGTTCCTTCAGAAATATAGAGGCGAGAATCAGCGTGAATACCGGAACCAGCGCCTGGATAATACCGGCTTCTGAGGAATTAGAGGTGACAAGTCCAAAGGTCTGGAAGGCAAAGAACAGGACAGGGGACAGCAGGCCCAGCGGAAGGATCCGCCATATATCCTTTGCTGACAGCCTGATACGCACCAAGCCTAATACAATGGGGATACTGACAACGATTAGTGAAAGAGTAAAACGGTGCGCGAGGACATCCAGAGGATGGGCAATCGCCACCGTCATTTTGGCGAACATGAACGATAAACCGATAATCATGGCGTATAAAAGAGCTGCACCGTAAGCATAAGTCTTTATTGTCAAGTGTTTCATGATGTTTCCTCCATCCTGTTGTCTGTGAACATGGATTCAATATACACGCTGACAATTCGTGTTACAATCTAGAAAAACACGAATTGTACCGGTACAGTTGAGGAGGAACCAACATGAAAAAATTTGAAATCATTGCCCGTTCGCTTGAGGAATGGATGCAGGAGCAGACAGCGCTGCTCAGCCAGAACAGCCGGGAGATGAAAGGCATTAAGCTCCCGGCTGTCCGGATGCTGGCTAAACAGTATGAATGCAGTATCAGCACCGTTTTACGTGCCTATGAATGGCTCGAACAGCGGCATCTGGTGTACGCTGTTCCACAGTCCGGATATTATGCAGTGCCTGCCGGCGGATTGCCGGCGGAGGCGCAGTGGGAAGGCCCGCTCGATTTCTCTTCAGCGGCGCCTGATCCGCGTGTGTTCCCCTATGCGGATTTCCGGCACTGTGTGGACCAGGCGATAAAGCAGAAGCAGGCTGAGCTGTTTCTCTACGGTACCGACCGCGGATTACCCTCACTTATCGACTTGCTCCGCAAACAATTTGCGGATTATCAGGTGTTTGCTAAGAAAGAGCAGCTATTTATCACATCCGGTGTGCAGCAGTCGCTTGCCGTGCTGGCGCTGATGCCTTTTCCGAACGGTAAGCAGCAGGTATTGCTGGAGTTACCCGGCTATCACAACATGCCTCCGCTCTTGAAGGGGCTTCATGTGCCTTATGCCGGAGTACACAGAACTACAGAAGGCCTGGATTGGGACGGACTGGAACGCAGCTTCAGGGAGGACAACATCAAATTTTTCTATGTAATGCCGCGCTTTCATAATCCGCTGGGAACCTCGCTGTCTGCCCATGACAGGAAACGGCTGATACAGCTTGCTCATAAATATGATGTCTATCTCGTGGAGGATGATTATCTGGCTGATTTGGAAAGCGATTCGAAACAGGACCCGCTCTGGTCAGCGGATTCGGAAGGCCGGGTCATTTATCTGAAGAGCTACTCCAAAATCCTTTTTCCCGGACTGCGTCTCGGCGTTGCTGTGCTGCCGTATTCACTCGTACCCTTGTTCGGCGCGCACAAAAGAATGCTCGATATCGACACTTCACTGTTATCACAGGCTGCTCTTGAAATCTATATCCGCAGCGGCATGTTTGCCCACCACGGCAAAGTGATCCGCAGCCGGTACGCCGAGCGTATGCGTAAGGTGCATGAACAGCTGGATGCATTTGCCGGCCTGGCTCCGTTCGCCCGCGCACCGCGTACCGGAGGAGAACACACGGTGCTCCCTCTGCCAGACCGCCTGCCTGTGAGCGTACTGGTCCCGCGGCTTACGAAGCGCGGTGTCCTGGCAGACACAACCGAACGCTATTATCCTCAAGATTACCCCCGGCAGGATAAGATGCTGCGGCTTAATATTTCCAATGTGCCGAGCCTGAGGGTTGCAGAGGGCATGAACATCATCCGGGAGGAAATACTGAAGCTGGCTGGTCCAAACGGCCGTTACCCGCAAGCTTAATGCGAGTTATGGATGAAATACCTATAGTCATGTAAAGATGTGAATCCCGGGAAGCGAAATAAAATCCATAGCACGTTATGGCTAATCAAACAATAGCTCAAATGGGTAGTTTCGGTGTTATTCACTGAGTTGTAAAAAAGAGTTGATGCTTTCATGAACGTTTAAAGGCAAAGAGGTGACCGGAACTGTTTTAGTTAAAGATAAAGATATAATAATTTAAACTAATCAAAAGCTTTTAATTAAGGAGGCACTAACGCTATGGGCATCGATACAGTGCTGTGGAGCAGACTGGTGACAGGCTTGACACTAGGCTTCCACGTTATTTTCGCAACGATTGGCGTAGGTGTTCCGCTAATGATCGCAATCGCTGAACTCATGGGCATACGCAAAAAAGATCCACACTATACGCTGATGGCAAAGAGATGGGCCCGCGGGTTTGTCATTTCTGTTGCAGTTGGTGTTGTTACAGGCACTGCAATTTCACTACAGCTGGCCCTGGTATGGCCGAATTTCATGAAGCTTGCCGGTAATGTTATAGCGCTCCCGTTATTTATGGAAGTATTTGCTTTCTTTTTCGAAGCCATCTTTCTGGGTATTTACCTCTATACTTGGGACCGCTTCAAGAAACCGTACATACACTGGCTCCTTACGATCCCGATTGTCGCCGGTGCAGGGATGTCCGCAGTTTTTATCACGACAGTTAACGGTTTCATGAATCAGCCCGAGGGCTTTGCTATGTCAGGAGGACAATTTACCGCCGTTAATCCGGTGCAGGCGATGCTGAATACGGCGACGTTCTCCAAGGTGTTCCATGTATTAAGCTCAGCCTATCTGACCGGAGCCGCGCTGCTGGCAGGGATTGCCGCATTTGCACTCCTTAAGAAGGGCGCCTCGGAATACCATAAAAAAGCGCTGAAGCTGATGATGGCCGTTGTTATGGTGTTCGGACTGCTGAACGCATTGGCCGGAGATGTCTCCGCGAAATTTTTGGCTGAGCATCAGCCGGAAAAGCTGGCTGCGGCAGAGTGGCATTTTGAAACCGAAAGCGGAGCAGACCTGATTCTGTTAGGGTGGCTTAACGCAGAGCATGAGGTTCTGGGCGCACTCCATATTCCTAAGCTGCTCAGCTTCCTTGCCTTTGGAGACTTTAATGCTGAAGTGACAGGACTGAATGAATTCCCACTGGACGAGCAGCCGCCGCTTCTGGTGCACTATTTGTTTGATCTGATGGCTGGTGTCGGCTTCACGTTATTAGGCATTTCATTCCTGTATTTCCTGTTTGTCTTCTGGAAAAAGCGCAATGAGCATAATAAATGGCTGCTTCGCAGCATCGCGTTAGGTGCACCGCTTGCCTTTTTGGGAGTCGAGCTAGGCTGGTTTTACGCTGAAATCGGACGGCAGCCCTGGATTTTGCGGGGATACATGCGTGTAGAAGAAGCGGCTACGACATCGCCGAGCGTGAGAATCCTGTTTTTTGTGTTCCTGTTACTGTACATCCTGTTAGGCACTGTGTGTGTTCTTGTGCTGCGGCGCATGTTCAAAAACAATCCGGCAGAAACCGAGATGGAGAAGTGGAACCAGCATCCCGGTGACAAAACAACAGTAAAGGGTGAGCACGCAAAATGAGTTATGAGCTGATTGGAATTTCCGTGCTCTGGTTGTTTTTATACGGATATTTAATTGTAGCCTCGATAGATTTCGGAGCCGGCTTCTTTGCCTTTTATGCCCGGCTGACGAAGCAGGATCATCTGATTAACCGTCTGATCTCCCGCTACTTATCACCCGTCTGGGAGATCACCAATGTATTTTTCGTCTTTTTTTACATTGGACTTATCGGCTTTTTCCCGGATACCGCTTATTACTACGGCTCAGCGCTGCTTGTTCCGGGAAGCATTGCGGTTATACTGATCGCGATCCGCGGCTCATTCTATGCGTTTGAGAATTACGGCTCCAAGAATAACATCGTATATCTTTTCCTGTACGGAGCTTCAGGGCTGCTTATTCCCGCATCATTGTCAGTAGCACTCACTCTGTCGGAAGGCGGCTTTATATACAAGCAGGGGGAGACCATCTCTCTGGATTACTGGGCATTGTTCACAAACCCGTTATCCTGGAGCATTGTTGGCTTGGCGATTGTATCCGTGTTGTTCATCAGCGGCTCCTTTTTGGCCTTTTATGCTTCGCGGGCAGAGGATCATTCCGCACTGAAGCTTATGCGGAGCTATGCGCTGTTCTGGAGCACCCCGACCATTATTACCGCACTGACAGCCTTTATCTATTTGGGCCAGCACAATGAGCGGCATTTTCAAAACATGATGGATTTATGGTGGCTGCTCGCCCTTTCCGTTGCTTTCTTCATGCTTGCAATGTGGCTGTTGTACAGCGGACGCCGTTACGGATTGGCCTTCACAAGCATTATGCTGCAATTTTTATGCGCCTTTTTCGCTTATGGGATTGGGCAGTACCCTTACATTCTCGACCCGTTCATTACAATCGAGAACAGCATCACTTCACCGGCAATGGGCTTGGCACTGGTCATTGTGTTCATCGGCGGCATGTGTATGCTGGTTCCTGCCCTGATTTTGGTGTTCAAGCTGTTCCTCTTTGACGCAGATTATGTGAAAGGGAAGAAGTAGATGAAGAAGAAAACAAGCCTGATCGCTGAGCAGATGTCAGGGCAACGCAAACCACTTGTTATGCTGACAATCCTTTCGCTTATGCTGGGCATTGCCATTGTAAGTCAGGCCGGGCTGCTGGCTGAAGCAGTCCAGCGGGTTTTTGTGGAAAAAGCCTCCTTATCATCCGTTGCCCTGCTGCTCGCTCTTCTGCTGTCCGTTATGGCTATCCGCACTTTGCTGTCATACGGAAACGGAAGGGTAGGCTTGCTTATGGCGGCTTCCGCCAAGGCCAATATGCGTTCAGCTGTACTGCAGAAGCTGACCCGTGCTTCCATGCCTTCAACCCTGCAGGGACAGACGGGAGGCAAGGTCAGTGTGGCCCTGGATGCAGTCGACGAGGCTGACAGCTATTTCAGCCATTACATGCCGCGGATGGTCGAAGCCGCGATCATCCCGGTGCTGATTCTGATTGTTACGTTTATCTTACATGCTAATTCAGGCTTCATTCTGCTGTTCACAGCACCGTTCATTCCGCTGTTTATGATTCTGGTGGGACTGCAAACGAAAAACAAATCCGAAGAAAAGTATGCGCAGCTTGCAGAATTCTCTGCTACATTCCTTGATTCACTGCAAGGGCTGGTGACATTAAAAATATTCGGACAGGCCCGCCGTCAGCAGCAGCAAATTAAGCGCAGCAGCCTGGGCTACCGTGACGCCACAATGGATATTCTGAAGGTTGCCTTTACAAATACCTTTATGCTGGAATCCATTGTGATGCTGAGCATCGGGATCGTTGCCCTTGAACTGGCTATTCAGCTGCTTGTATTTAAATCGATGCCGTTTCATACCGCCTTTCTGGTTCTGCTGCTCGTTCCCGAATTTTTTAACCTGCTCAAGAATACGGGTACCGCTTTTCACAGCGGGCGGACGAGTATGGGAGCGGTTCGTAAGGTTGAGCACATGCTGGCTGAGACGAATGACAGCTCCGTGACACAGCCTACTGAGGTACAGAAGTCCGTTGCCAAGCTGCTCCCGGCACCTCCGTCCATTGAACTGAATGATATCCAATTCCATTATGCACCCGGTTCGTTTGAGCTTAAGGCCGGTACGATTTCTATTAAGCCGGGAGAGAATGTTGCTATCGTCGGCAAAAGCGGCTCCGGCAAAACGACTCTGCTCCATCTCTTTGCCGGACTGCTGAAGCCGGTCTCAGGCACGGTCAGGGTGAACGGAAGCCCGCTTGAACAATTGGATGAGAACGCATGGTTTGAGCAGGTTAGCTACATTACACAGCATCCTTATATTTTTGCAGGAACGCTTGCTGATAATATCGCAATCGGTGCCGGACGTGATATCTCCAGGGATGAAATCAGTCAGGCAGCAGAGGATGCGGGACTAGCACCGCTTGTTGCCCAATTAGAACAGGGCCTGGATACCTTTGTCGGTGAAGGAGGCCGGGGACTGTCGGGCGGAGAGAAGCAGCGTCTTGCTTTAGCACGGGCTTTCTTGAAGCGGCCGGCCTTGATCTTGTTTGATGAGCCTACCGTTGGCCTCGATCTGCAGACCGAACAAATCCTGCAGAGCTCTATAACTGCATTAGCCAATAACGCAACGATGATTACAGTCGCGCACCGGCTATATACGATCCGGCAGGCCGATCATATTGTGTTTATGGATCATGGGAAATTAGCGGCATCAGGAGTCCACGATGAGCTTCTCGAATGCATACCTCAATATGCCGAAATGGTGGATATTCAGCGAAAGGGAGGGTCAGTATGAATGAGCTGGCGATTTTGTCTAAGGCAATGATATCAGAGCGAAAGGATATTCTCCTTTCGATTCTGGGAGGATTTATTGCCGGCGCAGCCGGTGTGGCTCTTTTCTCCGCGAGCGGGTATCTGATTTCACAGACGGTCTTTATGCCGCCGCTCTACACCTTAATTATCCTTACCTCGCTGGTCAAGCTGCTTGGCCTGCTCCGTGCGGCAAGCCGTTACGGGGAACGTCTTTATTCGCACAGAGCCACGTTCTCCATGCTTAGCCGGCTGCGCACAGCCTTTTTTGACAAGCTGATTCCGTTAACGCCCGGGATATTGAACAAGAACCGCAGCGGCGATCTGCTTGCACGGATCGTCGGGGATGTGGAGAGCCTGCAGAATTATTTTTTGCGCGTCGCATATCCTCCGGTTATTGTTATTACGGTCTTTTTAGCGACCATGGTGTTCAGTGCTTCCTTTTCGTTCTGGATTGCCTGCCTGTTTGTAGCAGGAATGCTGTTAACAGCATTAGTTGTACCGGGCATCGTGCTGCTGGGCCAGCGTTCGACACACGGCCGTGTCCGTAAGCAGCGGGCTCTGCTGTCGGCGGAAGTAACGGAGGTATTGTACGGCTTCCGGGATCTGAAGGTGTACGGGCAATTACCACAGAGAGAACAGCAGCTCCAGCTTGCTTCTGCAGCATTGACAGCTGAACAGCAGCGGGCCGCGGGCCATCTGCTGCGCGGCCAGGCTATGCATACCTTTGTTACCTTTTTTATCTCCTGGGGTGTACTGACGCTCGGTGCGTATCTAATTATGGAAGGCGCGCTGGCCGGCGTATTCTTAGCTATGCTTGTCATGGCCTCACAGACTGTCTTTGAAGAAGCCGCAGCAATGGCTACTTTACCAGCGTATAAGCAAGACAGTGAGCACGCGGCTAGACGGCTGACCGAAACGGTATTGACTGCCGGTGATCATCCTGTACAGCCGGTCCGCACTTTGCCAGCTGAAGAGGCTGTTTCGGTGGAGCTGGCCGGCGTTACGTTCCAATATGAAGATGAATGGCGGCCGGCACTGACGGACCTGTCACTACAGCTCCCGGCTGGCTCCAGAACAGCGATTGTCGGACCGAGCGGGTCCGGCAAATCAACCCTGATTGATTTGCTGCTTAAACTTCGCACGCCTGTATCTGGTGACATACGTTTAAACGGTATTTCTTTACAGGTACTGGATGAGGCAAGCATCTGGGAGTCCGCTAATGTCGTGCTGCAGCAAAGTCACTTTTTCCGCGGAACCGTCAGGGACAACCTGCTGCTTAAGGGAGAAGAGCAATCTGACGAGGCATTACTGGATGTTCTCGCTAAAGCCCAGCTGCCGGATCTGGCATTAACCGATACAATCTTCGAGAAAGGAGAGAACCTGTCTGACGGTGAGAAGCAGCGGCTGGCTCTGGCAAGAGTCATGCTCCGCAAAGGGCGGTTATGGCTGCTGGATGAACCGACATCATCGCTGGATTATGTAACGGAACAACGAGTGTTAACCCGTCTCTACGAACAGTCTGCCGGAGATACATTACTGTTCATTTGCCACCGGCTTACGGGCCTGGAAGGTATGGACAGAATTATAGTAATCGAGCAAGGCAGGATAATCGAAGCCGGCTCCTATTCAGAGCTAATGGAACAACAGGGCTATTTTTACCGGATGAAGCAAATCGAGCTGCAAATGGTTGGCGAGTAATAGGCAGACCTGAAGCCTAAGCAAAACGGAGGTGCAGAGACATGACTAATACCCATAAACGAATTCTGCTGGTAGACGACGAAACTCGAATCCGCACGCTGCTGAGGAAATACCTGGAGAAAGAAGGCTATGTTGTAGACGAAGCGGATAGCGGCGAACAAGCCATTCTGAATTGCTGTATGACCGGCGGAAAATATGATCTGATGGTGCTGGACTGGCTGTTACCCGATATAAGCGGCATAGAGATCTGTAAGCATGTGAAGCTGAACCACCAGGAGATTCCGATCCTGATGCTGTCCGGACGCTCGGAAGAAAAGGACCTGCTCGAAGGCTTTAAGGCAGGCGTTGACGATTATGTCGTCAAGCCGTTTAGTCCGAGGGAAGTTGTATTACGTATCCAAAGTATTTTGGCCCGTGCCCAGGAAGCTTACCATTTCGACAAAACGGTCTCCGGCAGTCAAATCCTGATTGCAGAAATTGTAATTCAGCCGTCAGCCCGGCGCGTGCTTGTACAGCGCAATGAAATTCATCTGACTCCCAAAGAATATGATCTGCTCTATTTTCTCGTAACCAATCAGGAAACTGCCTTCTCCCGGGAAGCCTTACTCAAGGAAGTGTGGAAATCATCCTACCAAGAGATCTATGACCGGCGCACCGTAGATAATCATATTAAGCGATTACGAAAAAAGCTGTTCTCCCGTTACCCGAAAGGGGACGAATACATTCAGACGATCTGGGGACAAGGCTACATCTTCCGCACTCCTTAGATTACTGCGATATCACACAGGAATTTCCTCCGAAGCAGGATTGTTATATGATAGACCAAATAAACTGTGAGGAGAGGATAGTAAATGTCTAGCCTGTTTGTTACTGAAGCGGACCGGGTGTTGCTCAAACAGAATGAAGGAGAACCTGCGCAGCTTAAGGGCGGAATCACCAGTGAAGGTTTTTCGATAATTCATATCTTCAATCGCGGATGGCTGCCGTTCGGATATTTGCGGGACTCTCAAGGAGTATGGTGGTTCGACGGCCGTAAGAGCAAAGTGACGCTGGTGAGCCGGGAAACGGAAGGGTTCCGCGTATTGGATGATGATTACGGACTGGACCGTTCACATGTCTATCTGGAAGACAAGGCGATTCCGGGGGCAGACCCTGACACCTTCAGGCTGTTGCCGGGATCGCCTTATTTTTCAGCGGACAGGCAACGCCTGTATGTCAAGAACGGTGACCGCTTTCACACCTGGGACGATATCGATACAGAAACCGCAGCGGCCAAAATGGACTACTGTATAGATAAGGATCATGTGCTGCATCTGTTTAATTCACTGTCGTACGCCAACAGCAGCAAAGGAGAGCTCATAGAATGGCTCCGGGAAAGCCATCCCGATGTGGGCGGCTGGTGGCATCCGGATTATGCCAAGAGTGAGCAGGGTGCTGAAAATATACAAGGCAACTGGTACAAGACTGCATCTGCCGTTTTCTACAGTGAGGAGCACGGGAAACCGAACAGGAAGGAGCAGCGCCAGGTTTATAATCTGGTAAGAGGGGCAGATCCGGCAACGTTTGAAGTGCTCAGCGGCCACTATGGACGCGATGCGGATGGAGTCTACTATACATGGAGAAAGGTTACCGCAGCCAACGCTCAGACCTTCAAAGCACTGCATGGAATGTACGGGAAAGATGACGAGAGCATTTTTTATAACGGATACCGGGTTAATGGCGCCGATCCTGCTACGTTTCAATGCCTGCTGCCAACAGGGTATCTCGGTCTCTCTAAAGATAAGAATCACGTATTTCATGCAACGTTCGACCGCACAGAACCCCCGTTCGGACATCCGGACTATATTCTGGTGCCGCTGCCGGGTGCCGACCCGGAGTACTTCGAGGTGCTGTCTGAGAATGGAAGCTGGGCAGTAGACCGGGGTACGGTGTACCAGTGGGGGAGCCCGGCCAAAAAGCTGGACAGGGCCAGCTTCGTGTATCTGTTCGATCAGGGGCCGGAGAGCTGGGCCTCAGACTGTAACGGCCTCTACAACGCCAATGGCAAGCGCACGGTAAAAGGGATCGACGGCAGGAACTTCCGGATGCTGAACCGGTTCTGGGGTAATGATGGCCACGCGGTATTCTGCTTCGCCACCGGAAGTGTGCAGCGTTCTGCCGATGCTGCGACGTTTCAGGTGACAGACGAGGAAGGTGGCGCAGAGGATGTCAGCTTCTTCTATGCGATAAAAGAGGATGGCACCATAAAGAAAAGCAAGAAGAAGTAAGATTGAACAGCGGATTTCGGTCTTCCTTTGTTTAGGACATATAAAAAACACAAGTATCTTTTATACTGTCCTAAACATTGAACCGGGAGTGAAGAT
>NZ_CCDG010000104.1 GCF_000723885.1 Paenibacillus camerounensis
CCCACATGCTTTAGGTGTGATATATTGGTGTCAGTGTGGTGCACCGCAAGCAGTCCGGGAGCGGCGGTTGCGCTACAACAATCCGCCGGAGAAGGATCCGATTCCGCATGAAGAGGTTACAATTACGACCACTTCAATCCGCCCAGCCCCTCCCCCGCCTGCTCCATCCGGCTGGCCTTAACCTCCCGTTTCTCCTGCCAGAGCGCCCGCCCGAAGATCAGGCCGGCCAGCCCCAGCGCCGTCTGAATAAGGCCGAAGATCAGGAAAATCCGGCCCGGTCCGGCCAACCCGACCAGCAGACCGCCAAGCAGCGGAGCAAGGATCATTACAGCGCTAAGCACAGTGTTCTGGATGCCGAAGACGCGCCCGGTCATGTGCGGCGGGGTTTCTTTTTGCAGCATATAGTTGAAGGCAACGGCAAAGGCACCATTCCCTGCCCCCAGAATAAAGCCGAGCAGCAGCACCCAGATGACCGGAGCACCCGGCTGCAGCAATCCGAGGCCGGCAACCGACAGACCAATCAGCATGTAGCCCATCCCCAGCCGCCACGTATAGCTGACAGCACTGCTTAATTTGCTTAATAGAAGAATGGTCAGCACCGCACCTACACCGGAAGCGGCGACCATCCAGCCCAGCACCGCTTCTCCTGTTGGAGAATAGACCCGGAACAGGCTGGTGAACTGAAAATCAATAACCTGAATAGCAAGCGCCCCTAACAGACCGTACACCATCATGTTTAGCAGAATCCGGGTCCGCAGCATAAAGCCCCACCCTTCCTTCCACATGGTGCGCAGCGGAATCTGCTCTTCAGCAGCCTGCGGCACCGGCTCAGATCCGGCAGGAATATTGCGCACTGACAGCAGCAGCAGATAAGAGCAGCCGCGCAGCATCGCATTGAGTACGATACACCACTGAGGTGTAAGGAAGGTGAGCGCCAGGCCGCCCAGCAGCGGGCCGGCGATTTTGGAGCCCTGGTTGACCAGCCCGTTCAGTGAAGAGGCCTGGAGCAGCTGATCCTCTCTGACAATACTCCGGGTCAAGGACTGCTGGGCAGGCACATTGACTGTTGAAATAGCGGAACGCAGTGACAGCAGGGGCAGCAGCCAGAACATATTCGGGGCGAGTAACAGTACAAGCGTCAGTACTGCGGTGAGCAGATCACACACCCGCATCAGCTTCAGCTTGTTCAGGCGGTCAGCGGCGACTCCGGCTACGGAGCCGAGCAGAATGCTGGGCAGCGCGATTGCCACCGGAATCATGGCCAGCATCAGCGGACTGACCTGCCAGCGGTATCCGACCAGCACCTGAATAGCCAATGAGTCGAACCAGTCGCCAAAGCTGGCAGTGGCAAATGCGCTGTATATGCGCACGTAGACCTTGTTATGAAGCAGGCTTGTTCCCTGCTTAGGTGAAGCTTCCATCTGACATTCCTCCAGATATCTACATAGTCTCGATGAATCAAGTCATCTTATGACCTTAATGTACAGGGGAATTGTCAGAGCATTATCAGAGGAAGCTCAAGAGAGTCAGGATTTACGATTTCAGCACCTGCATCAGCAATTCTTCCAGCCGCTGCTCATAACGGTCCAGTCCAATATCCTCCATTACAGCAGCAAACCTGCGTTCATATTTGCGGTGCAGCGGGTGTGAAGGCAGGTACAGGCGGCAATAGTGACAGATCCGGTAAAAGCCGTACAGGCGCAGCGGAACGAATCCCGACCGTTCCAGCACATCAAGCCCTTCATCCAGCAGCGCTTCTGCTTCAGCGGGCTGATTATTCCGCAGCTGCCAAAGCCCTTTTACAATGTTATAGCTGCCGGTTTCCCTCAGGAAGGGCTTCTCCTGCAAAGCCTTCACAATAGCTTCATCCATCTGCATAAGCACTTCGTTTCCGGCTCCTGCAGCGAGCTGCGCGAACAGCTCGGTAATCATGGTTACCGGTACAAAATTCTCATATTCAGGCTCCGAGATTACCTGATAGGACCGGACGAGCCGATCCAGCGCACGCTCAGGCTCACCGGCCAGAATGAACAGATCGAGAATGGTGAGGATGTCCAGCTCCAGCTGATCCTCCGGATGCAGCACCTGCGCAGAGATTACCCGCTCACAAACCGCAAGCTTAACCTCCGGTTCACCGGTGAACATGTAGAATAGAAACAAATGAAACAGCCGGTCTTTCAGCGCAACCTCCTCCGTATGCATAAGCCATTCCAGATCGCCCTGTACAAAATGAACCGACACAGCGACCTGCGGGTCCAGCTCATAGCCGAGAACATCCTTTTGGCTGGCCAGACTGAGCATCGACCTCCCCTGGCCGTAAACATGAAATTTATTGAATACCTCTGTCATCGTATTACGCAGCTCCGTGTCATGGGTCGTCGGATTAAGCAGGCGGACAGGTGCCGCTTCCGCCAGGGAGAGGCTGTAACCGGAGCCGCGTACTGTTTGGAGCGTAAGTCCCGCGAACGGACGGAGTTTTTTGCGCAGGCGGTAAATATGATCATCGACGGTCCGCTCCACCGGATACTCCAGCGGCCAGACCTTGTCCAGCAGCTGTCCGCGCGTGAAGGTACGTCCCTTGTTGCGGTACATAAAATCCAGAAGCGCATATTCCTTGGGCAGGAGCTGAAGGGTAATCTCACCATTTGCCACAGTAAAGTTGCTATCATCCAATTTGAGCTGCATCGCAGGTCCCTCTTTTCCAAGGATAAATCCATGGATGTATTATAACAGCCGGATTTCCTGAGGGGTATGTGACGACTAAAAAAAGAGCAAATCCGCTCCTGCCGCAGATCTGCCCTTTCTCCCTATTTATCCCGCCATATTGTTAAAGGAGTCCTGCTCTGAAAACACCGATATATGATCCACGGTGCCTGTTGCCTCCGGGATAATGAACTTCAGCTGGTACTCCTTACCCGCCTGGTAAATATAAATCTTGTCATTGCCGTTCACCGCAGTATCATCCGGCTTGCCGAGCGTCTGTTCAATCTCTTTCAATGTCAGCTGCTGCAGGTCAGCCGCACTGGACCGGACATCAAATATCTTGCTGCCCTTGTTGGAGCCGAACACAACATGCTTTGCGCTGTAGGTGGAATAGATCCCTTTGCCGGCAGACTCCTTGGTGTCAGGCTCGCCCCATGCCGTCTCGACTTCGTCAATCATTCCGCTGTGCGCGGCATACTCCACTCCGGGAACCTTGCCCTGCCGGGCCAGCTCCAGCAGCTCCTTCAGCTGTCCGGCGCTGTCGGCGGCAGCAGCTCCTGAGGTATTGCCGGCCGCTGTATCCGGGACGGCCGTAGTTGCCGGCGCTGCGGATTCTTCAGCTGCCGCCGGCGAAGGGCTGGCTGCGGCCGCCGGCTGAACAGCAGCTGTGGCCTCTGCTGCGGGGGCATTTGTTGCTTCCGCGCTTTTCCCCGTGCCGGCGGAGGAATTACAGGCGGTAAGCCCAAATACGCCGGCCAGTATGATAATTCCTGCTGCTTTTTTGAATGTGGTTGTCATGCTGTCATCTCCTTGGTTAGTCAAGCTGATAGAAGTAATGGTTCTGACGCACGGGACGGATTAAAGGTTGCAGACGGCGGTTTGTACGTATACTTCTGCCCTGCTGTAACGCGTTGCGCAGAAACGGATAACTGGCGAGCTTATTTTATTGTAGACAAGCACTGCGGCCTTGAACCATGAAGCTGCTGCAAATGATTTTCCTGCTCATGCACGCAACCATATCCGTTCAGCCCGCATCTTAATTAGTAAAGGGAGGGAGCATCGTCTGGATATTATAGAGAGAATCAAAGCCAAAGATGAATCGGCGCTCCGCCAGCTGATGGATGAGTACGGGGATATGCTGCTAAGAACGGCCTGCCTGCTGCTTAGGGACCGCCAGTCTGCCGAAGAGGCTGTGCAGGACACCTTCATCCAGGCTTATACCAAAATCAGCCAGCTCCAGGAGCCCTCCCGGCTCCGGCCGTGGCTGATTGCGATTACGGTTAACCGCTGCCGGATGAGGCAGCGGACATGGAGCTGGCGGAGTATTTTTCCGGCAGCAGAAAGCGGACAGTGGGCTGAGGCTGCGGGCGAAGCTTCCGCCGGAGCCGAGGAGCTTTTTATGGCAGAATGGTACAGCGGGAAGCTATCGGAGGCTATCGGAGACCTTGATTATAGGTACCGCGAATGCCTGACACTGTACTATTACCACGAGATGAGTATAAGGGAAATTTCTTCCCAGCTGAGAACACGGGAAAACACAGTCAAATCAAGGCTCGCCCGGGGACGGGTGCTGCTAAAAACCATCCTGGAGAAGGAGGATTGTGAAAATGGACAATGAACGTGAAACGCTCAGGCTGCGGCTGGAAGGAGAGCTGGCTCATGTCACCTTCTCCGGCCATGAGCAGGTGCTGAAGCAGACCCATCCTCTGACCATCCGGGCACGTCTCTCTGCGCTATGGAATACGGAGCTGGAAATTCCATTGAAGCCGTTAAGTGCTGCCGCAGCGGTGCTCGCAACAGGAATTCTGCTGTTCTACACCCCGCAGATTACAACAAAGCAGCAGCAATCAGTCCAGCTGCAGGAACGGCGGGAACTGATCGAAACCGGGGGCAACACCTATTGGAAAGACCTCTACGAGCAGGCGGTGAAGCAGCATGAACATTAGAATCAAGGTTAAGCATCTGGTGCTTTTTCTGCTGCTTCCTCTCATCCTGCTGACGGTCATTGGGCTTACCCATCCTTGGGCCCGTGCTGATTTAGGCCCGGCTCAGCAGGCTTCTGCGGATGCACGGACAGCGCTGCTGCAGAAGCTCGAAGCAAGCAGCGGGAGCGCAAGAATGCAGCTGATCCGCGAGACGGTTGTAGAGCCGGACAGCTCCTATCCGGCTTACTGGTTCAACGTATACGCAGGTAGTTCAATGAGCCGGGTGAGCCAGCCTCAGGATGAGGAGATTTCACCGCTCTTGCCCGTGGACCGGATAAAGCTGTTGGAGGAATATATTCAGGCGGGACCGGCAGATTACTCGATGCAGAATGCAGTGAAACAGCTGGTCTACGAGTATGACGCGGCAGGCAGCACAGGGAATCAGGCAGATCAGGCAATTGTTGCTGCCTTAGGCAGAGTTAGCGGCAAGTCTTCAGCCGCCCGCGAGCTGACTCTGCTCCGGGCTGAGCGGGCGCTGAATGCCGGAAAGTTCGCACAGGCCGGGGAGCTGCTTGCCCAGCAGGAATATACTGTCCAGTATAACGAATCAGAGCTGGATGCCAGGGCAGCCTGGCTGCAGGGACGGCTGCTGTTCGCACAAGGTAAGGGCAGTGAGGCTCTTGAGCTGGTGAACAGTGCACTGGAGGAATACCGTAAGGTTTGGGCTGAACGGGATGCTGCGCTTAACCCGGCTGGCAGCAGTTCACAGCAGAACGCTTCCGGCGGGGCAGACGATGGCATTGCAGCCAGCGGCAGCGCAGACGGCAGCGGCACGGACAGCGGCAGCAATGAAGCTGAACAGAGCAGCACATCCTCCCTCATAGAGGAGCAGCTTGCCGCGCTTCAGACAGCGCTGCAGGAAGCTGTAAAACTGGGCTTTAATGCACCTGCCGCCCTGTCAGGCACGCTTACTAAAAGCGACGGTACTCCAGTCGCCCGGGCAGGAATATTCCTGCGCGCGGAAAGCGAGCTGTATCACAGTGTAAGCTATGATTCCGAGCCTTACCAGATTGTTACGGATGGTGAAGGACATTTCCAGTTCTCCGGCGTGATTCCCGGATTCTATCAGATTCAGCTCGGCCTCAGCTTTGAGCAGATCGACGGCTGGACCTGGCCGGTGCAGTCTGACGACTGGATCGAGCTCCAGGCTGGCAGCTCAGTCATACATGACATCACACTCCAGCCGCTGCTCGAGCTGCAATCTCCTGTTAACTCACAGGTATTAACCGGGGATACGGTACAATTCAAGTGGGAAGCTGTAGAAGGAGCCGCCTATTACAATCTGTCTACAACAGTCGATGACAACGGCGGCCTCATCAGCCATATCACCCGGCAGAGGATTACGGATAATCAGGTTGCAATCCCGGTCACAGAGCTGTATAACAGCGGCGGCTTCTCTACCGGCAGCAGCGGGGGAGGCTGGCAGTCCGTTTCACCTGCCTCCCTGCTCGGCTTTGCCGATCCGGATAGCAGATTCTCTTGGAGTATTGATGCTTACGATGCGCAAGACCGTGTCATTACGCGCAGCAACGGATATCGTCTTAATGAGGAGACCGTCGGCAATCTGCCGTTCTTCTATTTGAAATCCAGAACTATGACTGCTGCGGATAAGCTGGTTGCGGACAAAAAGCCGGAAGAAGCGCTGGAGGCCTACCGCAGCGATTACGCTGCAAATCCACAGGATGACCATGCGCTCAAAATGCTGATTCATCTGTTGTTTGCCAAGCATTCCTATTCCCGGGATGCCGGGGTCATGAATGAGGCGATGACCTTGTTAGTGAAGCTGGTGGAGCTGCGTCCGGATGCCAACTTTGCTTTTAATCTGGCAGATTATTATCTGGACCGCTCCGACTGGAGCAATTACAACCAATACTATGCGCTGTATCTGGAGCTGAACGGGCAGGAGCAAGGCAGCTACGACCGCTCCCTCAATGCTCTCGCCCTGATGTATCAGGGCAAGCTGGACGAAGCGCGGCAGCAGTATGCCCTGGCGATGGAGGCAGATCCCAGCCACCGCTTTATCGGCAGCTATCTTGCTGCCGAGCTGGCTGCGGGCCAGCCGCTGGAGTCTGTACTGGAGCTGTCGAAGCGTTATCCCGAGCACAGCTTCGGCAAGGGCGGCTACAGCTGGCCCCTGCTGATCATGGAGCTTCAGGCGGAGCGTTCCGGGAATCCGGAGGCTTTTGACAAGCTGCTGGCTGAGAAGCTGGATGCTTATATGAGCCGGCAGGATAAAGCCCTTGAGCAGTGGGCCAGCGACGGCACGCCGACGGCAATGAAAAAATTCATCAAGGCTGTGCTCGAGGTAAGCTAGATGAAAGCTGCCGGGACGTAAAGCAACATACTAAAGACGGTCAACACCAGCTATATAGCTGTCTGTTGACCGTCTTTTTGAGATAAAACTATGACTGGCCTAGCCGGCCGAATTTAAAGGCACTTTTGCCTCTCATTCAGCTCATTTGGCCCGTCGGCCGAATTTAAAGGCACTTTTGCCTCTCATTCGGCTCATTTGGCCCCATCAGCCAAATTCAAAGGCACTTTTGCCTCTCATTCGGCTCATTTGGCCGCGTCAGCCAAATTCAAAGGCACTTTTGCCTCTCATTCGGCTCATTTGGCCGCGTCAGCCGAAATTCAAAGGCACTTTTGCCTCTCATTCGGCTCATTTGGCCGCGTCAGCCGAATTCAAAGGCACTTTTGCCTCTCATTCGGCTCATTTGGCCGCATCAGCCAAATTCAAAGGCACTTTTGCCTCTC
>NZ_CCDG010000105.1 GCF_000723885.1 Paenibacillus camerounensis
ACAACAGCGGCCGGAAGTCCAAATATTCTCTGGAGTCACGGCTCAGCCCTTAATTACAAATCACAACTTCAATCTATATAAAAACCAAGGAGATGAGCACATTGAGCATACAGAAAGGATTTCCGGAAGGTTTTTTGTGGGGCGGCGCGATAGCTGCCAATCAGGCGGAAGGTGCTTTTGATGCGGACGGCAAAGGGCTGTCCACCGCGGATATGGTGCCTTATTTTAAGAAAAAGGATTATACCAATCTGAAAGAGCTGATGCATGTCACCAGTGAATCTATTCAGCGGGGGATGCAGCACACTACGGCTGAGGGGTATCCGAAGCGCTACGGGATTGATTTTTACCATCGTTATAAGGAAGATATCGCTCTGTTCGGCGAGCTGGGCTTCAAGGTGTTCCGGATGTCGATTAACTGGGCGCGGATTTTCCCGAATGGGGATGATGCGGAGCCGAACGAAAAAGGGCTGCAGTTCTATGACGATATGTTCGACGAGATGCATAAGTACGGGATTGAGCCGCTGGTTACTATGTCCCACTATGAAATGCCGATGTCGCTGGTGCTGAATTACGGCGGGTGGAGAAACCGCAAGGTGATTGCTTTTTATGAAAAGTATGCAGAAACAGTGATGACCCGGTACAAGGATAAGGTCAAGTACTGGCTTACTTTTAATGAGATCAACACGACAATCATTGAACCGTTCACCGGCGGCGGCGTGGTTGAAGATACCGTGGATAATATCCGTGAAGCGTCCTATCAGGCGCTGCATCACCAGTTCGTGGCCAGCAGTCTGGCAACGAAAAAGGGCCGTGAGATCAATCCGGAGTTCCGGATCGGCTGCATGCTGGCGCGCATGATTCACTATCCGGCAACCAGCAGGCCTGAGGATGTACATCAGGCACAGTTAGACAACCAGCTCAATCTGCTGCATACCGATGTGCAGGCACGGGGCAGTTATCCTCCGTTTGTGAAGCGGTATTTTGCCGAAAATAACATCAATCTCGTGGTTGAGCCGGGAGACGAGCAGCTGCTGCGTGAGCACACAGTGGATTTCATCTCCTTCAGCTACTACACGTCGCTTATCTCGACGGTGGACCCGGAGAAATATGGCGTGACCGGCGGTAACCTGTTCAGCACGGTGAAGAACCCGAATCTGCAGGTAACCGAATGGGGCTGGCAGCTTGATCCAATCGGTTTGCGTATCGTGCTCAAGGAACTGTACGACCGTTACCAGCTTCCGCTGTTCGTTGTGGAGAATGGTCTCGGGGCAAAAGATAAGGTGGAGGAAGACGGTTCAATCAACGATGACTACCGGATCGACTATCTGCGCAAGCACATCACACAAGTAAAAGAAGCTGTCTTGGACGGGGTTGACGTGATGGGCTATACCAGCTGGGGAGCAATTGATATCATCAGCGCCTCGACCTCCGAGATGTCCAAACGTTACGGTGTGATCTACGTGGATCAGGACGACGAGGGTAAGGGTACGCTGGACCGGTTCAAAAAGAAGAGCTTTTACTGGTATCAGAAGGCGATTGCTTCGAATGGAGCGGATTTGGATTAGTAGCGGAGCAGTGTGATGCGGCAGAGCTTTGCAGCGGTATAAAGTTGCGGGGTTGTTGAAGAGTAATGAAGAGCTATTGCTTATCTACGCACAGCCTGTTGTTATGGCAAGCACTGCTAAGTGTGAGGTTTAGTTGCAGTTTGTGCAATTAAAAACGCTAAATTGCTGCCGTCGCGCCATATAAGTGTACTCTGTGCAGTTATTTTTGCCCATATTGGCCTAAAAGAGGGGTTATGCGGACATTTTAATTGTATGGAATACACTTATATGTGTTTTCCGTGGCCAAACGGCTGTTTTAGTTGTACGGAGTGCAGTTATGTAGGTTAGTTAGCTGGCTGGAATGATCGACAGGGGAGTGCACTTATGGTAGGGCTAAATGGCCTATGCAGCTTGCTATCAAGCGGAATTAACCATTAAGCATTACTTACACATCTAAAAAGCAGTATGCAGCGGAATTAAATCCGGCTGCGTACTGCTTTTTTTGCGATAAGACGTGTGCGACCAAGTGTGCGGGACATATATGGGACAAGTGTGTGACGGCATGCATGCACGATCATACGAGAGCCCCCATTCATGTACGGCCAGCGCACTCATCTTCATTCCTATGTGACCGGATTCCGTGCTTCGGGTTTATTGTTTATTGCAGCATAACCCGCTTCTAAATGAACCGCGGTGCAAATCCGCGCCACTATTCTCGGAGTGCAATGAGCCGGTATTCATACGGCTCCAGCATCAGCGGGCCGGCCGGTACAGCCCGGCCGGCAAGGACATCCTGCCCGCTGCGCGGCAGGGTCACAGTGCCCCCGAGACCGTCCATGTTCACGACGGTCCACAGCTCGCCCGCGTCCCCGCGCCGCGGGCACACCACAGTGCCGGCAGTGACGTCGCTGCGCAGCGTCACACCGGCCCGGCCGGCATAATGCCCGATCAGCGCCTGCAGCAGCTGATCGCCGTCCCCGCCGGCCGGCAGCGAGCCGAGCATTACGATGGCCCCCCGGCCATACGGCTGCTCGGTCGCAAAGGCAAGGCCCGGCGTCCGGCCCTCCGTGATCTCGCCGATCACGGAGGCTCCGCCGGGCAGCGGCTCAAACACCGCGCTCCATAAGGACAGCGGCGCGGACAAGCCAAAAGCCTGCCCGATGCTGCCGGTTCCCTCCATCGGGTAGACGTATTTGGTATGCACGCCTGCATACCGCTCAAGCGTACCCAGAGCAGCATCGGTATGCAGGGTGTGTTCAGCTGTGCGTCCGCCGCTCAGCGGGCCGGCGATCCAGATGCCGCCGGCCTCCGTGAACGCCAGTGCTCTCTGCAAATACTCAGGGGACAGATAGTGCACGAAGGGGGTGAACAGCAGCTTGTAGCCGCTGAGCTCGCCGCCTTCCGGCACCAGATCACGGTGAATGCCCATGTCCACGAACCTTTTATAAAAGTCACCGAGCAGGGAGCGGTAGTTCAGCTTCCGGTGCGGCTCGGTAGCCAGATAAGCTTTGGTCCGGTCCGAGTAGGTTATTGCGACCTCAGCCTGCACCGGCCGGGTAGCCAGCATATGCGGCTCGACTGCCAGCCGGGCCTTTGATGCGGCCCGTACATTATCGTATCCGAGCGCCGGGTCGCCCCAGGCGCTGAGAATCGAGCTGTGTGTCTGCTCGCTGCCCGAGCGCTGCTGCCGCCACAGCCAGTAGCAGAAAGCCCCGGCTCCAAGTGCATACGCGGACACTGCTTCGGCTGTGAGGTAGCCGTCCGGATGCGGCTGGCCGTAACTCGTGAGGGAGCCGGCATATGCCGGGCTGGTCTCAAGCAGCCAGAAATCCCGTCCGGGCTTGAAATTTCGCCATAGATCACAGTTCAGCAGATAAGCATGGCGGTTGGCCTGGGAGGCATAGGTGTCATATGAGGCAAAATCCAGCTCCTTAAACAGCTGCTCATTATCCACGTGAAAAGCAACGCTGCTATTGTGGGTGATAGGCGCATCCGAATAGCGGCGCAGAATACTTGCCTGCTCTGCTGCGAATTCAGCGAGTTTCTCCATATGGAACAGCCTGTACAATGTAACAAGCGAGGAGTTATGGAGGAACGGGGTAGCCACAGGCTGCGGCACCTGCTCAAAGGACTGATAGGTATGGCTCCATACAGCGGTTCCCCAAGCGTCATTCAGCCTGTCAATGCTGCCGTAGCGCTGCTCCAGCCACTCATGCCACAGTAATCTGCAGGTTCCGCAGATGCATTCGGCTACATGCGCCTTGAATTCATTATCGAGCTGCCAGGCAACAAGGCCGGGCAGCTGCCCCAGCTCCCGGGCCAGATGTTCGGCAATAATGGCTGCCCGCTGCCGGAAGTACGGATTATTGGTACAGACATGCTGCCTGGACCCGTGATTCATCACCGTTCCGTCTGCCTTGACGAACAGGCGCTCAGGATGTCCGTGCGTCAGCCATATAGGCGGTGTTGCGGTTGGGGTACACATAATGGTGTCGATGCCGTGGTTATGCAGCAGCCGGACATATTCGGCAAACGGGCGTACATCAATAAGATCCTCCTCAGGCTCCAGCTCTGACCAGATGAACTCACCCATACGGACCAGGTTGATACCGGTTTCCTTCATAAGCTGATAATCCTGCTGCCGCTCCTGTTCTCCCCACAGCTCCGGATACCATGCGGCACCGTAATACAGTTTATGCTTCACTGAACATACCTCCAGGTGATTATAATGAAAGGATTTATTCTTCCGGCATCATAGTTGCCGCCTGTCAGGCAGGCAATAGTAATGTTTTGCCGGCTTTGCACTTTATTGAATTGTGCTGTACCAAACCGGCTGCAGAACCATCCAAAAAGTATGATTGCCGGAAAAATGTAACAGGGACATAATGGGAACCGTAGCCCAAGAGAATAGACAAGGCTGCATAATCCTATCGGAGGTGAATGTAATGAAACAAGGAGCGGCGATGGGAACGGCGGAGATTCATACTGGCGCCTACCGCAGTAAGCGGGAGATGGTCTTCAAACGTCTAAAGCGCGATAAATGGCTCTACATCCTGCTAACCCCGGGACTCCTGTATTTTTTGGTATTTAAATATGTACCAATGTGGGGGATTTTGCTCGCATTCAAAGATTTCCAGCCTTTCCTGGGCTTCATGAAAAGCGAATGGGTCGGACTTGAGCATTTCCGCACATTTTTCCAGAACCCGGACTTTTTCATGCTGCTGCGTAACACACTTGTATTGTCACTGCTGAATCTGGTGTTCTTTTTCCCGGCACCGATTATACTGGCTCTACTATTAAATGAAATACGGCTGTCCTTCTACAAACGGACGATTCAAACCCTGATTTATGTGCCGCATTTTATATCCATGGTTATCGTCGCCAGTATATCCTATGTATTTCTGACCACTCAGGGCGGAGCAGTGAATGAATTCCTGTATACGTATACAGGAAGCAAAATTGACTTCCTCGCCGACCCTAACTGGTTCAGGCCGATGATCATTCTCCAGACAATCTGGAAGGAATGCGGATGGGGAACAATCATCTTCCTCGCTGCGCTGGCCGGTGTCGATGTGGAGCAATATGAAGCAGCTGTAATGGACGGAGCAAGCCGCTTGCGTCAGATCTGGCATATTACACTGCCTGCAATCCGCAGCACGATTGTCATTCTGCTGATTCTGCGGATGGGAACCATTCTGGACAACGGGTTCGAGCAGATCTATCTGATGATGAATGCGCTCAACCGCGAAGTTGCTGAAGTCTTTGATACATATGTATATGCGCTGGGGATTACCCAGGGGGCATTCAGCTACAGTACGGCTGTCGGGCTGTTCAAATCCGTAATCGGTGTTGTACTGGTGCTCGGCACCAACTGGCTCGCCAAAAAATTCGGCGAATCGGGACTTTACTAAGAGGGAGGCTGTTTGCGTGGTTAAGAAGCAATATCGGAGCACGGGTGAGATCACCTTTGACATCTTCAATTACATTATCTTGGGAATTATCGGAATCACCGCCATACTGCCGTTTCTGTTCGTAGTCGCCGGTTCGTTCGCAACTGAGGCGGAAATTACGAAGCGTGCGGTCTTCCTGATTCCTACAACGATTTCGTTCGATGCTTATAAATTCATCTTTTCAACGGATACGATTGTACGAAGCATCGGGGTTTCCTTATATGTGACGGCTGTCGGGACGATTGTCAATTTGTTCTTTACCGTAACCATGGCTTATCCGATGGCAAAGCGGTATCTGATGGGCCGCAATATGATCCTGAATCTGGTTATTTTCACCATGCTGTTCGGGGGAGGCATGATCCCCACCTATCTGGTCATACGTGATCTCCAGCTGCTGGATACCTTAAATGCCCTGATTTTGCCGGGGGCAATCAGCGCGTTCAATCTGATTATTGTTAAAAACTTCTTCCAGGAGCTTCCGGTGGAAATGGAGGAGGCGGCACGGATTGACGGCTGCAGTGAGCTTGGCCTGCTGTGGAAAATCGTGCTTCCGCTCTCAAAGCCGGTGCTTGCGACCTTTACGCTCTTTTACGCGGTAGGGCACTGGAATAACTTCTTCTCGGCGCTGCTCTATATCAATGATCCATCCAAGTGGCCGCTGCAGGTAATGCTGCGCCAGATCGTTATGCTGTCCCAGTCGGCAGCCGGCGACCTCAGCCAGATGGACCCGAATTTCATACAGCCGCCTGAGCAGTCGATCAAAATGGCCGTAATCGTGGTCGGCACACTTCCGATTATGTGTGTCTATCCGTTTCTGCAAAAACATTTCGCCAAAGGGGTGATGCTCGGTTCAGTCAAAGGGTAATCTGTTATGCTTAACATATAAAGGGAGGCCAATTATGAAAACTCAAGGTTTAGCAGGAAAGAAATCCGTTAAATTTAAAAAGCGGTTGTTTACATTACTGTCAACTATTATGATTGTAAGTGTAATGTCAGGCTGTGGAAGTAACAATGATACGAAGAATGCGTCAGGAACTGCAGGCAGTGAAGGAAATGCCAAGTCTGAGGCTACAGCGGGAACGGAAACAGAGAAGCCGCTGGATCTGACGCTGATGCTGCCGATTTTCAAAACCAATTATCCGAAGGATGACAGCCCCGTTGCTGCCAAGCTGGAGGAGCTGACCAATACTAATATCCATTTTGAATGGGTACCGAATGCTTCCTATACCGATAAATTCAACATTACGCTTGCTTCAGGCAAACTGCCCGATATTATTTATGTAGGCGATGTTAAGGCTTCGAGCTTTGTCAATGCGGCAAGATCCGGCGCGTTCTGGGAGGTTGGACCCTACCTTAAGGATTATCCTAACCTGAGCCAGGCTAACCCGGTCATTCTGAACAACTCGGCTATCGACGGCAAGAACTACGGAATTTACAGAGGCCGGGCGCTGGGCCGCAACGGTGTAGTATTCCGCAAAGACTGGCTGGAGAAGCTGGGTCTTGAGACTCCGCAGACGGTGGACGAGTTCTACAATATGCTGAAAGCGTTTAAAGAGCAGGATCCGGACGGTAACGGCAAGGACGATACCTACGGCATGGTAATGGTAAAGTGGACCGGCGGCTGGGCCAGCGGCTTTGATGCGATGAAGCTGTGGTTCGGATCTCCGAATAAATGGGGCATCCAGGATGGCAAGCTTGTACCTGAGCATGAATATCCGGAGTATGTGGAAGCGCTTAAATTTATGAAAAAGCTGTATGATGAGCAGCTGGTCAACTCCGACTTTGCAGTTATGGACAGCTCTAAATGGAGCGATCCGGTTGTTAACAACCAGGCTGGCGTTATTGTTGACGTAGTGGATACTGCTGCACGGATTGACGACAAGATTCATGCTGCACTGCAAAAAGAAGGCAAAGATGAGCCAGACCGTCACTACATGGATGTTATTGGCGGCGTTAAGGGAGAGGACGGACAGCTGCATACACTCCCGACTTCCGGCTTCGCCGGTATGCTGGCTATCCCGAAATCCTCCGTCAAAACAGAGGATGAGCTGAAGCGGGTACTGGCTTTCCTGGATAAGGTGAATGATGCGGAACTGCAAACGCTGACAGGATACGGAATTGAGGGTGTCCATTATAACCTTGTGGATGGTTTTGTAGAACGTTCAACGGACACTGTTCTGCTGGAATCTGAAGTCGAAGGTCTGAACCAGATGGTTCCTTATATTCCGGATGAGAACGCAAAAGCCGCGAAGCAGATTAAGCAGACGGAACTGCGGAACAAGCAGACGGAATTGCAAAAGACAAATGAAGCAACTATCGTAGTTAATCCGGCAGAAGCACTGATCTCTACTGTGTATACACAAAAAGGCTCACAGCTTGATAATGTCATCAATGATGCGCGCATCAAGTTTATTGTCGGACAAATCGACGAAGCCGGGCTGAAATCAGCCTTTGACGTATGGCGCAAGACAGGCGGAGACGAACTGGTAAAAGAAATGAACGAATTGTACGCAAAATTGGGTAAATAGCATCCGGCCCCGCTCCATGCACCGGCCGGAATAGCCCCATTAATGCCGCAAGGCTGCAATGCTAAACTATGAATTCGGCTGGTGAATAGACATGGAGAATGGAATGACAGAAAAGCGGAAGGGCTTTATACGGGGATGGAAGGGGCGCAAGGGGCGGTATTACCGCAATAATCTGATTATTGTGCTGATTGTCTCGTCCATTCCCGGCCTGATCATAGGATTGCTTGTATATTGGATGGCGGGCGGAAGCCTGGAGGAGGAGCTGCTCGAGATGCACAACCGGCAGATCGAGCAGCGTGCCGCCAATATTGATGACCAGCTGTCCAATCTGGAGCTGATGCTGGCTCATTGGGCATTTGATCCTAAGTTTGACTATAGCCTCAAGGGTATGGATTTTACAATGGATCACGAGCGGGCTTGGGACATCACCAAGACGCTGCTCGTCATGCAGGGCTCCAATTCCATGGCGCGCCAGGTGGAGCTGTTTCTGGCGGATGAGCGTCCGGTGCTGTTCGGCACAGAGTATGGTACGGTAACGTCTTCCGGAGCTGCCGTTTATGAAAAGCTGATGAAGACGGAGCAAAGCACCTACTGGACAGAGACGGCTTTTGACCCGGCGAAGCCTAAGTCTAAAGAACTGACACTTGTGCACCATATTCCCGGCGGCAGCCTAGAGCCGTTCGGGGTATTGCTGCTGCGGATGGATACGCAGAAGGTTGCAGACATGCTGCGGACGATGACGCCGTATAACAGCGGAGAGGTGTATATGCTGCAGAAATCAGGCGGCTTGTTCATCTCCGGAAGCGGGGTTGATAATACCCCCACGCCGTTTGTTGGTGCGCTGCAGACGGCTATAGAAACGAGAGGCAGCGGTGACAGCACTTCCTTCCTGTATGACTGGAACGGGGTTACCTATGCGGTGACCTACGGTGATTTCTCCCGGATTTCCAGCGAATGGGCTTATGTATCCGCTTCACCGATTTCAAGCATAACCTCCCCGGTGGTGGAGCTTTCAAGAACCATTATTACAGTCAGCCTGAGTGCGCTGCTGCTAGCGGCGGTTCTGTCCTGGATTGCCTCCCGCCGGATCTATTCGCCTTTCCGCCGTCTTCTGAAGACGCTGCTCCCTGAGCACGATGTCTCCGGAGACCGGGAGGATGAGGTGACGCTGATCGAGCGGCACTGGCAGAATCTGCACGGGCAGCAGAATGCATTGCAATACACCCTTTCGGAGCAGCTGCCGCATGTACAGCGCAGCTTCCTTCACCAGCTGTTTCTCGGCTATCACTATGCTTTTTCCGAGCAGGAGCTGCTAGGCCGGATGAAGCAGTACAAGTGGGAAGTAGACAATTGCGTCTTCGTGGTGCTATACATTCAGCTTACGGGTATTTCCAGTCTTGAGGCTAAGTTCCGCAGCGGGGACGAGAGCCTGGTCTCTTTTGCGGCGGTTAATATTATCGGAGAATTGGCGGCCGAGCACTTTGGTCAGGCGGAGACAGTCAATCTGCATAACCTTACTGCCGGTATCCTGCTGATTGAACCGGGAACAGGCCCGGAGCCGGCCCGGGTACAGGCATTCGGCGAAGAGATGGCTGCCACCCTTAACCGGATGCTTAAGCTGCAGGCTACAGTGGCATACAGCTCACCGATGGAACAGATTTCAAGTATTCCCCGCTCATTTGAAGCAGTTAAGCAGGCAGCGAAGCACCGCAGATACGGGGGCGGTAACCAGGTAGTCAGCCTGGAGCAACTGGAGCGGGAAGGAGAGGGCGCTCATATGCCGCAATATTCGTTCGCTCTGGAACGTGGCCTGATTCAGGCGCTGCGCACCGGCGAAGCGGAGGAGGCAGACCGGCTGCTGGAGGAATTCCTCACCACGCTATCCGCTGACGGCGCTAAGGTCATTGACGTGCAGCAGGGGATGCTGCATCTGCTCGGTGCGGTACAGCATGCTGTGCTGGAAGCAGGGATTGCGCCGAACCAGCTGTTCAAAGGCAAGAATCTTTACGCCGGCCTGTCACAGATTCATGAGCCGGGTATGATTCTGCCATGGTTCCGCGACCAAGTCGTTTCTCCTTTCCTAAAGGAGCTGTCCGAGCGTTCGGATGCCGGTATCCGGCGGACGATTGATCAGGCCATGCTGTACATTCAAGAGCATTACATGGACAATATCTCACTGGACAGCTGCGCGGATTATACGGGGACAAGCCCGTTCCTGCTCAGCAAGTCTTTTAAACGGGTGACCGGACAGAACTTTATTGATTACTTAACGGAGCTTCGGATTGAAAAAGCCAAAGAGCTGCTTCGTGACACGGATCTGAAAATGAATGATGTTGCGATGCAGGTCGGCTATCAGCAGAGCTATTTTAACCGGATATTCAAAAAACAGGAGGACATCACACCGACACGCTACCGTGAGCTGAGCCGGCATGAAGGGGAGAAAGGCACCGGAAGCCGGTAGGCTTGTAGCGGGCAGGTTATACGGATGGGCGCCATACATGCTCTGCGGCGGCTTGTATAAGCCAAGATTTACTGCCCGTATGATGTCTAAAAAGGAGATGACAGCCTTGTCTTCAGCCTTGCCGATCCATTTACACTGGCTGAACCAACCCGCCGCAGCTGCGGGGGTTACATGGGGAGTTCCCTGGACCAAAGGAGAGTTGAACCGCAAGGAGCTCGCCGATCTTTATCTTAACGGGCCGGACGGTAATTCCCGTCTGCCGCTGCAAAGCCGTCCGGCTGCTTATTGGCCGGACGGTACTATTAAATGGTCATTTCATTCGGCAGTCTGCCCGGAAGGCGGAGCGGAAGGGTATACACTTGAACGATATACAAAGCCGGAAGCTGTCCAGTATACAGCAAAGATATCCGTCCGTGAGACGGAGGAAGCTTACATCGTGGATACAGGTGCGATTATTTGCAGTGTAGGTAGACACGGTGCGGGACCAATCTCGCAGATTTTGCGCCGGAGACCGGAGCAAGCAGGCGCTTCAGATAGCAATTCCGGACATTCAGGAGATATAAAGGATGTCAGTGCAATGGGCGGGCAGCGGGTATGCAGCGGAAGCGAGCTGGTCTGTCTGCGTGAGCAGCGGGATACGCTGAGCGGTGAGCTGACACTGCGTCAGGAACGGTTCACCGGCGTAACCAGACAGGCTTCCCTGGAGGAGAACGGGCCGCTGCGTGCTGTGATCCGTCTGGACGGCCGGCACCGCAGCAGTAACGGAGCAGGAGAGTGGCTTCCCTATACGCTGCGGCTGTATTTTTATGCCGGGCTTGAGTCGATCCGGCTAGTGCATACCTTTTATTATGACGGTAACCCGCAGCAGGATTTCATCAAGGGGCTGGGTATCCGGTTCAGAGTGCCGCTGAGCGGACCGCTGTATAACCGTCATATCCGGTTTGCAGGCAGTGAGGGCATTTTCAGCGAATCGCCAAAGACACTCCATACCCGCAGAACCAAGGGGAAATATGCAGAGCTGTTCGCTGACCAGCTGGAAGGCCGTACCCTGCAGTTCGACCCCGGGGAGGATGCCTATTTCACCGGACTGCTGCGGGATTCGGCAGTATGGGACAGCTTCCGGCTTGTTCAGGATTCCTCGGAGCATTTTGCCGTCCATAAGCGTACCGGCCCGGATTGTGTCTGGATCAAGGGGGCAGAGGGACGGCGTGCCGGAGGGCTGGGCTATATCGGCTCGGAGGGCGGCGGTCTGGCTGCCGGAGTGAAGGATTTCTGGCAGAAGCATCCGTCGGGTCTTGAGCTTAGCGGTGCTGCCGGCGATGAAGCCGGGTTGACCGTCTGGTTCTGGTCGCCGGAGGTTCCGGCGATGGACCTGCGCCATTACGATACGAAGACCCATGTGGAGTCTTCATATGAAGGAGCAGAGGAGCTGCGTGCTACCCCGTATGGTATTGCCAACACCAATGAGCTGACCCTGTGGTGCACTTCGGGGACACCGGATTCCGCCGGGCTGCTGCAGATGCAGCGGGAGGCGGATCATCCGCCGCTCCTCGTCTGTGAACCGGAGTATTATCACCGCAGCCGGGCATTTGGCCTATGGAGCCTGCCGGATCGAAGCACACCTGCCAAGGCCTATCTGGAGGAGCGGCTGGACGGGATTATCTCCTTCTACCAGGCGGAACTGGAGCAGCGCAAATGGTATGGCCTGTGGGATTACGGGGATTTCATGCACAGCTACGATCCCGTGCGCCATGTCTGGAACTATGATCTGGGGGGCTGCGCCTGGCAGAATGCGGAGCTGGTGCCGAATATGTGGCTGTGGGTGAGCTTTTTGAGAACCGGGCGCGCGGATATATTCCGTATGGCTGAGGCGATGACCCGGCATACCAGCGAGGTGGACGTCTATCACTTCGGGGAGTATGCGGGGCTCGGCTCGCGGCATAACGTGGTGCATTGGGGCTGCGGCTGCAAGGAAGCGCGGATCGCTATGGCCGGGCTGCACCGTTATTACTATTACCTTACCGGTGATGAACGGATCGGCGACATCATGGACGGAGTGAAGGATGCCGACTACACGACGGTGACGCTGGACCCGATGCGGGCTTATTTTCCCAAGGATGAATTTCCGACACATGTGCGGGTTGGCCCGGATTGGGCGGCGTTCAGCTCGAACTGGATGACCCGTTGGGAACGATACGAAGATACGTTTTACCGCGATAAAATATTGACCGGATTGGACGGGATCAAAGCAGCCAATCTGCGGCTCATCTCCGGTCCAACCTACGGATATGATCCCAAAACCGGCATCCTCAGCCCGATGGGTGATGATAACTGGGGCCGGCATCTGGCGATCTGCATGGGCGGGCCGCAGGTGTGGTTCGAGCTCGCCATGATGCTGGAGGACCCGGTATGGGAGGATATGCTCGCTGAATTCGGCGTGTTCTATAACCTGCCGCAGGAAGAGAAGGATGCTTATGCAGGAGGAGCAATTACAGGCAAGCTGCGCTTTGAGCACCCTGTACTGAGTGTTGCTATTGCTGCTTACGGGGCATGGTACAAGGATGACCGGGCAACGGCTGACCGCTGCTGGAGTATCCTGCTTGAGAATCCGTTCGGTGCAGTCAATCTGCAGGAAGCGCAGACGCCGGTTACTTACATGGAAGAGCTGAATGAAATTGACTGGATGAATACGAACGAAGCCTCCCAATGGTCGCTCAATACGATTATTGCACTGGAGCTGATTGCAGAAGCCTTGCCGGAGCGTAATTCCGTGAAGGGGGCAGCAGAATGACACCTCAGCAGAATGCAGCGCTGATCCCGGAGCAGTGGCGGGAGATATACCGGAATACGCTGGCGGACCCGGAGCAAACGGCCGGATTCCGGATGGAGGGGGACGGCGCTGTAACCTTTCCGATGGGCCGGTTACGGCTGGAGAGCACGCGGGCTGCTTCGGAGGGTCAGAAGGCTAATGTTGTGTTCTGGTGTCCTGAGGTATTTCCGGGGGATCTGGCAGTATCATGGAAATTCCGGCCGCTGCGGGAGCCTGGACTGGCCATTCTGTTCTTCGCTGCCGCCGGCGCCAATGGCAAAGACCTGTTTGACCCGTCGCTGGCCGCACGTACAGGGGAATATGACCAGTACCATCACGGGGAGATGAACGCTTTTCATATCTCTTATTTCCGGCGGATGTGGGAGGAGGAGCGTTCCTTCCACACCTGCAACCTGCGCAAGAGCTACGGCTTCCATCTGGTCGCGCAGGGGGCTGATCCGCTGCCGGATGTGGCCGATATGACTGCTGCCTATGAGCTGCTGGTGGTGAAGCGGGGGTCTACAGTAACCTTTGCAATTAACGGGCTGCCGCTGCTGCAGTGGACCGATGACGGCTCGTCCTATGGTCCGCTGCTTGCCGGCGGCCGGATCGGCTTCCGCCAGATGGCACCGCTGATTGCGGAGTACAGCGATCTGGTTGTGTATGCGCCCTGAATGGCCCGGAAGCCGCTGAGCGTGGGCGTGCAGTAAGTATGAGAGGCACAAATGCCTTTGAATTCGGCCGGAGCGGCCAAATGTGTGAAATGAGAGGCAAAAGTGCCTTTGATTTGGGCCGACGCAGCCAAATGTGTGAAATGAGAGGCATAAGTGCCCTTGATTTGGGCCGAAGCGGCCAAATGTGTGAAATGAGAGGCAAAAGTGCCTTTGATTTGAGCCGACGAGGCCAAATTGGCGAAATGAGAGGCACAAATGCCTTTGAATTTGGCCGGAGCGGTCAAATGTGTGAAATGAGAGGCACAAATGCCCTTGATTTGAGCCGGAGCGGCCAAATGTGTGAAATGAGAGGCAAAAGTGCCTTTGATTTGGGCCGAAGCAGCCAAATTGGCGAAATGAGAGGCACAAATGCCCTTGAATTGAGCCGGAGCGGCCAAATGTGTGAAATGAGAGGCATAAGTGCCCTTGATTTGGGCCGAAGCGGTCAAATTGACGAAATGAGAGGCACAAATGCCTTTAAATTCGGCTGACGCGGCCGAGTGGACACTATCTTAGATGAGATACAATTATCCAGAACCAAGGAGGCGTAACAGCAATGCCTGGAGTGTATTACTGCTATCCGGAAGGCCGGCACAAGGCGCTGACAATGAGCTATGACGACGGCAGACGTGCGGATGAGCGGCTGGTCGGCCTGTTCAACCAATATGGAATCAAAGGAACCTTCCATTTGAATTCCGGCCTGCTGGGAGAAGGGGACCGGATTACAGCGGAGGAGATTCCTCAGCTCTATAAGGGCCATGAGGTCAGTGCCCATACGCGGCGCCATCCGACGATGGCACGCTGTCCGCAGGAATATATCGTTGAGGAAATTATGGAGGACCGCAAGGCGCTGGAGGCGCTGCTGCATCAGCCGGTCCGCGGCATGTCTTACCCGAACGGGTCGTATACTGCCGAGATCAAAAAGCTGCTGCCGCATCTGGGCATTGAGTATGCCCGGACCGTACAGAGTACCGGCGGCTTCGGCCTGCCGGAAGACTTCCTGGAATGGCCGGCAACCTGCCATCACAACCGGGGGCTGCTGGAACACGGGGAGAATTTCGTCGGACTGTTCAAACGGCAATATCTGTATCTGATGTATGTATGGGGACACAGCTATGAATTCGACAACGATAATAACTGGGAGCTCATGGAGCGCTTTTGTGCCCTGGCCGGCGGCCGGGAGGACATCTGGTATGCTACCAATCTGGAGTTAGTCCATTATATGAAGGCTTGCCGGAGTCTGATTTTTTCGGCTAGCCGGGATTTTGTATATAATCCGAATGCTGCTGCGGTCTGGCTCGAGGTTGACGGTCAAATCGTTGAAGTGCCGGGCGGGCAGACAGTAGACTTGGGTTAATAATCGGAGCAGGCCGGGAGAGACGACCGGTTGCACCTGCTGCAGGCGGGGCAAACGGATAGGAGACAAGGGGGAGCGACTGTGAATAACACCAATCATACCAACAATCAATCATTGCACCGGCTGGCCGGAATCGACATTTCGGCTGCCGGTCCCAGATGCAAAATGCTGATCGGGGATCTCGACGGGGACGGCAGGGCTGAGCTGCTGCTGGTGCAGCCGGATAACCGCCAGGATGTCAGATACATTCCGCATCAGGTCCAGTGTCTGACCGCTTATGATCTGGACGGACGGCTACTGTGGCAGACCGGTAAGCCGGATGAGGGGGCAGGAAGCCAGGGCTCGGATTATCCGGCCCAGATCTATGATATTGACGGTGACGGTGCGCTTGAGGTGCTGTGTGTCATGGATGATAAGCTGCAAATATTGGAAGGGGCAACCGGAAAAGTGAAGGCAGTACACGAGCTGCCCTCCGCTGAAGCGCATGACTGCATCATTATTGCCAATCTGAGCGGTAACGAGCACCCTTCTGACATTATCCTCAAGGACCGTTACCACAAGTTGTGGGCACTCGACAAAAACCTTCAGCTGCTGTGGACTCATGAAGGCAATGTGGGCCATTATCCATGGGTATCCGATCTCGACGGTGACGGGCGTGATGAGGTTATGGCCGGTTATGATCTTCTGGATGCCGACGGGAAGCTGAAATGGAGCTGCCATGATCTGGATGATCACGCAGATTGCCTGTGGGTCGGTGATGTGAACGGCGACGGCCTTCCCGAGCTGGTGGTCGGGGGAAGTGTTACAGTTATGTATGACCGGGACGGACAGGAGCTGTGGCGGTACGAGGGCTCCATTGAATCCCAGCATCTGGCCCTTGGGCGCTTCTGCCCTGAGCTGCCCGGACTGCAGATTGCCGGGCTTGACCGTATGGTCCGCGAGGATGACGGCAAGGGTCTTAAGGGAAAGGACGCCATGTTCCTGCTGGATCAGAACGGCCGGGAGCTGTGGAAAGAGGAGCGCACTACGGACGGCTGGCTTACAATCGTGGATGCGGTCAGCAGCTTCTGGAAGAATGCGCCTGACTACATTCTGGCGTACCGGCGCGGCGAAGGCGTGCTGCCTGCGCTATATGACGGTAAAATGAACATCGTTGCACAGTTCGCGGAGCAGGGCTATGCCGTGCACGGGGATCTGCTGGGCAGCGGCACTGAGCAGGTTATCATCTATACGGATGAGCTGGCAGCAGTCTATGCCGGTGAGCCGCTTCCGCTTAACCCGGTTCATCCGGGCCGTCAGCTTCCGCAGCCCAAACGGCTGTACAGCTCCACCCTCTACCCTGGCGGTGAAGTTGCGCTCTAAGGACGTGCTCTATTAAGGTATATAGAATATGCAGCATGATTAACGCTGCTGTAACCCGGAATAACCCGTGAGGCATAAGCCTCCGGGTTATTTGTATTATTAAGCATAACATTATACGGTCACGGACTATCCCTATTGTATAGTAACCGTCCGTTTAACAGACGAAATGGGGATTTTGTAGTAAACTGGAAGGAATGTACTTTGTGCTCTCAAATTCTACAGAAAAGAATGTGATATGTTTATGCAGCTTCAGGCTCGGATACGCAGTAAGCAATGGCTGGAACAATACCTTACCGGGGAAGGGATGGATTACCGGCAGATTATCGCCCTGTTCCTTCCCATCCTAATCGATCAGGCCTTCATCATCGGGCTGAACCTGGTCAACACAGCGATGATCAGCTCGTCCGGAATGGCGGCGGTCAGTGCGGTGAATATGGTGGACTCACTGAATATTTTTCTGATCAATGTATTTGTGGCGATTGCTACCGGCGGAACAGTAGTGGTGGCTCAGTATAAGGGCAGCGGAAATGACCGGATGGTGTCACAGGCTGCAGCGGGTTCCGTTACTTCGGTATCGCTGATTTCTGTAGGAATCGGTCTTCTGCTAATGGGCTTCCACTCCCCGATCTTAAATCTCCTGTTCGGGTCAGCCTCTGCTGATGTACTGGACAATGCCCGGATTTATATGATCGGCAGCAGCATCTCCTATCTGGGGATTGCCGTAGTTCAGGCCGTATGCGGTGCGCTGCGGGGTGTGGGCCGGACACGGGCTTCCCTGATGCTGTCACTGATTATGAATCTTTTGTACGTACTCCTGAACATTGTTTTTATAAATCTGCTGGATATGGGTGTGCTGGGCATGACGCTGGCGGTCAATATCGCGCGGTATACGGGAATGATCTGTGCCCTTGTGTACCTGTTCAAAATCGATACGGCTCTGCGTGTGCGCGTGCGCGATCTTCTCCGCGTCCCGCTTGATATGCTGCGCAAAATTATGTTCATCGGCGTCCCCTTTGCGGCGGAGCAGATGTTTTTTAACGGCGGCAAGCTGCTGACCCAGATTTTTATCGTCAGCCTGGGTACCTATGCTATTGCGACCAATGCTATTGCAGGCTCTCTGGCCATGGTGTTTCAGATCCCGGCAAGTGCGTTGTCCCTAACTATTGTAACGGTAGTCGGGCAAAGCATCGGGCGGGGGAATGTTGCTGATGCCAGGAAATTTATCAAAGCCTTTCTATGGATCGGTTCAGGCTCCTATGTCCTGGTTACGCTGATTCTGATGCCGTTGTTCCATCCGCTGGTATCTATCTTTTCTCCGCCTCCGGAAATCATCGATGATTTGTTTATAGTGCTGCTGGTCAATGCGGTTGCCCAGATTCCGCTGTGGGCTGTCAGCTTTATTCTCCCGTCCGCGCTGCGGGCAGCAGGGGATTCGCGGTTTACCTCCATCACCTCGATGCTGTCAATGTGGCTGTTCCGGGTTGTACTGGGCTATATTCTCGGGATTGTGCTCGGCTATGGCGTGCTCGGAGTATGGATGGCGATGAACTGCGAGTGGGCTGTCCGCGGGGCTGTTTTCCTGTGGCGGTTCAGAGGAGATAAATGGTTTGCCCATAAGCTGATCTGAAGCATTTGGTAATCGGATATGCTGAGGAAAAATGATGTTTTCGCAATTAAAACGGATTCATTTCCTGTATTGGATATAATAGTTTTACCCGCTCTGGCATTATGTGAATTTTGTTTGACAGGGGGGTTAGTATGGGCCATAATACAATCCATACTAAACATATAAGGTTTATAGGAAGGGGAGTTCAGATATGCAGTTTACGTCTTCTATCAAAAAATCGTTATGGTCAGGAACAGTGGCAGTTCTATTAATGGCGGTGATTGCGGGATGCTCCGGACAGAACAATACACCTGCTTCCGGCGAAACGGCCCAGCCAAGCGCAGGTCAGACAGCGGATGCGGGCAACAGCACCGGCGAGCCGGCGGCGGGAGGAACCTTTGTTTACGGACGGCCTGCTGCAGTAACCTCATTTGATTTGCATAATCAGATTACCTCAAACAATGCTTTTGCGATTGATAAGGTTTTTGAATCCCTGGTTGCCTTTAACAGTGAAGGGGAAATCGTAGACTGGCTGGCTGCCTCCCATACCATCAGTGAGGACGGATTAACTTATACCTTTGTGCTGCGCGACGGTCTGAAGTTCTCTGACGGCAATGCTGTAACAGCAAAGGATGCTGTATTCTCGCTGGAGCGCCACCTGAAGGTCGGCGGCCCGCTGGCCATTGCAGCCAAGGTAGACAGTGTGACTGCGCAGGATGACAAGACACTGGTAATTAAGCTCCAGGAGCCGTATACACCATTCATCTCAGAGCTGTCCAACTTCTCGAACGGAATCATCCCGGCCGATTTCGGCGGAGTTACAGAAGAAGAATTCTTCAAAAAGCCAATCGGCACCGGCCCGTTCGCCATCGAAGCATGGGACCCTGCAGGTGATGTGACGTTCGTCAAGAACACAAGCTACTGGCAGGAAGGCAAGCCGGCGATTGACAAGCTCGTCTATAAGCTGATTCAAGACGACAGCCAGGCTATTAACCAGCTGAAGGCCGGAGAAGTGAACGCTATTGAGGCAATTGCCCTGCAGAACGCTGAAGAGCTGAAGAATGGCGCAGATACCGCTGTAGTAACTAACGGCAGCTGGGTAACAGAGCAGTTGTTCTTCAATACACTGGATGTGCATTTCAAGGATGTGCATGTCCGCCGCGCGCTGGCACTGGCACTGGACCGTGAAGGCCTGACCAAGGCGCTGACCTTCGGTTATGCCAAGACGGCAAACTCCCTGCTGCCGACAACCATTCCTTACAATGCGAATGACACGATAAAAGCGCTGAACTATGATGTAGAAGCTGCCAAAGCCGAGCTGGCTAAATCTGCATTCCCTAACGGCTTCAGCACCAAGCTGCTGGTGGCCTCCGGCAACAGCACAAGAGCCCAGGAAGCGCAGATTATTCAGGCGGCAGGCCAGGCGATCGGCATCAAAATTGAGATTGAATCCATTGAGCTGGCTTCCTTCCGTGAACGGTTCTTCGCTTATGATTTCTCTGCCATGCTGAACAGCGGCCAGGCGGATTCACCGGAAGCGAACTCGATTCTGGCTTTCCAGACTGATCCCGAAGGCTTCAGTAAATCGTACTGGACACATTATACCAATGACGAAGTAACCAAGCTGCTGTATGAAGGACAAAAAACGGCAGACGGCGATGCCCGGGCCGAGATTTACACCAAGCTCCTGCAGACGCTGGCCGATGAAGTGCCTTACATTCCTCTTTACTACCCTGACATTCTGATCGGCGCCCGCTCTTCGGTAGAGGGACTTACCGTACTGCCTAACGGCAGCGTCCGCTTTGAAGACGTGCGGATTGGTCAATGATGATGCCGGGCAAGCTGCAAAGTTCTGCAGCAGGTAATCGTACATCCTACAGATGGCTGACGGCGGCTCTAATCAGAGCTACTGTCGTTATCCTCTGTGTGATGACCGCTGTCTTTTTTCTGATCCGTATCGTTCCGGGTGACCCCGCAAAAATGATTCTGGGTGAATACAGTACTCCGGAAGCGATCGCAGCCATGCATCATACACTCGGGCTGGATCTTCCGCTGTGGGAGCAGTTCATCCGGTTCGTGAAGCTGCTGTTCACCTCCGGCGATACCGGCAATTCCATTATCTCGGGAACCTCAACACGGGTGCTGATTGCCGAGCGTGCACCGGTAACCATGCTGCTGATTCTGATAGCCTGTGTCATTGCTGTAGTGATTGCCCTTCTGCTTGCTACGGTTGCTGCTACGAATAAGGACAAGCTGGCGGATCATCTGATCCGTATTTTTCCAACGATTACTCTGGGTATGCCAATCTTCTGGGTTGGCATCCTTTTCATTATGCTGCTTAGTGTCCGGCTCGGCTGGTTTCCTGTCGGCGGCGTAGGCAAAGGCTGGTCCGGCATGCTGTACAGCCTGACGCTTCCGGCGGTTACGGTCGCTTTTTCCCAGATTCCAACGCTTGTCCGCTCTTTAAGGGCGCAGATGCTGGAGGTGCTGGAGTCCGATTTCGTAGTTACTCTGAGGGCTGCACGCATTCCCGGCCGGGTTATTTTGTTCAAGCATGTGCTGCGCAATTCGGCACTGCCGACGCTGATGCTGCTGGGAGTTAACATATCCTATCTGATTGGCGGCACGCTGGTTGTTGAGCAGGTGTTCGGCATTAAGGGCATCGGCAGCCTGCTGTTTACTTCCATTTCAAACCGGGATTTTCCGGTCATCCAGGGAATTGCGCTGTATTGTGCGGTTTCGGTGGTGATTATCAGCCTGCTGGTGGAGATTGCAGCCAAGTGGCTTGATCCCCGGACGAAAGGATCACGATGAAAAATACAACAGCTTACCCTGAACTGCAGACAGACAGAACCGGGTCTACCCTGATCCGGCGGATTCTGAATACCCCGTCCCTGCTGGCAGGAAGCATAATGTTCGCTGTGCTGATCCTGCTGGCTATTTTCATTCCTTACATCAGCCCCTATAACCCCACGGAGCAGAATTTAAGCGCGTTTTTACAGCCGCCTTCCGCCGCGCACTGGCTGGGAACCGATCAGCTGGGGCGGGACCTGTTCACCAGACTGATCTATGCTGCCCGGACTGACCTGACCATTATGGTGCTTGCGGAGATTATCCCGTTTTGTACCGGGATTTTTCTGGGAATGGTGGCAGGCTACTATGGAAAATGGGCCGATAACGTCATCACCCTGATTACGGATACGTTTATTGCCTTTCCATTTTACCTGATCGTCATTATTGTGGCCTTTGCCAGCGGGGCGGGCCAGCGCGGAATATATATCACTTTTATTCTCGTCGGCTGGATTGTGTTCGCCCGGGTGGTCCGCGGGCTCAGTGCTTCATTCCGTGAACAGGAGTGGATTGCTTCGGCTCAGACACTGGGGTTATCCGGCCCACGCATCATTCTGCGGCATCTGCTGCCAAATGTGCTGCCGCAGGCAGTAGTTGTGCTGATGACGGATATGGTCGGCCTGCTGGTTGCAATTGTCACGCTCGGCTATCTCGGCATTGGTATCGCCCCGCCGACTCCCGACTGGGGAACGATGATTGCGGACGGGCAGTCCTTTATCTCGACCGCCTGGTGGCTCTCGGCAGTGCCGGGCTTCGCCGTGGTCTACACGGGGATTGCCTTGTCGCTGGTGGGTGACGGGCTGGCAGATCTATGGAGGAAAAAATAATGGCTACAACACCTGTTTTGGAAATAGAGGCCTTGACGCTGACTGCCAAATCGCAGGAGGTGCTGGTCAAGGACGTCAGCTTCTCGCTGCAGCAGGGCGAGAGCCTGGGCCTGGTCGGCGAATCGGGCTCCGGCAAATCGCTTACGCTGCGGGCGGTGCTCGGCCTGCTGCCGCGCGGTGTGCAGCAGACAGGCGGAGTAATCCGGGGTACGGCGGACAGCGCCATGGTATTCCAGGACCCCAGGGGGGCGCTGGACCCGCTCTGTCCGGTGGTTAAGCAGGTAGCGGAGGTAGTGTACTACAGACAGCGGCTGAGCCGCAAAGCCTCGCGCGCCGCGGCGCTGGAGCTGCTGCACATGCTCGGACTGCCCGAATCCCTTCGTAAGGCAGACCGGTATCCAAGCCAGCTCTCCGGCGGCCAGTGCCAGCGGATCGTCATCGCAATGGCTCTAGCCTGCAAGCCAGGCATTCTGCTCTGCGACGAGCCGACTACAGCGCTTGATGTCACCGTGCAGAAGCAGATTATGGAGACGGTGGGCCGGCTGCAGCAGGAGCTGGGGTTTGCGATGATTTTTGTGACGCATAACCTGGCTGTTGCCGCCGCCATGTGCTCCAGGCTGGCCGTGATGAAAAAAGGTGAAATCGTGGAGCGCGGCAGTACGCTAAGTGTTCTGCAGAGCCCGCAAAATCCATATACACAAATGCTGATTAACTCGGTGCTGCCTGTGCCGGAGCTTGTGGCTGAAGGGAGCGGTGCTTCATGGACTTAAGTCTGCAAGTTAACGATGTGACCGTGCGTTACGGCGGATTTACGGCGCTGGACAATATCCGGCTTGAGGTGCAGCAGCACACCACCCTCGGCCTTGTCGGAGAATCCGGGTCGGGCAAATCTACCCTTGCGCGGGTAATTGCCGGTCTAATTATCCCGGATCAGGGCCAGGTTCTGCTGGGGACAGAGCCGCTCTCCCGGAAACGGACCCGTGAGCAGCGCAAAAGCATCCAGATGATCTTCCAGAATCCGGATGCATCGCTTAATCCCAAGCACTCCATCCGGCAGATTCTGGCCGAAGCGCTGCTGTTCCACAAGATCGTGGGCCGCGCGGAGGTGGAGAAGCGATCCAGGCAGCTGCTGGAGCGTGTGCAGCTTGAAGGAAAAGCGCTGGATAAATATCCGCATGAATTCTCGGGCGGACAGCGCCAGCGGATTGCGATTGCCCGTGCACTAAGCGTAGAGCCCAGCCTGCTGATTGCCGATGAGCCGACCAGTGCGCTGGATGTATCCGTGCAGCTTAATGTGCTGGAGCTGCTGGGAGCGCTCAAATCAGAGCTTAATCTGACGATGCTGTTTATTTCCCATGATCTGGGCGTAATACATGCTGTAAGCGATAAGGTTGCCGTCATGCGGCAGGGAAAGCTGGTTGAGATCAGCCCGAAGGACAAGTTCTTTAGCCGTCCGGAAGCAGCCTACAGCCGTGAGCTGCTGTCCGCGGTTCCCCAAATGCCGACTATGAAATCATCAGGAGGACTACATGAACCAAGAACATAAAGGATATGTGCCGCTGACACGCACTGAATTCAGCACGTTGACCAGCCAGCTTTCCCGGCTGCTGTCTACTGAACATCCTCCGGTTATTATTCCGGCTGAGGCAATTCTGGGTATTGAGGCGGTAGCTGCAGGCATATCTGCACCGGGCCGCACGTTTATTAATGTTGTAACCGGACCTTACGGCAGCCTGTTCGGCCAATGGCTGGAGCGCGGCGGAGCAAGAGTAGTGGAAGTGAAGGTTCCGTTTGACGAAGTGGTTCCGGCGGAACAGGTTGCTGCAGTTATTGAGCGGGTTAAGCCTGATGCGCTTTCCTTTGTGCAGGCTGAGGTTGTTACCGGCGGTTCAAATCCGGCAAAAGAAATCCTGCGTATTGCGCGCAGCCACAACCTGATCACAGTAACGGACTCCGTTTCGGCAGTCGGCGGGGAAGAGCTTTTGGTTGATGAGTGGGGCGTTGACTTCGCCGCTGTCGGTGCGCAAAAAGCGCTGGGCGGACCCAACGGGGTCAGCGCGGTCAGCATATCGCCGCGCGGCTGGCAGTTCCTGGAGTCCAATAAGCTCGCTCCGCGTAACTCTATTCTGTCTTTGCTGGATCTGAAGCCGTCCCCGGATGGCACAGAACCGGTACGTGTCCCGCCTAACATTCCGGCGCTGGAGGCCAGAGCACTGATTGAAGCGCTGGCGGCGGTTGAGCAGGAGGGGCTGGATCAAGTCATCCGGCGCCATGAGACAGCGGCAGCCTCGGCCATTGCCGGCATTAGGGCGCTGGGGCTAGAGCCTTGGCAGAAGGACGGCGGGCATTATTCCACGCTGACGACAACCGTCCGCATTGGCGGGGATCAGCGGCTTAGAATTGCGCAGCCTGTTGGAATTGTAGCTCCCGGAGACGGTGAGCTTAACGGCCGCCTGCTGCGGATTAATCATTTTGGTGTGAATGCAGGCCTCGGCAGTGTTGAGAAGGCTATTGAAACGCTGGCTGAACTGCTTGAACAAGACGCAGCTACAGCGCTGCAGGCGGTCCGGGCAGCATGGGGGAATGCCCATGCTTAACAAACGTCCGGAGGCGCTGGATTATACAGCAATCCGCATCGCGGGGATTGAAGGCAAGCGTTACGATATTTCCATCAGAGACGGCAGATTTACGTCTGTGAAGGAGTCGGAGCCAGGGGAGGAGATTGAGTCCTTGGACCCTACAGAGCCATTTGCACAGCAGGGTCTGGATCAGCCGGCAGAGCCTAATCAACCAGAGTCCGGTCTCTGGATCAGTCCAGGTATTATCGACCTTCATACACATCTGGCCTGGACGGACTTTGACCATGCAGATCAGCTGAAGCGCGCAAGCAGTGAGGTGGAGGCCATGCAGGGGGCGGCGTTTGGAGCTACCCTGCGGACCGGTGTAACGACTGCACGGGACGCCGGCGGTATTACACCGCAGACCATCCGCCATCTGGTCCGGAACTATGGGAGCCCGCTGAGGGTTGAGACCAGCAGTGAAATGCTGGGTTCAGCCGATGCGCTGGGAACAAAGTTCCTGGAAGGCCGGCTGGCCGAGATTTATGCTACCGGAGCAGGCTGGGTTAAGATTATGGCAACCGGAGGCCTTGGTGCACCAGCAGAGAAAGTGCTTGAGCCTGTATTCTCTGAAGAAGAGTTCAACTTCATTGTCCGCCATGCCCATGCCAATCAGATCAAGGTGCTGGTCCATACCTGGGGCGGGGTAACCATTGACTGGTCTATCCGGGCCGGGGTCGAATCGGTCGAGCATGGAATGTTCCTGACTCCAGACCAGGCAGGAAGGCTGGCCGAATCGCGGACTGCCTATGTGTCTACGGCGTCAATCTACCGGATTGCCGCCGATCCGTCCGGCGTGCTGGCACTGCCTCCGGTGATCCGCGACCGAGCTGCCCGTGCTGCGGAGGCGCACTCCCGGGCCATCGGCTATGCCCGAAGCGCGGGCGTCCGCCTCGGCTTTGGCACAGACTATGCCACTCCGTTACTGCACGGCTACAATCTGCAGGAATTGGATACGCTGCTGGAATACGGACTGACCCGCGCGGAGGCGTGGGGATCCGCTACCTCCGGTGCGGCTGAAATCCTCGGGCGAGGCCATGATTTAGGCCGGATTGCCGAAGGATACCTCGCCGATGCCGTAATCTGGAACGCCGATCCGTTCCGGGCGCGGGATGCCGGTGTGCTGCGGGAGAGCATTGTGTCCGTAATAACGGGGCAGAGTGAGGCAGAACTGGCGGGTGGGAAATAGGAAGTTTTAGCTAGCTCTTATAGTGGAGTTTCGCTGGGCCGTATAACTGAGGTTATACGGCTTTTTGCTGTTGCAGGTAGGAGGCAGGCTGATGGGTGGGAGATAGGCAGCATTTGCTGTTAGAGTAAAATTGGACCTGGCCATATAACGAAATTTATATGGCTTGTTGATGTGTGGTTGGTTAGCGAACTGGTGCTGGTGCTGCACTACCCTGAAATGGTGAGCTGGTCAAAGAGAGCGGCGGAATGTATGCTGGGGAGCTTTATTTTGTCGGCATATTATGTTCAAAGGTTGGTTAGTGTTCTGTATGCTAATTTAAAGTAGAGTTCTGTTTATTAGCGGAAAGTGGGTGGAAGAGGAGGGACTTGAGGTGTTTGGTGATGAACTTCCGCCGGGATGAGGGTTCCTGCATAACTAAGTGGATTTTCGTCACCTAATTCTTCTGATTCTCTTGATTTCCAAGGATTAATTGGAAAAACGACACTTAATTTAGCCCCAACTCCGGCTTTAGGCGCAAATCAGTAAAATTAAGTAGCATTTTTCCACATAGGTTCCCCAAAAGCGGTGTCCACCCGAGAATTAGATGCTATTTTTCCACTTAGCTTGCTCAGTAACTCCTCCTACACTGGTAAGTTCATCAAAGCCCAAACATTCTCTGAAGTCCCAGCTATATCAGCTAGTAAAATCACTAACTAACCTATATAGAACCTCAAATCCAGTCCGCCTCTCTCCAGCTAATTCAAATGTTATATAAAAAGTACGGTATCATCTTTAGTTTGGAGAAAGACAGTGATTTTGCGGGTATGCTACGATTTTGCTTGAGAAGGGGGGCTGTTCAGGAAAGGTTTGTAAGCGCTTAACTTAAAGGCAGGTACAAATTGATAAAAAGAGGAGTGCAGTGCATGAGTAGAATGTTCAAGCGGGTCTTCCCGGCAATATTAGCAGCCAGTCTGCTGTTACCGTTAGGCTGGGCTGCTCCCGCAGCGCAGGCATCCCAAGTATCCCAGGCTACAGAAACGGGCCAAGCGGCAGCAACAACGGTTTATCATGAGACCTTTGCGGGTGGAGCCGGTAAAGCCGGCCAATCCGGCGGGGCCAGTCTGGCTGCGGTTAACGGTATCCTCTTCGACGGTAACACTGACGGTGCGGCGCTGTATGTAAGCAACAGGGTGAACAACTGGGATGCGGCAGATTTTAAATTCAGCGATCTCGGACTCGTTAACGGGGAGACTTATACAGTAACTGCCGTGGTATACGTTGACGCCGCTGTTATTCTGCCTGAAGGCGCAAAAGCGGCACTGCAAACCGTGAACAGCTACGGGAACTATGCTGAAGCAGCCTATGAGGCGGGCAAGGCCGTTACACTGACTAAGGAATTCATAGCAGATACGTCAAAGGATCAGGCGCTGCGCATTAATTCCAATGAGGCGGGCAAAGCCGTTTCGTTCTACATCGGAGACGTGCTGATTACCGGTAAAGCAGCCTCAGGCGGCGGAGAAGAGCCGGATAGAGACCCGGCATTACCGTTCAGCACGATTACCTTTGAAGATCAGACCGGAGGCGGCTTCACCGGCAGGTCGGGAAATGAGACACTGACGGTAACGGATGAAGCAAACCATACGGCAGACGGATCTTATGCCTTGAAAGTGGAAGGCCGGACTTCAACCTGGCATGGTCCAGCGCTGCGAGTAGAGAAGTATGTGGACAAAGGCAGCGAATACACCATCTCTGCCTGGGTCAAGCTGATTGATCCGGCCAGTTCACAGCTTCAGTTGTCCACACAGGTAGGCAACGGCAGCAGTGCCAATTATGTCGCACTCTCCCCCAAGACCATCAATGCCGCTGACGGCTGGGTGAAATTTGAGGGCAGCTACCGCTATAATAGCGTGGGCGGCGAGTTTCTGACCATTTACGTGGAGAGCTCCAATAACGCTGCCGCATCCTTTTACATTGACGATATCAGCTTTGAGCATACAGGCGCGGGTCCCATTGCCATCCAGAAGGATCTGGTTCCGCTGAAGGAGGCGTACCGGGATGATTTTCTGATCGGGAATGCTATTACGGCCGAAGATCTGGAAGGGGTACGGCTGGAGCTGCTGAAGATGCATCATAACGTTGCCACGGCAGGCAATGCGATGAAGCCGGACGGGCTGCAGAATGTGAAGGGCGAATTTACCTTTAGCGCAGCGGATACGATGGTCGATAAGGTGCTGGCAGAAGGCATGCAGATGCACGGTCACGTCCTGGTCTGGCATCAGCAGTCGCCGGTGTGGATGAATACAGGCAAGGATGGGGAGGGCAATAGCGTACCTTTGGGCAGGGAAGAGGCCCTTGTGAATCTGCGGACCCACATCCGTACTGTGATGGAGCATTTTGGCGATAAGGTGATCTCCTGGGATGTCGTGAACGAGGCGATGAATGATAATCCGGGGAATCCGGCCGACTGGGAGTCGTCGCTGCGCCAGGCCCCGTGGAAAACCGCAATCGGAGCAGATTACATCGAACAGGCTTTTCTGGCGGCACGGGAAGTGCTGGATGAGCATCCGGAATGGAATATCAAGCTGTACTACAATGATTACAATGAGGACAATCAGAATAAAGCCCAGGCCATTTATAACATGGTAAAAGCACTGAACGATAAGTATGCGCTTAGTCATCCCGGCAAACAGCTGATCGACGGTGTCGGTATGCAGGCGCACTACAACGTAAACACCAATCCGGAGAACGTCAGGCTTTCACTCGAAAAATTCATCTCCCTTGGTGTGGAGGTAAGCGTCACGGAGCTCGACATTCAGGCAGGCAGCAACTATGAGCTGTCAGCAAAGCTGGCCGATGCCCAAGGGTATCTGTACGCCCAGCTTATGAGCCTCTACAAGGAGCATGCTGCGAATATTGCACGAGTCACCTTCTGGGGGATGGATGACAATACGAGCTGGAGAGCCTCGGCCAATCCGCTGCTGTTCGACAAGAGCCTGCAGGCGAAGCCGGCATATTACGGGGTTATTGATCCGGTAAAATATATAGCGGAGCATCAGCCGGATACGACGGACGCTAATGTATCTAATGCGGTATATGGCACACCGGTCATTGACGGTACAGTAGATGCGCTCTGGGCAGGTGTACCCGAGATGCAAGTTAACCGCTACCAGCTGGCGTGGCAGGGGGCAACCGGTATAGCCAAAGCCCTATGGGATGACCAGAATCTGTACGTGCTGGTTCAGGTCAGCGATGCACAGCTGGATAAGGCAAGTGCGAATGTCTGGGAGCAGGATTCAGTTGAGATTTTTGTGGATCAGAATAACGGAAAAACCTCGTTTTATCAGGACGATGACGGCCAGTTCCGGATTAATTTTGATAACGAAACTACCTTTAATCCCGGCAGGATAGCGGCAGGATTCACTTCTGCAACCAAAGTAACAGGAACCAACTATACGGTTGAAGTGAAAATTCCGCTAATCAGCGTTACTCCGGCCAATGCTAAGAAGCTCGGCTTCGACGTGCAGATCAATGATGCAAAGGATGGCGCGCGGCAAAGTGTGGCCGCATGGAACGACACCACCGGCAACGGGTATCAGGATACCTCGGTATACGGTGTGCTTACACTTACTGGCAAGCCTGATGCACCGGAAGTGACGCCAACGCCGACACCGGCGCCAACGCCGACTCCGACTCCGGAAGTTACACCAACACCGACAGCTACTCCAGCGCCGGCTGCGATTCCCGGCGGTACCAACAGTATGGCTGCGCCAAAGCCTGTTGTTTTGGAGAGCAAGGATGGTGTGGTGACGATAAAGCCCGAGGTTACTGGTACCGGCGGCGGGGTTAAAGCAGCCGTCTCTGCCGATAACCTGACGAAAGCCCTTGAACAGGCGCAGCCTGGAATTGACGGGCTTAAACAGATTGTAATCGAGCTGCCTGAACAGAGAGATGCCGCTGCCTATGAATTACAGCTTCCTGCACAAAGTCTTAAAGGGCAGGCAAACTTCGTACTGCTGGTAAAGACGGCAGCAGCCTCAATTGAGATTCCGGGTGATGTACTATCCGGTGCAGCGGCAGATACGGAGTACGTATCTCTCCATGTAAAGCAGGCTGTCAAAGATAGTCTGTCCAGCGCAGCCCGCAACCTTATAGGTGAGCGTCCGGTTATTGAACTGAGCCTGACGGCAGGCGGCAAAGCGATTGCATTGGGCAGCCTGGAAGCCCCGGTAAAGGTTGCCATCCCATACACACCTGCTCCGGCGCAGCTTGGTAATCCGGCAGCCCTCATTGCAGGTCAGCTGGGAAGCACGGGCGGCCTGGCACCAATTCCGAACAGCCGCTATGATGCGGCCGGCGGATCACTCGTGTTCCATATTACCGGTTCCGGCACCTATGCAGCTGCCTATAACTCAGTGAGCTTCACAGAGCTGGAGAAGCTGACATGGGCTAAAGAGGCTATTACAGCCCTGGCAGCGCGCGGCGTCGTGCAGGGAACCGCTGAAGGCAGCTTCACCCCGGCAGCACCCGTGAAGCGGGCCGACTTTGTCGTAATGCTCGTCAAAGCGCTTGAGCTGAAGGGAACCGGCTCCGCTGCTTCCGGCTTCAGCGATGTCCCGGCTGGTACAGATTACAGCAACGGGCTGGCTATAGCACAGCAGCTTGGCATCATCAGCGGCTATGCAGACGGTACCGTCCGTCCTGACAATCCGATTAGCCGTCAGGAAATGATGGTGATTGCAGCGCGGGCACTAAAGGCTGCCGGTAAAGAAGCAGCCGGAAGTAATAGCCTGGCTGCTTATCCGGATGCATCGCAAGTCGCCGGATACGCCGCAGACAGCGCATCCCTGCTTGTTGAGGCCGACGTTGTGGCCGGCAAGAACGGCCTGCTGGCCCCGGGAGATACACTTACCCGCGCGGAAGCGGCGGTGATTGTGTTCCGGATTTGGGGGCTGTGAGACATCTGGCTACTGGTCAGCATAAGTATTAACAAGTGTATACTAACAAGCCGCAGGGGTTGATCCTCTGCGGTTTTTTTAATGAAATCAGCTCAAAGTGCTATGGGCCTCGCTGGTTAGCTCCCCTACAACTACACAATTGATATACCCTGTAACTCCTGTAACAAATATATGCATGATCATATCCTCCTTCAGTAAATGACTGCTGCAATAGATTAAGCATAAAATATGAAGTGATTTCTAAGAAAAGTGGTCTGAAGGAGAAGTGATAATAAAAATTCAATATTTTGCAGACAGAATGGGCCTAACCATTCATACAATCCATGTTTATGAGAAGGATGGCTTACTGGATAACCGTCATGTCCGCCGGGAGAACAACAATTACCTTAACTATTCAGAGGGAGCCGTCGAGTGGCTGTAACTGATCAAGAAGTTCCAGTCCATCGGATACTCGCTGGTTTAGCTGAAGGAGATTCTGCAGGATCACGACACCAACGGATGCACCAACCTGTAGGTTATTGAGTGGATCAGTGGCAACAAAGAGGAGAATGAGCGCAATGACCAGAGGGTGGTCACTCTCAACTGGATGCTGGAGTACCGGACTCTGCTTATAAGCGATCCGCAAAAGACCAGGATATAATGGAGGATGACGTGAAGGTGATCCGAGTGATTAGTTAATTCTCCTTATTTCTAGGGGAGACGGTTGGGAATTAGGAAGATAATTTGTAGAAAAATGTAATGAATTAAAGGAATATTACGGAAAATGACGAATAACTAGTTTAAGTGAAGAATGGGTATAACGACTGAAAGATTATATCCTAATAACTCAGAATTAT
>NZ_CCDG010000106.1 GCF_000723885.1 Paenibacillus camerounensis
TGTACCGGAGATGGAGACATCGCCGCGCTGGCAGGCGTTCCTTTCCAGAAGGGCGGAGAGGAGGGCGAGCTCCAGCCCGGCAGCATGTGCTACCTGCTGGCAAATGTCGACCGCCCGAAGTTCAGCCGTTTCCTGGAGGAGAGCGGAGATACGGGCCAGCTGCACACAACAGTGGAGCTGGCGATCGCCGAAGGAGCGCTGCCGGAGGGCCGCAAGTCGATTTCCGGTCTTGCCTGGGTGAGCGACTATCTCGTAGGGGTCAACTTCGGCCATGTGTTTGGCATCGACGGAACCCTTGCCGAGGATCTGACGCGCGGGGCGATTGAAGGGCGCCGCACGGCGGAGCGCCAGCTGCAGTTCTTCCGCAAGTATGTGCCGGGCTTTGAGAACGCCCATATGGTAGCGAGCGGAGAGCAGCTCGGCATCCGGGAGACCCGCCGCATTGAAGGGGATTATATCCTGACCGTGGATGATTTCATTACAGCCCGTTCCTTTCCCGACGACATTGCCCGCAATGCCTATTATATTGACATCCATCTCGCCAACAGCAAAAGCGATATGACCTTCAACCATCTGCCTCCGGGCATTTCGCATGGCGTGCCTTACCGGATCATGCTGCCGCTCGGCATTGACAATCTGTGGGTGGCCGGACGCTCCGTATCCTCGGACCGGGCGGTTCAGGGCTCCCTGAGGGTTATGCCGAACTGCTTCTCTATGGGCCAGGCCGCCGGCACGGCGGCTGTGCTTGCGCTGCAAGGCGGCACCGGCTCACGGGGCATATCCGTTGCTGAGCTTCAGCGGCGGCTGCTGGAGCAGGATGTGTGGCTGGGTGAGGACCGGGTACCCGCCGAGAAGGAGAAGGAAGGGAACACGCCGTGAGGCGGGTTGCTCTAACGGACGCATGTTTTCACGGCGCCGTCTCGCTGGAGCACCTTGAAGGCGGAATTAAGCCTTGGCGGATTCCTTACCAAGATTACGGGCTGTATCCGCCCGGGGGGATCGAGGGGAAAGCGGAAATCTGCGCCGGTGTCCGCCTGCGGCTGCGCACGGATTCCGCGGAGGTTGCGGTTTCGTTCACGCCGCTTGCAGAGGATGCCGCGATGGATTGCGTGGCTGGAGGAGCACTCCTCCAGACGCTCCATCTGCCGGCCGGTGCGACGGAAGCGTATTTCGGCGGATTGTCCGGCGGGACCAAGGATATAGAAATCTGGCTCCCGCAGAATACAGGCATGACTGTCACCGGTCTGCGGATCAGTGCCGGAGCATTCGGCGTCCCGCTGCCGGACGACCGGCCCCGCTGGGTCACCTACGGCAGCTCCATTACGCAATGCGTCGCGGCATCCGGCCCTTCGCGTACCTGGCCTGCCATTGCAGCCGAGGCCTGCGGCTTCAACCTGACCAGCCTCGGCTTCTCCGGCAACTGCCATATGGAGCCGATGATCGGGCGGATGATCCGCGATCTGCCGGCGGATTTCATCTCCATTTGTGCGGGGGTGAATATCTACGGCGCTGCCACCTTAAGCCCGCGTATGTTCAAGCCGCTGCTGATCGGACTGCTGGAGACCATCCGTGATAGGCATAAGGAAACTCCGCTGCTTGTCATTACTCCGGTCTATGGCACCATCCGTGAAACAGAGCCCAATCCGCTGGGCTTCACTCTGCCAATGATGCGCGAAGCCATCCGCGAGACAGTGGAGCTGCTGCGGGAGCGGGGCGACCGCTATCTATACTGCCGGGACGGGCTGGATTGGCTCGGGGCGGAGGAAGAGCCCTTCCTTACGGACGGTCTGCATCCCGGAGCCGATGGGTACGAGCTGATGGGCAGGCGCTTCCCGGGGCTTTTGGAGGGCGTGTACCGTACAGCAGATAAGTAACGGGAACCAGTACCGGTTGCTTGGCGCCCCGAATGCTCCGCAGAATTTCAGAACAGTCCATTTTTATCCCTGGAGAGTGGGCTTACCCCGCTCTTTTCTTTTTGGACAAGCATTATAGTAAATGAATAGCTCCGTGCAAAGGGATATGAAAGCGATTACTATCCCCGGAGCCCAAAAGGAGAAGCAGGAAGGAAAGGAGCTGATGTACCGGAAGGGTCAGGTTCTACCGGGTGTGCCCGTGCGTAAGGGTTATGTAAACCGCAATTACGTTTATAACCTCACATGGAGATAATCTATCGCCTCCACAGCTAAAGTCCTTTAGCAGCAGGGTTCCGGTTTGGGTTGTAAGGTGATAGAAAACCGAGCTGCAAATACGGATTCTCCTTGGGAAACAGCTGTAACTCGGTAGCGTAATGAATCGGGCTGTTGTCCAACATCAAAGCCATTTTTTTGCTGGGGGGAGCAGAGAGAAGATCCTGTAAAACCAAATAAAGGCGGCAGCGTCCGCCTCTCCTTCTTCTGGGTGATGCACTTGCCTTGTTTCGCAGGTAATGGCACGGCATCATGAATGAGACGGGCTAAAATAACTGTACTTTCTGCAACTAAACTAGGCTAATTAGCTTCGCAGCAGGTTTTAACTGCACTCAATACATTTATATTTGCCGAAAACGCCCCGAACCGGCTTTTTCGCGAAAAATAGATGTACAGAATACAGTTATCTTCTTAAAATGACTAAATTCCCCTGTTTTAATTGCACAAACTACACTTAAAACTGATTTGGCTCCGAACCGACTGACTAAGGTTAGCGCTTTGGCAAGGGAGATCCATCCGCTGCCCAATGCTTTACCTGAGGCAGGAACAGGAGACGGTTCGTTAGTCTCTTAATGACGTTCTATATAGATTATTTATTTTGAGGAGGCCAATATGCGTATTAAAAAAGCAATGGTTCTTTTATTAGCGTTCGCCGTCATGCTTGCCGGGTTTATTCCGCAGACAGCGGGGGCGGACGAAGCCGATCCAAGCTACTCGCTAACAGCAACAGATTCTGCAGGGGCAGCCGAGTCCCCGGCTTCTCCGCAGAATGCGCAGGGGGCGGCAGTCATTCAGAACTATCCGAAGCCCGATATTTATGATGCATCCGCCGTGTTTTCATTGAAAGCGGATTCAGAGGCAGTCCCCGTCATCAAATATTTGCCTGACTATGATTACGCGCAGTTTTCATTTTCAGGAACCGTCACCCTTGAGGTTACGGCGAACCAGCCGATCACCAATTATTCGATCAGTCCGCTCGCCAAGAATATCCAGGGGACAGTGAGCGGAAATAAACTGACCTTTACCCTTTCTGCCTCAACCTATGTGATCGTGGATATCAATCAAGCCCCCAATGAAAAGGCGGATGAGCCTGACCCGGAAAAACGGAGAAAACGGCTTGTTATCGCCGCCGATCCGCTCGAAACGGATATACCCGCCTCTTCAGGTCCCGGAATTTACAATGTAACCGCTGCGCCGTACAACGCGGACAGCTCCGGGACGACCATCACATCGAATGCAATTCAGAAGGCCATTGACGATGCCAATCAAGCCGGAGGCGGCATTGTGTATATCCCGGCTGGCGTCTACAAGAGCAGCAACCTGACCTTAAAAAGCAATGTCATCTTCTATCTAGCGGGAGGCGCCGTCATTGTCGGCACAGGCAGGGGAGAGGATTACCGGAATGACTTCCGGAAGGATTCTATCTCGGACGGAACTTATTTTATCCGCACGGCCGTTAACTCCGAGAATATCACCATGCGCGGACGCGGAACCATCGACGGGAAAGGGATCGAGATGCGGAAGCGGAAAATGACCGATCCGCCGCCGACTCACAAAAAAGGGGAAGGCTTTATCAATAATCTGGTCGTTCCCATCGCAACGAGCCATTTTACGTTTGACGGCTTGACCTTGCGGGATGGCGGGTTCTGGGCATTCCTGGTGGTCCGTTCCGACAATGTGAAGATTACGAATTACAAGGGCTTCCAGGACTTGCATGTGCTTGAAGATGACGCCATTGATATCAATGAGAGCCAGAACGTGCTGGTGAAGCATGCCATTGCCATCTCGGATGACGATACGTTTTCCACCAAAACGTGGCCGCAGAAGGGGATGTCCAAAGACTGGCCGGGAGCCATTGAGAGCCTGAGCAACGTGGTCTTTGACGACTGTCTGGCCTGGACACGCTGCGCAGCCTTCAAGCTGGGGATGGGCATATGCACGCCGCAGGTCGGTGTCACCATCCGTAATTCATATGTGTATCAAAGTGCCCGGGCGCTGCTGGTAGATCATGCTTATACGGAAAATCCGCTTCCGGTGGAAGGTTGGGCCAAGGACGTTACATTTGAAAATATTGATATCGAGCGGGTCGGCATCAACCAGTTCGGGAATTACTGGCTCCGGATTTCCACCAGCACAGCCGGCGATGTAAGCAATGTCGTGCTCAAAAACATCAATGTCCGCGAAACGGGAGGCGAGTCCCCGATCCAGGGGAATGTCGTCCGGGGCGGAATGGTGAACGGAGTGACGTTCACGGATGTTTATGTGAAGGGCAAGCTGGCAACAAGCCTGAGCGATCTGAAGGCGGCAGTGAAAAATGAAAATGTGAGCGGCGTGGTCATTGCCAATTCCAGCCCTTCTCTTTTCAGCGATCATTTTGAAGACGGCAATTACACGGGCTGGACAGCGGCGGCGGGTACCTGGTCGGTTAAGGAAGAAGCCGGAAACCAGGTGCTGGCCACTGGAAGCCAGACTACAACGTATCTTATTACGGCGAATGACAGTGCCCCATGGACGGATTATACCTATGAGGCGAAGCTGTACCTTCCATTCATCAATGGAGAGGAGAACGCAGGGCTTCTCTTCAGGGTGAAGGACAACAAAAATTTCTATATGTACCGGATCAATGCCAAGAGCAAAAAGCTGGAGCTGTTCAAATCCCTAGACGGGACATTGTCCTCTGTTCTGAGCAGTGTTGATTTCACCCCTGCCAAGCAGTGGTACACGGTAAAGGTGGTTGTGAAAGGGAACGCGGTTAAAGGATATGTGGACGGCCAATTAAAGACGGAATGGACAAATAGCGTAAACGAATTAACTTCGGGAGGCATTGGCTTCCGGACAACCTCGGCCAAAATTCTGTTCGACGATGCCGTTGTTTCCGCAGTCAATGAAGCGCCGACAGACATTGTGCTCTCGCAGGTCAGCATAGCGGAAAATACGACCGCGGGAGGCATGGTGGGAACGCTAAGCGCAGTTGATCCGGATGCCGGAGAGACCTTTTCCTATGCGCTGGTTCCGGGAGCAGGTGATACCGACAACGGCAGCTTTTCCATCGCGGTGCTGGGGAATACACTGTTCCTTCGTACTTCCCCGGACTACGAAACCAAGAACAGCTATATCATCCGCGTAAGGGCCACGGACTCGGGCGGTCTCTATGTGGAAAAGAGCTTTACGATTGATGTCATCGACAAGGATGACACCCCCGTAGATGCAGATCGGGATGCCGTCCTGTTCAGCGAGGATTTTGAAGGCGGCGTTACACCGTTATGGACCGTCTCCTCCGGCATCTGGTCGGCAGCAACGGCTGAAGCAACGAAGCCGCTGGTCCAGAAGGCGAACACAACAGGCCTCATTACAGCCGGCAATGATGCATGGGAGGATTATGCTTATGAAGCCAAGGTCAGAATTCCGATCACCAATGCCAATGCCGGCCTAGTGTTCAGGCTGAAGGACTCCCTTAATTACTATATGTACCGTGTGAATGGAGCGAACCAGAAGCTGGAGCTGTTCAAAGCGGTGGACGGCGTATTGACCAACGTATCCAGCACGCCGTTCACGGCGGTTGCGAAGCAATGGTATACGCTGAAGGTTATCGTTCAGGGGAACACAATAAAGGGGTATGCCGACGGGGAGCGTAAAGTCGAGTGGACCAATCCGGTAACCGAATTAACAGCCGGAAAAATCGGTTTTAGAACCACCTCGGTTGATGCGGCTTTTGATGATGTACTCACTGCAGGCATCAAAACGGCCAGCGGACCCTTGACGGTGACCCTCAATGTCTATGCGCCGGCCAACTCAGTGGACAACAGCGATAGTGTAACAGTTACAGATTTGCTCGAGACAACGGATACGAAAGATTGAAGTGAACATTTGCTGATGAACGGTGCTTTGAAGAAACGGAAAACGATAGTTTAATACCAGCGGCAGTCAATGACTTCATTTATCAAGTCTTTGACTGCCGTTTCAATGCTGTTTACCGCCTTATTCTCCATACTTCTTCTCCGTTTTGTTGCCATGGCAACAGAGGGATAGCGGATACTTTGTTACAATCATCATTGAGAAATATTCTCAATGATGATATGTATGGTACAGCTAATTTATCGGAGCGTTCAACTCTATATCGTACGGAGGCGGAAAGATTGAAATACATCTATATATTTGTTGGATTTGTGTGTGTGGGCCTCGGTGCTGCAGGGGTGTTTTTGCCAGTATTACCTACAACGCCATTATTGCTGCTCGCTGCCTTTTGCTTTTCCCGCGGGTCAGAGCGGTTTCACGGGTGGTTTTTATCTACCGGACTATATAAAAAGCACTTGAAGAGCTTTGCCGAATCACGCTCCATGACACTGAAAGATAAGGTGCTTATCCAGAGCTTTGCTTCAACTATGCTGCTTATTGCTTTTTTTGTTACTGACAGTACGGCGTTCCGGATTCTGCTGATTACTGTAGCCATCGGGAAATATTATTATTTTGCCAGACATATTACAACCATCCGTGTCGACCGCCTAAAAAGTCATTAAAGATGATGAACGGCAGGCTTCCCGGTCTGGTGAAGCACTCCAAAAAGTATATTGTGCAGGGCATTCTGGCCAACTAAGCTTACTGTGTCACCGCTGGAGGCAGTCTCTATGGAGCTGAGAATCGGCTATCTATTGGCAGCTTTCGGGGAGTGGAAAGAGCTTAAGAAATGCCCGGGTTATTTATAATGATCGGAGTAATGACCTTCCTCAAAAATAGTCTCAGCGTTCAAGGCAGTCCATTCTGCCGGAGAAGTCTCTGGATGCAGATCAAGGTAGGACCGGACCATTTTGTAGCCTTCGCTATAACCGTAGGCATTCGGATATTCGTTCCCGTTCCCGTATAAAATCTTCGATTGCATATCATAGTTGCTTCCCTTCAAATAGGGCTCCGTTCGGGACCAATACTTCTTGTCATATTCCGGATAGATTAAAGTGGATTCAATATCCTTATAGATCAGCTTCTCAAACATAACTGCTTTGCCTTCAAAAACGACATTATCCAAGATCCGGAAAGTGGTTTCCGGGGTTAGATTTTTCTCCGCCCATATATGATGATGATACTCATGGGCGATCCCGACACGGATCATATCATCTGTTAAGTAGAAGCTGTATGGGACAATAATCTTTCCGGCTCCTGCAGGCCGCTGGGCTGCTGCTCAAGCCTTCGATCATAACAATGACTGTATTCGTGGCAAATTACGGCGTGGAATGACAGCGGAGTCGGTCAAAGGTTAGCATGATAATTACAGATGTCTGGCAGAGCCCGTGCGATCGTGCATTTCTTTTATAGAAATGTACAGTTTGCTGTGTTCAAAAAAGACTGCCCGTAACCTTATGCGTCAAATGCTCAATTCTCGGCTTCATCAGGGCGTCGTCAATGGCGGACAGCTTGTCTGCTTTGAACAGCTGAATTTTTTTGAGCTGATAATAGTCCGTTAATACCTGCTCCACCGTCAGCTGATTGGTCATCAGATATTTGACATTCAGCATTCCCCGCAGAAGCTCATCCTGCATAATGAGGATTTTTCCGTTCAGCTCATGAAACAGGCCCCGCCGGATTCCCTCCTGATAATAGGCCAGAATCTGCTCCTCCCGCTGCTGCATACCTTCAGTGAACCGGCTGTACCAGTCGGGATAGCTGGTTTCGAGGTCCTTTAGGAAGATCTCCGTAAAATATATGGTCAGCGAGACGGACTGCTCAAACATCTGCTGAAACCGGATGCCGAAGCTCTCCTCAGACTCCAGCGGCGAGGAAGCCAGCTGTTCAGTCATGTATGTAACAAAGCCTTCGACAATATAGCCGATAATCTCCTCTTTTGTTGAAAAATACTTATATAAAGTAGCCCGGCTGACCTCCGTTACTCTGGCGATTTCATCCATCCGCACGGATTGCAGCCCGTTTTTCCGCAGATAGGGCAGCAGCTTAGAGATTAGCCTGGAGCGTGTTTCTTTTATTTTATCCGAGTTGCTTATAACATTGTTCAAAATCAAAACCCCCTTATGGTGTATTATAACCTGAATTTTCATCCAATAGATCGAATTTATACAAAATAGACAAAAAACATAAAAAGTGTTTACTTTGTATTACCCGTGTGCTAAGCTAACTGTCGAAGCTAATCCATAAAAGAGAGGAAAATCGGATATGAAAACACAGAGACTCGGAAACAGTGAGCTAGTTATTTCTTCTATGGGATTGGGCATGATGGGGATGTCTCCGGGCATATACGGCTCTGTAGACGATGAAGAATCCGTAAAAACCGTACACCGTGCTCTGGAGCTGGGAGTTACGCTGCTGGATACCGCCGATACCTACGGGAACGGACATAATGAGGAGCTGCTGGGCAAAGCCTTGAAGGGCCGGAGAGAGCAGGCTGTAGTGGCAACCAAATTTACGTTCGGGCCGAACTGGGCGTTTATTGGAGGGCATCCGGATTACGTGAAGAAAGCTGTCGATGAGAGTCTGCGCCGTCTCGGCCTCGATTATATTGACCTGTATTATCAGCACAGGGTAGATCCTAATGTACCGATTGAGGAGACTGTAGGGGCAATGTCTGATCTGGTAAAAGCAGGCAAGGTCCGCTATCTGGGCCTGTCTGAAGCAGATGCAGCTAACATCCGCCGGGCGCATGCCGTGCATCCGATCTCTGCGCTGCAGACGGAATACTCCCTGTGGAGCCGGGATGTTGAGGAAGAAATTATCCCTGTAGTCAATGAGCTGGGGATTACTTTTGTAGCTTACAGCCCGTTAAGCCGAGGGTTCATCACCGGAGAGCTTCAGAAATTTGAGGACTTCAAGCCAGATGATATGCGCAGAATCCTGCCGCGGTTCCAGGGGGATAACTTCCAGAAGAATGTGGACATAGTAGACAAGCTCGGAGAAATTGCCGCAGAAAAGAACTGCTCGGTCGCCCAGCTCGCCATTGCCTGGACGATCGCCAAAGGTACGGTACCGATTCCCGGCACCAAACGCCGGAAGTATCTGGAGGAAAATGCCGGTGCTATCGATATTCAGCTTACTGCTGACGACCTTGCGCGGATTGATGCAGTCAGCCCTAATGCATTCGGGGGGCGTTACCCGGTTGCAGAGTAACAATATGGAGCTACGATATAGAGCAATGATATAGAGCAATGATAAAGTTTAAGATAGAGTAAGATAGATAGCTGCTTCCCGTTCGGGTTAGCGGCTGTTTTTATATTGTAAGGGGGATTGTACAAGCTGCCTGAAGTGTAGTCTGCATAATTTGTATTATGGCAGGAGTGGATCAGTAATTTATTTGGTTATTGGCTCTTATAACGGAGCCAGTCTATTCATATACTAGCTCAATATTACTAGTCTGTTACTGAAGGAGTGCAGTCTGATGTTCCAGGGTTTATCTGCGTTTCCGCTTACCCCGTTAGATGAAACGGGCGTTAACGAACAAGAATTCATCCCTTTGATAGAACGCCTGGTTTCAGCATGTGTTGATTCAATCGGTGTCTTAGGTTCAACGGGGAATTATGCGTATCTTACCCGGGCACAGCGTGAACGGGTGTTACAGCTTGCTGTCCAGGCGGCTGGAGATACGCCTGTAATGACAAGCATAAGTGCGCTGCGGACACTTGATGTGCTGCACTTGGCAGAGGATGCACAGCGGGCAGGAGCAAGGGCTGTTCTGTTAGCTCCGGTATCCTATCAGCCTTTGACGGATGAAGAGGTGTTTCATCTGTATGAACAGGTGACCGCCAATCTGTCTGTACCGCTCTGTGTATATGATAATCCCAATACCACACATTTTCGTTTCAGCGATGAGCTGCACGGCAGGATTGCGCAGCTTCCCAATGTCGGGGCCATCAAGATTCCCGGAGTTCCTGCCGGGGCTGAAGCAGCCGGTTCGCGTATAGGGAAGTTGCGTGCACTTGTTCCATCCGGTGTGGCACTTGGTATTAGCGGAGATCCGACTGCTGCAGCCGGTTTAAAGGCAGGCTGTGAGGTTTGGTTCTCTGTGCTGGGCAGCCTCTTTCCCGGAATCTGCCTGCAGCTGACCCGCCTGGCTCAGGCCGGACGGGAGGCGGAAGCGGAGCAATACTCATTATTGCTCGAACCTCTATGGGCCTTATTCCGCCAATACGGCAGTCTCCGTGTTGCCTCGGCTATTGCTCAGCAATTGGGCTTCGTTTCCGGTCCAGCCCTTCTGCTGCCGCTGTTACCCTTGAGCTCAGCTGTGAATGAGCAGCTGGCGGCAGCGTTACGGGAGATTACAGCATTGGAAGGTTTACAGGATTAGAAGAAAACTAGCTGGTTACTGTTCGCAGTTCGCACACAAACAGTCGCTTCCATCAGGAGGCGGCTTTTGTTTTGTGTGGACGTATGTATAAACTATACCCCGGATTAAAGGGAAATCCCACTGGATCACCCCAACTACCCGCCAAGTGGAAAAATCACACTATATTGCCTCAACCGCCAGCGGACGAGCTATATTAAAGGGGGAAATCCCACTAATCCGGCCTAACCGCCGCAAACGGGCCCCGTTAAAGGGAAATATCCCCTTGAATCGCTCCAACCGTACGCAAATGAGCCTACCCAAGGGGAAAAATCCCCTTAAATTGGCCAAACCGCCGCGAACGGGCCCCACCAAAGGGAAAACTCCCACTAATCCAGCCGTCCTATCCATCTTACTAGGAGAGCCCATTTTGGCCGCCATTCCCAGACATATTGACAACCTGTATATACAGGTTTAAACTGTTTGAAGTGTTTGACCTTGTATATACAAGTTTAATGATTGGAAGAGAACCAAATTCTGGAGGTGCTTCATTTGACACAGACCCGGTATTCGGAATGGTGGCGCCGGTCCACGGTGTATCAGGTATACCCTAAGAGCTTTAAGGATACGACAGGCAACGGAACAGGAGATATTAAAGGGCTTACAGAGAAGCTCAATTACCTGCAGGAGCTCGGCATTGATATTGTCTGGCTGCAGCCGGTCTATGTCTCACCGCAGTATGATAACGGTTACGACGTGGCCGATTATGAGGCGATTAACCCGGATTTCGGCACAATGGAAGACTTCGATGAGCTTGTGCAGGAGCTGCACCGGCGCGGCATGAAGCTGATGACCGATATTGTGGTCAATCATACCTCGGTTGAACACGAGTGGTTCAAGCAGGCGTCTTCCGGCAAAGACAACCCGTACCGTGATTATTATATCTGGAAGGACCCGGGCCCGGATGGCGGGCTGCCGAACAACTGGCAGTCGAAGTTCGGCGGTCCGGCCTGGCAGTTTGACGAAGCGTCGGGGCAGTATTTTCTTACCCTGTACGACAAAACGCAAGCAGACCTCAACTGGGAGAATGAGCAGGTACGCCGGGCAGTGAACGATATGATGCTGTTCTGGGCCAAAAAGGGTGTTGATGGCTTTCGGATGGATGTCATTAACGTGATCTCCAAGGATCAGAGCTTCCCTGATGATGACGGCAGTGTGCCGCCGGGGGACGGGCGCAAGTTCTACACTGACGGTCCGCGTGTCCATGAATTCATTAAGGCGATGTACGATGAGGTGTTCGGGCCTTATGAGATGGTTACCGTGGGGGAAATGTCCTCGACGACGCTGGAGCATTGTATCCGGTATTCGAGTCCTGAGGAGCGGGAGTTCTCCATGACGTTCAACTTCCATCATCTGAAGGTGGATTATCCAAACGGGCAGAAGTGGGAGCTGATGCCGTATGATTTTGAGGCGATGAAGCGGCTGTTCACGCAGTGGCAGACCGGAATGCAGCAGGGCAGGGGCTGGAATGCCTTGTTCTTCAACAACCATGATCAGCCGCGGGCCATTTCCAGATTCACCGACGATAAGGCATACCGCGTGGAAAGTGCGAAGCTGCTGGCAACAACGCTGCATGGCATGCAGGGCACCCCTTATGTCTATCAGGGCGAAGAAATCGGCATGCCGAACCCGATCTGGAAGGGCATTGAGGAGTTCCGCGATATCGAGTCGCTGAATATGTACCGGATTTTGCAGGAGCAGGGTAAAAAGCCGGGCACAGCGCTCAGCATCCTGCAGGAGCGTTCACGTGACAATTCCCGGACACCGATGCAGTGGGATGACAGTCCGAACGCCGGCTTCACTGCCGGAACCCCGTGGATCAAGGTCGATGAGCGGTATCCCGATATCAATGTACGCAAAGAGCTCGCCGATCCCGGGTCCATCCTTCATCACTACCGCAGGCTGATTGCTCTGCGCAAGGAGCATGACGTGTTTGTGGAAGGGAGCTTCAGCAGACTGGATGAGGCCCATCCTGAGGTGTTCGCTTATGCCAGACAGGCAGAGGGAGCGACGCTGGTGGTTGTCTCGAACTTCAGCAGAAAAGAGATCACCTTCCGCTTCGGCGGCAGGCAATGGGCAGAACTGGGTGACAGCAGTGAACAAGAGCTGCTGATCGGCAATACGGCAGAAGCCCCGTCTTTAGCACAGGAGCTTCAGCTCAGCCCGTACGCCTCCTATATGTGGCTGATCCGCTAAAGAGAAGCATGCCGGCATCATTATAATCAAAACAGGTAAGGAGTGATCACATGGCTATAGACCGCAAAAATGTCGAGGATATCGTCCGGGCTGTCGGGGGTAAAGAGAATATCGAAGTTGCGACGCATTGCGTAACCCGGCTGAGATTCTCGCTCTATGACGAGAGCAAGGTGGACAAGGAAGCGCTGGACCGCAATGATCTGGTCAAAGGGCAGTTCTCGACCCAGGGGCAGTTCCAGATTGTAATCGGGCCGGGAACGGTCGATACCGTCTACGAAGAAATGATCAAGATTACCGGCGGTACCCGCTCCTCCAAGGACGAGGTGAAATCCGCAGCTGCCCGCAAGCAGAATCCGCTGCAGCGGGCGATCAAGACGCTGGCTGATATTTTTATTCCGATTCTTCCAGCCATCGTTACCGCAGGTCTGCTGCTCGGAATTAATAATATCCTGACCGGATCGGGGATTTTCCTGTATGAGAAGTCACTGGTTGAAGCCTATCCGCAATGGAGTGATATTGCCTCTATCATCAATACCATTGCCAGCACAGCCTTCACCTTCCTGCCGGCGCTGATCGGCTGGTCCGCAGTCAAACGCTTCGGGGGCAGTCCGCTGCTCGGGATTGTACTGGGTCTGATCCTCGTACATCCGGATCTGCTGAGTGCCTACGGCTATGCTGATGCTTCGCTGGAAGGAACGGTGCCAACCTGGAATTTGTTCGGCTGGCATGTTGAGAAGATCGGTTACCAGGGGCAGGTGCTGCCGGTACTGGTCTCGGCGTATATTCTGGCCGTTATTGAGAAGTTCCTGAATAAGCGGGTGCATGATTCCATTAAACTGCTGGTCGTGGCACCGGTAGCGCTGCTAATTACAGGGTTTCTGGCGTTCACCCTCATCGGGCCGCTTACGTTTGCCATCGGTAATGCCATTACGGACGGTCTGGTATATATCTTCGACCACTTTGCACTGCTTGGAGGCCTGATCTATGGCGGCTTGTATTCCGCGCTGGTCATCACCGGGATGCACCATACGTTCCTTGCCGTCGATGTCCAGCTGATCGGCAGTGAAGGCGGAACCTTCCTGTGGCCGATGCTGGCGCTGTCCAACATTGCCCAGGGTGCTGCAGCACTTGCCATGTTCTTCATCGTCCGGGAGCAGAAGGCCAAGGGGCTTGCCGCAACCTCCTCTATATCTGCCTTCCTGGGCGTTACGGAGCCGGCAATCTTCGGGGTTAATATCCGCTACCGTTATCCGTTTTTCTTCGGGCTGATCGGGTCCGGTCTGGCCGGCATGCTGCTTACACTTAATAACGTACGTGCCTCGTCCATCGGGGTAGGCGGGATTCCCGGCTTCCTGTCGATTTTTCCGAACCAGTGGGGCGTGTTCTTCATCGGGATGGCGATTGTACTCATAGTGCCGTTTGCTGCTACTATGCTGTATGGCCGTGTAGCCGTTCAACGTGCTAACAAAAATGAGCAGGCTGAGGCTGCCCGGAGCAGCGCGTTGAGCGGAGCAGATGAGCTCAGCAGCCGCAGCTCCGTTCAGGCATCGCAGGAGCCGGTGAATATTCTTGAGCTGGCTGCACCGATAAGCGGGAAGGCAGTGCCGCTGGAGCAGGTTCCTGATCCCGCTTTTGCCGAGAAGCAGATGGGTGAAGGGATTGCAATCGAGCCGTCTGACGGTAAGGTCTATGCACCGTTTGATGCGACCGTCGCCCATGTTATCAAGAGCAAACATGCGCTGATTCTGGAACATGCGAGCGGCGTCCAGGTGCTCATTCATGTGGGAATCAATACGGTATCTCTAAAAGGCAACGGGTTTACCCAGCACCGGAATATCGGCGACAAGGTACAGGCCGGAGAGCTGCTGCTGGAGTTCGATAGGGATGCAATCCGCGCTGCCGGTCTGCCGGTCATTACACCGATTATCATTCCTGCCGGACAGGAGATGGTAGAACGGATTGAAGAGAAGACCGGACCGGCGACAGCCAAGCAGACCGGTATCCTGACTATTCATCTTAAGGGCTGAACGAGCACGCACCGGTAAAAAGACTGCAGATGGACAGCCCTCCGGGGCTGTTTTTCTGTTACGCCTTGTCCACAATTGAAGCGGTGCTTCCAGCGGCATTGCATGATACAATATAGGACGGTGATCAACAATGAGAGAAAATATCTATCTGCAAATTTATAATGACTATAGCAGCCGGATTCATTCCGGCCAGCTTCCGCCCGGAGCCAAGCTGCCGTCCGAGAGTGAGCTTGCCGTAAGCTACGGCACCTCACGGGAGACGGTGCGCAAAGCGCTTAACCTGCTGTTCCGGGAAGGCTACATTCACAAAATCAAGGGCCGCGGCTCGTTTGTGCTGGATATGACCCGGATGGATTTTCCCGTGACCGGCCTCATTTCCTTCAAAGAGATGTCTGACACGCTGGGCGGCCCGTCACGGACTCTGGTGGAAGAGACCGTGCAGGAGCCTGCCGGCCTTATGCCGTCCAGACAGCTGCAGATTCCAGAGGATGCCCTGATCTGGAAAGTCATCCGGGCCAGGGAGATCGAAGGGGAACGGATTATTCTGGACAAGGACTATTTCCGGGCCGATATTGTGCCGTTTCTGAGCAGGGACATTGCCGCAGGCTCCATCTACGAATATCTTGAAGGAGAGCTCGGGCTGAAGATCAGCTACGCCAAAAAGCTGATCTCTGTGGAGCCCTCGACCGGGGAGGACCACCGCCTGCTTGATCTCAAGAAATATACGCATATCGTTGTTGTGCGGAACTACGTCTATCTGGAGAACACCGTGCTGTTCCAGTACACCGAATCCAGGCACCGGCTGGACAAGTTCCAGTTCGTGGATTTTGCCAGACGTGTGCGGCGGTAGATGTACACCCCAAAAAGTATCCTTAGAGCCGACAGGCCGGGATGCTTTTTTTGTTTTATTTTCACAACCGGGCAACAAGGCTCATTCCGCGAAGCTTCTTAAAAAACCCCTTATCTTGCTTAAAAAAGCCGCATATGGAGCATCTGCTATCTGTGTTACTATTGCAAGCGTATTCATAAATAACAGCCTTGCATTTTAACACATAAGGAGAGCGATTATGAAACCTTACCTGAAGCCATTCTTGTCCTTGCTGCTGTGTATCTGTCTGCCGGTGACTTCCTTGTTTACGGGCCCGGGGGTTAACGCTGCGTTTGCGTCGGGGACAACGTTAGCTTTTCCGGCGGCGCAGGATGCCTTTGTGTCCAATTTTAACGGTCAGGGCAATGCGCTGGGAACTGCCTTAAGCACAGCCAAATTAATCTATGGAAAGTCGCGCCATGCTTATCTGAAGTTTGATTTGTCCTCCATTGATACGGCCCGGTATGATACAGGCGAAATGACGATGCAGCTGAGCTTCAGAAAATCACATGCGCCGAACGAGCTGGTCTTTACGGAAAGTGAATCCGTCCTGCGGGGTACGGATCATGAATGGACCGTCACCAATGTTACGTACAATACCCGTCCTTACGATATCACCGGCTCTCCGGCGGTTACCAGAGCAGTCACATCGGCCAGTGAAGAGAACCTTACGGTTGATCTGTCACCAATCTTCCAAAACGCGTTAAACAACGGAAGAAAAGTAGTAAGTATTCACCTAACGACGGCAAAAGCGGAGGACAATACCGTTAGTGCCAGTGAGTTATTTTCCTCAAGGAACACTTCCGGTTTCCCTGGACCTTCGTTGAATGTAACACTGGGTGATCCGGTTGTAAACGACGGAAGCGACAGAACCGCACTGAATACGCTGATTGCACAAGCTGAACAATTAATTGAAAACGTATACACACAAGAAAGCTGGGCGATAGTTATGGCGGCGCTTCATCAGGCCAGAGCATTGAGTATAAACGATGCAACGCAGGCAGAGGTTGACGAAGCCCGGTTAACGCTGCAGACAGCGATGGACAATCTGAAGGTTATGGAGCTGCCGTCCCAAATTACCGGTCCAGACCTGGGCGACTACTACAGTAACAGCCAGACTGCGGCGATGATCCTAAAGATCAGGAACGGGGACGGGCAGTATGTAAAAGCAGACCCGGTGACGGAAAAGCTGTCGCTTACATCCGATTCCGCCGAGGCCTCCGGGTTCGCCCTGTATGTGCTTGATTATTTTGCGACGGTGGATCATGAGGAGCCCGAGGCCGGGGCGACCAGAACGGCTTATTCTATAAAGTCGCTGGATACCGGGAAATATCTGACCATCCAGAACTATTTTACAGAAAAAGAGTTCCTGGACAATACCCACCGTTATTTCAATATTATCAGCGGCGCGCCGAGCGGCATCAGTACGGACAGGACGTTTGAGATTACAGCATCGGCAGCGGTGGCGGGGTGGAATGAGCGTTTTTATGTGGATCAATACACAGAGTCAGGCTTCTACCGGATCTTCTCGCATCTGTCCACCATGAGGGATGACAACAACTTCAGCCGCTTTAATGTGACAATGACGGACACGGCTATGCAGAGCAGCGGAAGAGTTGCTGAGAACAGGGAATACCGGTTTTATTTTGAACAGGTTACGGGAAAAGACCCGCTGGAAATCAGCCAGAAGGTATCCGGGAATACAGCTGACTTGTTCTGGAAGCCTGTTAACGGGGATACGGACGCTGCCAGCTACAAGATCAACGGTACGGTAACAGACGCTGTTTATTCGGATGGCCTCATGCAGGTGAAGCTGCAGGGTCTGAGCACCGGTACTCATGCGTATACGGTTGAATATAACGGAGGCGGCTATAGCACGAAGGCGGATGCAAATGTCCGTATCTTCAGCCATCCGGGGATTCTCCTAAGCATGCAGGACCTGGAGGATATGAAGGCACATGTGCAAGCTAGGCAAGAGCCCTGGTACTCCGATTACCGCAGAATGACGGACAGTGTTCCTTATGGAGTAGCCGGCTCCGGTTACCAGACTAAAGTATTCTCAAAGGTCGGGCGCGGTGGGGCTCCTTCGGATTCCGGGAACATCGGCTATTTTGAGAAGGGAGGCAATGCCGCGTACTTCAACGCCCTGCAGTGGGTCATTACGGGAGACGGCCAATATGCGGACATGGCCGCAGGCCTGCTGAGTGAGTGGGCCCAAACGCTTAAGGTGATTGACGGAAGGGACAGAATTTTAGGAGCCGGCATCAATGCCTACAAGTATGCGAGCGCGGCGGAGATTATCCGGTATTACGGCGGCGGATACAGCGGGTATAGCGATGAGGATTTTGCGGCGCTGCAGGCTATGATGCTGAATGTGGTCTATCCTGTCCTCCAGGATGCGGCGGTTCCGATGCTGGCTAACGGCAACTGGGACGCGGCAGCTATTGTCAGCATGATGGCGATCGGTGTGCTGTGTGACAATCCGGGGATTTTTGAGCGCGCGACGGGCTTTTATCAGGATATTCATATGAACGGCTCTATCTTCGCTTACGTGAACGATGCGGGGCAGACGATGGAAACCGGCCGTGATCAGGCCCATGCGATGCTGGCGCTTGGTTATATGGCGGAAATCTGCCGGATTGCTGCTAACCAGAATGAGGATTTGGCTTCACTGTATGAGAACAGGCTGGCGAGGGCTTTTGAGTATTCGGCCAAATACAATCTGTATTCGCAGGAATTGTCCGGGGTGGAGGTTCCTTTTACAGCAATGCCGAATGTGTTCGGGGATACCGGGAGAGGGTATTACGGGACAGGATTTGACATGGAGAACAACGGGCTGAACCGGGGCGAGCTTAGACCTGTTTTTGAGCAGGGGCTGGCGCTTTACCGCAAGGCAGACGGTGTGGATATGACCTGGACGGCCCGGGCGGCGGCAGCGATGCGTCCCCAGGGGATGGTGCATTTCGACAACCTGAACTTTGGCACGCTGACCTATTACAACGGGGAGCCGCAGACTGCGGCAGAAGGGCCGTATTTTCAGATGCGGACGCGCTGGGAGCCCTTGTATCAGCGAAACTGGAGTACCGTTAATGGTCAAAAAACCGCCGAGACTCTGAACTCGTATTATGCAGTTAATGCCAATGGTGAGCTTACTACCAGCTCGATGAAAAAGAATGCTCCGTTCTTTCAACTGGTAGCGGGCGATGACGGTACCTATTCGATCCTGCTGCTTGAGACCAATAAGTATCTGTCGGTAAAAGAAGAGAAGTCAGGGGATTACAACCTTATCAAGGCGGATGCCGCAGAGATTGGTGACAATGAAAGATTCATCCTGCGCTCCAGCGGGGTCGGCCCTTTCTTCCTGGCTTCACCTAAATACGATAACCGGATTGTCTATCAGGAGGCAGCCGGAACGGGCAGCGATGCTGTTCTGACGCTTCGTCTTGGAAACAAAACACTCCCGCAGATTACGGATATTCCGGACATTTCCACCAGCGAGCGGCTAATCTTCATGTTTAACACTGAGGATATTGCGCTGCCGGACGGCAAGCCCGTTCCAAGCCAGCCGGAGAACCCGGCAACGCCCGGCGGTGTGCAGGCAGAAGAAGCTGCTGAAACCCCGCAGATTTCCCTGAACGGGATAAGCGGTACGCTGAGCATAAATGAGAATGGCGGCTACAGCCTGCTTCTGGGCGACAGTCAAATCGGGACCGCTCTAGGCGGCAGCAGCGAGCTGGTCATCAATGCGGACGGCATAGATAATCTGACTGTTCAGTTCTCAGCAGCGGCGATGGGGACAGCAAGACTTACTATTAATAGCGGATACGGCAGTGTAACCCTACTAAGCACTACATTGCAGATGATGAAAAAGAAGTACGGAGATACGCTGGCGCTCCGCATCCGCAAAGGCAGCTATACCATTGAGCTGCTGAAGGACGGCAAGCCGGCGGTCTATGCGGAGCCCGGTTATCCGCTGACCCTCACGCTGCCTGTTGAGGTAACCGGAGGCCGTAATATTAACGGGTATGTCGCAGTTGCAAAAGAAAACGGAAAGGACGTAATCCTGCCGCTGGCTGCAGCAGCCGGCAACAGCGTGACGTTCGCCGCCCCGGCCACAGGGACTTACGACGTTATATATAACGGACAAGTGTTCCATGACGTGCCTTCTGCCCATTGGGCGGCGCAGGATGTTGCCTTTGTGTCGGCGCGCGGGTTGTTCGGAGGTACAGGCAAGGAGCTGTTCGATCCGCAGAAGCCGATGACCCGGGCGATGTTCACTCAGGCGCTGGCTAATCTGGAAGGAGCGGACCTTGGCAGCTATGCAGCACCGGCATTCACGGATGTGCCTGCCGGGAAATGGTATACCTCTGCGGTAGCCTGGGCCGCTCAAAGCGGCATCGTTAACGGAACGGGGCAGGGACTGTTCAGCCCGGATGCTGTGATTACACGTGAGCAGATGGCTGTAATGCTGTATAACTATACAGCAGCCAAGGGCTATAAGCCGCGTGCCATTACGTCGCCGGACTTCACCGATGCCGGCAGCGTGAGTACGTGGGCGAAGGAAGCGGTAGAGGCTATGGCAGCGGCGGGTATTCTGAGCGGCAAGCCGGGTGATTACGCTGATCCGCAGGGAGAAGCAAACCGGGCGGAAGCGGCATCGGTGTTCGCCCGGCTGATCCGGGCGTGGGGAGAGGAAGAGTCTTGAGCCGCGTGATGTAACGGTGAGATGGTGTTAGTGAAAAGCGTAGCCTGCAGATGGTTGTCTGCAGGCTATAACGTTTTTAATAAGTCAGATACATTATGGAAATGAATTTCACTTAGCTGTTCAATAACCTCCTCAAGCACCAGCAGCTCCGGATCTGTGACCCACATGCAAATCACCCCGACTAACCCGGAAATCATATATTCCATACTGATTTTAAACCGTTGATTTTGGTGAACTCCGTTCATGTCAGAAAGAATAAACCTCTTCAAAGCCTCTTTTAAATAAGAAGAGAAGTTAAGCTGACCATTCTGACTGAGCATTATTTTGAAAAACAGAATATCTTCCTCAATTACTTCGAACATCCGAGTTAGGCTGAAAATCAGCATCTTGTTATCCATTTTATGAATGTCTGTCAGGTCCAGGTTAAAACACACATTCAATTTATCAACGCTCTCTTTACATAGAAATTCCATGAGGTCCGGTTTGTCCACATAATGCAAATAAAAAGTATTTCGATTGATCATAGCTTTGTCTGCGATATCCTGTACCGTTATCCGCTCATAGCCTTTGGACTGGATTAACGATAAGAAGGCCTCTTTAATGGCTCTCCTTGTTTTTATAATACGCAGGTCTACTTTATCTTTTCCCATTGTTAACGCTCCTCAATCATAGTTAATAGTCAGATTTATCGAATGTGATAATTAATTATCAACCTAATGAATATCGACCATTGAATGGTTTAATTCTACGATCTACAATTAACTTCGTCAACATACTCTCTACTCGCAAACGAAAGAGGAGATTAAAATGGCTGAGAAAAAAATGATCATAGAAGTTTGGGCGGATGTTCTTTGTCCATGGTGCTACGTCGGTGAAAAACGTCTCGAAACGGCACTAACTGATATTCCGCAAGCGGATAATATTGAAATTAAGCTTCGCACTTTCCAATTGGACCCAACGGCAACAACAAAGGTTTCCCCTACCTTGGATTATCTGGCTAAAAAGTACGGTGTGACAACCACACAAGCCCGCTCAATGGAGGAAGGGATGGCCCTGGAGGCAGCGAATGAAGGACTTCAGTATGAGGTCCACCGTCCACAGAGCAGTACACTCGACATGTTGAGATTAGTACACCTGGGTTCCGAATATGGAGTGTCGTGGGCATACCTCAGGCAGATGCAAGAGGAGGTGTTCAAAGGGAATTTTGACGCATTTGAACACAGCACACTCATTGGCATAGGTGAAAAATTGGGTATACCGGCTGAAGAGATTCGTGATGTTCTCACCTCAGATCGTTATTCAGACGCTGTTCATAGAGATCACAAAGCAGCAGAGGACCTGGGAGCCCGCGGAGTGCCGTTTACTGTAGTCGGTAACCGGGCCGGAATTCCGGGAGCAGTCAGCAAGGAACAATACCGTAAGACAGTTGAACAAGTCTGGGGAGAATTAAATGGCTGACGATAATTCCAAGATAATACTATTGGAGTCAGAAGCCGGAATGTGTGATCCGGTAACCGGAGTATGTGCATTACCAGGCATGGAACAACCTAAATTAAAGAATGAGGAGAGACAATCAAACATGATCTTAGTCACTGGAGCAACCGGAAATTTAGGAAGAGCCGCAATTGATCAATTGTTAACCAAGGTGGAGCCATCGGAAATTGTAGCTTTTGTAAGAGATGAAGGCAAGGCCGGTTCACTTAAAGAAAAAGGGGTTCAAATTAGAATTGGAGATTTCGATGATATCCGTTCTCTTGAACAAGCGCTGGAGGGCGTTGATAGAGTACTGCTGGTTTCTTCGACCGCTCACGGCAAGCTTTTTCAGCAGCACAAGAATGTCATTGATACGGCAAAAAAGGCGAATATCAAACAGCTGGTTTACACGGGGACTGCAGTCAAGGACGAAGCGAATTCAACCTTGAAGGCAATGCTGGAAGCACACTTCCAAACAGAAGAATATTTGAGAAACAGCTCTGTTCCGTATACGATCCTTCGTAACACAATGTATACTGATACTTTGCCATTATTCGCAGGGGAAAAAGTATTTGATACCGGTATTATTCTGCCTGCCGGAGATGGACAGATTCCCTTTGCACTCCGCAGAGAAATGGGCGAAGCTGCCGCCAATGTGCTGGTTCAGACCGGACATGAGAACAGAACATATGTGTTAACCGGAAGTGAATTGTACAGCTTCAAGGAAGTAGCACAACTCATGTCTGAAGTGTCTGGAAAGAATGTAACTTATATTAGCTCTGATCCAAAAGCACATGAGGAAATGCTGTTAAGCTTTGGCATCCCTGAATTCGGTATAGCTACGATTACAGGATTTATTACCGACATGCGTGAGGGCAGATATACGATCTTAAGTGATGACTTTGAAGTGCTTTTAGGAAGGAAGCCTTTGTCATTGAAGGAAGGTCTTCAAGAAGTATTTGCAATTTAGCTTTTAGGTTTTCTCTCAATTCATTAATTAATAAATTAATGAATGAATGTAATATTCCGCTGTAAACACCCGGAGTTATAGGACTTCGGGTGTTTCTCTATGCCTGTATTTCAAGGTATTATCTCATACGGACACCGGATCAATCATGTTTATTCCGTTTTATTTGGTTTTATGGAATTATTTGCAATTTGGTTATGAGTAGTGTTATTGTGTATGTTATACATGTAATATAACAAATAAGTAAAGGAGGGCTGGTTTTGTTCATCGAGCTTGATCTGCAATCGGAAACCCCGATTTACACACAGCTGGTTGACCAGATTGTCGAAGGGATTGCTTGCGGTGCCTTGCAGCCAGGGGAGCAGCTTCCGCCGATCCGAAGCTTGGCGGAGGACCTCGGGATCAATCTTCATACCGTTAACAAAGCCTACAATTTGCTGAAGCAGGAGGGCTTGCTTCAAGTACACCGGAAGACAGGTGTTATCGTTCAGCCGGGCGAAATGCCCGGCGTCACGGAGGCATTCGAGGAGAAGCTCCGGCGGCAGCTGAGGTCTCTAGCGGCAGCAGCTGCGGTAAGAGGTATGGCGGAAGAGGTATTTGCACAGGAGAGCAGATCGGTGTACCGGGATATAATTACGAATCGCGGAGGGGAATAACGTGGCGCTAGAACCGGTAATTTTGATAACCAGCCTTTATATGATGATAGTACTAATGCTCGTTTTGCAGGGTTATACCGGCTTGCGTAACGTGCTGTTTGGCATCATGCTGCCTGCGGAGGCTCGGCAGGACCCTGCCGTCCGTACCATCCGCCGGAATTACGCTCTGCTTACCGGCGGTTTTGCGGCCGTTATCGCGGGCGTGTGCTTGTTGTGGTTGCGTCATCAGCCGGCGCGGGGTCTCCTGATATTAACGACAGCCATCCTGCTTGTTATTATTGCGTCATGTTTCGCTGTTTGGATCAGCCGGATGTCCGCAGTGCGCTTGAAGGCAGCCAGAGGCTGGGAGATTCCTGTACAGAGCAAGCGCGCTGCAAGTCTTACGCCTGGACAGAGGTATAGACCGGTGCTAAGCACATGGTGGTATTCGGTAAATGCCGCAGTGATGGCGCTATGTATCTTCTTCGCGGCTGCGAAGTGGGATACGATACCGCAAGTGCTGATTCTCGGAAATTTTATTTTTAACAAATCCATGTGGATCGTGTTCGTGCTCAACATGGTGCAGGCGCTCAATATCACTGTCTTTCTCTGCTATAATCGGCTGATCAGCCGTGCAAGGACATCGCTCGATCCCCTGGACCGTGAAGGCTCGCTGCAGAAGCAGCTGGCGCACAAGCAAATCCATTCGATCCTGGCATGGGCTGCTTCGCTGCTGATGATTGTATTTGTAGGAGTGGTGCAGGCGATAGGATTGTACGGCTGGAAGGGAAGTCTGCTCTTCCTCTCCGGTATGTCGCTCTTGGCAGCGCTCTTCCTGGCACTGACCGGCGTCATGCTGTATCTGCGCATCAAAGGTATTGATCAGCTAAGGGATGTTCCGTCATTGGAGGACAGACACTGGAAGTGGCTCGGCAGCATCTATGTGAACCCTGAAGATCCGGCATTGCTCGTCCCGAGCATTCACGGCTTCGGCTGGACGGTTAATATGGCCAATCCCCGCGGTAAGTTTATAGTCGCCGCTACGGCAGCCATTCCGCTGATCGAATTTGTTCTGATTGTGCCCGTTATCAATAAATAAGGCGAAAGTCTGGAGGGAAGCTTCAAATGATAAAAAGCCGACGGATAATGATCGTTTTGTTTATTTTGTGTCTGCTGCTAACAGGCTGTGATGACAATACCCCACTGGAAGCAATGGAGAATATAGCCGGGGCGCTAAACACATCTGGGGTAATTTCTTATGAAATCACCCGGGAAGCTGCAACGGTAAAGGCAAATCTCCTCACGGACAAGTATGGAACGAACAGTGTGCAATACGCCCTTATCGATCATGGTGATATCGTCGTTTCCGGCCAATCCGGCAGGAATGATGAACAGGGACAGAGGCCGCTCACCAAAGAGACCCTGTACGGAATTGGTTCGACTAGTAAAATGTTCATTACGGTCGCTGTTATGCAGCTGGCCGAGCAGGGGAAAATCGAGCTCGATACTCCGGTCATCGAATATGTCCCCGGTTTTAAGATGAAGGATGAACGTTATAAGCAGATTACGCCGCGTATGCTGCTGAATCATTCTTCCGGGCTGATGGGCTCATCCTTTACGGACGTCTTTTTATTTGAAGATAGCGATACTTATGCCCACGACATATTGCAGAAACAGCTGTCCGGTCAAACTTTGAAAGCAGACCCCGGCGCTTATTCGGTTTACTGTAATGACGGATTTACGCTGGCTGAGCTTATGGTTGAGCAGGTCAGCGGTTTGGGCTTCACCTCTTACATCCAACGCTATATTACAGAACCTCTGAATTTAAGCAATACCATGACTCCGCTCGATTATCCGGACACCGCGAAGATGGCCGGGCTCTATTATTCTGAATATACAGGCCAGCTTCCCAATGAGAGGGTTAACGTGATCGGAACGGGAGGTATTTATTCCACAGCGGAGGATTTGGTCCGGTTCTCAACTATCTTTACGGGCGGAAAAGAAGAAGTATTGGCTGGCAAATCGGCTGCAGCCACTGCGCAAGACGAGTACAAGACTCCTTTGTGGCCTGACGATGCTGACAACTCCATAGACTACGGTCTCGGCTGGGATTGTGTTAAGCTGTATCCATTTAGCGAATACGGGATGAGAGCGCTAACCAAAGGCGGGGATACGACTCTCTATCACTCGTCACTTGTTGTGCTTCCAGATCAGGACATGGCGGCAGCTGTTGTCTCTTCCGGGGGGAGCAGCACGTACGATCAGCTTCTGGCGAACGAAATCCTGCTTCAGGCGCTGAAGGAGAAAGGGGCGATTGCTGAATTTAAGCCTGAGAAGTCATACGGTGCACCGGTAAAGGCTGATATGCCGGAGTCTGTGCTGCAGTATTCGGGAATCTATGGCGCAAGCAATGCAACGATGAACATCAATATATCCGAAGGCGGCGTTATGTCTGTTACTACGGAGCAAATGCCCGATACTCCGGCTCAAAGCTTCGTGTATTCGGCAGACGGGACATTCCGGAGTGCGGACGGGAATACGATGATCAGCTTCGTGACAGAGGACAACGGCCGTACCTACTTATGGAATCGTCAATACATAGTAGTGCCGGGTCTTGGGCAGACGGCCTTGTCAGTATACAATGCTGAAAAGCTCCAGCCTCTGGATCTTCCGGCAGAGACTAAAGAAGCATGGGATAAGCGCGTTGGGAAGTATTATGTGTTGGATGAGAAGTATACGTCGCTGTTGTATCTGGTGTCGCCGTCCATTCAATTGAATAATACGGATCAATTGCCGGGCTATATGCTCGATAAGCGGATAACCGGCCCGGATACGGCCGTTTCCGAATTACAAATTCCAGGGATGAACGGGCGGGATCTCTCTGGTCTTACGTTCTTTACACAGGACGGCGTGGAGTACCTGAAGATGAGGGAATTCATTTTACTCAGCGAGGATGCTGTGAAGCCTTTTAATTTGGCTAAGGAATCAAGCATTACGATTCTGCCGAACGGTTACGCCAGCTGGTATACGATAAGCGACAAAGACGGGGGCAAGATCATTAAGGTCAGCATGCCCGCGAACGCTTCTTTCGCCGTTTATGATGAGAAGGGAAAATGTCTCTATTTCAGTGTAATCGGAGGCAAAGAGGAGGTCGTGCTGCCCTTGGGAGGAGCCATCGTTTTCGCCGGGGAAGCGGGCACGGAGTTCGGGATTTCTGTGCATTGACCCCGCAAGAGGCCGTTCGTACCTTCAAGTGGAGTAAAAAGAGCAGAGCCTGCAGACGTGGTCCGCAGGCTCTGCTCTTATGTGGGGACGGCGCTCATGCCGTCCCTGTTTGTTATTTCTTGTGTCCGTGCACGCCATTCTCGGCGCCCAGCTTGGCGATCAGCTTGTCGCCCTCGACGTCGAGGTTCGGCAGCAGGCGGTCCAGCCATTTCGGCAGCCACCAGGCTTTGTCGCCGAACACGGCCATAACGGCCGGAACAAGCGTCATCCGGATGATGAAGGCATCGATCAGGATACCAAAGGCCAGAGCGAAGCCGATCTGCTTAATCATCGCATCTGGTGCGAAGATAAAGCCGGCGAAGACAGACACCATGATTACACCTGCGGCGAGTACAACGCGGCTGGCAAGATCGTAGCCGTGTACGATGCTGTCATTACCGCGGCGTCCGTGAACATAAGCCTCACGCATGGAGCTTACCAGGAAGACCTGGTAATCCATCGCCAGACCGTACAGGATACCGGTGACCAGAATCGGCATGAAGCTAAGCAGCGGCCCGCCGGTATCAAAGCCGAACAGGGAGTGCAGCCAGCCCCACTGATACACAGCAGTGGTTACGCCGAAGGTAGCCAGAATACTGAGAATGAAGCCGACTGTGGCTTTGATCGGTACAATAACCGACCGGAACACAAGCAGCAGAATAATCAGGGAAAGAATCACAATGATACCGATGTACACAGGGAAAGCATCAGACAGCTTGGATGACATATCGATGTTAATGGCGGTAAAGCCGGTTACACCAAGGGTAATATCGTTATCGGATGCCAGACTGTAGGCAGGATCTCGCAGATCCTGAACAAGATCTCTTGTTTCTGTATCTGTCGGCCCGGTTTTTGGAATCAGGCTGATAATTGCGATGTCACCCGTCTCATTAACGCCCATCGGCGATACCAGGGTTACATTGTCATGCATCTGCAGCTCCTGGGTCAGCTTGCCCAGTGTCTCCATCGAGATTGTATCAGACGGGTTATTCGGCTGGGCAACCAGCAGCAGCGGTCCGTTAAAGCCCTCGCCGAAGCCTTTGGAGATGATGTCATAACTCTGGCGGGCCGGAGTATCCAGGTTTGCCGAGGCGCCGGACGGAATACCCAGCTCCATTTTGCTTGCCGGAATGGCGGCTGTTCCGAGCACCAGAACAACCAGAACAATGATCGGCCAGCGGAATTTCACTGTGGCGTTAGCCCAGCGGTGCGAGAAGCCGTGGTTTTGTTTGCCTTTGGAAGTCTTGCTCTTCTCGCGGGCTTTGGCTGTACAGATCTTCTCGCCGACCAGACCGAGCAGCGCAGGCAGCAGGGTCAGTGCCAGCAGGACGTTGATCAGTACGCTGACTGCGGCAACGAGCGCCATAGTGGACAGGAACTCCATACCGATAACGAGCATCCCGCACAAGGCGATAATAACAGTCAAGCCGGCAAAAAATACGGCGCTGCCGGCAGTTCCGACAGCCCGGCTGGCGGCTTCGCGCGCACTCAGCTTCTCATCGAGAATCAGGCGGCGCTGGCGGTTAACGATGAACAGGGAGTAGTCGATCCCGACAGCCAGACCGATCATTACGGCGAGAATCGGCGTAATGTCATTCATCTGGATTACACTGCCAAGGGCAAACGCACCGCCGACACTGATACCTACACCAAGGAGTGCAGTAAGCAGCGGCAGTCCGGCAGCTACGACAGAACCAAGTGTAATGAACAGGACGACTGCAGCTACTGCAACCCCGATGGCTTCAGTGGAGCCGATGGAAGGCGTGCTCTTCAGCGAGTCGCTCGGAATCGCTGTAATGCCGGAACCGGCCTGCTCGACTTCCGTTACCGCCGAGATCACCTTATCCGGCACTTCGGATGGCAGCGAGGTCTGCTGCACGGTGAACTGGAACTGGAACAGGGCAATGCTGCCGTCAGAGGACAGCATAACGCCGGGAACCATAGCGCCGTCAACGATCAGCGGGCCGTATGGAGCTGCCGATGCTGCTTGCGCGGCGGCAGCTGCCTGGGCAGCCGCAGCTTGAGCAGCTGCATCGTCCTGGCCTGCGGCGGCGGACGGGTCAGCGGCAGCGCCCTGGCCTGCGGCGGTGGACGGGTCAGCGGCAGCGGATGGATCAGCGCCTGCGGCTTGAGCGGCAGCAGCAGCTTGAGCTGCCAGCTCAGCAGGATTAATGATGTATTCCATGCTGTAGACATCATTAATTGCCTTCATGAGCAGAGCAGCCCGCTCAGGCGTATCGAGTCGTTCGCCCTCCGGCGCGGTGAAGGCGACGCTGGCCTGGCCGCCGGCGGCCGCCGGAAGCTCTTCGGCCAGCATATCAAGCACCTTTTGCGATTCGGTGCCTTCAATTTTCATCTCGGAGCTGGACTGGATGCCGTTGACGCCGAGCAGGGCGCCGATTACACCGAGAATGACGATCCAGGTTCCGAGGAAGTACCAGGGCTTGGAATAAGCCGATTTCCCCAATCGGTACAGAAATGTAGACATGTAATGGTTTCTCCTTTTTATCTCTGGTTTAGAAGCCGTTGCGTAAGTAATCGAACATGGAATTCAAATATTGATCAAAAGATACAGAGCCGGGCCGGTCCTCCTGCGATTCACCCGGCAGCAGCACGTTGAGCCGTCCGTCGAGTATAGGTACAAATGCTCCGTAGACCGCACCGGCGAGCAGATGCGTATATCCGTCGGTATAACGGCCATGGGTAAACCGTTCGAGCACTTCCTGGGCAGCCATCTGCAGCCGGCGGAACACGCTGAGGATATACGGCTCCAGTGACGGATACTGATTAGCCAGCGATGCGAACTGCCGCAATCTGCGCAGAAATTCTGAAGTGAACTGCAGCTTGAGCAGGCTGTACAGGGCATCCAGCGGTGTCGCATCCGGCGCCAGATGTGCTAACAGATCATTCTCATCCTCACTGGTTGCCCGGTTCATGAAATACTCTGCCACCGCTTCTTCTTTGCAGGAAAAATAATTGGCAAAGGTCCGCCGGGAGACACCCGCCTGCCTCACCACATCGTCAACAATGAAGCCGTCCATGCCATGTACCAGGGCAAGCTCAAAAGCCGCTACAGACAAAGCATAAGCGGTCGCTTCCTTTTTCTGGTCACGCAGCGTCAGCTTGGGGTTCAACACGTTCTCCTCCTTTCTCGGAAAGAATAATACTTTAAATTCTAAAGTTTATTAAAGCATATTTTTGCCCAAAGTGCAAAAATGCTCATTGGGCAAGTATTACGCAGCGTGAGGAGCGTTCATATATAGCTGTTAAAGGAAGACAGCCTTTGGGTAAGGAGGGCGATGAAGCGGCGGCGGGGGAATAAAGCGATGGCGGAGAGTACAAAGCGATAGCGGACAAAGTGTACTATAATTTGGGCGGAAATGTATGTGCTGCGGATATTAGGTACGCTGGGCGGGCGCTCAGGGTGGAATGAAAGGCTGGTGACTGGTCAAGTAGCTGGAATGAAGGGCACGGATGCCTTTGATTGGGGTTGATTCGGCCAAATGACCAAAATGAAAGGCATAAATGCCTTTGAATTGGGCCGATCCGTCCAAATGACCGGAATGAGAGGCACAAATGCCTTTGAATTGGGCCGATCCGGCCAAATGACTGGAATGAAAGGCATAAATGCCTTTGATTTGGGCCGATCCGGCCAAATGCTCGAAATGAAGGGCACAAATGCCTTTGAATTGGGCCGATCCGGCCAAATGACCGGAATGAAAGGCATAAATGCCTTTGATTTGGGCCGATCCCGCCAAATGTGCGGAATGAAGGGCATAAATGCTTTTGATTTGGGCCGATCCGGCCAAATGTGCGAAATGAAGGGCATAAATGCCTCTGAATCCAGCCGTCTTCGCGGCGCGTTTTATGATGCTAATACCATACCGCATCAGCCGCTGCACGGCACAGCCATACTCCCGCCAAGTCACCCCGGCTACGGGATACCGCCGGAAAATTCTGCTACAATGTGTTCATTGGAATACAATCCGAAGGAGGATTTACAGATGAAGGCTCTGTTACTGCAGGAAAAAGGAAAATGGAATGAGATGAAGGTTAGTGAAATCAGCGCACCTGAGCCGGGTTCCGGTGAAGTCCTGGTAGAGGTGCATGCTGCCGGGCTTAACCCGGTTGACTATAAAATTGCCACCGGCGGCAATCCCAAGTGGTCATACCCGCATGTGCTGGGGCTGGATGTCGCCGGAATCATCTCGGCGGTGGGCGAAGGTGTGGAGCAATGGAAGGCTGGCGACCGGGTCTTGTATCACGGGGATCTTGCCCGTACAGGCGGGTTCGCGGAATTTGTCCTGGCTAAGGCCAGCACGCTTTCGCGGATACCGGACACTGTAGATTTCCCGGATGCCGCCGCGCTGCCTACAGCTGGTTACACAGCATACCAGGCGGTGCATGGCAAGCTGCCGCTTACGCAGTTGAACACACTGCTGATTCACGGCGGCGCGGGAGGCGTCGGCGGATTTGCGGTCCAGCTCGCGAAGCTGGCGGGTAAACGGGTTATCTCTACCGCATCGAGCCACAACCATGAGTATGTAAAAAGCCTGGGAGCGGACCACGTCATCGATTACCGGGAGGCAGATGTAGCCGCCGAGGTGCTCCGCCTTACAGACGGAAGAGGCGTGGATGCGGTAATTGATTCGATCAGCAGACAGAGCGCAACACAGGCGCTGGAGCTGATTGCCTTTTTCGGGCATGTGGTTCATATTGCAGGGGCGCCGGATTATGCGTCGGTGAAGCCGTTCACCAAGGCTTTTTCGGTCCATGAGGTTGCGCTTGGCGCTGCACATCAGTCCGGCGATCCGGAGGCGCTTAGGCAATTGTCTGTAATCGGAGACGAGATGCTCTCGCTACTGGCTGCAGGGAAAATCTCCTCATTACTGGAGGAAGTCATCCCGCTGGAGCAGGTTCCGGCTGCTTTGGAACGCCTGTCTGAACGGCATATCCGGGGCAAGATCGTGGCGAGGCTGAAATAAGACGTTGTGCGTCTGCTAATTCAAACCTTCTCTGAAGTCACAGCTAAACTTGCAGGTAGGCATTACACTTGCAATTGTCTGAATGTGTTTATATCTGAAATTAAATGGAAAATCGCCACCTAATCCTATAATAATCACCGCTATCAGGAAACTAGTTATGATGAACGAAAGG
>NZ_CCDG010000107.1 GCF_000723885.1 Paenibacillus camerounensis
TTCCGGATCTCGCGGCTGACCTCCATTTTAATTATCTGGGACAAATGGATGCAGAGGCACAAGATCACAGTATCCTGTTTAATTTGAGCGGAAAAAGTGCAGCAGATGAGAACGCTATGTTCCGTAAGATTAATATTAGCGGAGGTATCCTGCAGGAAATCTTGAAATTCACTATCACTTATGACAGAAGCAAATATTCAGCAAAAAAGATGGGGCGTTTTGCCTCGATGCTTCAGGATTCTATGCGCACAATCATCCTGTATTGTTTGACAATGGATGAAGCTGCGGTGACCCTTTCGGACACGCATGCTTCAGATCTGTCTGAGGACGATTTGCAACTGATCAACTCTCTTTTTGATATCGAGTGAGATTACAATCGATAAAGGTGGCCGATATTCGACATGAGTCAAAGAAGTGTCATAAACCCTACAATTGCAAATATCTATTCTCTTACCCCGATGCAGGAGGGGATGCTGTACCACAAGCTTGCGCACGGAGAATCAACCAGTTATGTCATTCAAAATAGATTTGAATCGAGCGGGTACATTTCTGAAGCAACAACTCAGCAGGCTTTAAAGCTCCTTTTCATGAGGTATGAGGTTCTAAGGACGTCAATCGTTTTTGAGAAGCTGGAAGCTCCAAGGCAAGTAATCCTAAGGAACAGGGAAGCTGAATATGAACGAATTGATATGTCAGAATTGTGCGAAGCGGAGCAAGTCAGCCGGTTGGATGAGGTAGCCCGACTGGATGTCGAGCGTGGCTTTGATTTGCAGCGGGATTCTCTGCTGCGAGTCAAGCTTATCGCATTAGGTCATGACAAATACAAGATGATTTGGACATTCCATCATATCATCGTTGACGGCTGGTGCTTGTCGCTGCTATACGGCGATTTTAAACGCTATTATGATTTGCTTGAAATGGGAAGAAGTATGAGTGATTTGGAACGGATGATCACTGGCGAAAGAAAGCGGACCGCGGAATATGGCGAATACCTCCAATGGCTGGAAGGTCAGGATAAAGAACTTGGTCTTTCCTATTGGGAGGAGCTATTAGCAGATTATGATGAAACAGCTGACATCAAGCCGATGAAAAAGCCCCAACCCGTGGATGAGCATGTGTTAGAGAGCCGTATCGTGATGTCCAAAGAACAAACACAAAGCTTGCTAGATCTGGCCAGTTCCAACCATGTCACAATTAATACGGTTACAGAGGCTGCGTGGGGGATTGTTCTTCAGGCATATAGCGGGACCAAGGATGTAGTGTTTGGGAAGATTGTGTCAGGTAGACATGCAGATATCAGAGGAATCGAACAGATCGTTGGCTTATTTATTTCGACCATCCCTACTAGAGTCAGATGTGAAGAGGATACAACTATTTCGAAACTTCTGAATGAGCTGCAAATACAGGGGATGAAGGGTAATGAGTATTCTTACTGTCCACTTCCGCAAATTATGGGATTAACGAAACAGAAATCCGATTTGGTTAAAGTTTTGTATGTATTTGAAAATTACGAATTTAAAGAAGATTTATTGATGGACGATGAAGACGGGATTCAATTACAGTTCGAATCTTCTAGGGAAAAGGTTAATTATGCAGTCGTACTGGTTGCAAGTCTTGAAGATGGTTACTTGAAACTGAAGATCATGTACGATCCCAGTGTGTTCGTGAAGGACGAAATCGAGAGCGTACTATTCAAAGTACAAACCGTTTTATTGTCCCTTATAGCCAATCCGGCAGGTAGGGTCTCTGCAATTGAGACGGTTACCCCAGAGGAGAAAGCCAGAATCCTTGGTGAGTTCAACGACACGACTGTCGAATACCCAAGGGACCGAACGGTAATGGATATGTTCGAGGAGCAGGTTCAGAAAACACCTGATCATATAGCAGTAGTATTCGGGGATGAGCAGCTTACTTATGCCGAGCTAAACCGAAAGGCCAACCAGCTGGCAAGGAAACTGCGTAAGGTGGGCGTAAAGCCGGATGACTTCGTTGCCATTCTGGCAGAGCGGAGTATCGAGATGATTGTAGCGATCTATGGAATTCTGAAAGCGGGAGGGGCTTATGTACCGCTAGACCCTACCTTTCCAGAAGAGAGAATCGCATTCATGCTCCAGGATAGCCAGCCTAAAGCCATTCTTGTCTATCAGGCAGACCTGAAATGTAATGCCGGTATGCCAATAATCGATCTCGCAGAGAGGGAGAATTGGGAGGGAGAGTCCACAAACCCGGCAAAGGTAAACCAACCTGAGGATTTGGCTTATGTAATCTACACTTCAGGGACAACGGGTACACCGAAGGGAGTCTTGGTTAGACACAGTGGCGTTGTATCCTTCAGAACCTATTTGCTGGATACATATAGAGTAACAGAGCAGGATAACATTCTACAGTTTGCAAACTATATATTTGATGCTTCGGTTACAGAGATGACTCTTTCTTTATTGGTAGGAGCCAGGCTGACGATTCCGACACAAGCCATTATTTCAGACATTGGAAGATT
>NZ_CCDG010000108.1 GCF_000723885.1 Paenibacillus camerounensis
TCCTTTCGCACATTCAGCCAACTTTGCCCAAATCAAAGGCACTTTTGCCTCTCATTTCGCACATTCCGCCAACTTCGCCGAAATCAAAGGCACTTTTGCCTCTCCTTTCGCACATTTAGCCACCTGCGCCCAAATCAAAGGCACTTTTGCCTCTCATTTCGCACATTTAGCCAACTTCGCCCAAATCAAAGGCACTTTTGCCTCTCATTTCGCACATTCAGCCAACTTCGCCCAAATCAAAGGCACTTTTGCCTCTCCTTTCGCACATTCAGCCAACCGCGCCAACTTCTCTTATTACTCTTGTTACTCCCACTACCCTCACTGCGCACATCCCGCCACCTAAATGCCAATCCGCATACCATCGCCCTTTTAACCATTCCTTTACACCCCATTCCTGTACTCCTATCCTCTCTTTCATCCTCCAACTCCCCAACACACCCCAACAAAAAAAGCCAAACGCCACCTCCCCAAAAGGGAAGCAGCGCGTGGCTTGTCACAACCATTTGTATCCTAACAACTTTAATATTTCAACAAACCTAGTATTCCAACAAATCTAATATCCCAGCAAACTCTTAGTCTTCGCAAAAATCTCGTTCGCCAGCTCCGTATAACGCGTGCTGCCGTTAGCCTCTACCTGGGCTTTGTAGCTATCATAGTTGTCGAGGCTCTCCTGGCCGGTAACGAATTTCAGGGTCATCGTCTTGACATAATCCATGAGCGGAGTGGAGATAAGCTTCATCTGCTCGCTCTCCTCGGCGGTCGCCATGATCGGCGGAATCAGTTCGCGTGCTTCACGCGTCTCCTGGATACGGGTCATGAAGTCCCGCTCACCTTCGGTCATTTTGGACAAACGGAGCTTCTCCGAGCCACCGTAAGCGAACATTCCGCCGGCGAACCCGTAATCAACATTCAGCTGCTTAGGAGCGCCTTCATTCATTCCGTTATAGTAAATATCGGGATTCAGCACTACATTACCGTCTGCATCAAGCGTATACGTCTCGCCCTCTACACCCCACAGGCTCAGCATCTGGCCTTCACCCGAGTACCAGAACCAGTCGATGAAGCGCAGCATTTTGATAAAGCCCTCTTCACCCAGGTCATCCAGCGCATTCTGGCTAATCATAACGCCATTCTCCAGCCGGGAGTTCTCAATCTGCAGCTTGCCCTTCGGACCGCCAGGCTGGGTAATCATATACAATTCGGCGTTCGGGTCCTGCATCTTGCTCTTGAAATCAGCCAGTACCTGGTACACGCCGCTGATAGCATAGGTATCGCCTTTGAAGAACTTCGCCTGTGCCGCATCATCCTCCTGGGTGAACGTTTCCGGGTCCAGGATGCCGTCACCAACGAGCTTATTGAAATAGCCCACGAAGCTCTTGAAATCATCAGAGTTATCGGCAAAAGTGAATTGCTGCTTGTCGTTATCAAACGTCAGCCCATTGGAAATCCCCCAGCCGGCGGTAACGCCGTACTGCACAGCAGCGATATTCAGGGCAGATTCACCTTTGAACTGGTCAGAGATAACGTATGGGGAGCCTGTGTAATCTTTTACCTTTTTCAAGGCTGCAGCAAATTCTTCATAGGTCCAGTTGCCCTGTTCCCCCTCTACATCCACTCCTGCCGCCTCAAAAACATCCTTACGGATAATGTAAGAGTAGCCGCCGCCCGCAATCTCCCACATGCCCGGAAGCACATAGTACTTGCCGTCATCACGCAGCTTCATCTTCAGGTCGCCTTCCATCCCCCAGTCCTTAACCGCCTTGGAATAGTTCGGCATGTACTGGACCCAGTCACTGACCGGAACGATCTGGCCGGACGCAACGAAAGCGGATTCATCATAAGTCTTGGGAATAATATAAGGGGCATCACCGCTGTTAACCAGCAGGGATTTCTGATTCTCATATTCGGTTCTGGCTGTAATGGACAAATCGAAGGTTACATTGGTTTTCTCCTGAATGGCGCTCCAGAGTCTCCAGTCTGCTTTGTACGGATAGTTCTCATGGTCACTGTACATCATCGAGTAGCTGACAGGCTCACTCGAGCGGAACGTCTGGTCCTCGCCAAAGGTATAATCCTCAGCCTTACCCGCTTCCGCATTCGCCGCCTTCGTCGCTTCCGGCTTATTGCTGTTCGCTGCACCGTTGTTACCGGATGAACAGGCCGAAGTAAACACAAGCAGCATTGCCATTAATCCCATGCCTACCGATTTCGTGAATTTCATATTGTGCCTCCCCTTTATGGTTCAAGCTTGTATATAACGGAGTGCAATATGCACATCCGGTTATACCGTTACCCTTTGACAGCCCCGATCATCATGCCCTGTACGAAATATTTTTGGACAAAAGGATAGATACAGATAATCGGCAATGACGTTAGCACCATGGCGGTCGATTTCACACTTGCGGCAATCTGGCTCGTCTGGTCGGAGGTGGCTCCGATTTCCGTCGGACTGATCGCATTATCGATAATCTGTTTCAGATACAGGGCAACCGGCCATTTCTCCTTCGACTGCAGATACAGGGAAGGGCCGAACCAGTTGTTCCACATCCCGACCATCACGAACAACATAATGGTGACGAGAATCGGCTTCGACAGCGGCAGAATGATCCGTGTAAAAATCCCGAACACCCCCAGACCGTCAACACGCCCCGCCTCCTCCAGCTCACCCGGCAGACCGGCGAAGAACGTCTTCATCAGGATGACATTGAAAGCGCTGATCGCTCCCGGAATAACAATGGCCCAGATGGTATCCCGCAGCCCTAAGGTTTTGGCTACCAGAATGTAGTTGGGGATCAGCCCGCCGCCAAAATACATCGTAAACAGCACGAAGGGAATAAAAAACTTATTCAGCCGCAGTTTATCTTTGGAGAGCGGATAAGACATGACTGCGGTTGCAGCTACAGCTATAAAAGTACCGACGACAGAGTACACCAGCGTGTTCCAGTAATATAAGAAAAAGTCCGGCTTGCTAAGAATGACCTGATACGTCTTCGTCGTGAATTCCACCGGAAAAATCGAGACCGAACCTGCATAAATCGCCGCCTCCGAGCTGAAGGACTGGGCCACCAGATAGACGAACGGATACAGGGTAAACAGCACGATCAGGATCATAAAAATACTGTTCATGATATTAAACAGGCTGAAGGTTCTGCTGCTCTTCATGTTCTCTGCTCCTTTCTACCATAAGCTTGATTTCGTAGTCCGCTTGGACACAGCGTTGGCCGTTGTCACCAGAATCAGCCCGATAATGCCCTCGAACAGGCCGACTGCAGTCGCATAGCTGAAATTACCGCCGGTGATCCCCATCCGGTACACATAGGTGGAGACGACATCTGCCGATTCATAGGTAAGCGGATTGTAGAGCAGCAGGATTTTCTCAAAATTAGAGCTTAGAATGCTGCCGATGTCGAGAATCAGGAGCACCATGACTGTCGGCAGAATGCCGGGAATCGTAACGTGCTTGGCGAGACGCATCCGGTTGGCCCCGTCCATTTTGGCTGCCTCATACAGTGCCGGATCAATGCCGGTCATTGCAGCAAGATAGAGGATCGTTCCCCAGCCCAGCCCCTGCCATACCCCGGACGTAACATAGATGGGCGTGAACCATTCCGGCAGCGAGATGAAGGCGATTTTCTCAAGTCCAAGTGTGGCCAGCAGGCCGTTAACCGGACCGGTTAAGGAGAGAATTTCTTTAATCATCCCTGCAACAATAACCATCGAGATAAAATGGGGCAGATAGGAAACGGTCTGGACGAATTTTTTCCATCTGAGCCTGCGGATTTCGTTGAGCAGGAGCGCAAACAGCAGGGTAAGCGGGAATTTAACCACCAGGTAACTCACGCTCAGCGTCAGATCGTTGAAGAATGCCCGCCAGAAGGTCGGGTCCTTCATGAACATTTCAAAGTAAGTAAAGCCGACCCATTCCGTTCCAAAAATATTCGGCCCGCCCCTATACTTACGGAAGGCAATAATATTCCCCAGCATCGGAGCGTACTTAAAAATCAGGAAATAAAGTACGGGAATGACCAGGAACGAATAGAGCTTCCACTCCTGCTTAACATGCCTCCACAGCGGCGTCTGATCTTTCCTCTTAAGCTGCTTGCGGGCTGCCCCACTGATTTGCGGCTGAGCTGCCATTATGCGATCACTTCCTTAATAAAAATTCATCTTCTCCAGCATGAATCCGTTTACATCCCGACTGTACCCCGCCCTCCGCCTGTGCATCAATGTTCATTAAAGAAAATGATGTACGAAACCCGTGATTTGGCGGCTGATATTTTGAACATGATGGATGATTTGGCGAATTTGGCTTGTCTGAACGTAAAATAACCCCACAAAGCGGGGCCTTAATATGGAAGTTGACTCAGGTACTTTGTGGGGACCCCGAAAACATATAAATTCCTATGCTTAAAAAAAGATGGCCCCGAAGTGCTTCGGAGACCATCTTTCTTCAATATAAATAAGTTTACCCCTGCTCCTGAATCGTTCGGTACTTGCCGGGGGTGATGCCTTCATACTTCTTGAACACACGGATCAGCGCATGGCTGCTGGCGAAGCCGACGCGGGCCGCCGTCTCGTCAATGCTTACTCCCTCTATGAGCAGCGATTTGGCCGCTTCCACCCGGGTATGGTTGATATAATCGTGCAGCCCCATCTCTCCTGTCTGCTCCCGGAACAGCCTGGATACGTACTGCGGGGTCAGCCGGAATTCATCTCCGATCAGGGCCACGCTGAGGTTCTTGTCATTATAATTCTTTTGCACATAATCAATGATCTTCTCACTAATCCCGGTGCCGGCCTGATTATTCTGCTTGCTCTTAAGCAGTCCGCATACCCGCCCGAAAATATCCATCAGCTCCTGCTCAAACTCCGCCTTGGTGGTGCACGATAAGAGCCGCTTCAGCGGACGCCATTCCTCCCAGGGGATACCGGCCTGCTCCGAGTCGGGAATGGTTTTGATCATCGTTGTTGCCAGATCCAGCAGCACACACTTCGCCATCTCATGGGAAACCTCAGCTTGGAACGCCTGCCCGATCACGTTGCTGATCATCTGCTGCGCCTTGCCGAATTCCTCCGCCTTCAGGAAGTTAATCAGAATCATCTGCTCATTCACGGTGAAGAAATAGCTGCTCTCGCCGGGCTTGATATCCCCGTACCAGATCAGCGCCCGATCCCCGAGCATAATCCGGTGCTCCTGCGCCTCCAGTGCCTGCACAAAAGCCTGATGAATCCCGTCCAGCCCGCTCTGCAGATTACTGCCTACTGCCGTGAACCGGAGCTTGTACCGTTCAAGAATGAAGTGGCCCGCCTGCGCCAGATCCTGCTCCAACTGTTCCTTCCAGTGCTCCGTGAACCCGGGATATACATTCACCACCGCTGCAAGCATACCGTCAACATCTGTAAAATGCAGCATCACTCCCTCACCCGCCGTATCCTGAGCGATATTCGAGACGATGAACTGCGATAAGGCCAGATCGGTTACGCCTCCCTCACTGCTCTCAATATAGAACAGCATTACGGCAAAGGTATCCCCCATCCACGACAAATGGTAGGCCTTCGCCAGCTCCGTCAGCGGAACATTGCGGTCCGTCTGCCCCTTCAGCAGCTTAACCAGATAATAATCCTTCAGCACCCGCAGCTGCTGGGCCTGCTTGTTGTTCATATCATCGCGCTCGCGGATCGTCTCCAGCACACTGCTGCGGATAAAGGTGTATTCATCCAGATAAGCCCCGCTGCGCGGCATCGTATTGCGTGAGAAGACGCTCACCAGCTGCTTGATCGGATCATAATTTTTGCGGGCAAAATAAGTAATTACCGCCCCCCCGATCACAAAGCACAGCAGCAGCCCCAGCAGGTTCAGGTTACGGATGGTGCCGACGCGCTCCCAGAACACTTTTGTCGGAAACACACTGATATACTTCCAGCCCGTTGTATCGGAAGATTCGATGGTAATCATCGACTTTGCATCCTGAAATGAGCCCGTAAATGTCCCTGTCCCGCGGTCATTCCACTCCCGGTAGAGCGGAGGAGCAATTGTATCCTGGCCGGCATTCTGGATCAGCACCTGATTATTCGTATCCATAATGAACACCTGGCCGCGTTCCACCCAGTCGATATTGCCCAGCATGGTCATGATTTTCTCGGCGTTAAGCGCAATAATCAGCGTCCCTGCCGTCTCCGAGCTGCCCTGCTTCGTCAGTGACCGGACATAAGCCGGAGTGTAGACGACAGTCCCCTGATTCTCTACGGGAAGCATCACATATCCGCGCGTCTGCTCCCCGTTAATGAGCTCCTGCCAGCTGCCGTAGCTGAATGTATCCGTCTGCAGCTTCATTTCATAGAAGTCCTGCTCCTTCACATAGGTTTCGCTTGAGAGCACGGTCTGCAGCGGCTTAGAGTAAAGATATATCCCCTGTATAAAATCATTCGCCGACAGCAGCTTGTTCAGCTCCTGCTTCATCTCATACACACCGTAAGCGCTTTCTGTTCTAGACGAGATTAATTTGCGCACATCCGGATGGATGGCCAGCTGAGCCGCCAGGCTCTCCGTCTGCAGCAGCTCCCCGTCCACGATGTACCTGACCTGCTGCAGCATCGCGCCGCTCGCCAGCACGATCTCACGCTTGACGATCTCCCGGGTCTGGCCGTATATAATTAAACTGAGTATGACCGGTATACATAGAATCACAGCATACGAAACAAATAGCCGGTAAGCTACACTCCGGGTGAATTTTCCCCGCATCCAAGCCAATACTGATCCCCTGCCTCATTGTTCTTTTTGTAATGTCACTCTTTTTGTACATTACCAATGATAGCACGATCCTTGCACAGGGTTGATGTACAAATTGAACCTGTATGTTCAATTTGTGTAGTGCAGGGGAAATCCGGTAGTCCTGGTGCGGATTGCTTAATTCTGTCCGCCTTGCCCGCTGCCTCTATCACTGCCCTGCCCGCCGCTGCGTCTCATCCCGCCGTTCATCCCGGGGAACCCGCCATCCGTGCCGCGGCCTCCGCCAAAGCCCTGTCCCCCGTTCATCCGCGGGCCTGAGCCGCTGCCGTCACTGGAGATTGTCTGAGAGGAAATAGCATCGCACGAAGTCAGCACCATAGAGCAGCTGAGCACAGCTATGATCACAGCGGCATAACGTCTGATCCGCATTCTTCATCTCCTCCTTCCGGTAAAGTAATCATACACATCCTTAAAGCCCATGTACGAGAACACGATCAGCAGCGGATACACCGGGAAAATATACCGCGCCTTAATCTCCCACAGCAGATAAAATCCGATAAACCCAAGTATAATCAGCACCAGCGGAGTCTCCGCGTAACGTCCAGCCCTGATACTTCCAATCAGCCGGACCAGAATGCCGCCGTACATCAGCAGGTTCAGCCCATACATCATCCACAGCAATCCGCTCCGGTAGCCGGAATCTCCTTTAAAAAGCTCGGTAGCAGCATTTGTATAACTATAGCGGTCCATAACCATGCCGACCATTCTGCCTCTGTCACCCGATGAGCTGTCATTGCCGAGTCCGTAGCGCTCCATCTGGTAGGTGCCTTCCGTCCAGGTCCAGATCAGCTTTTTATAATACATGTTTACCAGATCGCCTGCGCTTGCGTCCGCCAGCTTATTACTGATCTCCTCTTTGAACAGCTCCGTACTTGCCGCCTTATTGTAATCAGCATCCTGCTGGTAGATCGTATAGCTCTCCCGGTTGTCCCAGAAGCCGAACGTCTCCAGATTGATGCCCATATTCAGCCACATGTAGACCGGTGCCGAATTGGTATTGACCGATTCATCCACTACACCCGCTGCCTGCAGCGCCGCATTCTGCGTCCAGCCCGGCACATTGAACAGCGCACCCGTAAGGAGCAGCGCCGCCAGCGTCTTCCGCACACCCAGCCTACGGATACCAAGCAGCAGGCTAAGCAGCACCGCAATCAGCACAATGACACCGACGCTGCGGAAGCAGTTCCCGATGGCCAGCAGGATGGCTGCAAACAGAATGTCCTTTAATGATTTTCTTTTCAAAAATGTCACGGCAAAATATAATGCGCCCGTCAAAAAAGCAGTAGCAATCACATCATTGTAAATAAAATTGCTCATGAACAAGGCCGGCAAATAGGTTGCCGCAAGTATCAGAACCCCATAGTCACGCTCCCGGGACTTAACGTTAAGCTCTTTATAAAGCAGGTAAATCATTAACGCGGTTAAGAGCGTGAACAGAATATTGAATAGTTTAATCGTCAGGTAATTATCCGGGAAAAGGTACAGCAGCGTCTTTAAGTAGAGAACCGTCGAGAAGTTAAACGGGAACATATGCAGATACCCGCCTGTCTCAAAGGAGGAATAATCGCTGCGGTAGAGCATATCGAGCGCCAGATTAAGCACCGTCTCGGAATCATCCGTCGGCAGACGGGGGAACAGGAAAATAATAGCCAGCTGAAGGGCAAAAGACACCGCCAGAACGGCGGGAATAACAATGCGTCTGCTGAACCTATTGAGCTTCAGGCTTATTGTATAGAGCACGGCGCTTATTGCCAGCATCAGAACGATGACCAGAATGAACAGGCCGAGCTGCTGCTTTTCCAGTACCGGTGTGTCTCCGTATACGAAATAACTGTACTTTGCCCTGATAAAAAATGAGGAAGCAATGAACAGGCCGATGAACAAGCTAAGGATGATATAAAGTGATTTGTGAATACCCTTGACCATGAGAACCTCCTCTTGCGGAGTAGTGATAAGCGCATTATAAACACTGAAACTGAACGTTAGATGAAAATGAAGCTGCGGGGATCGCGGGCTTAATCCGGCAGGCTCCGGCCAGACAAAAACACCTCCAAAAGTTGCTCTGCACAGCGGCAGAATTGCATCTCTTGAAGGTGTCCGGATTAGTTGCTTATTGTCTATTAAAAAGTGAATCTTTTTACTGACTCAATTAACTGTGACGCCAGCGCAGACTGCTGCTCCATCGATACTGCCGCCTCATTCATCACCGCGCTAATATCGGTCAGGCTGGCATTAATCTCGGCCGTATACGCTGAGGCGTTCCCTGAGGTATCTACAACCGTATCTATCACCTTACTGATCTCCTTGATGGAGGTATTCATTAGGCCTGCTGCGCCGTTCACTTCCGTTGAAATCCGGTGGATCAGCGCCGCGTCCGACTCATATTGGCGGCCGGTCTGGAGAAGAAGCTCGTAGTCCGCTTTTACATTATGGTCAATATACTCCAGCACATCCTGCGAGCTGCGCGACAGATGCTCAAATACCTCCCGCACCTGGGCCACAAGCTCCTCGATTCCTGAAATGGCCTGAGCCGACTGATCGGCCAGCTTCTTCACCTCTCCCGCTACCACCTCAAACCCTCTGCCCTGCTCACCCGCTCTGGCAGCTTCAATCGATGCATTCAGGGCCAGCAGATGGGTCTGTGACGATATCGCCTTTACGCTGTGTGAGATGACGCTAATCTCCTCAACGATTGCGCCGGCTGCGATGGCTTTTAGAATATTGTCCTGCTTTTCCCTGTAGGTCCGGTCAGCCTGCTCAAGGGAAGCCTTTACCTGCCGGCTCATCTGTACAGCACGGTTTTCCATTTCATCTGCTGAGCTCAAGGCTGACCCGGCATTTACCAGCAGCAACCGGTTCTGCTCATGGATCTGCTCGAAGGAGCTGTTTGCTTCCCGGGTGGAGTGCAGCAGACTTAACGCATCATCCGCGAGGGTTGATGAAGTTGTATGTATCGTGTTCATGCTGGCCGAAGAATTCCGGGCCGATTCCATTAGCTCATAGCTGGCTGTATTGATATTGCCCGAAATATCTGCGATTCCGGAGACCAGGGATTTGATATGAGCAGCACTTTTATCGAGCGAATGGCCGAGTCTGCTGATCTCATCATTGCCGCCAAACTTCAGCTCCCCCGACAGAACGCCTTCCCCCAGCTGCTCGGTGTACCCCAGTACCTTTTTCAGCCGCTTCAGGACCAGCTTATCGTACACAAAAACAATAATGAACACAGAGATCAGAATGCTGAGGCCTGAAGAGACCAGGAATCCGACGTTTCCCTCGATATATCTGGAGTCCCCTCCGACGATCTCAATCACCTCACCGCTTCTGTCCAGCAGATAATTTACAGTCTGCCCGATGTTGGTGCTCAGCACCTGTACAATCACAATTGCCAGCACCAGCTTAAACTTAATGGAGTTCACAGTAGCATTCAACAGCCGGTTCTTTATGCCCATAAGCCTCTCCCCCGCAAAAAATAATATCTATACCATACCCCAGCCGGATTAACTGAACATAAACAAACGGGGATGGCGGGACTAATTAGTGAGGTGATGGATGGCGGGAGTGACACGAGTGGCGGTTTGATGGGAGTGATGGGAGTGGCAGAGTGACGGAGCTAGATGTTAAGAGGGCTGGAGTGTGGGAGTGTGGGAGTGCCGGGGGGCGAGGTAACTTTATTAATGCTGTTAATTGAGCTAAACCGGACATACTGGTGTCACTGCTCTATGGTATAACGGAGTTAAGAATACAGGGGGGAGTATAGCTAATATGGCAAGCTATGAATATAACACCCAGCAGGAGTTGCTGGACACGATCCATACTAACTACATATTATTCGATGCCGAATTTGCAGGGATCGATGACCGTTACAGGAACACGCGGATACCTGAGGTGGATAAAACACCGGGGGAAATCATTGCTTATCAGCTCGGCTGGCTGCATCTCGTTATGGGCTGGGATAAAGCGGAGCTTGCAGGCCAGAGTGTGCCGATGCCGTCTGCAGACTATAAATGGAACCAGTTGGGCGGACTGTACCAGTCCTTCTATCAAAAGTACGAGGACTGTACACTCACCGAACTACGGGAGCTGCTATGTCAGGTGGAGCAGCAATGGCTGGCCTGGGTAGGCGGCTTGACGGAGGAAGAGCTGTTTACTCAGGGGATTCGCGCCTGGACAGGCCGCAAGGATAACTGGCCGATGGCCCGCTGGATTCACATCAACTCGGCCGCCCCTTTCAAAACCTTCCGGGCAAAGATCCGGAAGTGGAAAAAGCACGTTCCGGCGGAGTGAATGCGGGCGGATTCGCGGAGTGGCAGACGGGAGAGAGTTGCGGAGCTGGCTCGTTAGCGGACGAAGCGGAGATGCAGACAGAACATGCGTTAGCAGGCGGAATCAGAGGCATTTTTGCCCTTGATTCCGCCGTTTCGCCTCATGCAGGCGGAATCAGAGGCATTTTGGCCCTTGATTTTGCCGTTCCGCCCCATGCAGGCGGAATCAGAGGCATTTTGGCCTTTGATTCTGCCGTTCCGCCCCATGCAGGCGGAATCAGAGGCATTTTGGCCCTTGATTCTGCCGTTCCGCCTCATACGGGCGGAATCAGAGGCATTTTGGCCTTTGATTTTGCCGTTCCGCCCCATGCAGGCGGAATCAGAGGTATTTTGGCCCTTGATTCCGCCGTTCCGCCTCATCCGGGCGGAATCAGAGGCATTTTTGCCTTTGATTCTCCCGTTCCGCCTCATCCGGGCGGAATCAGAGGCATTTTTGCCTTTGATTCTACCGTTTCGCCTCATACGGGCGGAATCAGAGGCATTTTGGCCTTTGATTTTGCCGTTCCGCCTCATACGGGCGGAATCAGAGGCATTTTGGCCTTTGATTTTGCCGTTCCGCCTCATCCGGGCGAAATCAGAGGCATTTTGCCCTCTAATTTTATCTCCCCGCTCATATGCAAACAACTCAACCCCGCTTCTTCCTCCACGCGCTCATACCGGAACCTCCATACTTTGTTCATTATAGTAACAGCTACTACCCGTTAACAATATGGTAGAATATTGAAAACAAATAACGGAGCTGGTGATTTGTACACAGAGCAAGAATACACAATGCAAGATTACATTCTAATGGCGCAGGCTGCGCTGGAGCAGTATGATTTTCCGGGCAGCGAACTGGATTACTTGGGCAAAAGCGGCAGCGTCACTTTCCGGGTCAGAACGCTTGCAGAGACCCCGGATATTCTGTTAAAGCTGCATCACTCCGAAGGGGAACCAATAACCAGAGACAGCATTGAATCAGAGCTCATCTGGCTGGAGGCCCTATCCCGCGATACGAAGCTAACCCTTCCCACACCGGTAAAAAACCGGGAGCACGAGCTGGTTACCGCAATCACTTACGGAACACTGGAACACCTTAATGTCACCTGCTGCCGCTGGGTAGACGGTGATACCCTTGACCGGGAGCCGAGCCCCGAAGAAGTAACGCAGCTGGCACAGCTCATGTCGGCGCTGCATCAGCATTCGAAGCAATGGGAACCACCAGCCGGATTCGTCCGCCCGGTCTATCACCGTGAGAATCTGCTGTCCTCACTCGCACAATTGCAGCGTCAGCTCCCGGCCGGCCTTTTATCCACAGAGCAGTTCAACTCACTGGAATCAGCGGCCAACAGCATTGCGGAGGTCATCGAACAGCAGCCATTAACAAGGGATAACTATGGCATCATCCATTCCGATTTGCATGAGAGCAACTACGTGTTCTGTGACGGTGAGCCGAGGCCGATTGATTTTTCCGGCTGCGGGTACGGCTTCTATCTGTTTGATGTTGCGGAGACCTTCCTGCACTTATCGCCCGATAACCGCCGCACCTTTATCTCTGCCTACACCCGCCACAACGAGCTGCCGCCGGAATATGAGCACTTGCTGGAAAGCTATTTTATCTGGGCTATTCTCAGGAACTTTGCATTCCTCTCCGCTAATCCGCTGGAGCATGAAGAGCTGTCCCGAACTATTCCTTATGTAATTGAGCGCTTCTGCAGTAAGTATCTGAACGGGGAACCCTTCCTGTTGAACTAAAAAGGAGCTGTACATTCATGCTTGTTACGCCTACCCTGCATTTTTATGGACAATGTGAGGAAGCAATCGGCTTATATCAGAAAGCGTTCGGCCTGCAAGTCGGTTACCTTCTGCACTATGCAGACGCCGATCCGCAAGACTGGGATTTCAGCATTACAACAGGGCAACGAAGCTATGTATATCACGCAGAGGCTTACATCGGCACTCAGCGCATGATGCTCGCGGATGAAATCGGGCCGGTGGCCTCCGGAAATCCCAATCTCGTCCTGACTATTACCTTTGAAACAGATGATCTGGTAAAAGAAGCCTACGAAACACTCAAGGAAGGCGGGAGCATCATCCAGCCTTTGCGTACAACGACATACAGCTCCTCTATGGCTTCCGTGGTGGACAGGTTTGGCTTCCGCTGGGGACTAATGACGGAGGGTTAAGTCAAAGAGGGCGGATTACCGCCCCCTTTATTAAAGTTCGGACGGCTCCGGAAGATCCCTTTATCATTTAATGACATCATTCAGCAGCATAATTACATTCTCTTTCTCATTTTTACTTATGGTTATCTTCTTATTAGTAAGCCAATTGCGTTTTAGTATAAATCTGACTGTTACAGCATTGGCCTCTTCTTTGACGGAAACCTTCGCTGTCTGCTCCCATCTCCACATTCCATCTCTCGTTAAAATGCCCTGATCATAAATCTCAATTTTACTCAGTGCTCTTACCAAATAAACGGGTGCCAAAAGGATTAAGTACATCGGCCAAAATAGAAACATCAGCTCTATATCACCCTCTGCCCCATAGAACCGGATCACTTGATACCCTCCAATAGCTAAGAATAACAATCCGAAAATGACATCAAGAGTAAACCTTGCATCCCTGACAATCAGCAGCCGGTTACCCATTGTTCTCCGGATTGCTTGTCTCCGTATGATTACAGTTATACACCAGATTACTACAATAAGAGCCACTACAATAGGAATAGTAATAAACAAATCAAACCCCATGATTGATTCTCCTTTTATTTCAAGTCAATATCTGCTCAGCCTACATAAGGCGCGTAATCCCGCTCATAAGATACCTTAGTCTCCTCGTACGTCGGCATATCTAGAAACTCTATTCTTTCAACCTTTATATGCAAAAAATCGTCAGCAATGATCTTCACCACTCGTTCAATCGCATACATATCCCATGCTGCTGACAGCTTCGAAAAGATCGTGATGTAAACAGGCTTATACCCTTTATCATTTACGGGTGCGGAATGGCCTACCTGACGGGAAAGCTCTTTTTCATTAGGCGGATAACTATAACTGTAGTATACATCCTCTTCTCCCTGTAAAAAGGCTTCAATCTCCTCACAGAATTCCTCATCATCAACCCTATCCAATTCATGCTTTAAGATATACGAGAGGCACGGCTCAGTCATAAGGTCAAAATACCCCAGACGCTTACACTTTTCTTTATCTGCATATATAGTGATCTCATCGTTAGCACTTTTGTTACAAAACCCATAAACCCCGTACCAGAATAGCCAGTGCCGGACATTCACATAAACAGTAGTCGAGATGATAAATTCGCCTCCATTATTAAAATCTGCACGCGCACAATAACCTTACGTAAAAAAACTCTGCCCATAGCAAATATATGCAGTTCAACAACAGGTGCAGCCTCTACACTGCGTCATACATACAAATTCCCCTTCCCGCCGGGAAAGGCCTCATCGTTTATCGTTCATCCATCATCTCTTTTTATTCAATCTCACATCATCAGCGGAACAAATACCGAAGCCGCATTAGCCTGCCGGAACCGGGCGATGACCTGTCTGCTCCAGTCGCGCTGATGCCCGGGATGCTCTGACAGATACAGCTCCTCCAGATGATTGAACGCAGCATCATACGGGATACCGGGATTATCACCGTTCACTTCAAGCTGGCTGATATGCAGATAGATGCCACCTGGCAGCGTTATCTTTTCTACACCATCCGGCAGTCCGGTGAACGAGCTGACTCTTGTGCCGAAGCAGGAATTGTACTTCCCCTCTTGACCGCTATCCGCCGCAAACCCGTAGTAATCATGCAGATAATACTTTGCTGCTTCAGTGGCAAACACCTGGTCCTGCACGCCAAAATACTTCGTAATCACAAACTCCTCGCTATCCGGCAGAGTCATGCTGCAGGCGATCTTCATCTCTGGGAGAGTAATGGCCTTAAAACGCAGGGAAGCGTAGCGCTCAGCAACCGTCTGTGCCGTCATAACCGGTTCATATTTGGTCAGAATCTCTCCCGCGCTGTCATATGTATTGAACCCGCAGCCCGCAGGATTATATACATAGCTGGTAGTATTGCGGAAATCCCCCACAAAGTACTCATCCGCATGCATACGTTCGCCGTACCCCAGCCGTCCTTCCTGCTGCCCCTCATTAATCAGGACCTTGGCATACCGGCAGGCCGGTACTGTAAACGTCTCCGTATACTCCGGCAAATGGTCCGGCAAGTCCTCCAGACTGTCCACCTCATAGCCCACAATCACCTTATAGTTGCCGTCGCCTTTAACCTCTGTCCGTACTGAAATAACGTTATCCCCGCCTTGGAGTCTGCTGCTGATTAGGCTGGAGAGCAGGGTCATATCACCTTCTGATATCAGCTTCTTGGTATAAAAGTAGTCATTCAGAATACAGCCCGCATGCCCGAATCCTGAGAATCCCCCGTAACCCCGGCTTTCGAACGTCACCGGCAGCGCAATTCCGACAATCTTCATCTCCGGCCTGTCAACAATTGCACATAACTCAGTAACCTGCTCCACAAGCACTTCATTTGGAAGCTCCATCTGGCTCATCTCCTCCACCATTCTCAGTATTGCCGGCTTAACCCGGGGGCTGTAACCTTCCGAAGCCTGTTCGGGGAGGTCCTTTTTTCTTAGACTCATGTTTGTTCCAGCTCCTTTCATACCTTTATTTTATTTACAATCAGGCCTGCGGTATTATCGGTTTATAACAGCTTCCAGCCCGATCCATACCTTCATCAGTATCTTCTTCGGGTCATGACTGCCGTTTGTCTTGTATGTAGTAAAAGCGGGCGCCTTCCCCCTGATCCATCCGTCTTCTCTGATCAAGCTGTCCAGCAATTCGCCGAACACCCTGCTGTCGCTGCAGCTGCCTGTTCCTCAGCGCCCTCTCCCAAGCGGCTGGCGGCCAGAAATAACCGTTCATCACAATACTCCACGCGGATGCTGTTGTAATCCGGCCGCTTGACCACCTGCAGATACAGGACCAGCCTGTTCAGGGCACCGCTCTTGCCTATATACTCCTCAAAATAACCGCCCTCAGCCGGCTTGAACATACTTACTCTCAGCCATTCCCCGTAAAGGTAGTCCAGGCCGGCGTAATCTCAGCTTCATTATTGTTAACCGTTATTCCGGCAAATGTACGGGTGACTTCCAGATGCACAGCCGCTTCTCGAAAGACACTGTCGGCAATGCCCGGTGTTCAATGCCGTCTGGTTCAGGATGATAAAAAGCAAAATGCAGCGTCTTGGGGATTATATCTGTAGTAACCGTTACCTGCCTTACAGGCTGGCTGCCGTATGCGGGGAAGTAATAGCAGGCATCTTTCTTCTGGTATTCCAGCGGAGTCATAGCTGTGGCGGATTTCATATATTTGCACAGGGCCTGCTGGGAGCTGTAGCCGCAGGCATAGGCAATCTAGGCCAGCGGCAGCTCTGCCGCTCTGATCAGGGCAAGGGCAACCGACAGCCGGCGTTTGCGGATATACTCCTTTACCGAATGTCCGGTGTAGGTGTAACAGTCCCGGTAGAGCTGCATTAGGGAGATGTATCCGGCCTGTGCCGCCAGCTCAAGGCTGATCTCGCTATGCAGGTGTTCTTCTATGTAAGAGATGGACTTCTTGAATCGGGCTGCTGTGTCCATTGTAATCCTCCATTGGATAGGGGAATGGGTGTGTAGCATTAACAAGGTATATTCTATTAAAAAACAGCAGAAGATGTATGGCAAACACATCATTTACAAATGTAATTTACTGGTATATATTAAGGGCAATATCCATTCTGCTTTGGAAGGTTTTTAGTTTACATCGGATAAACTACCAAAACATTTCATTTGAGAGGATGAGCAATTGTATGAAAAAAATGCTTACATCAGTACTTGTCTTCATTATGGGCCTGTCAATGAGCTTTGGTCTAACCGCGTCTGCTAACCCTGTCACCGTAGACTATGGATACAGCTTTAACCATTCCCTTTCCTCAGGCCAAACCTACACTTACAATCTCCCTAACGCCAGAACATCCGGTACAAGCGTGAAAATTACAACCTCCGTTGCCAACGTACTCCGGCTGCATTACTACTGGAGCTATAACAATGCAACAGTTGACCTTGGCACAGCTATTGTAAATAAGACTAATTACAGCGGCGGTGCAAGCTATTACCAGACCGGCACGCTGGTCACTGTAGTAGAACGTGTTCCCGGATCAACGACTCCTTATCCTTTAATCGCCTACACGATTAGCTTTAATTGAACAGTCTAGATCAAAGCTGCCATAACTTGTGTTAAAGACCGCCTTTGGCGGTCTTTTTAGTATGGTGTCTGCTTGTCCGTTTAGACTATATACAATCAGCTTTAACTTTGTACAAACACATAAGTCCCCTCATCAGACAGCTCATCCGAGTAAGCAAAGTTCAGCCCTTTATACTCCTTAATCTCCTCAACACGGCTGATCTGCCGCTCGGCCATGAAGCGGACCATTTCGCCCCGGGCCATTTTGGCGAAGGTGGCTTTTTCGGTTATTTTCCCTTTTACTTCTTGTCCGAACACGCATGTAACCATATGAACGTCCTCCCCCAGATACGGAGAGACACACTTGCTGTACTCCTTGGAGGCCAGGTTCACGATACAGTCGGTTTCCGCAAACAGCTGGTCCGCCAGCTTCCGGTTCCAGAACTTGTACAATGAGCTATAGCCGGGTCCGGCCAGTTTGGCCTGCATTTCCAGCCGGTAAGGAACAACGCCGTCGAACGGGCGCAGCATCCCGTAGAACCCGGAGAGAATCCGTAAGTGCTCCTGCAGATACTCCAGCTCCTCCATCTGCAGCACGCCCGGCGCCATGTACTGGTATTGCAGGCCTTCGTAGGCGAACACCGCCGGCGTTAGATTCCGCTTCAGCTTCATATGGGTAATGCGCTCCACATTCTGCGCAGCGATGTCGTCATTGCATTTCCAGATGCTTTTTAACTCATCATAATTCAGTTTTTGTAATGCGGCTAACAATGTCTCCGACTCGCTGATGAACTGCGGCAGCTGACGCTCCGCGAATACATCCGTGTCGATCTTCATCTTCTTGGCAGGTGAAATAATGATTCGCATGCTACTCTCTTTTCTGGCCCAATGGCGGTAATAATGTACTCTTATCCTATCATATTTTGCGTTCAGCAGCTCTTATCCCCGTCTGCTACACAGCAAAAAAGCCCAAGCATACGGCAGACCGCCGCATACTTGAGCTTTTTTTACCAAACAAACCTATTAGCCGATCGTCTTAATCACAGTATCATAAGGAGCGAGCTCCAGCGTCTGCATGCCGAATTCCGTCTCAACCGAGGTCTTCTGCGTCTCTGAGCTGTTGTTAATTACAACGAGAATCTTGCTCTCCGGATAGTAAGCGCACTCTGTGTAGAGGTTATCCGTAATGTACTTGTTGTCATTCAGCTCGCCGCCCGCATAACGAATCAGGTTGAGCAGCAGTCTCGTATTCTCCAGGTTGAACTCGAAGGAAGGCAGGTAGATCCCTTTTCCTTTGCCAAAAGCGTTCGAGGACAACGTGATTCTGCCGCCCGATTGCTGCACAACCGAAGCTGCACCATCGGTCAGGTAAATGCCCTGCTTCGCTTCAATGCCCGCTCCTTCAGGCAGCAGGCCCAGCTCATCCTTGGCTTCAAAAGCCCACCGGCCATGCACCACTCTGGCACCTGTATCCTCATCTACACCGAGAACATGGGCCATTCTGAAGAACGTGTCATACCCTTCTACTGCAGAAGGCTGGTTCACCCCGATGAACGTACCGCCTTCATACACCCATTTGGTCAGCATATCGACCACTTTGCTGTCGTTCCAGTGCTTGCCGCCGCTCCAGGCGGAACCTGCTGCACCTGCATTGATCACTACATCAACGTTGTTCAGCACGCCCTGGCGGATGTCCTCGAAGTCGATGAACTGCACTTCCACCGGCGAACCGGACAATGCCTCATTGATATGAATCAGATCATGCATAAAGGTTTCGTGGAAATGGCCGGACAGCGTCCAGGATCTCAGCTTGCCCCAGCTGTGCAGTACCGCTACCTTGGTTTTCACCTGGTAAGGCTTGCCTTGGCTATGCAGCTCTTTGATCTCTCTGAATTCATCTGCAATCTTCTCGATGTAATCGCAGAAGTCCGGGTATGGCTCAACCAGATGCAGGTAGCCGCCCAGTCCAATACGGTCAATCGGCTCGCGCAGCAGGGCACGGCGGATGTTAATCCAGTATTTCTTCGCATCCAGTGTAGGGTCTCCGCCCTCCATGAAGGTAGGCGCGCCGCCCAGTCCAACCGGGAACAGGTAAGGATGCAGACGGATTTCGTGCGTGTCCACTTTGACACCGGAGCACATACGCGCTTCATAGCCGGAGAATACACATTTGATCATGCCGTCGAAGCCAAACTCCTCGAACCGGTCATTGTAAGGCTCCATGCCAACCCAGCTGTCATCATAAAAGACATAAGCCAGCTTGCCGTGACTGTGAACAATATCGATAAGCTGCTTGCTGAAGCCAATGACAAAGTCATTAATGAACTCCATCCAGTCCAGCTTACGCTGCTCAGCCGGAATGTGGCTGACACGGTACTTGCCGCCGTTAACGAAATCTTCAGCAGTCAGGGAATAGCCGTATTTCTTGGCAAACAGATCAAGCGCTCTTGCACTCACGGTAAAGTCATATGAACCCCAGTCGGAGAACAGGTGGCGGTTGCGCTCACTGCTGCCCCAGATCCAGGCGAAGTTATAGAACAGGGAAGTAAAGCGGACTACCGTTGTTTCTTTATGCTCCACGCACCATTGTTCCATCCAGTCCAGCATATACTCCTGAGTCTCCGAGTACATCGGGTCGATCTGCATGAGGTGGTCCTTGGTCCAGTTGTTCGTGGTGTGGTTGTACATGGAGATCTCTTCCCAGATGCGGTAAGCCATGAAGCTGACGGTGTATTTATGCCAAGGCGTAATCCCGGTCAGCACCACATTCCCCGATTCACGGTCGTAATTCCACTGCTCGCGCGGAAGCTCTTCCCCCGTCGTACGGTCAACAACCTGCCAGTATTTGAACGCTTCCTTGGAGTCATTCACTCTGAACTGGTCAGCGAAGAAATCCTCCATCACATAGATGGACAAGTAATCCTGTACCGCTACCTTCGGATTGGTGATCAGGAAGGACTGCTGCAGCTTGTCAGGATTCTGCGATGCCCATTCATTATGGTCACGGATGATACAGATTGTGGAATAGATGCCGTACCCCGCGTTGATTATTTCATCAGACAGCTTGGTGCCGTCACTGTCACGGATGACATCCGCACCCCAGCGGTCAGCCAGCTCCAGCGTCAGCTTTTCATATCCGGATTCGCCCGGCAGTGTAAAAGAGCCCTTAGTATGTTCAGTCAAATTCCTTACCTCCTATTGAATCATATCGGACAGGAAGGCAAGCGCTAAGCCTTGGCCCCAGCCCTGAATCCAGTCTTTTGGAATGTTGCAGTAGCCTTCACGGTCCTTCATGACAGCAGTGCCTCCGGATACATTCAGTACACGTCCGTCTTCACTGATGTTCTCAAGAACACCTTTAAGTGCCTTCTGTACATACTTGGTGTGCAGCGGATTGCCGTTGTTAACCATTGCCGCCGCAATACCTGCAGACGCAGACACTTCCTCATAGGACCCCTCGTCATTCAGGATCGTGCGCCAGAGGCCGTTCTCAGTCTGGACAAGCTTCAGAGCTGCCAGCTGGTCACGCACCGAGCACTCAATGTCCATACACTGCGGGTACAGGTACCAGTCATTCAGCAGCGGCTTAACCTGCGACATGGTGTACGCGCCCCATGCGTTCGCTCTGCCCCAGTAGAATCCGGACATATGATCCTGCTTCACATTGTTGTAGCCGTGATACCAGAAGCCTGTGCTTGGATTTTGCAGATATTTGATATGCCAGTAGTAATTGTTCAGGGCATCGTTGATCAAAGTCTGGTCCTTCAGCTTGCTGCCGACACGCAGCAGGAAGAAGGCCGCCATGAACAGCGTATCCGCCCAGGCCTGCTCAGGGAAATCATTGTTCGCCGATACGGTATGCTGCAGCACATTGTCTCCGAAGCGGAGCGCGCTATTTTGCAGATAATCGACCTTGCTCATTACAATATCCCAGTATTTCTGGTTGCCTGTCTCTTCGTAGAGCGTAATCAGCATGTGCCCCATCGCACAGGTGTTGACCGTCCAGGTCGGCAGACCCAGCTCAATATATTCATCTGCCCAGCGGATCAGCGTATCGAGGTACTCTTTGTTACCAGTAACCTTGTAGGCTCTCGATACCCCGTAATAAGCTACGCCGCAAGGCCAGTCCCATGTTAAGTCCATAGCCAGTGTCTTCTTGGCAACCTTATCGATAACGCTCAAAATCAGTTCCTTATCATAATCCAATTGAAGCATGTTGTAATTCCCCTCTCCTTCGCACACGGTCCCCAATGGCGATTGAGAGCCGTCTGACAGTTTGTAAACGCTTTATGAATTCTATTGTAAGGTGTATAATAGTCATAATCTAGGCATATTCATAGAAAACCTGCGCAATTTCGATCATTTATAATTAATTTCTGTAAAGTTGGGATTTCTATCCCATTCTCTTAACGCCGGCACAATGCTATCATTCTAGCTACCATAGTGTAATTCAATTACTAATCCACATCCTGGAACGGGGGCCTTACGGACATGCCCAGAAAAAAGAAGCCCGTCATCGAGTACCGCCACTACAGCCTGCCCATTCAATTCCCTGTCCTGCTGCTGAGCGGGGACCGCTGGAGAATTTCCGACATCAAATCGGAGCATCTGCATTTTCACAACCATCTGGAAATCGGAATCTGCTATTCGGACAGCGGGATCATGGAGATTAAGGGGGAGGCCGTCCCTTTTAAAGCCGGAGATATTACCTTTCTGCCGCGCTTCCTTCCCCATACCACCTATAGCTCGAAGGATTCGGCCAGCCTGTGGTCCTATCTTTTTTTCTCACCGGAGGAGCTGTTCCAGCATTCCTTCAAAAGCGCTTACAGCAGCTTCGAGCCTAATCTGTGGAGAGTTCAGGGCCGAAATTGTGTGCTGAGCAGGGAGCTGCACCCCAAGGTGTATTATCTGGCTACCTCCATCGTGGAGGAGCTGAAGCAGCAGCGGCCGTACTATCAGGAAAGTGCCTACGGTTTGCTGCAGTCACTTTATATTGAGCTGCTGAGAATTTATTCTGCAAATGAACTGCTGTCCGGGCAGGAAAGCGAGCAGGCGCTGAAGGGGGATTTTGTGATCTCTCCGGCGCTGGAGTATATCACGAAGCACTATATGACGCCGATTACGATTGATTCACTGGCGGAGCTGTGCCACCTGAGCACCACCCATTTCCGCAGAAAATTCCACGAAATCATGGGCACGGCCCCGCTCGATTTTCTGACCAGCACACGTATCGAGGAAGCCTGCAAGCAGCTAAAAAGCACGGATGATTCCATCCTCTCCATCTCCGAGCAGGTCGGATTTCATTCCATCTCCAGCTTTAACCGCTGCTTCTCCCGGCTGATGGGCGCCTCGCCCAAAGAATGGCGCAAAGGTGCACAGTCCGAGGCGCAGTCGGCGAAGGCGTCGATCCTGGAGTTTACAGGCTGGGTGTAGTGAGGAATAATGAAGAATATATGCAGCAGGGAGGGATTGAGTATGGCTAAACAACAGAACAACAGCGAAGCCGGCCAGACTGAACAGGTGGCGAGTCAAAAAAGGAAGGCAAATAAAAGATTATGTGGCTGACTAGGATGATATGTATCAAAAATAGGCCGCCCTGGTCAAAGGTAGCGGTCTATTTCTGGCCTATCCTATTTTAAGCCTCCGCCCTTAAAAGCGGCTGTTGCAACAGAGAGTCGTGATTGATGTTAACTCCAGTTAACTGAAAGGATGAAATTTTAGAATACAGCCTGTCAATACGCCAAGCTCCTGTTCGAATTACAGCTCCTCCGTACTAAGCGTAAATCCTTCAATCACTACATCCTCATCAACCTCGATCATGATGCAGCGCTTGCCCTGGTAATTAACCTGCTTCACATAACGCAGATCCTGCGGGCTGACGGAGATGGTCGCTACCTTGGTTTCGATTTTGATCGACTTGGTGGTGAATTTCGGCATTACGCTGGCTGCCTTCATCTCGTAATTCCGGTCGTCGATGATCGTCTCGAAGGCCCGCTCCACTTTCTCCGCCGTAACATCCTCTACGCCGCTAACCTTCAGAACGCGTTCCACATCCTTGAAATCGAGCGTAGCCGGCTCTTCCTCACCCTGCCCGTCCTCGATAACCTGCTGGATCTGCTCATACACCTGGGCGATGGTGGTTGAATCCAGATGCTCGCCGGCAATCTCCTTCACAATGTCCTCGAAATAAGCTCTCTCTTCCATCGCTGTTATAGAAGACTCTGCATTCAGCACCTGCTCGATGAACTGCGGGTCCGGATAATTCGATTTGCCTGTACAGTACAGAACGCGGTTAATATCCGAATAATTGTCCGTCACACTCGGATAGAGGAACCCCTGCTCCGGTGAGCTGAGCTTCACAATCGGATCAACGATGACACTATATTTAAATTCCTTCTCTACATAGTCGAACATGAGGTGCTTCCGCTGCTGCTCGGTAGAATTCACACTGCATAGTATGAACTGGTGCGCGAACGTCTCATTCTTCTCGCTCTCTTCGCTTGCTTCATTTCTGGCTTTGGTCGGCCGGTGGTACTGTCCGCGTACGAAGGTGATTACGGCGTCTTTTTCATACTTGGTATCTGCCAGCATCCGGTCCACCAGCAGCAGCATGAGGTCCTGCCATTCTTCCGGATCACCGGTGATCAGCCCCTGGTGCAGCATTACCTTAGCCGGCTCCTCCGCCTCATCCTGAAACTTCAGCTCGAACAGCTTGTGGTCCAGCTCCCCGGTCAGCAGTTTTTTGAAATTACCCATGTACAGCTCCTGCTTCTCCCGGTCCACGAGACCAAACGGCAGGCGCTCCCAGTGATAAATCTCGTTCGTTTCCTTCATCACATACACGTTCAGAATATCGTAAAGGCTAAGCAAATCATGGTCGAGCTTAAACTGCTTGCGGATATGCGCTACTTCTTTTTTATTCATAATGGATTCGGGGCTCCTTCGATAAAATGTCACTTTACCCAGTATAAATGATCAGGAGGAAATTTTCTAAGGACTTGCAGCATAAAAAAATACCCGCGGCGTCCCGCCGCAGGCATTCATCCTGAGTATCCATTCCTTCTATAACTGCTCCACGTACTGCTTCGCTTCGCCCAGAGACATATCCGAATGCTGGCGGACGAGCTTGATTGCGGCAATGAGCTTCCCGTCCTTCTTCATCTGCCGGACTGCGTCCAGAATCTCCTGCGGGGGAATGGGCCGGACACTTCCGGCTTCTGCTCTGCGCTTCATTTCAGCGGCTGCCTGCTGCTCCTGTTCTGCAGTCAGCGGCGTTTCGGCTGTTGTCTGGATAAACGGCATCCCCTGCTGAGGCCTCACTCTAATTATGGTCCCAAGCAGCGTTCCGACTACCGAGTACAGCACCAGGTACTGTACGAACCGGTACAGATACAGCCAGACCGTACTGAGCTCCAGCACCTCGCCATTCTGCTTCAGAATCGTCAGATTATCCCTAATGACATACTCACCAGGCGCATAATTGTTAACATCCTGCATGACCTGCAGCTCCCCGATAGGCGAAACCGCCCACTCAAGCGGCTTATTGGTTACCGGATTGCCCGAGGTGTCCAGCAGCATGCTGAGCAGCGTGAAAACCGCAATAACATAAACCATATTATTGTTCCATGTAAAGCGTTTGGTAAGCACCACTACAGCAAATATGAACAGCAGCGTCAACCCTTTTATGTACATATTATGAAGATAAAATTGCAAAACCGCAGGCAAAACCCAACCGAACAGCATGATCATTACAACTGCAAATAAAGAAACATACAGCAAAACCTTAACATTCTTTTTCACAAGCCTATTCCCCTTTCTTCAGCGCTAATACATTATTACCCAACTGGGCGCGGATTGTTACGGCGGCACCTTACTATATTAAGGGTATACATAATTATAGGGAAAAATGAGGTTCATCCTAATTCATTTCAGCCGGGAGGGTTTCTTATGAAGGAGCAGTTTAATGAGATCGTTACGAATGACATCAAACCTTTTTTCAAACAGCGTGATTATCGTAAAAAGGCTTTGAATTTCTCCAAAACAGACGCTGCTTTTACCTACAAAATCAATATTCAAAAGTACCCCTACAATACTTCGGGCAAGCTTATGTTCTATATCAATTGCAGTATCCATTCTGCCGAGCTGGCAGAGCTCCAGTCCAAGCAGCCCGATAATCTGCCGGCTCTGGAATTCAAATCTCATTTTACCGCGCGGATCAGAGCAATCTGTCCCACAGCTCCCGACATTTATACGCTGACGCCTGAGACGGACCTGGAGACCTTCACAGCTGAGCTTATCCGTCATTTGGAGGAGGCCCTCAGCTTCATGCATGCCATGACAAGCGCCAGGGACATTGCAGATTACTATATAGATAGGACATCACTGTACATGAGTGATGAGATTTTCCGGCTGCTGCTGCACTCAGGGGATCAGGAGACGGCAAACGATTATTTAGCCAGGCTTCAAGCAAAATACGGTGCCGAGAAGCGGTGGGCAATCTTTGAGCGGAAGTATGATGCTGTTTGGGCAGAGTACGGGCTGGATAGGTAATAAATAATACAGGATGCCCAAAAAGCGGATTTCAGACCAGGTCTGAGTCCGCCTCTTGGGCTGCCTATGGTTAGAGCCCGGAGAAGTCCGGTCCAAGCAGCTCGGTTATCAAGCTTTTTTATTTTGCTGTTATTACACTAATCTCAGCTTTATCCGCGTTCCAGCCCACCTCTGCTCCAAACAGCTCACTGATGAAGCGCAGCGGAACATGCGTCTCATTGTTATAGATCCGGATCGGTCCCCCAAGCAGCACCTTATTGCCGTTAACCGTTACAGCGGCGTCGCCGGGCTTCATCGTTACCTTTTGATTACGGTAGCTGATCGTTACTTCCTTCGTCTGTGCTACAAAAGACAGCGCCGCCCCCAGCGGCTCAGCCAGCTTACGCAGCGGTACCATCGTTACGCCTTCGCGTATGACACCTGGATAGTCCTGCTGAACACCGTCAATAATGACCGTACCTGTATCCAGAATCCGGACCGGCTGCTCCTGCCGGCTCTTCCAGGTCATCAGCCCGTCGCCCAGCCGCCCGAACGAGCTGTTACCCCAAGCATACAAGTCACCTGTGACATCCAGGGCAAAGCGCTGCTCCCCCTTTGAGGCAATATCCGTAATTCCTTTTAGAGAAGGAACCGGGTGCGGACGCTGCATCTGCTCATACTCTGCCTGGGTCAGATTCGGTTTGCTGTAATCCACCCCCGCTTCGTATACCGCCCCGTCTGCCTTCAGGAACAACGCTGTAAGACCCATCGAAATCTTCCTCACCCCTTCCAGCCCCGGGATCTGTGCCGGGGTATCTAAAATTCCGTAATTATTTTTAGGATTCAGACCTAAAAAATTCTGGCCCCAAGTATAGACATGGCCCGAAGCATCGAGCGCCAATGCCCTGGTGGCGTACATATCTATCGCCGTAATCTCCGGAAGACTGTATACCCGCAGCGGGCTGATCCGGAAGCCATATGGATTGGATGAAGTAACCCTGCTCAGATGTTCCCAGCCTCCCCATGTGTATACTTCTCCGCGGCTGTTAAGCGCCAGACTGTATTCCCCGGCGGCAATTGCCTTGATCCCGGTGAGTCCGGGCACCTGCTGCGGCGGATTGTCCCACGAATCGCTGAGCTGGCCATTGCCAAGCTGCCCCCGGGAATTGATGCCCCAAGCCCAGACGGTACCGTCCTCTTTTAAAGCCAGATAGTGATTATTGCTGCCTGCGATATCGACAGTACCGTTAAGAGCCGTCATCTGTGACGGAGCACCGCTGCCCTCTGAGGGATATTTCCATACCGTGCCATCCTCGAACAGCACCAGCGTATCATAAGCGTCCATAAGGAACTTAACAGCCTTTTGCGGCAGCTCGACACGGTGCGGAATGGACTCATACATCCCGAACCTCCACAGGCTGCCGTCGCTTTTGTAGAAATACGTATAGCTGCCCGCAGTGTGAAACTCAGTGATTTTAGGCGAGGCTGCATAGGTAGGCGAAGGTTGAACCGTCAGGCACAGGATCGTAAGGATGAAAGCCAGTATAGCTGATTTTTTCATAGATTTGTCCTCCTCTTGGATTAGGAATACAAGCTATATAGCGGAAATAACTGTACTTTCTGCAATTAAACCTGACTAATTAGGCCCGCTGCAGGTTTTAACTGCACTCTGTACACTTATATTTGCCAAAAAGACCCGAAACCGGATTTTTCAAGGAGAATAGATGCACAGAATACAGTTATTTACTTAAAATGATTCATTTTCTCTGTTTTAATTGTACAAAGGAGACAATTTCATAATTC
>NZ_CCDG010000109.1 GCF_000723885.1 Paenibacillus camerounensis
AGGCATGTTTGACTCTGATTAACGCCCTGAGCCCGGTTTCGGCGATTTCAGAGGCATGTATGACTCTGATTTACGCCCCGAGCCCGGTTTCGGCGATTTCAGAGGCATTTTTGACTCTGATTTACGCTCTGAGCCGGGTCTCGGCGATTTCAGAGGCATTTTTGACTCTGATTTACGCTCCGAGCCGGGTTTCGGCGATTTCAGAGGCATTTTTGACTCTGATTCACGCCCCGAGCCGGGTTTCGGCGCTTTCAGAGGCATTTTTGACTCTGATTTACGCTCTGAGCCGGGTCTCGGCGATTTCAGAGGCATTTATGCCTCTGATTTACGCTCCAAGCCGGGTTTCGGCGCTTTCAGAGGCATTTATGACTCTGATTTACGCTCCGAGCCAGGTTTCGGCGCTTTCAGAGGCATTTTTGACTCTGATTTACGCTCCGAGCCGGGTTTCAGCGATTTCAGAGGCATTTTTGACTCTGATTTACGCTCCAAGCCGGGTTTCGGCGCTTTCAGAGGCATTTTTGACTCTGATTTACGCTCCGATCCAGGTTTCGGCGATTTCAGAGGCATTTTTGACTCTGATTTACGCCCTGAGCCGGCTTTCGGCGCTTTCAGAGGCATTTTTGACTCTGATTTACGCTCCAAGCCGGGTCTCGGCGATTTCAGAGGCATTTTTGACTCTGATTTACGCTTCAAGCCGGCTTTCGGCGATTTCAGAGGCATGTTTGACTCTGATTTACGCTCCGAGCTGGCTTTCGGCAATTCAGAGGCATTTATGACTCCGATTCCTGCCCCGCCCTATCACCGCTCTTGGCACAGACGCCCGCCCGTTAACTATCTAACCAGCTCTGCAGAGGTATATTCTATCTTCAGCACAACTATCCCCTGCTCCCTAACCGCGCCGGGCAGCTGAACCGTCAGTCCCGCCACTTCGCGGCTCCACTCCAGCGGCTCCTTCCAGCCGAGCAGCTCCACCTTGCCGATCTCGCCTGACAGCAGCTTGCAGCCGCTGCCCAGCGTCCCGACGACGGCCGTTCCGCCCTCAGGCCAACCCATGACAGAAGCGTACAGCAGCTTGTCACCCCTGGACGTGAAGCGCACATCCTGCGCGGTGAACGCGCTGCGCTTCGTATCGTTGAAGGTGCCGCTGACGATCTGCGTCGGGCCCTCTCCGTACACCTTCCACGGCCGGGTGCCGTAAATGGCTTCCCCGTTCACAGCCAGCCAGTCGCCGACTTCGCGCAGCAGCGCCTGCTCCTCCTCAGGAATCGTACCATCTGCACACGGGCCGACGTTCAGCAGCATGACTCCGTTTTTACTGACGATATCGACCAGGTCGCCTAGAATCGCACCTGATGTTTTATACTTATGGTCGGCAATATGGCACCAGGCCGTCTCGCCCACTGAAGTGCAGGTCTGCCATACATCCGGATTAATATCAGCCAGCTGGCCGCGCTCCATATCATAGACGGCTGTTCCTTCGGCAAAAGCATCAAATTTATAGTTGATGACCGTTCCCTGACCCCACTCGGCAGCTTTGTTGTAATAGTAGGCGGCCAGCTTTTGCAGATAAGGCTTAAAGACAGGCTGCTCAATCCACCAGTCGAAGTAGAGCAGCTGCGGGCCGTAGCGGTCGATCAGATCACAGGTGCGCACCAGCCAGTCGTCCAGAAACTCCTCGTTCGGTGGCAGAATCGGCAGCGGATAAGCCGGATCACCGTAGGTAGGCTGCGCCGGGCCGTAGAGCTCCGCGTATGCCGGGTCCTGCACATCGGACGGAATATCCCGGCCGCCGTTATAGTACCACCAGTTCTCCGCCCGGTGGCTGGACACGCCGAAGGTCATATAATGCCGGCGCACCGCCGCCCCAAGTTCGCCGACGATATCGCGTTTCGGGCCCATTTTGGCAGCGGTCCATTCAGAATACGGGCAGTCATACATGGCGAAGCCGTCATGATGCTCAGCCACCGGGACAACAAACGAAGCCCCTGCCCGCTTGAATAAGGCGGCCCATTCCTCGGCATCAAATTTCTCTGCTGTGAACTGCGGAATGAAATCCTTATAGCCAAAAGTATCCGGTGAACCGTATGTAGCAAGGTGATGCTCATACACTTCAGTGCCTTCACGGTACATATTGCGTGCATACCACTCCGTCCCGAAGGCTGGTACAGAATACACACCCCAGTGTATGAAAATACCGAACTTGGCATCCTCATACCAGCGCGGAACCGAGTAGGCATCAAGAGAGCTCCACTCCGCCTGGAACGGGCCGTTTTCTATGGCAGCGCTGATCTCCAGCTTTTTGGCTTTGCGCAGTTCATGTAGCGTTGACTTTGACAAGCAGCTCACCTCTTCCAAAAATTCAAAATCTGCCGGACCGCCTCAAGCCGTCCGGGATCAACCGGTCTAAGCGGGTTGCCGTCCTCTCTTACTGCAGAGCCGAAATGCACGCGGCCTACGGCCGTTTGTTCCAAAAAATCCTTAAGCCCCACTGCTGTCAGACCGCTGCCGGCCAGAATAGCAGGCTGATGCCCGATGGACGACAGACGCTGCAGGACAGCAATCCGCTCCGCACCCTCAGGGGCAGTAGCCTTGCCGCCGGAAGTCAGCACATCCGTTATCTGCTTGTAGCGGGACAATACGTCCAGCGCTTCGAGCTGATCCGGAATTTCATCAAAGGCCCGGTGAAAGGTTACCTCCATTCCGTCAGCCGCCTCAAGCAGCCGCCCAAGCAGCTCCTCATCTACGGTCCGGTCCGCACAGAGTACACCTGTAACCAGCGAAAGGCCGCCGGCAGCGCGGATATGGCGGATGTCCCGCAGCATCACAGCAACGTCCTCCGCGTCATAGCAGAAGGAACGGGCATGCGGACGCACCATCACCCTCACAGGAATTGAAACCGCTTCCCGCACCGCTTCGATCAGACCGATGCCGGGCGTCAGTCCGCCCTCAAGAATGCCCGTAATCAGCTCAATCCGGTCAGCACCGTGGCGCTCGGCGGTGACTGCATCATTCACCGTTGTGGCAATAATCTCTAACAGCATTTAATGTTCGCTCCTTATTCAAAGGCAGTCCGGCGGACCGGTCAGGGTTCTTCATTCTCTATACATCCCATTCTATCCGGCTGGCGGCATATTCCCCGTTTTTCTTCCATACTACACCCGGTATAGCCTCCCGTCATTGTCATTCGCATAACAGCTTGGCTATCCATCCGCAACATACCCAGTCCCTTTTCCGTTCTCTTTTCCTTCCCTCTTCTGCCAAAAGTACTGCGGCACTCTCTAGCCCCGCTCCCTGTCCATAATTAACTTGGCTGCCCCAAGCATCCCGGCCTCATTGCCGAGCTTGGCGGGCAGTACCGTTATGGACAGCGGCGATATTGCTGCCAGCCTGCTTAGCCACGCCTCCCACCAGATAGAGTGGGAGTCCGCCACCCCGCCGCCGATAATAACGGCGGCAGGGTCCAAATACGACTGGATGTTATGCACAGCATAGCTGAGATCATCCAGATACGCCTCCACCGCATCTGCCGCCGGCGGATGCCCGGCTGCAAAAGCCTCCAGCAGCCGGCGCCCGTCCCAGCCGGCAAAGACCTCCGCCGCCCGGCGGCTCAGCGCCGTGCCGCTGAGATACTGCTCGGCGCAGCCGCGCTGCCCGCAGTTGCAGGGCAGCCCGCCGGGGTAGAGTACGGCGTGGCCGAACTCCCCGGCGGCCCCTTGGCTGCCGGACACCGGCGCGCCGCGGTGCAGAAACGCTCCGCCGACGCCGGTGCCCAGCGTCAGCATCGCGAAGCTGCCCAGCCCGGCGGCTGCGCCGAGCCAGCCCTCGCCAACCGCCGCAGCGTTGGCATCGTTCTCCGCCGCGGCGGGCAGGGCAAATTCGGCTGTCAGCGCCTCAGCCAGCCGCATGCCGGTCCAGCCCGGCAGATTGTCCGTCGCATAGCGGACAATCCCTTCCGCGGCGTCGATCCGCCCGGCGCTGCCGACGCCGATGCCCCGCACCTCCGCGCCTTCGGCCAGCAGGGCGCGGATGACGTCCTTCAGCGCGCGCAGAATGCCTGCCGCGCCTTCAGTGACCGGAGTTGCCGCCTTGCTGCGGGCGGCAATGACGCCATCGGCATCAATCAGCGCAGCCTTGATGCCTGTGCCCCCGAGGTCGGCGCCGATGTAATACCGGCTCACGACCCGCCCCCGTGAGGTGGAGCGCCGCGCATCGCCTCCACATACCGCCCGGCGATCCACTGCGGGCGGGTAATGGCCGAGCCGACCACGACGAAGGCCGCTCCCAGCCGGAGCGCCTCCGCCGCCTGCTCCGGCTGGCAGATTCCGCCTTCGGCTACAACCGGAACCGGAAGCGCAGCTGCCAGCTTTTTCAGCAGCGAAAGATTCGGAAGCTCTGTGCCTGCGGTCTCGGAGGTATAGCCGCTCAGCGTAGTAGAGACATAGTCTGCCCCCCATGCCGCCGCCTGCACACCTTCCTCAAACGTTGCAATATCAGCCATTACGGTCACTCCCGACTGCTTCAGTCCGGTAATCGTCTCCTGCAGGGAACGCCCGTCCGGCCGCGGCCGTCCTGTGCCGTCAATGGCTACAATGTCCGCACCCGCGGCATGGATGTCCAGCGCATCCTCCAGTGTCGGCGTGATATAGACCTCGCAGCCTTCGGTCTGCTTTTTGACCAGCCCGATTACCGGCAGGCCCGTCTCCGCCTTAATAACCTTAATGTCAGCAACCCCGCCGGCACGAATGCCTGCAGCTCCCGCCTCCTTAGCCGCTCTCGCCATAGCCGCCATGTGATGGCTGCCGTGAAGCGGCTCATGCTCCAGCGCCTGGCAGGAGACGACCAGTCCATGAAGGGGAATTGCTGCCTTTTTTCCAGCGTTCATTAAGCCCACACTCCTTAGTCATCCGTTTAAGCCTGAAATTCCTCTATAAGTCGAACTATAAGCCGTAGCTTTTATCTGCGGTAAAGTGGATAAGTATTGTAATCTGATTGCACGCTGTACACCAAACTCCTTGCTGGCCAAGCTGAGTAAATCTCTAGGACGCTGCTGGTGCTGCTAATCGAGCAAAGTGGGGAACGGCTGGCTGTTTCTAACTACTTTAGAATGAACACTTTCTTTAGGTG
>NZ_CCDG010000110.1 GCF_000723885.1 Paenibacillus camerounensis
CTTCCAAGGGAGGGCCCCAAAGGGCTCTGCCCTCTGGACACCCGTTAAGTGCAACTGGCGTGAGCGAACCGGCTTCTGGTGTCCAGAAACGATTGAGGAAGGATCGCTTTCGTCCCTTTCAGGGACACGCTTTACGGTTGGAGGTGTTTAGGGACAATGTAAAGTGAATGGTTACTTAAAGGAACGAGCGAATCAATAAGCCACATTTGAGTAGATGCGATTAGGGTCAACTGAATCATCTACACTTACGCATACCAAGCTCACGACACGTTCGGAACAGACTTAAGTGTAGTTTGTGCAGCTATTTCGTTGAATAAAGGCGATTTTGGAGGTTTCCGGCAATAATAGATGCACAGAGTGCAGGTAAAACCTGCAACTGAGCTCATTCGCAGGTTTTAGTTGCACAAATTACAGTTATTTTTGGCACGGCTTCTTTACCTTTTATTAACTCCCGCGTACAACGGGTACAGCTTAGTTACTTTATCCGTCCAGCTTACTATTAGCTCATGTAACATGGTTACTTACAAGACTTCAGTACCTTACAGCACTCATAGCTCTCTTTCATACACCGCATATAACACCTTTGTTTTACTAGTGTAGCCTACTTATAGCGTATTTAACACTATTACTTCACTAGCATTGGCTTATCAAGAGAGACTTCCATAAGTAAAGACCTGTATTACGCAAGCGTATGCTGAAGGTCCTCGGCTGCACAGTTCTGGGCATCATGGGAATGGCGGCAGTAGAAATTGATTTTACCGTTTGTCTGTACCGGCTCATTGCCCAGGTAGCTCTTGATCATGTCGATATCATGCGACACCATCAGGAAGGTCATGTGGTGATGGGCATGCATATGGAAGATGAGCTCAAAAAATCCGGCCTGTGTCTCCGCATCAATTCCAACCGTAGGTTCGTCCAGAATCAGCAGATCCGGATGGTTAATCAGCGCACGGGCCAGGAAGACGCGCTGCTGCTGGCCGCCGGAGAGCTGACCGACTCGTTTGTCCGCAATATCCTGAATCCGCATCACTTCCAGCGCGTCGTCACACTGGCGGTGCTGGGCTTTGGATACACGGCGGATCAGGTTTTTGTTATTGTAAAGTCCGGACAGCACAACCTCGCGTACCGTTGCCGGGAACAGCGGGTTAAAGGCATTCTTCTGCGGAACATAGCCGATCCGCTCCCAGTCTTTGAATTTGCGTACAGACTGGCCGAACAGCTTGATATCGCCGCTGGTTGGCGGCAGCAGGCCCACAATCATTTTCATCAAAGTGGTTTTACCCGCGCCGTTGGAACCTATAATGCCAAGGAAATCCCGTTCCTTCACGGTGTAACTCAGACCGGAAATGACCTTCTGCTCTCCGTAAGAGAAGGACAAATCCTCTATTTCGATCATATGCTGATGGCAGTCCAGGGATACCGGTTGCATGATGTGTACCGCCTTTCACTTATACTTTCCTTACTATTGTAAAGCCAGAATCAGATTTTGCAAATTTTTCTCCATTAAAGTGAAATAATTATCGCCGTTCTTCTCCTGGGCTTCAGTAAGACCTTCAACCGGATTAAGCACCATAGTCTCTACTCCGGCTTCAGCCGCCAGTGTTTTAGCCAGCTTATCGGAGACAAGCTCTTCAAAGAAGATGTACTTGATGCCTTCATCCTTAACCAGGTTCGCCAGATTCACGAGGTCCTGCCCGCGCGGCTCAGCATCCGGCGACAATCCCATGATTGCGTGCTGGCTCAGACCGTAATCACGGGCCAGATAAGCAAAAGCCTGATGAGAAACGACAATTTCTTTGTTCGGAAGCTTCGCAAGCTCCGTCTCGAATTTGCTGTCAAGAGCCTGCAGGCGGTCAGCCAGCTTGCTGTAACGCTCTTCATAGCCTGCTTCATGCTCTGGATCAGCAGCAATCAGGCTGTTCTTAATGTTCTCAGCCATGATCAGCGCTGATTTTGGGCTTACCCATGTGTGCGGGTCCGTATGCAGGCTGTCCCCGGCTGCCTCTTCCGCATGATTATCAGCATGTTCTTCCTCAGCATGAGCCTCTTCCGCATGCTCATCTTCAGTGTGCTCGTGTTCGTGAGCCTCTTCAGCATGCTCATCTTCGGCGTGGGCTTCTCCGCCATGGTTGTGACCATCATCCTCGTCAGTCATGATGTAGTCTACTCCCTCACTGACTGCAACAGCCTTAACTTCACTGCCCTTGTCCAGACTCTTCAAAAAATTCGGCACCCAGCCCTCAAGTCCTGCGCCGTTGTACAGAAACAGCTGTGACTTCGAAGTGTTAATGATATCCTGGCTCCGCGGAGTCCAGTCATGCGGCTCTACCCCTACTGGAAGTAAATTAATTGCATTGATGTCATCCCCGCCAATTTCACTTGTGAATTCATATATAGGATAGAAAGTAGTCACGACATTCACTTTACCCTCAACAATGCTTCCGCTAGTCTTAGCTCCGCATGCCGTAAGCACCAGCAGTGCCAGCAATGCCGGCATGAGCAGCAATTTCTTGTTCAACCCTGTGAAAAACATATTCTCTATCGACCCCTTAAATCGTAAATTTTACTATGAGCATTATAATAGTAATCGTTACGATAAGTCAACACCGAACTCTCCCGCTAAAAGAAATCTGCTGCAGCCTGCCTGCCACACAGCTAATGAAGAACATCCTCCCTGTCAGAACAAAAGAACGCCTGCAGCCGCTGAAAGCCCCCTTGTCTGATCAACAAGGGCTTTTCATCTCGGCATGCGGCGTTCTTCTATATGTTTTGGTTCTTATTTTAATTCCGGGTTACTTCACAACGGCTCCGTTAGGCATGCTGTCCGGAACAGTGGCGATGGTCAGCTGGTCGCCTTTGGAGGCTGCCAGTATCATGCCCTGGGACAGTTCACCTCGCAGCTTCACAGGCTTCAGATTAACGATGCAGATCACCTTGCGGCCCACCAGTTCTTCCGGGGTATAGAACTTGGCAATGCCTGATACCACCTGGCGCTGCTCATAACCGAGATCCAGCTGCAGCTTCAGCAGCTTGTCAGCCTTCTTCACCGGCTCAGCCGCGATCACCTGGGCTACGCGCAGTTCAGCCTTAGCGAAGTCGTCGATGCCGATCTCTTCCTTATGCTCTTCCTCCGGCTCAGCCGCATTTCCAGCAGCCTCAGCTGCGGCTGGCGCTGCTTCAGGCTCAGCTGCTACCAGCTTGCCTGCACCCATCGCTTCAGCGATGTAGGCTACTTCTACGGCTACGTCAAGCCGCGGGAAAATCGGATCGCCCTTGGCAAGCTTCGTACCGGCCGGAATCAGGCCGAAGGTACGTCCGCTGTCCCAGGTAGTCAGCCCGCCCGGCTGAATGCCCAGCTGCTCCCAGATCTTGGCCGGAGCACCGGTCAGGAACGGCTGCAGCAGGATTGAAGCGGTGCGCAGACCTTCCACCAGGTGTCTCATGACGGAGGCCAGCTCGCCGTTTCTGCTCTCATCCTTAGCCAGCACCCACGGCTGGGTTTCGTCGATGTATTTGTTCGTGCGGCTGATCAGCGCGCCGATAGCAGTCAGTGCAACGGAAAATTCCATCTTCTCCATCGCTTCTTCCACCTTGGCATAGGTGCTCTCAACAGCAGCTTCCAGCTCACCGTCGAATGCAGTCACTTTACCGGCGTAAGCCGGCAGCTCGCCGCCGAAGTATTTCTCAACCATAGCTCCGGTACGGTTCAGCAGGTTGCCGAGGTCGTTCGCCAGGTCGTAGTTGATCCGGTCGACGAAGCTTTCCGGAGTAAAGGTGCCGTCGGAGCCAAATGGAACCTCACGCAGCAGGTAGTAACGCAGCGCATCCAGACCGTAACGGTCAATCAGGGTCACCGGATCTACTACGTTCCCTTTGGATTTAGACATTTTTCCGTCCTTCATCAGCAGCCAGCCGTGGGCAAACACCTTCTTCGGCAGCGGTTCGCCCAGCGCCATCAGGATGATCGGCCAGTAGATCGTGTGGAAACGCACAATCTCCTTACCGACAATATGCACATCCGCCGGCCAGAATTTGTCATAAAGGCTGCGGTCGGCAGAACCGTAACCCAGGGCGGTAATGTAGTTAGTCAGCGCATCAATCCATACATACACTACATGCTTGGCATCACCTTTTACCTTAACACCCCAGTCAAAGGTTGTCCGGGAAACGGCGAGATCCTCCAGACCCGGCTTGATGAAGTTATTGATCATCTCATTCTTACGCGATTCCGGCAGAATGAACTCCGGGTTCTCTTCGTAGAACTTAAGCAGGCGGTCAGCATATTTGCTCATCCGGAAGAAATAGCTTTCTTCTTTTACCAGCTCAACCGGGTGTCCGCTGTCCGGGCTTTTACCGCCGGTAATGTTCCCGTCCGCATCACGCTCAATATCCACCAGCTGTGTCTCCGTGTAGAAGGTTTCGTCAGAGATACAGTACCAGCCTTCATATTCACCTTTGTAGATATCGCCCTGCTGCAGCAGCCGGTCAAAGATGTCCGCAACTATTGTCTTGTGGCGTTCCTCGGTAGTACGGATGAAATCGTCATTGGAAATGTCCAGCTTACGCCAGAGCTCCTTGATCCCTACCACAATACCGTCAACAAATTCCTGAGGTGTCTTGCCGGCCTTGGCAGCCTTTTCTTCAATCTTCTGGCCATGCTCATCTGTACCCGTCAGATAACGCACCTCGTAGCCGCGCAGCCGCTTGTAGCGGGCCATTGCATCACCGGCTACAGTCGAGTAAGCATGCCCGATATGCAGCTTATCGCTTGGATAGTAGATAGGGGTTGTCAGATAAAATGTTTTGTTCTCACTCATTGATCCTGTTCATCCTTTCGTAATGGCACAATCTTATACAGCTCAATTCACGCAAAAAAACTCCCGCCCCTATTATGGGGCGAGAGTTAACTCACGCGATACCACCCAAAGTTCCCCGGCCCCTCACAGAGCACAGGCTTATTCAGTTCCTTATTCAAGAACTGTCCATTAACGCTGGATCACGCCGTGTTCTTACAACAGCTGCTCATTTCAGCAGCCCCTGCTCGGACACAGTTCCTCCCGGACCATCTTCAATCTGTGTACCATACCGGTTTCCAGCGCTCCCGGCTCTCTGCAATGGCCAACCTGATCTACTCATCCGTTCCTCGGAATGCATATGATTCTCCAAAATATACCCAACAATCAGCCATCCTGTCAAGTCGGCCGGACAGCCCCTTCATCAGGCGGCTGGTTCTCTCGCGGCGGGACAGGATCAAGACCTCCCGGATGGAAGGGATGGCATCTGGCAATCCGCTTTGCGGCCAGCCAGGAGCCCTTCACCGGGCCGTGCACTTCTATCGCCTCCAGCGCGTACGCCGAGCAGGTCGGATAGAACCGGCAGGTCGCAGGCTTCAGCGGGGATATGAATTTGCGGTACACCCTGATCGGCGCCTGGACCGTTTTGCGCAGGTCCGGCATATCAGCGGCCTTCTTTACTGTGGGCTGCAAGCGCAGATTCTGCTTCCTTGCCGCTCTCACAGTCTTTGCAGTAACCGAACACCTCAAATTTATGCTTGACTACCCGGAACTGGTCCGGAGTATCCGTTAAATTCATCGGGCAGAAATGAATCGGGTAAGTCTTCATGCATTGAAGGCAGATCATATGATGGTGATGGTGATCCTGATTACAGCTGGCCTTGAATTTGACGCCGTCCTCGAAGACGACCTGTTCAAGAACACCCAGCTCCTCCATCACCCGCAGGTTGCGGTAGACCGTGTCGAAGCTGAGACCGCTGTATTTGCGTCCCATATAATCATAGACATCCTTCGCCGACAAATATCCCGTATTCTCGCCGAACAACTTGGCAAGTGTCTTGCGCTGATCGGTGATTCGCAGCCCCTGCCCCGACATAGCTTCCAGTATTTGTTCTGTCGACAGCATTTGCTCATCTCCCATACATAATTCATTACTGTTACACTCTCTTTATAATGCCCCAAAACCTTTTCCCCGTCAATCAAGCAGGTCTACCCTGATTACGTTCATGCCGTAGTTATGCCGGAATCACGAACATCTGCAGCCAAAACAGGCTAAAGCCGTCTCAAGGAGGGCTTTAGCCTGTTTTATCCATGCCAGACTACTGACTGCTACTCTTTCAATGCCGGCAGTGGGGTAAATACAAAGTTCACCGGCAGATTGCTTCCGGATGCTACCGAGAATACAATCTCCACTGAGCTTTCAAAGCCGGCGGAACGGTATACAACGGCATTCATATCAGAGCTGGACAGGCTGCCTTTGTTCGGCAGATTGACGAGTGTATTGTTCACCAGCAGTGAACCAAGATAGTTACCTCCGCGCGGATTAAACGTAATCAGCGTATTCGGAGCAACATGTTCAAATCTAATTTTGTACAGCACCCCGAAGTTCCCGGCATTTGAAGCTTCCGTTCCAGTCATCGGGTCGATGCCGACCAGATTCAGGTCATTCCTGTTATCACCCAGAATCAGCTTCGACTGTGTTGTTCCGACCACATCACTCACAGTGATAATCCGGGTGGAATCCGGATAGGTTCCGCGGTTGTGCACACCGTCACGGTCCAGAACCGGCAGTGTAGGCAGAAGGGCTATCGGGTCCTTGCTCTCTTCGACCATCACCACATTGTATTGAACGGTAAGATCACTGAACAGATCGGCACTAAGCGAGAGAACCTCGCCCGGCTTCATCGCTATTTTGTTAATATCAGTAAGGATAGCTCTGCTCTCACCCGGCAGCAGGGTGGTCGTGCTGTATTTCTCATTTGTAAGCATTGAATTGTAGTATTTTTGAATCGAAATTTTACCAGTATACTCCGGAGAAGTGACCGGACCGGCAATCCCGGAATACTGCGTTGTAATTGTCGTAGGATACATGTTGTTGTTGGTTGCAATAACATACAGCTTCTGTCTGGTAGACATGTTGTTCAGGTGATGAACAAGGAAGCGGGTATTGCCGACCGAGGTTTCACGGTACAGTACGCCTTCCTGGTTCACCGTTTCCGGGCTGTTGCTGCGGATCAGCTTATAATTCTCCGAGGACAAATTATACGTCAGATTAGTCAGGCCGGGGATCATTCCGCCGTCCATAGTAATAACGTCGCCTGGCAGAGTGAACAGCTTCGCTACTTCATCCTGGGTATACAGCTGCTCGCTGGTGATGTTAATCGTCTTCTCAAAGGTGCTGCTCAGCCCGTGCTTATCTGTTACTTTCAGCTGGATTGATACCGGACCCGGGTTAAAGAAGGCCAGCGCGCGGTTCGTCCATTCTGCTGTAAGCTCTTCATACTCCGGATCATAGCTGAGATCAGTCAGGGTGATCGGCTCACCCATTTTGTATTCTTCTTTGTTGGTGGTGAAATTAGCGACTGGCGGCTGGTTAGGCTGTACGACCTTAATCGTTACGGAATAAGGATCACTCCACTGCCCGTTCGCATCTACCACAGAATACGTGACGGTATAATACCCGGGCTGATCATAAATATCCTGTTTATTATCACTCCAGCGCTCATCCACAATAGGCGTACCGTTCGGTGAAGAGCTGGAAGTGGTGTAGTTAATATAAGTCTGGCCGGCAAAAATCTCGGTCGGCTGTACGCTGAATATTGCTGTCGGCTTGGTGTTGAGCGTCAAAATAACACGTTTGCCTACATTATCGACGGTATAAGGAAGGTTCAGGGCAGCTGTAATTGAGGTCAGCGGAACCATAAAGGTACCCATGAACTGGTAAGCAGGGCCTTTCATTGTTACTTTAGTGCCGTTGACAGTATAAATTTTGCTATCTGTCTTAAAGCGCATTACACTGCTGCCTTTGGTTACAACAACTTCTTTTGTTTTAGCTTCATAGGTATAGCTTACGCCGACCATTTCGACCATCGCACGGATAGAAACGTAGGATACCCCGTTCTTCACGGCCATCGGCTGGTTAGCCAGATAGGATATTCCGTTTTTGTACATTTGCCGGCTGTTCATATGCAGGATTAACTGGTTTGCAGCGGTTCCATAAACAGCGTTTACCGGACTCTGCGGCTGAACAACGGTTCCGTCCGTAGCAGCAGGAGCGGCCGTCTCCGTTGAGGCTGGCGCCGCAGTAGCCGAAGGATCAGCAGTTGCAGCAGGATCTGCATTAATACCCGGATTCGGAGTAGCTGTTGGTACCGGTGTAGCTGTTGATGTAACTGTCCCTGCTGGAATCTCACTCGGCAGCGGATCAGTGGCTTCAGGCTGAACAGCAGTAGCCTCGCTTGGCTGAATAGCTTGAGCTGTACTTACAGTGCCGGTTACTCCGGCGGTGCTTACCGGTATGGCATAAGCCGGTACCGCAGCTGCAGCTTGTGTTACTGCAAGCGCAGCGACTAACGTTAATTTCTTCAAATTCATGGTATGACTCCTTCTGCTCCCATTAGTAAGTTTATAAGGCAGTTCTGTTCTCTATCTGCTTCTTATATTCCCCATATTACAAAAAGCTTGAACAACCACAGGCATGACGCAATTAGAGCCACGGTCTTTTAACAAAACATAGTATTAGACGCACCGCACCTGAAAAAGTTTCATTTTATGTAAAGAAAAAAACAAAGACGATCCCCTTCATCTGCAGGTTAATCGCCTTTGCCTTACGCATTAAATGAGTCTTTATATTGGTTACCCTTCTGTACAGCATCTATCCTGGATAATACAGACAGTCAGCGATCTGCGGCATTATCCTTCAGGTCACGGTATTCTTTCGGCGTCATCCCCGTCTGCTTCTGAAACACTTTGGTGAAATAACGCCGCTCCTGATAGCCCACACCTGCGCTGATCGCCGCAATGCTTTTGTCCGTGCTGGCAAGCATGAACTTAGCCGCTTCAATCCGCTGCTGGGTTACATATTCAACAAAGGTTAATGCAAACCTGTTCTTGAATAAAAGACTGAAATAACTGCTGCTGATGCCGATTTTACCCGCAACCTCCTCTATACCCAGATCATGGTTCAGCCGCTCGGAAATATATTTTACCGCCTGGTTCATCAGCTGCTCCGGTGTTTTCTTATGTGTCTCCTCACCGGCAGGCAGCTCCTGAAACAGCGGAATGCTGTTATACAGCTTATCCTTATACTGCCTGCTGCGGATCTGCGTACCAATGTTGCGCACCTTGTTACCCAGCTCCTCGTAGTGAATCGGCTTGCAGATATATTCTTTGACTCCGAGCCGGATCGCTTCCCGGGCATAATCGAATTCCTGATAGCCGCTAAGCAGCAGCACCTCACTCTCAATACCCATTTCCCGCAGCTTACCGACAAAGGTAAGACCGTCCATAACCGGCATACAGATGTCGCAGAGCACCAGATCCGGCGCCTCCACCTCTGCAATCCTGAGCGCCTCCATCCCGCTGCGCGCCATGCCTGCAACCTCCATCCCCATTTCCTGCCACGGCAGCACCCGCTTGAGATTGTTCAGGATAGGGGCTTCATCGTCAACCAGCAGTACCTTTAGCATAATGATCTTCCCCCTGCTCATATTTGGGAATGACGCATTGGATGACCGTTCCGGTACCCGGGCTGGCACAGATAAAGATGCCGTACCGGTTGCCGTACTCAATACGGATACGGTCAGCCACACTGCGGACGCCCAGGCCCCGCCGTTCCTCGTGCCGGACGCCCTCTCCGTTCCGGCCGGGAGACTCCGTCTCAACCGGATCATGGACCATGTACTGAAAGATGGACAGCTGGGCCGGCGTCATGCCGATTCCGTTATCCTGTATCCGCAGGATCAGATTTCCGCGTTCCTCCCAGACTGTCACTTTTACCAGGCCATGGTATCCGATCCCCTCAAAGCCGTGCTGAATGCTGTTCTCCACCAAAGGCTGGAGCGTAAGCTTCAAAATGCCGCAGCCCAGCAGCTCATCCGGGATCTCAATCTCATAATCAAACAGATCCTCGAACCGGAACTTCTGGATATCCAGATAATTGCGCAGATGGGTAATCTCCTCCTGCAGCGTAATTTCGTCACGGTCCTGAATACTGATCCGCAGGATACCGGCCAGCCGGTAGACCATCTCACTGACCTTTCGCCCCTCATTCTGCACCGCCAGCACATTGATCGATTCCAGTGTATTGAACAGAAAATGCGGCTTGATCTGCGCCTGCAGCACCCGCATTTCCGCCTGGTTTTTGCGGTGCTGCTCGACCTGAATCCGGTTGAACAACATTTGGATCTTGTTCATCAAATCGTTGATGCCTCTGGCCAGCAGGGTCATTTCGTCGTTGCCCTTTTCCTCTACCCTTGTTGTCAGGTCGCCCTCCTCTACCCGGCGCATGAAGCGGACAATGACGGCGATTCCGCCGGCAATCCGGTTCATAAAGAACAGGTTGAAAATGACCGCTGCCAGAAGACACAGAAAGATCACGGCCATGAACCAGCGGGCGAACACCGTCACCTCACGGGACAGGGAGTCCCATGAGGTGACCGAGACGAGGCTCCAGGGATAGTCTTTGAGATGATAGACGGACAGGATGCTTTTATCACCGGCGAACTCTGTTCTGAAGCTCTGGAAGCCCGGCTTATACGTTATTTTTTTAGCGGTAAAAGCGCTCAAATCCTGCCCGTCCAGACCGTGGTCCGGATCAAGCAGGATCATCCCGTTATCATTCACCAGCATAAAGGATACCTTCTGGCTGCTGTCGCCTATTTTCAGATTACGGAAGATTGATTCGAACTCCCAGTTTTTGATCTGGACCACCAGAATACCGATATCCTGGAAAAAGCTAAGCTCTTTAATCAGGCGAATCTGCGTAAATACCGGCTCAGTTCCGGTAAGCTCAGGATATTCATGCGGCGCCAGCCACTTGGGTACTCCATTAAGCTCCATTACTTCCTGGTACAGCTCACTTCCCTTAAATTTCTCGTATGGAAGCGTCCGGAAGTTTTCCTTAGTGAAGATAGAGACAATCTCCGAGCTGCCTTTTCCGTTAAAATTGTACAAAAATGCATAGCTGATCGACGGATGATTATAGAGCAGACTGCGGAAATTGCGCTGGCTGGCATTCAGGCTGAGCTGCTCGGCATCCGTCAAGTCCTGCTTGGAGGGATCCTCCGCACTGAGCGCCATATGGAACACTGAGGTGGCGATCCCGTTATCCGTTACATTGTTCATATCCTTGAACACATTAGAGATGCTGTAGCTGATTGCTTTGAGTGAATACTCGGATTGCTGGCTGTATTTCTTCTCAATGGAGTTATACGTGACGAAGAACATAATCATACCAAGGGTAAAGAGCGGAATAATGATCAGGCCCAAAAAAGCAGTAAATAATTTATAGCGCAAATTCATGAGCTGCGCTCCTGACTGTAGTTAGGTTAGCCCTTTACGCTGCCCGCCGTTACACCTTCAATTATTTTCTCCTGCAAAATGGCATAGATGATAACCACAGGCAGCACGCTGTAGACGATACCGGCGGACATCTGCGCATAATTCATCTGATACTGATCACGGAATTGGACCATTCCCACCGGAAGCGTGCGCAGCTCATCATTGGAAAGAAAATAGTTAGCCAGCAAAAACTCATTCCAATTTCCCAGGAAATTGACGATGAATACTGTAACCATGGCGGGAACCGTCAGAGGTACAATAATTTTAGCAAAGATGCCAGGGGCCTTCAACCCATCCATTACCGCTGCTTCCTCAATTTCACTGGGAAGTGAACGCATGAAGGCAGCGAGAATGATGACCGTAAACGGGATCGCATTGGCAATATACGGAACAATAAGCGCCCAGTGGGTGTTCAGAATATGCAGCTTACGTACAATTGTATAGATCGGCAGCATTAGCGCGTTGTTCGGAATCAGCATTCCGACCAGTACAAACGAGTACAGCAGTATATTCCAGCGGCCGTGGCGCATCCGGGTAACAGCGAACGCGAACATACCAGCCAGCATAATGGATACAACCGAAGCAAAGACCGATATATATAAGCTGTTAAAAAAGTACGTACTGATCTTCGCATTGACCCAGGCTTCCACATAGTTATTAAATACGAACTCCTTTGGAATGCCGAACGGGTTCAGGGCAATCGAGTTGTTATCCTTTTTTACCGATGAGAAAAGCACAAACAGGAACGGAAACAGTACAACCAGAAGATACCCAAGCAGTGCAGCATGCGGCAGACTTCTTCTCAGGGCGCGCGGCATCAGTATTCAATCCTTTCACTACGCCGGTTGAACAGCAGCTGATACACCACTGTCACGATAAGCGTAAATACGAAGATCAGGACCGCAATCGTATTGCCGTACCCGTATTTAAAGTTCGTGATTGCATACTTGATCATATAGGTGGCCATAACCTCCGTTGAACCGGCCGGTCCGCCTTTGGTCATAACGATGACGATATCGGCAGCCTTCATTGCCCCGGCAATGGAGAGCATGATTACCACCGAAATAATCGGCACAATCAGCGGCAGGGTGATCCGTGTAGCCCGCTGGAAGCCCGTAGCGCCGTCAATTGCGGCCGCTTCGTCAAGCTCTCCGGGAATCGACAGAATCGCTGCAAGCACCATTACAATGTAGAATCCGGTCCACTGCCAGGCGTTGGTGATCAGAATCGACAGCATGGCAAACCGTTCATCAGACAGCCAGTAGACCGGCTCGATCCCGACCAGGCCCAGCAGCTTGTTGAACAAGCCGATATTGGGCTCATAAATAAAGCCCCAGAGGATACCGATGACTGCTGTCGACATAATCGAAGGCATGAACACCGCTGTTTTATACAGGCCCTTGAGTTTCTTCACGTTGGCAATCAGCAGAGAGAACAGGACAATCAGCGGAACCTGGATAAAGACAGAGAACAGAATAAACCAGCCGTTATTCTTCACCGAGATCCAGAAACGGTCATCACCGAGCGCTTTTTCGTAATTCTTCAGGCCGGTCATTTTAACGGTGTCCGATACGCCGTTCCAGCTGGTCAGGCTGTAATAGATGGAGCTGAATATGGGATAGATAAAAAAGATCAGGAACAGGGCAAGTGCAGGAAGAACAAACAGGATGAAGACGAGCGGATTTCTGAGTGCTTTATTCATAACTACCTCCGATGCTAAGAATCTCCGGGAAAGGTCAGGCATTAGAGTAAAAAAATGTACCCTGGAGCAGGCACCAGGGTACATTTCAATGGTTGCCTACTCCACCGCTGCGTTCGCTTCTTCCTGAATTTTCTGCAGCTCTTCGCCCATTTTCTCAGGAGTCGTCTGGCCGCCGATCAGCTTCTGAATCTGGATGTTGCTGATCTCGGTTGTAACATCAGCCTGAACCAGCGAGTCAAATGCCGGGAAGGAGGATGCGGAGTTATTCAGCACCGCTACGATTTCTTTCATCAGATCATCAGTAATATTGGCATCCAGCACCGACTGGTCCAGCTTCATTGCCGGCAGCACGCCATCCTCTACCAGGCCGCGCAGCTGCATTTCTTCGTTGTACATGTTTTTGATGAAGGATTTCACAGCAGCCAGCTGGCGCTCATCCTCACCTGCCGAAGCAGAGAAGCCGTAGCCGTTGTTCACATCACGCATCAGCGCAGTCTGGTCGCCTGCACCGCCGTCAACCGCCGGAATGTTAAAGAAGCCAACCTTGCCGATCAGCCCTTCACCGGACTGGCCGGCTTTGAATACGGAGGATTTCCAGGTTCCGTCATACATCAGAATGGCCTCACCGCTGGTGAATTGAGTCGTATATTCAGCATATTCGAAGCCGAGCTCACCCTTTTTGAAGTAGCCGTTATCGACCCACTCCTTGTATTTGGCGAAGCCCTCAACAACGTTCGGGTCACTCCACTTTGCTTCACCGGTCGCGAATTTCGCTGTAACATCCGGTCCGGCATAACGGGACCACAGATGGTTAGCCAGCATCAGCGGTACCCAGCCGGCTTTGGAAGCACCAGCCAGCGGCACCTTCCCATCCGCTTTAATATCAGCCAGCTGCTGCTCCAGCTCAGCGAAGGTGGCCGGTGCTTTCCAGCCTTTGCTTGCGTAGTATTCCTTGTTATAGAAGAAGCCTTCGCCGGAGCCGCCAATCGGCAGTCCGTAGATTTTGCCTTCATAAGTAAAAGGGTCCAGATTGGAGAATTTGTCCTTGATACCCAGCTCTTCGAGAATAGGAGTAAGATCCAGCAGCTTGCTTTCCTTCGCATAAATCTTGGAATCCGGACTGCCGAAAAGGTCGAATATTTCCGGCGGATTGCCGGCGGCCATCTCTCCGCGCAGCTTCTCTTTACGGTTCACATCCGAATCTACACCATCCAGCTTAAAGGTGAGACCCGGCACCTCTTCCTGCACCTTGCCTACCACATCTTCCAGAATGGCCAGACGCTTTTGCTTGTCAGCACCGACCTGGGTATGGCGGATCGTCATTTCAAAAGGTTCTGTATTCGCAGGCTCTTCTGTAGCAGGGGCATTCGTTGCAGCCGTTCCGCTGTTAGTAGCTGTTGCTTCTTCGTTGTTACCTGTATTATTGTTGTTCCCTCCACAAGCAGTCAACAGCGCAGAAGTAACAAACATCAGGGACAGCAGCATTGTTATCCTTTTTCTCATTACGGGTGACCCTCCCTATTTAATGATTTCCCTTACTTCTTTATTATAGAAAACGCTTTTTGTAATCGTAAGGTTAACATTCCTCTACAACAGGGATAAAAATCTCTTATGTAAGCGAATACACGTCATATATCTTACATCACACGCGATTTAATACGACATAACATTACATTTTCAGCAATAAAAAATCATGGAAACGTCATGTTATCTATACATTGCTTTTGATTTTTTTCATGGACATAAAGATTCATTCTGCTCTCTCCTAACGGATCGCGATTAATCAGACCAGCTCCATATATGTGATTCAATGCCTAATATACCATGAGTTAACTTAATTCAACATGAGTTTTATTGCCTCTTCTACCGCCAAGCAAAAAGCCGCCCCGCAGCAGATATCTGCTGTCAGGAACGGCTTCATTCATCTGTATTCATTATTTAACCAGCGCTGATTCTCTGCGCCCTTCTTCAATCAGGCGGTATGCACGCTGCACTTCCTCATCGCTTGGCGAAGGTACTCCTTCAAGCTCATAAGGACGGCCAAGCTCTTGCCATTTATAAATCCCCATCTGGTGATAAGGCAGGATTTCGAACTTCTCAACCCCGTTCAGGGTTCCGATAAAACGTCCAAGGTTAAGCAGATCTTCTTCCTTATTATGAATGCCGGGTACATATACGTGGCGGATCCACATTTTACGGTTATGATCAGACAGCCAGCGGGCCAGCTTCAAGGTACGGTCATTAGACTTGCCGGTCAGCTTAATATGGGCTTCATCGTCAATATGCTTCAGGTCCAGCAGCACGAGATCGGTAACATCCAGCAGATCGCTGATCTTCGAACCGTCATTGTAGCCGTTGGAATCAAGGGTAGTATGCAGATTCCAGCGCTTCTTAACTTCAGTAAACAGTTGCTTTACGAATTGCGCCTGCAGTGTAGGCTCGCCGCCGGATACGGTAAGACCGCCGCCGGAAGTCTTATAATAGTTCAGGTATGGCTCAATTTCCGCAAGCACTTCTTCGAGCGTCATTTCCTTGCCTTCGTTCAGACCCCAGGTATCCGGGTTATGGCAATACTGGCATTTCAGCAGACAGCCCTGCATAAAAAGCACGAAGCGGATTCCCGGGCCATCCACCGTCCCAAAGGTTTCTAATGAGTGGATATGTCCTTTAACCATATGAGGTCATCCTTTCGAAAAAAACTTAAAATTTTAATCATTTCAAGGCAAGAGTTTACCGCCCTCTTGCAAGGGCGGCAGCTCTGTAGTTTATTTCAGTTCCTGATGTCCAAGAACAAATCTTACATGGAAGAGTGGAACGTACGGTTGATAACATCCAGCTGTTGTTCGCGGGTCAGCTTGATGAAGTTAACAGCATAGCCGGATACACGAACTGTCAGCTGCGGGTAGTTCTCAGGGTGATCCATAGCGTCGATCAGCTGCTCACGGTTAAATACGTTAACGTTCAAATGCTGCGCGCTATTGTGGAAGTATCCGTCCATCATGAATACCAGGTTGGACTTACGGGATTCTTCGTCTTTACCCAGCGCCTTAGGCACGATGGAGAACGTATTGGAGATACCGTCCTGTGCATCGGAGTAAGGCAGTTTAGCAACAGAGTTCAGGGATGCAAGTGCACCCTTCTTGTCGCGTCCGTGCATTGGGTTAGCACCTGGTGCGAATGGCTCGCCTTTTTTACGTCCGTCTGGAGTAGTACCAGTCTTCTTACCGTAAACAACGTTCGAAGTGATTGTCAGTACGGATTGAGTCGGAACTGCATCACGATACGTTTTGTTTTTGCGGATCATGGTCATGAAGGTTTCAACCAGTTCAACTGCAATGCTGTCAACAGCATCGTCGTTGTTACCGTAGCAAGGGAATTCACCTTCAGTTTCGAAGTCGATTGCAATGCCTTGTTCGTTGCGGATCGGTTTAACCTTAGCGTATTTAATTGCGCTCAGGGAGTCAGCAGCAACGGACAGACCAGCGATACCGCAAGCCATTGTACGCAGAATGTCGCGGTCATGCAGCGCCATTTCGATGCGTTCGTAGGAGTATTTGTCATGCATGTAGTGGATGATGTTCAGGGTGTTAACGTAAGTCTTAGCCAGCCACTCCATCATTGGTTTGAAGCGTTTCATCACTTCGTTGTAATCGAGATACTCGGAAGTAATTGCAGGGAATTCAGGCCCTACCTGCACACCGGATTTCTCATCCACACCGCCGTTGATTGCATACAGCAGGGCTTTTGCAAGGTTAGCGCGGGCTCCGAAGAACTGCATTTGCTTACCGATGCGCATTGGGGATACGCAGCAGGCAATCGCGTAATCATCACCCCAGTATGGACGCATTACATCATCGTTCTCATATTGGATCGCGCTGGTTTCGATGGATACCTTGGCACAGAATTTCTTAAAGCCTTCAGGCAGCTTCTCGGACCAGAGAACAGTCAGGTTCGGTTCCGGTGCAGGTCCCAGATTGTACAGGGTGTGCAGGAAGCGGAAGCTGTTCTTGGTTACGCGGGTAGTTCCATCTTCAGCCATACCACCGATGGATTCTGTTACCCAGGTAGGGTCACCGGAGAACAGTTCGTTATAGTCAGGCGTACGCAGGAATTTCACGATACGCAGTTTCATTACAAAGTGGTCAACAATTTCTTGTGCTTGCTCTTCTGTAAGAGTACCTTCTTCAAAATCACGTTGTGCGTAGATATCAAGGAAGGAGGATACACGTCCCAGGGACATTGCCGCACCGTTCTGCTCTTTAACTGCTGCCAGGTAACCGAAGTATACCCATTGAGTAGCTTCTTTGAAGGAGTTAGCCGGTTTGGAAATATCAAGACCGTGAGCGGCAGCCATTTCTTTCAGTTCGGCCAGAGCGCGGATCTGCTCGGACAGCTCTTCACGCAGACGGATTACATCTTCAGTCATGGAATCAACTTCAAGCTCAGTCAATTGCTGTTTCTTGTCTTTAATCAGGAATTCAATACCGTACAGAGCAACGCGGCGGTAGTCGCCGATAATGCGTCCGCGGCCGTATGCATCAGGAAGACCTGTGATAACGCCGGATTTACGCACTGCTCTCATATCTGGAGTATATGCATCAAATACGCCTTGGTTATGCGTTTTGCGGATATTCGTGAACATTTCGACAATGTTATTCGGAAGCTCGAAGCCATAAGCCTTAGTAGCATCAATCATCATCTTGATACCGCCGAACGGCTGGATGGAACGTCTGAAAGGAGCATCAGTCTGCACGCCTACGATTTGTTCCTTGTCCTTGTCGATATAACCTGGGTTGTGGGAAGTAATAGTGGAGACAGTATCCAGGGAAACATCCCATACGCCGCCTCTTTCTCTTTCTTCCTTGCTCAGCTGGGAAATGATCTTCCACAGTTCAGTGGTGTTACTTGTAGGACCTACGAGGAAATCTTCATTTCCTTCATAAGGCTTGATGTTTGTTGTAATGAAGTTGTTAACGTCAACTTTCTTGGCCCATTTACCTTTTGTAAAACTTCTCCAACCCGACTTTACCTCTTGTACATCTTTTTCAATCACCGACATGCTAAATCCCTCCATTTATATATTTATTATATTTGTAGAGATCGCGGGCTTGAAGGTTGATCCCGTGTCTCGTGATCCCAAGAATATGGTTGTTATAAAATTCACAATCACACTTTCATATCTCGGGTTCGTTGTTTATATAAACATTTTAGTTTATTTTCTGAAAAAGGACTGTGACAAATATCACCTTTCCGGTGATATTTGTCACTACCATCTAGCCCCATATTATCCTTTAACCATATTATTCGCCACTCAACACCTAATTAGACGTCAAATCTTCCGTAGAAGGCATTGCGGTATACATCAGCCAGCTCACTTACCAGCGGCAGCTTAGGGTTAGCTGTTGTACATTGGTCTTCAAATGCACGGTCAGCCAGGTAATCTACACGGGATTCGAAATCCTTAGGATCAAAGCCAAGGGCAGAGAAGGATTCTTCGATGCCAAGCTTCTTGTTCATGTCGCGGATCGCGTTGATCAGGCTTGTTACGCCCTCTTCAGTAGTACGGGCCGGCAATCCCAGAATGCGGGCGATTTCGGCATAACGCTCGTCAGCTACAAAGTGCGAATATTTAGGGAACGAAGCGAACTTCGTAGGCTTCTTGGCATTGTAACGGATAACGTGCGGCATCAGGATCGCATTGGTGCGGCCGTGTGCGGTGTGGTACTGTCCGCCCCATTTGTGCGCCAAGCTGTGGTTGATGCCCAGGAATGCGTTAGCGAACGCCATACCTGCAAGTGTCGATGCGTTGTGCATTTTCTCGCGGGCAACCTTATCTGCCTGCAATGCGGATTTCTCCAGATACTGGAACACCAGCTGAATCGCTTTGATTGCCAGTCCGTCGGAGTAGTCGCTTGCCATTACAGATACATAAGCTTCAATAGCGTGAGTCAGTACGTCCATACCTGTATCAGCAACTGCAGTTCTTGGCAGGCTGTATACAAACTCCGGATCGATGATCGCAACGTCTGGAGTCAGCTCATAATCAGCCAGCGGATACTTGGTGTTGTTGCCTGTTGTCTTGTCAGTGATAACCGCGAACGAAGTTACTTCCGAACCTGTACCCGAAGTTGTTGGAATCGCAACAAATTTAGCTTTGTTACCCAGCTTAGGGAATTTGTAGACACGTTTGCGGATATCCATGAATTTCTGTTTCAGGCCGTTAAAGTCAGCATCCGGATGTTCATAGAATAGCCACATGCCTTTGGCAGCATCCATTGGGGAACCGCCGCCCAGCGCGATGATGCAGTCCGGCTGGAATCTGTTCATCATTGCTGTACCTTTTTCAACGGTAGTTGTCGATGGATCCGGTTCAACTTCCGAGAACACTTCAATCGCAACAGGAGTCTGGCGCTGACGCAGATAGTGCTCAACTCTTTCCACATAGCCCAGCTTAACCATCATAGGGTCAGTAATGATTGCTACTCGTGTAATGTCAGGCATTTTAGCCAGGTACTGGGTGGATCCTTTTTCGAAGTAGATTTTGTCAGGTACTTTAAACCATTGCATATTCACGGTACGACGGTTCACCCTTTTCACGTTGATCAGATTGATGGCAGTAACGTTTTGCGACACCGAGTTGCGGCCGTATGATCCGCAGCCCAGAGTGAGCGAAGGGATATTAGTATTGTAGATGTCCCCGATGGCGCCGTGTGTCGAAGGCGAATTCACCAGAATACGTCCTGTCTGCAGGCGGTGGGAGAACTTCATGATAACTTCTTCATTATTGGAGTGGATGGCCGAGCTATGGCCCATGCCGCCGAATTCAACGATTTCTGCAGCGCGTTCGATACCCTGGTCAGCATTTTTAACTTTGTAGCAAGCCAGAACCGGGCTCAGCTTCTCAGCGGACAGCGGATATTTAGTGCCTACGCCTTCGATTTCTGCTACCAGAATCTTAGTGCCGGCCGGAACCTGAATTCCGCACATTTCAGCGATTTTCACAGCAGATTGGCCTACGATTGCCGGATTAACAGCACACTTCTCTACGTTCATTGCACCGTTAGTCAGCTTGGCAGCTTCATCTTTGTTGACGAAGTAGCAGCCGTTCGCGATCATCTTTTTCTTCACTTGGTCGAAAATGGCTTCTTCAATAATAACAGCCTGCTCGGAAGCGCAAATCATACCGTTATCGAATGTTTTGGAAAGGATAATATCCGTTACAGCCTGGTCAATGTCAGCACTCTTCTCAATGAAGGCAGGTACGTTACCAGGGCCTACGCCGAGAGCCGGCTTGCCGCAGCTGTAAGCTGCTTTAACCATTGCGGATCCGCCTGTTGCCAGAATCAGTGCAACGTCAGGGTTGTTCATCAGTGCATTTGTTTTATCCATGGTAGGAAGCTCAATCCATTGGATGAAGTTCTCAGGAGCACCGGCTTTTACGCCTGCATCATGAAGAATTTTGGCTGCTGCGGCGCTGCACTCTTGCGCTGAAGGGTGGAAACCGAATATAATAGGGTTACGTGTCTTAGCGGAAATCAGAGCTTTAAACATCGTGGTGGATGTTGGGTTGGTTACCGGTGTGATACCCATTACAATTCCGACTGGTTCAGCGATCTTTTGGAAATTATCGTAGGCGTTATCCTCAATAACACCTACGGTTTTGTCATACTTAATTCCGTGCCAGATATATTCAGTTGAGAAGATGTTCTTCGTAATTTTGTCTTCGTATACTCCGCGGCCTGTTTCTTCGACAGCCAGTTTCGCCAAGTACATATGTTTGTCGAGACCTGCCAATGCCATTGCATGAACGATTGTGTTAACCTGCTCCTGATCCAGTTCCATGAACGCATCCAGGGCTTTCTTTGCTTTATCCACCAAAGTCTGAATATATTCTTCAGCGGTGGTTTGTTTCACTTGGGCGGCGACTTCGTTCTTAACTGCCATCTCCCTCGTCCTCCTGTCAATTTTTAGGTTGTTTTTCTCTACACATTTATCTTATCACATCATCTCCGTCTTGTATAGTGAATTCTTTCACAAAGTATAAAGTTTTTTTGATTTGTTTTCAAAGCGCTTACATTTGATCATATTCAGGACTATTACCCACTTTTTATGTATCTTCCTTGGTTATATTTAACTGATGAGGCTTTTCATACCCGGGCTGCAGTACTTTCACATGCTTTGGTCGCTCATGCTTTGTCACATTTTGTCCTGATTGGCATTACGAAGAAAAAGACCGGCCGTCCTCCAGAGTCAGAGGCATTGCCGGTCTTTTGTCTGCACTAACCCGCTATCTGTCTGCTACTCAACTGTAATAGTATCGAAGAATTGCTCCTGTACCGTTTTGGCTGCAGCATCAAGCTGGGCTTTGGAGTCCGTTCCTTTTTTGGAGAACAGCTCCTGAATCACGTTCGACATCGTAGCATAGTAGTCCTGGGTGTTATACTGCGCTTCAGGTTTTCCGTCGAGCAGAGCCATAATCTCCGGATTGTATTGATATACAATGTCTGAGTATTTGTCGTAAACAGCTTTGGTTTTCTTGCCGAACTCAGAATCAGCAGCATAGTAGTCCAGAAGCGGCGGGATAAAATATTTGCCGTCTGCCTTGCGCTGCTGCAGAATCGCATCAAGCGCCTCAAGGCCCTTATCTGAGAAATAATCGAATGTGATATAACGGAACGCCATTTCCTGCTCATCCTTGGAGGCGTTCGGATTGATTACGAGATAATCCCCGCCGAGTACACCGGTGTGCTTGCCGCCCTTTTCAGCTGCAGGCATCGGATAGGTCAGTACATCCGCCGGCTTAAGTCCGCCCTGGTTCAGCGCCTGCTCGATTACACCGTCAGAGCCGGCCATAACCATCGCTGTACGTCCCTGCTGGAATGCGCCGACCGCATCGCCCCAGCCGAGTGCCCAGTCCTGCGGAATGGCTTCCGCTTCCCATCTTAGCTTTTTATAGAAATCCAGTGCCTTGACACCGGCTTCAGAATTGAAGGTCGCAACAACCTTGCCGCCCTCTATGTTCTGGATCTCTCCGCCTGCTTCGAACAGGAAGTTAGTCCAGTTCCAGCCGGCCTCATTGCCTTTACCCATAGGTGCAATTCCGGAGATGCCTTTCTTGGCATCGGCTACACCTTTGGCGGTGTTCAGCATGTCATCCCAGGTCCAGTCCATCGGCGGAACGGCTACGCCTTTATCATCCAGCATTTTTTTGTTGATCATGGTGGTGGTAACATAGCCCTTTTGGGTTACACCGTACATTTTGCCGTCAATCAGGAACTGGTTCTGCAGCACCGGATTGATCTGCTCTTTATACTCATAAGCATTCCACAGCTCGGTGATGTCAGCCGCCCAGCCTTTTTCCACCAGAAATTTGGCTTCTGTCGCATATGTGTTGAAGAAGGTCGGCGCCTCATTGGCCGCCATCTTGATGCCGATCTCGCTGACACTGTACTGCCAGTCGTCCTTGATGATCTCAACATTCGGATATTCAGTCTGGAACCGTTTGATCCGGTCGTCTTCCTGTGCGCGCATTTCGGTCAGGTCGGGCGTCGGGTAGTGAATCTTGATCGTTACTTTTCTCTGGGTGATATCGTCCGCAGGCGCATCTGTCGCTGCAGTGCCGTTATCCGCAGCTGTAGCCGCCGGCGCCGGAGTCGCTTCCCCTCCTGTGTTCCCCTGGGCATTTCCGTTGCTGTTATTGTTGCCGCCGCAGGCGGATAACAACGAACCGGCCACAAGGAGACCTGCTAATACGCTGGAAAATTTACGCATTGAAACTCCCCTTTTCAATTCATGATTAGCTTACAGATTCATCTTAAAAGAGAAACCGTTTACAAACGAGGTGTATTTATATTGCTTTCATGTGCAGGTTTACGATGGTATGTTTTCCTATGATAGAGAGGCCAGCGTGCCGCCTTAGCCTTTTACCGCCGACAAGGCCACGCCGCGCATAATAAACTTCTGGAAGATCAGGAACACAAGAATCGGCGGCAGCGACACGAGAAAGAGAATGGCAAACTTGATGTTCGTATTGAGCGCCTTGACGCTGATTACATATTTGTAGATCGCGGTCGCCAGCGTATATTTTTCCTCGGAATGCATGACCAGTGACGGCCAGAACCAGTCGTTCCAGGCAGTGGAGAAAATAAAGATCGCCAGCGTGGCAAAAATCGGCACTGACAGCGGCACTGCGATCACAAAAAAGCTTCTCGGCTCCGACGCCCCGTCGATCCGCGCCGCTTCAAAGATCTCCGGATGTATCCCGTCGAAGAAATTTTTCAGCAGCAGAAAATAAAACGTGTTCGCTCCTGCAGGCAGCCAGAAAGCCGCATACTGGTTAAGCAGGCCCAGCTCCTTCAGATTGACGAAGTTCGGAATCATATAGCTCGTCGCCGGAATGAACAGTGTCATCAGAAAAAAGAAGTAGAACGCCTTGCGGTAAGGCACGTTCATCCGCGAAATGCTGAATGAGGCCATCCCCAGTACGACAAGCGTCATAACCATGTTGCCGGCAAAAATATAAATCGTGTTCTTGAGATACTTGAGCAGATCAATATAATTCACCGCATCCTTCAAATTGCCGAAATGCCATTCCTGCGGGAAAAAATGCGGCGGAAACGAATTGACCTCGACATTCGATTTCAGCCCGTTGAACATGGTCATCAGAATCGGATACATCATCGTGAACACCATTACCGCAATGCACAGCACCATAATACCGTAGACAACCTTATTGCTTGTCTTTTTCAGATCATGTTCAGACAGAATGCCTCTCTCCACGCTCTTCATCCTAGTTATCCTCCTTATTCAGCCTGAACTGTACAATGCCCAAACCGCCAAGAACGATAAACATCAGCATGCCAAGCGCCGTTGCCGTGCCGTAATCCAGTCTGGTAAAAGCATACTTTACAATCAGCAGCGCATACGTCAGCGTCGTCTTGTTCGGCCCGCCGTCCAGCAGCGCAAGCTGGGACTGATAGCCCTGAGAGGTCGCGATGATCTGCAGAATCAGCATCAGGATGATCAGGTTGCGCAGCGACGGCAGCGTAATGTGGCGGATCCGCGCCCATACTCCGGCTCCGTCAATCTCCGCCGCTTCATACCAGTCACGCGGAATGCTCAGCACAGCCGCCAGATATATAAGCATCCCCGAGCCGAACTGCTGCCATGTCTCCATAAAGACAAGTGAGAGCATCGACCACCTGCTATCCGTCAGGAACGGGATCTGATCTGCCCCCATCGAACCGAGCAGCGCATTTACCGGGCCCACCGGGTCATACAGCCAACGCCACAGACCATATAGGACAACCGCCGGCATGACATAAGGCAGATAAGCCGCCACCCGGACGAAGCCGCCGAACTTCCGCAGCTCAGAGATCGCAATGGCGAAGGCAATTGGTACCCAGAAGCCGACAACCAGACAGAGCAGCATGTAGTATAGTGTGTTTTGGATCGCAATCAGCACATCGGGATCTGTCAGTGCCCGCGCATAATTTTCAAATCCGGCGAAGCTGTTTCCCTTAACAAAGTCCACCGTATAGAAGCTGTACAAAAAGCCTTTAAAAATAGGCACCCACATAAACATGATGAAAATAACAATAGCGGGGACGAGGAACATATAGCCCCAAAAATTCTTTTTCCAGCGGTTCTGCTTATAAGGCTTGTTCTCAAGCTTTGCCGGCAGTTTGTCGTGAAGTGCAGCGGTCTGATTCATCTGGCTCCCTCTTTCCTTTTGTCTTCTAGCACTTTGACAAAGTGCTTCCTACCTTAATTGTAGGAAAGGCGGGGGACGCTGCACATGTGTATATCTACCGAAGTCATGAGCGTTCTTACTTCTTCAGCTCGCTCGGGCTGATGCCGTAGTATTTTTTGAAAATCTTGCTGAAATGCTCCGGCGACTCGTACCCGACCCGTTCAGCAATTTCGTAGCGGCGCAGATCGGTATGCACAATCAGCTCCCGGCTCTCCTCCATCCGCAGCTTGATTACATATTCCCACAGGTTGTGGCCTGTATTTTTTTTGAACAGATAGCTCAGATAATTGGGGCTTACGTGATTTTTTTTGGCTACCTCATGTATCGTTAAGCCCTTCTGGGCGTAATTTCCATCAATATACTCCTTCGCCTTCTGGACGATCAGGTTGCTGCGTGTGTGCAGCTCCTCGGCGGAGGGTTCACCTGCACCCGTATAGCTGTTCCAGTTAAAGTCCCCGTAATAGAATACGTAGTGGTCGTTGTGCTCCTTATTCCAGAGGATGGCCCGTGACGCCTGGCGGTTCAGCACCTCCATGAACGGCAATCCTTTGAGAATCTGGCTGATTCCGATGACCGCGTTCAAATGCAGAAATTTGTGGATGTTAAAATGAAGGCTGCGGCCCAGCACATCCAGCCTGCTGACCTGATTCCCTCCTGCTTCCTCGTAGCTTTTTTCATCCCACTGGATGATTACGGTAATCTCCTCCTCCGGCGAGTAAAAGGCTGTCGAGTCCCACTCCTGATCCAGCAGCTCTTTCGCGATGTTAAGCGCACCGTAGCGCAGCAGCCTCCGGTCACGCAGACTGTAAGGAGCCCCGCTGTCTGCGCCCGGAAGCGGCAGCTTAATCTTGAGCACAGCAAAGTAAGGGCCCTGCAGCTTCAGCTCATCCAGCTTACGCATGGGCTCTTCGCCGCCCATCACGGCAGCAGAATCAGTAAGCAGGCTGTTCAGCACCTCGCTGTAGGCCGGCAGAGGCTCTTCGAGCCGGAAGCTCTCGCCGGCTCCCGCCATGAAGCCGGCGAGCTCGGGCGAGGGCCGGTCTAATTTGAGCAGTACATTCCGTACAGAATCCAGAAACTGCTCGCTGTTCAGCGGCTTAATCAGATAATCCTTTGCCCCCAGCCTGACAGCCATTTGAGCATACTGGAATGTTTCATGAGCGGAGATTACGATAGTCTGCACCCACGGCTTCGCCAGCTTGGCATGCTGCATCAGCTCGATGCCGCTCATCGCCCCCATCTGGATGTCGGTGACAAGCAGATCGACCTCCTCCATCCGGATGCAGTCCAGTGCCTCAAAGCCGCTGCCCGCCGTATAAATATGGCCGATATCCAGTCCGGAGGAAGCAAGCAGGCTGCTTAGGCCTTTGCAGATAAGCGGTTCATCGTCCACAACCAGAATATTGAACATTTACGGATTCCCCCTTCTATTGTTGAACCTCTGTTTTGGGCAGCAGGACAGCCGCAGCCGTTCCCCCGCCTGCACGCGGTCCATAGGTAATGCCGTAATCCGGGCCAAAATGCAGCTGCACACGCTGGTTAATATTGCGGATGCCGTAACCGCTCTGCGGATTCGGGCTTTCATCATTCAACACACGGTTGATGGCCTCATAATCCGCCTGCTTATAGCCGTTGTCTTCAATTATAATCAGCACCCTATCCTCTATAGCAAAGGCAGTGATGATAATCTCCCCGTCCTCCTCCATATTTTTGACCCCGTGGATAATGGCGTTTTCGATCAGGGGCTGGAGGGTGATTTTGGGAATCAGATTACTTTTGGTTTCGGGTGCGATGTTCCATGTGACAGTGAACACATAATCGTAGCGGTGCTGCTGCAGCTTGATGTAGGCGCCGGCATGCTCCAGCTCCTCCTCCAGCGTAATCAGCTCCCGTCCGCGGCTCAGGCTGATCTTCATCAGCTTGGACAGCTCCTTAATCATTTCTGCGGATTCCACATTGCCTTCCAGCGAGCTTTTCCAATAAATACTCTCCAGGGTGTTATACAGAAGATGCGGGTTGATCTGCTGATACAGCAGCTGCAGCTGGGACTCCTTCTGCTTCAGCTCCATCTGGTATTTGTACATAATCAGGCCGTTCAGCCTGCGCGCCATATCATAGGTTGATGAGATCAGCACGCTAACTTCATCATTGCTGCCCCGCTTCGGCGTTTCCGGTACCCGGTTGCCCGGCTCATACTTCCGCACAAAAAAAGCCAGCTTTTGCAGCGGTGTCATCAGCGAACGCCAAAAATACGTAATAATAATCAGGCCGAAAAGGGCGTAGGCCACGGTTATGTATTGAATGACCCGTTTCATCTCGTTCTGCTGCTGAAGCAGCGCTTTTACCGGAACCTTGTAGACGAGCTTCTGTCCTAGCATGTGGTTATTGTTCACTACATAGATGAAGTCGTCGGTAATCACGTCCACGGTTCCTTCCGGATCTCCTATTTCCGCACCATCCGGCAGTTCAATGATCTCCCCCGTTGAATCTGTGCTGGAGGCGAGCACCCTGTTATTCATATCAGTCAGATAAATTTCTCCGTCCGGCAATGAAATCGACTTCAGCGATTCACCGATCTTGGCTTCCATTTTGGTGACCACCAGCACGCCGATCGTTCCCGCACCGAGATAAATGTTGTTTACCGCCCGCACATACGTAAGCGTCTTCAGATCCTCAGCCTGCGGACTTAGCCGGTCCATGAACATCAGGTAACCCCGGCCCTTCTGCTCCACCGCCTGTCTGAACCAGTACGGCTCTTCTTCCTTCGTAAAAAAATAAACGCCCGCCTTCTTCACCTGCGGAAAATTGGGGGCGAAAAAATAATAATTGTTCGGATCGTAGACATACAGCGAGTAATAAATGGCATCTCCGCGCTCTACACCCTGCGAGTAGCTGCCCAGCAGCTTTTCTATCGTCTCGTAACGCTCCACCCGCTCCATTATAGGATCAAGCCCGCTCATATTCAGCTGCTGCAGAAAAGGGTTCTGAATCACTGTCGACGTTATTTTGTTAACGGTATCGATGTCACGGTTGATAATGGCGAAATTCTGCTTGTTCAGCTCCACATAAGCGTTGGTGACATGGCGCTTCAGCACCTGCTCAGCTTTGTAGTTACCATAATTATTGAGAACCAGAATGGGAGTAAGCATAATGACGAACAGCAGAATCAGCTGCTGCTTGACGTTCAGCCGGACAATCGGCTTAAAAAGTGCGGACAACACCCCGGAACCACCTCCAGTTTCAATAATATAACAAATGAAGAAGCGCTTACATATGTTTATTTTAATGTTGTTTAGGTGGGATTGTATGCAATTTTCGCGTCCGGCAGACGCATCCGAGGCTGTGGGTGATATTACGCGGAGCGTTTGGGCTTCTGGCTGCTGTTGTATCCAGATTTCATGATTTATACCGCTTGCGGTTAAAATCCGGAGACAAAGGCGGACGCTAACGCTCCTCCAGCTCCAAACCTCCACTCCGCTGCTCCATTCCCTTTTTAGAGAGAACGCAAAACGCAAAAGATTGCATACGGGGTGTCGGCCAGGGGGAGGAAACGGACACTCTTGTTGCTGCTGCGCGGAGTGTTTGGGCTTCCGGCTGCTGTTGGTGCTGTTGGTGCTGTTGGTGCTG
>NZ_CCDG010000112.1 GCF_000723885.1 Paenibacillus camerounensis
GCGCGCAGGGCCAGCAGCGCACCCTTCTCGACCAGGCTGCGGCTGCGTTTCCACACCTCAGGGAACAGCACGACCTCGCAGCGCTCGATCTGGTCCTCCCACTGGATGAAGGCCATCGCCTTGCCGGCCTTGGTCGTAATTTCCTTAATGGATACGACCATTCCGGCCGTAACCGTCTGGCTCTCATCCGCGGCTTCGCCAAGGTCCATCAGCCGCTGGATGCCCGGCTCCTCAAGCAGGGCTGCACTGTCGTCCAGCGGATGGCCGGACAGGTAGAGGCCGAGCAGCTCACGCTCCAGCTCCAGCTGCTGGGTGACACTGAATTTCGGAATATCCGGGTAGCGGATCTCCCAGTTCGGGGTTTCGATAAGATCATCGAACAGTTGGATCTGCAGCTCGTCGCGCTCCTTGCGCCACTTGGCCGCGGCATCGGCGGTCTCATCGAGCATAGCCAGCAGCTGGGCCCGGTGCCCGGGCAGACGGTCAAAGGCACCGGCCTGGAGCAGGGATTCAATGACCCGCTTGTTGCAGACGCGCAAATCGACACGGCGGCAGAAATCGAGCAGGCTGTCGAACGGACGCTCCTTACGGACGGCCATAATATTCTCTACAGCCAGTGTTCCGACATTTTTCACGGCCGCCAGACCGAAGCGGATATGCCCGCCGTTTCCGTCTGCGCCGGGAACCGGAGTGAACAGCACACCGCTTTCGTTGACATCAGGCGGCAGAACGCCGATGCCGGAGCGCCGGCATTCCAGTACATATTCTGCTACTTTGCGGTGAGTACCCATGACAGCCGTAAGCATAGCCGCCATGAACTGCACAGGATAGTGCGCCTTCAGATAGGCCGTCTGGAAGGCCAGCACGCCGTAAGCGGCAGCATGGGCACGAGGGAAGCCGTAATCGGCGAACCGGACGATCATATCGTACACGGCATTCGCATCCTGCTCCTGATAGCCCAGCTGCAGGCTGCCCTGCACGAAATGGCTGCGCTCCTTGTCCAGCGTCTCACGCTTCTTCTTGGATACCGCACGGCGCAGCAGATCCGCTTCCCCGAGCGAGAAGCCGGCCATCAGGGAGGCAATCTGCATAATCTGCTCCTGATAGACAATTATGCCGTACGTATCCGCCAGAATCGGCGTCAGGTCGGCATGCGGATAATCGACCGTGATGTCGCCGTGCTTGCCGGCGATAAACTTGGGAATAAACTCCATCGGGCCCGGACGGTACAGCGCAAGCACTGAGATCACATCCTCAAAGCCCGACGGCTTCAGATCCTTCAATACGCGGCGGACGCCCGCAGACTCCAGCTGGAAGACGCCGGTCGTCTCGCCTGCCCCGAGCATCTCATAGGTCAGCGGATCATTGTCGGCAATGGTCCGGAAATCGGGAGCCGCCCCGTCCATCTCCCTGATCCAGTTCATGCAGCGCTCAATAATTGACAGCGTCCGCAGCCCCAGAAAATCCATCTTGAGCAGCCCGACGCTCTCCAGATGCTCCATGGAATACTGGGTCAGCGCCGTACTCTCATTGCCGGCCTGCAGCGGCACAGCATCGGTCAGCGGGCCTTTGGAGATCACAACACCGGCGGCATGCGTAGATGCATGCCGCGGCATGCCTTCGACCTTCATCGCCATATCCAGCAGCTCCCGCGTCTTGCGGCTGGTCTCATACAGCGCCTTCAGGTCAGGACTGCCCTCCAGCGCCCGGGCAATGCTGATTCCGAGCTGCCCCGGAATCAGCTTCGCGGCCTTGTCCACCTCATTGTAAGGCAGGTTCAGCACCCGGCCGACATCGCGGACCGCCGCCCGCGCAGCCATCGTTCCGAAGGTGATGATCTGGGCCACATGCTCCTTGCCGTATTTCTCCACGACATAGGCGATAACCTCATCGCGTCGCTCATCGCTGAAGTCGATGTCGATATCCGGCATCGTTATCCGCTCGGGATTAAGGAAGCGCTCAAAGAGCAGGTTGTATTTCAGCGGGTCCACATCGGTAATCCGCAGGGTATACGCAGTGAGGCTTCCCGCCGAAGAGCCGCGGCCCGGACCGGTAACAATTCCGTTCTTGTGACAATAGGCAATGAAATCCCAGACGATCAGGAAATAATCGCTGAAGCCCATGCTTTCAATAACGCCCAGCTCGTAGTCCAGTCGCTGCTCCGCAGCCGCCTTCCCCTCCGGTGAAGCCCATTGCTGTGTACCGGCATACCGGTCTTCCAGCCCGCTGCGGCATAGCCCGCGCAGATAAGCAGCGGCGTCCACTCCTTCCGGCAGCGGGGAATATTCGGGCAGAATATGCTGTCCGAACGTCAGCTCCAGATTACATTTATCCGCTATTTCCTGCGTATTGAGTATTGCCTGCGGTACATGCGGAAACAGCGCCGCCATCTGCTCACCGCTCTTCAGGAACAGCTGGTCCGTCCCGATCTTCAGCCTGTCTTCATCATCCACCGTTTTGCCGGTGCCGATGCAGATCAGCACATCCTGAACCTCGGCGTCCTCCTTGGCCAGATAGTGGACATCATTCGTCGCAACCAGCTGGATATCCAGCTCTGAAGCCAGTTCGATCAGCTGCGGATTGACCCGCTTCTGCTCCGGAATACCATGGTCCTGAAGCTCCAGATAGAAGTCTCCGCCAAAGATCTCCTTATACCGCAGCGCCGCCTTGCGCGCCTCATCCCCGCGCCCGTGCAGCAGATGCTGCGGCACCTCTCCGCCCAGACAGGCGCTCAGGCAGATGATGCCCTCGGCGTGATCAGCCAGTGCTTCCATATCTATACGCGGCTTGTAATGCTGACCCTCCAGATGGCCGATGGAGACAAGCTTCATCAGGTTTCTGTAGCCGGTTTCATTCTTCGCGAGCAGGATCAGGTGATAGATCGGCTGATCCTTGCGGCTGCCCCGCTCCCGGCGCGAGCCTGCCGTCAGATAGGCTTCACAGCCGATAATCGGCTTGATGCCTGCGGCTGTGCACGCTTTATAAAAGGGGATAGCCCCATACATCACTCCATGATCCGTCAGCGCCAGCGACTTCATGCCGTATTCGCCGGCCCGGCGCACAAGATCTGTTATACGCGCCGCACCGTCCAGTAAACTGTATTCGCTGTGCACATGCAAATGCACGAATGGGCTCATGTTCCCCACTTCCCTTCCGCTACTTAAATCAAAACATAAGATGAAACTATTTTATCATATTACAGGGGGAGCCGCCCATAGAATGGATTAAGTGCACAGGGACAGGCAGAGCCGGAAGAGCCGGCTTGTCCGGAAAGGGGCCTTCTATGAATGTTTTCATGAGCAAAGCCGTGCTCGACTTCTTCATTGCCTTCGGTATCGTGCTGGGCGGCGCCATGCTTGGAGGAGTAGGTGCGGTAGTCTCGCTGCAGCCGCCGACACAGACGATGCTGGATATCGCCGACCGGATTAAAATCTGGGCGCTCGCCGCGGCAGTCGGAGGAACCATTGATCCTATGAGGGTCATTGAGAGCAATATGATTGGCGGCAATCTGTCCCCTGCGATCAAGCAGGTTCTCTACCTGGTGTTCGCCTTCCTGGGCGCCCATATGGGCAGCGAGCTGGTCAAATGGGTATGCGGCAAGGGGTGAGCGGCTTATGAGGATTCCGCCTTTTCAGCGTTTCCGCCGTTTCTCACAGATTTCCGCCGTCTTCGTTCTCGGCATGGTGACGGGGGCCGTTATGTACAATGCTGTTTTTCATTTGGGCTATAATGTGCTCTGGCTCAACAATCAGGAGATGCGGGTGGAAATTGAGCAGTACCGGAATGATATCAAGACCCTCAAGAAATACAACAATACCTCAACCGTGATCCGCGAAATCAAGCTGCGCATGGAGGAAAGCAAGGATAAAGAAGGTACGTCTGGACTAGATCCGGTAACGGTGAAGGAAATCATCAGCAAGATGGGGACTGATCTGGAGCCGATGCGCGGCCGCAGCATGTTCGATATTGATACGGACGGCAAGCTCGCCCGGTTGCTTTTGGATGGAAAAATATATATCGTCCGCGAAAAAGAGTACTCGGCCAAAATCCGGACGATGCTGGTAATGGAGGGCGTGCTGCAGATCTGGGTTGAGATTCATCCCTACAAGCGCAGCTGAGCCGCAGATTAGTCCGGGCGCACCGGTGGCAGCCATGCTACAATATGGACAGGTATAAGGGCCAAACAGAAGCCGTACTGAGAACTATACTTTTCTTCATTATTGCCTGATAAAGGAGCTGCCTGTCCATGATCATGCTCATCAAGTATCTGCTGTTCCTTCTGCTTGTTGTCTTTATGATTGGCGCTGCCGCGTTCAGCCTCTCCTCACGCCGGACCTCCGACCCTGCGGAAAAAGCCCGCCTGCGCTCCGTTATGAACGTGCTGCTGGGGGCCATGCTGGTCACGCTGTCGCTGATGTCGATGTTTCTGTTCCGCGGCTCGACGCTCAGCGTTATAGTAGAGGCCATGTTTCTGATCATCGGGGCGTTTAACATTTTCTCCGGACTGCGCAGCTACGGGTATTACAGCCGGGAGAGGAGCCGGAAAAAGGCTTCGTAATTACAAAAAACTGCCAGCGGGCGGTAATAGTTTGATTTTCTCCAGATAATTTGGAGCACAGCGGATGGTCAGGGCATCTAGTTGGATTTTCTCCAGCTAATAGCTTACACGGTTCCCAAAATGGGCCTCTTACAGGAATTTTGGTGGACTTTTTCCCGCTAAATCCTGGATTCCGCGTAAATCCGGTGAATTAGCTGGCGTTTATCCCACTAATGCTGCTGGAAGCTCCAGAAAAAAGGCCAACCAGAAGTTTCTGGCTGACCTGTTCATGCGAAGCAAACTCCTTACAGCTGCTGTCTTTCCATCCTGCCTTGCTTCGCCGGACAGCCCGGTTAGCCGTGATCAATCGACTGCAGCATCAGCACAGCCTTGGCGACCATCGTGTCATTGTGGCTGATTTCGATCTCCAGCTTGCAGGTCCGGCGGCTGATCTCCAGCAGCTTGGGCATCACGATGATCGAGTGCTCAATCTGCACCGGACGGATAAAGTAGGTAGACATATTATCCAGTACATAGTCGTTGCCGGTAATATCTTTGGCTGCTTTGAAGGCAGACCGGGTCATCAGGGTGGAAAGGACGCCTTCTGAAATGGTACCCAGGTCTGTCGCCATCTGCGGAGTAATGAAGCCGTGGAAGAACAGCTTCCCTTCTTCATCGCGCTCCTCGGCAAAGCCGTTCCAGATCAGATGATCGAACGTCTCGCCCAGCTGCGGCTGGTTGCTGACATCACGCAGGCTCTGCAACACCTCACGGCGGGTAAGCGAGCCGACCAGCTTGCGGTTGCGGTCCACGATCGGCAGGAAGTCGATCCCTTCCCACATCATGATCTGCGCCGCCGAAGCCAGCGAGGTCTGCAGCGCCGCTGTTACCGGGCTGCGGACCATTGCCTTTTCAATGCTCTGCCCTTCCTGCAGCTCCTCCACATCGCGACGGCCTACTATGCCGATAACGCGGTTCCACTCATCCGTCACAGCAAAGCGCTGCTCCCCGCTGGAGAGCGCCAGCTGCCGCAGCTCGCCAACCGTACTGGAAATCTTAAGCGTGTTCAGCCTCGGCTTACTCTCCAGAATATCCTCGACCAGCATAATCTTTTTCTTGATCAGCCGGTCAAAGATGGCCCGGTTAATCATCGAAGCCACCGTAAACGTATCATGCCTCGAGGAGATCACCGGCAGGTCCAGCTCGTCGGCCAGCGCCTTAACTTCACGGCTTGTCCCGAAGCCGCCCGTGACTAGCACACCTGCCCCCTGCTCCAGAGCCAGTGAATGCACGTCATCACGGTTGCCCACAATCAGCAGGCTGTCAGCATCAATATAGCGGATCATTGCATCTACCTTCATCGCACCGATTATATATTTATGCAGATGCTTGTTCAGCCCGTCAGCTCCGCCGAGCACATGCCCCTCTACAATGTCTACAACATCCGCAAAGGTAAGCTGGTCGGAAATGTTCCTCGGTTTCTTTTCAACCCTGACTGTGCCGATCCGCTCCTTCGTAATCACAATGCCGAGGTTCTCAGCCTCCTTCACCGCCCGGTAAGCCGTCCCCTCACTCACTACCATTTCCTTCGCCAGCTTGCGTACAGAAATTTTGGTGCCTACTTTAAGACCTTCGATATGCTGCAGCAGTTGTTCATGCTTTGTAATGTTATCGCCTTGTCCTTCCAACTGTTACACCCCCATACCCCAATCTGTACTATTCTGTACTCATTATACAGCCGGAATTTGCAGAGTACAACTGCCCGCAGAAGACCAAATAAGGTAACTCCGTGAATGATTTCAGCACCAAAAAAGCCCGGACCGCCGTTTCCGGCAGCCAGGCTTCTGGATCTATCTTCCAGAGCCGGCAGAGCGTATAAATCCCGGTATACCGGTGCTCCTCTACAGCCGCTGTGACACTCTTGCTTCCTCACTCCACTTGCCCTGCCACTGCTCCAGCTTGTGCCTGCGGACCGCCTCCAGCTGCTTCTGCTTCTCTTCATCCACCCCGATGATGAAATGCAGATGCGCGGCAATAATCAGAAAGGCAAACACACACCAGACAACACCGAAGCCCAGCACCCAGCTTGGCCCGTTCTGAAACGACAGCTGAGGCAGGGCATAGAGCAGCATAGCCAGCGCGATCAGCAGATACATGATGTGTTTGAACTTGTTTCTTTTTTTCATGTCAAACAGCTCCTTCAACTGAATCTATATCTCTACTCTATGAGCCGTCCGGGGAATTTATGAGACAAGTCTGCAAAATTTAAAATCTGTTCAGGCAAATTAATATAGCACCGCCAGCAGTCATATGAGATGATGTATACAATTATTAGGAGGCGATAGTACTTGAATAAGGCGTATGGCTATACGGAGTATACGATCCGCAAGAAGATTTTTTCGATTATGAGCACCAAGCTGCACATTTATAACAGCTCAGAGGAGCTGGTATTATACTCACAGATGAAAGCTTTTAAGCTAAAAGAGGATATTGCGCTGTACACGGATGAGTCTATGGAAAGAGAGCTTTTGCGGATCAAGGCACGGAGTATTATTGACTTTAGTGTCACTTTTGACGTGGTGGACTCCGAGACGGGTGAGCATGTGGGGGCACTGCGCCGCAAGGGACTCAAATCGATCCTGAAGGATGAATGGGTTATTCTCGACAGGCATGACCAGGAGCTCGGGCTGGTGAAGGAGGACAGTACCTTTATGGCGCTGCTGCGCCGGGTGATCTCATTTATTCCGCAAAAATACAGCGTCGAGCTGCAGGGGGACCCGATTCCGACCTACAGCCAGAACTTCAACCCGTTCGTCACCAAAATCACCGCCGATTTCTCCGGCGACCGCACCGGCCAGCTTGACCGCAGGCTCGGGCTGGCTGCCGGCATTCTGCTCTGCGCCGTCGAAGGCAAGCAGGATTAGCAGGATTAATACACAAAAGGGGATTCTCCAGCCAACCGGCCGGGGAGTCCCCTTTTGCTTATTCGGCTCCAGCGGGAGCAGAAAGAATTAACGTCCGCCGTACATTTGCGACAGGCTGTCCGTAATGATCTTGTTCACATCTTCAATGACAACACTGAGGCGGCGCTCAGCGTCGAACAGCCGGCGGATGCCGAGATTCAGGTTAAGCACCTCGAACAGCTTCTCCATTTTTTCCATTTCCTCCTGCGGAGGCATTTCCCCGTTCATCATCCGCTGCTGCAGCTCAATCTGGTTCTGGCGGAAATTGTCGAGCATCTGCTTGCTCTCCGGATCACCCTCGATCACCTTCATGGCACTGCTGATATCGGAAAACTCGCTGCTTTCTTTGATGGCTTTTGCCAGTTCATGCGCTTTATCAATTACGTTCATTCTGTTACCTCCTGAAATTGTTGTTGTGTCTGCTGTCTGCGGCAATAGCAAATTCCGCCCGGCACGGCTTTTTACAGAATAGGTCAATCACCAAGGGTCAGATGTCTCCATATGATGAATGATAGGTAACCCTTATGATTCATAATTGCCGGCATCATGCTGCCTACCGGAAGGAGATCCACGATGTCTAAGTTCAAGATCCCGGTCCAAACGGTCCACTCGGGCATCCTGCAGGAAAACGCGATAATGCTTGGCGACAAATCAATGAAAAGGCTCAAGATACCGGCTCACGGCGTCATCCAGCTGAGCTTCGGCTCATTCAGACAGGAGGTTACTGTCATTCCGGTTCCCAAAGCCGAAAGCCTGCGCGTCAGCGAAGGGCTGGCCCGCCGGCTCGGCTGGAGAGGACGTCCTTCGCTGAATGCGACCTACAGCACCGGAAGCCGCACCCTGCGGCTCGGACCGCTGATCGGAGTGCTGGTGAGCCGGGACCATCCTGACCAGCCGGACAGAGTGTTCGGACAGATCACGATGTTCTGCCGGGAGCTTACCAATGCCTGCCAAGCACAAGGTGCCTATGTATATTTCTTTACCCCGGAGGCGCTGGAAGCGCGCAGCTCTTCCATCCAGGGCTGGGTATACGACGAGGGCTGGCGGAAGCTGAGTCTTCCTGTCGCCGATGTTATCAATAATCGGCTTACTACGCGCAAGGTGGAGAACAAACCTAGCGTACAGCATTTTCTGGCGGATGTAAAATCCCGCTACGGAACCCATTTCTTCAATGAGAAGTTCCTTGACAAAACCGAGGTGTTCGAAGCACTGGCCCAGGATGCCGCCCTGCAGCGGTATTTGCCGGAGTCACATGCCTTTAACGGTTTTGCTGTCCTAAAAAAAATGTGCAACAGCTACTCCAGCGTCTTCCTGAAGCCTGTGCGCGGCAGCCTGGGTAAAGGCATCCTGCGCATCTCCAGAGAAGAAGGCGGAGGCTACCGTCTGCTGTCCACAACGCCGATGGGTACGCGCAAGCAAAGCTATCCCAGTCTGGCAAAGCTGTTCCAGTCGATATCTCCCAAGATGAAAACCACCCGCTTCCAGATTCAGCAGGGTCTCCCGCTGATGGAGCTGGGCAAACGGCCGGTAGATTTCCGGGCGCTGGTTCAGAAGAACGGAACCGGCAAATGGGGGGTTACTTCCATTGTAGCCCGCACCGCCGGGAGCAATCATTTTGTCTCTAATCTTGCCCGGGGCGGTACGCTCAGCACCGTAAAGGAAGCAATCAGCAAAAGCAATCTCCCGGCAGGAATGAAGGAAAGTTCCCAGGTACAGCTTCCCCGGGCGGCGCTGGCAATCGCCAGAGGTGTCGAAACCTTCATCCCCGCACACTTCGGGGAGCTGGGCATTGACCTCGCTCTGGACCAGTCGGGCCGGATCTGGCTGCTGGAGGTCAACTCCAAGCCGTCCAAAAACGACAACACGCCGCTGAATGACCAGAAGATCAGACCGTCCGTTAAACAGATGATTCTATATTGCCGCTACCTGGCCGGTTTATAAGGAGGACACCATGACAGAGACAGCACAGAGATTCCTTGGTATCATGACCGGCCGGCGCCAGGGACATCCGCCGATTGCCGAGCCGGAGTTCTGCAGCCAGCTTAGCGCAGCGGCTCCGCTGTTCGATCTGAAGGTGCTCGTATTCCATCCTGAGGGTGTATCCAAAAACGGAGCTTCCATAACCGGCTATGCCTGGACGGAGGGCCGGTGGCAGCAGACCGTCGCTCCTGCACCCGATGTTCTGTACAACCGCTGTTTTTATTCATGCCCGCAGGAGAGAAAGGCTGCGGCTGCGGCGCTTTCCGTCCTATCCGGTACCATTCCCTGGTCACGGGGGCTGCCCGATAAGTGGAGGGTCTGCGGGATTCTCCGGCGCAGCCCTGAGGCTGCACCTCTGCTGCCCGAGACCAGACTTTACACCGGCCCGGACGAACTTAGCTCCATGCTTGCGGAACGGGAATACGGCGTATTCCTCAAGCCTAAGGCCGGGTCCCACGGCAAGCGTACCTTGCATGCCAGGCTGCTAAGCGGGAAGCAGGGTGGGGGA
>NZ_CCDG010000113.1 GCF_000723885.1 Paenibacillus camerounensis
CGCATACATTTGGCCAGTTTACCCTTATGGTGGCAGAATGTATTCGTTTTTTCGTATACAATGTGCCGTTTACCCTCATGGTGGCAGAATGTATTCGTTTTTTCGCATACAATGTGCCGTTTGCCCTCTTAGTGGCCAAATGTATTCGGTTATTCGTATACATTAGGTCAGGGTATGTGCCTATATTCGCTATTTCAATACAGCTGCCAGCTGCCAAGAACAATGAACGCTTTAAGTGGGTAAGACCAAATTAAAGTTAAGCTGCTGCCAGAAGTCAGCAAATTAGGTACTCTATATATAGATCCACCCCTCGGGTGGATTTGTTCCGTGGACGGAGCTGGTAACTTCATCAGAAAATGCTACCTCTATGCGATAAAAATACTAACCGCCGTTTATGTTAAAGCCCATAATAATGAGGTATGATACATAATTCTAATAAAGCTAATAAATTCCATAGAAGGACGGGCTGAGCTGAGATGAACAGTTATATCATAGGTATTGATTTGGGCGGGACGAACATAAAAGCTGGTTTATATGATGCTGACTTTGCGCCGGTCAATGAATGTTCAATCCATACTGAGGCGGCAAACGGGCCGGCGCATGTGCTTAATCGGATCAGGCTGGCCGTGGACATGCTGACGGCTGAGAAGGGCATCGGGCTTGGGCAGGTCAGAGGTATGGGAATGGGAATTCCCGGCCTGCTGGACCCGGAAGAAGGGCTGTCGGTATTCTCACCGAACTTCCCAGGCTGGGAGCAGGTTCATGTTGTACGTGAAATGAAAGAGCATTACGGCTTCCCTGTCTATATTGATAATGATGTGCGGGTCAACCTGTACGGGGAATGGCTGCATGGAGCGGGGAGGAGCTGCAGTAATCTGGTGCTGCTGACGCTGGGGACCGGTCTTGGCTCCGGGATCGTGCATGACGGTAAGGTGCTGTACGGCACAACCTTCAGCGCTGGTGAAATCGGGCATATGAATATGTACAGACAAGGCCGTCCCTGCCGGTGCGGCAGCTCTGGCTGTCTGGGTCGTTACGTCTCTGCGGTAGGCATGGTAAACACCTTCAAGGAAAAGCTGGCTACCGGCAGAGACAGCATCATCCAGGAGTGGACGGGCGGTGATGAAGCGGTTATTACGGCACAATTGATCTCAGAGGCTTATGATCTTCATGATCCGCTGGCAGTAGAGGTCATGCATGAGACGGGTGAGCTGCTGGGATTTGGGCTGGCTAACGTCATTAATCTGCTCAACCCGGAGCGGATTATCATTGGGGGCGGTATGGCTGCGGCCGGAGACCGGCTGCTTGGAGCGGTCCGGCAGACTGTGAAGGCACATGCCCTGAAGCTGTCTGGCGGCAGCTGCGACATTGTACAGGCTGAACTGGGCAGCCGGGCAGGTACTTTAGGTGCTGCGGCGTATGCGCAGCAGCGGATGAGCGGACAATATATTAATGACGGCACAGCCAAATGAAAACCTGTTCTTCTTCAATTGAACTTGATTCACAATAAAGGGGAAGGTGGCGGAGGGGAATTTTGAAACTATAGGAGCGGAGCGTCCGCCTGAAAGCTTTTCGCAGAAAAGCTCGCTACGGAAGCATAACCAGTCTGCGGATTTCACCCGCGAACAGCGGTATTAAATCAGGAAATCTGCAGACAACAGCGGCCGAAGTCCAAATATTCTTTGAAGTCACGGCGAAGCCCTGAATAAAAATACCTTCAGTTAAATATACAAAGCCGTTTTTGAATAAAAGCTCCAACATGTTATGCTAGAGGCAACGAATATGCAGGAGGGTTACCATGAAACGGGATATTCAGCATGTGACTTACGGCTACGAGCCGCCGGCCAGGGAACGCAAGGGAACTTTGATTTTCTACGATTCGTTTGAGCATATCACTGATCAGGAGCTTGAAGAAGCGGCCAACACAGCAGCAGAACGCAAGTTCACTAAGCTGGTGCTGTATCCATTGCATGAAGAAACGGTGAGACGGATGAGCAAGGAGCCTGTACTATCCTACTACAAGCGTGAAGACCGGCTGCATGAGTGGAAAAGAGGCCAGGGCCGCTCATTCATCACTATCGAGACACTCGAAGGCAAACGGAAAAAGTATACACCGCTTGATACAGCGCTCCGCCATATCAGTGATGTGTATCCTCCGCCGTACTTTCTGTACCTGACTCCTGAAACGGCCAATCAGTTCGCTTCGTATTCATCTTTTGAAGAATGGATTGTCAGGCTGCGCCTGATCCTGTCGGCTGAACCCCGGCAGCTTCATCCGCGTCTGCTGAAATTCAGCCACCGCTGGGATGTCGCCGGAACCGTGCGGGAGGAGTAGCCGAGTTAAGCAGTCCATGAACAGATTACTTCGGGGAGAGTGATCATAAGTGGCGGATAAATATCAGTTAAATGTAAAGGTCAATCCTGCTGTTGCAATGGCGCTGATCAAAGATGGAATGAGTTCAAATGCCGAACTCCTGCATGAAGAGCTGAATAACCTTGGGGACGGGCGGATGATAGGAACACTGATCTATGAACGTTATTATCTCCGCTCCGGCAATCAAGGTGCGCTTGTAATCTTAGCGGATAATCTGCAGGGAGTATGCAATATCCGGCTTGTATCCGCGGGAAGCTCAAACAGTATGATATTTAAGGTTGACTGGGGTGCAGGCAAAAGCTTTGCTGCATCAGTGGCAAAAATTCTGGCTGACTACACAATTGAATAACAAAAAGACAGGCAGCATAGGCACAGGGTTATTTGTGCGATGCTGCCTGTCTGCGTCTGTAGGTATACATTTTCCACTGATAATGTATAAAGCAGCCGATGCAAAATCCGAGAAGGGCGACCGTTGCGGCAATTGCTACCATGGCAGTGAAAACAGTAGCAGCGATAGTCCAGCCGGCCAGATAACTGATAAGTCCGCCTGCGAGGCAGACTACTGCAATGCTCTGGTTAAACTGCTGCTGATCCCAGTCCTCCTGCAGATAAGAGGAGCGCTCTTGGCGGAGGAACAGTCCGGCCAGCTTAATGACAGGGTTATAGCTGAACACAAGGCCGGAAATACCGGCAGCCAAGGGCAATGCCAGAATCCAATGAGCACCTGTAAACCACGAGAGCAGAACAGATATAACAATAAAAGCCTGATTGGTTTTGACTAAAGGTCTGGGAATGCTCTTCGGCTTGAGACGGTCTGCCACTCAATAACACACCTTTCGGATTGGAATAATAAAATTATACCGGATCTCCTATTGGCTGGCAATAAAAACCTCCGGAAACAGTCCGGAAGTATGTAAAGGCAGTATTAAATCTTAAAATTGAATTTTTTTACTGTTGACATATTATGAACGGTTATGGTTCTATTATATAGACCGATCGTTATAAAAGGTAAAGGAAGTGTTGAGCTTGTCGAACAAGCACAATACGCGTGAGGCGATTGTAGACACCGCTTCAAGATTGTTCTTCACACAAGGCTATCACGCGACCGGACTCAATCAGATTATTAAGGACAGTGACTCACCGAAGGGCTCGCTCTATTATTATTTTCCCCGCGGTAAAGAGGAGCTGGCTTTGACCTGTATTAACCGGACAAGTGAATTCGTTGCAGAGCTGCTCCGGCATTATGCAGGAACACAGTCGAGTACATCCGCCATGATACAGGATTTTATACTGGAATTAGCCAGGAAGGCTGAGGAGACTTCATTTGAAGGTTTTGTTCCGTTCAGCTTCTGGGTCGCGGTTGAAACCTCCTGTGTCAGTGACGAGCTGCGCTCAGCCTGCCAATCTGTCTTTAAAGAATGGCGGGATGTTATCATGCACCGGCTGCTTGATGAAGGCGTCGATGAGCAGATTGCCTCGGACAAGGCCTCTGTTGTCGTATCGCTGTATGAAGGCGCGCTGCTTCAGGCACTGACCTGCAAGAGCACGCAACCGCTGCTTGCAGCGGTACAGGTTATTCCAGCCATACTGGATTAACACAGAAGGAAAGAAAAACAGAGAGAGAAAACTTTTTCAAAATCAGGAGGATACGAGAGTGGAAGCATCAATGCAAGGCAAGCAACAACCAGAAGTAAAGAAATTCAAAACGATTCCGATTCTTGTCTCCTTACTGCTCGCCGGATTTATCGGGATGTTCAGTGAAACGGCGCTTAATGTCGCCTTGTCAGATCTGATGAATATTCTGCAGATTACAGCATCAACTGCCCAGTGGCTGACAACAGCCTATCTGCTGACGCTGGGCATCCTCGTTCCGATTTCGGGCATGCTGCTGCAATGGTTTACAACGAGACAGCTATTTGTAGCTGCGGTAAGCTTCTCGATCGTGGGAACCTTTATTGCAGCGATGGCACCGTCCTTTGAAGTTTTGCTGCTTGCGCGCGTGGTGCAGGCGATGGGTACAGCCCTGCTGCTGCCGCTGATGTTCAATACGATTCTGGTCATTATCCCGCCTGAAAAAAGAGGAGGAGCGATGGGACTCATCGGTCTCGTCATCATGGTTGCACCTGCAATCGGCCCTACAATTGCCGGTCTGCTGATCTCCAACCTGACCTGGCACTGGATCTTCTGGCTGTCCCTTCCGTTCCTGGTAATGTCCCTGATCAGCGGAATATTCTTCATGCAGAATGTCTCTGAGGTTACCAAGCCAAAGATTGATGTACTGTCGATTATTCTATCCTCCGCCGGTTTCGGCGGTGTCGTGTTTGGCTTCAGCAGCGCCGGTGAAGAAGGCGGCTGGGGAAGTGCAAAGGTTATTGCTGCAATTGCTATCGGCGTGATTGCTCTAGTGCTGTTCGTCATTCGCCAGCTGACAATGAAACAGCCGATGATTAACCTGCGTGCTTTTAAATACCCGATGTTTACCGTAGCCGTATTGATGATCTTTATCTGTATGATGATTATTCTTTCCTCCATGCTGATTCTACCGATGTATCTTCAGCAGGGTCAGGGCTACTCGGCGTTCAAAGCAGGGCTCCTGCTCTTGCCGGGCGGTATCATCAATGGTCTGATGTCACCGATCATGGGTCGCTTGTTCGATAAATATGGTCCGAAATGGCTTGTTATTCCGGGTCTGGTAGTTGTGGCAGTATCCCTGTGGTTCTTCTCCAGCATTACCGCTACATCGACCGTTATTTTCGTAATTGTTCTGCACAGCGCACTGATGATCGGGATTTCAATGATCATGATGCCTGCACAGACAAACGGCATCAATCAGCTGCCGCTGGAATACTACCCTCACGGTACGGCAATTATGAACACCCTGCAGCAGGTTGCCGGTGCAATCGGTACTGCGCTTGCTGTCAGCATCATGACTTCCGGTACCAAAAGCTACATGGAGACCGTTACCGATGCGTCCAACCCGCTTAATGCGCTGGCTGCCTTCACACATGGTGTGCAGAATGCCTTTGTATTCGGAATGGTGATGGCAGTTGTCGGCCTGATCGTAGCGTTCTTCATCAAACGGGTTATTGTACAGCATAAATCACAGGTATCGATGCACTAATTGCTGTAAGACATATCCTTAAGTGGATATGTCTTTTTTTGATGCTCAACTTTATAATAGGATTGTATCCAATCAGCCGTTATGAAGATGCTATAGCCAGTGGTACAAAAAGCAGCAGTTTAGATATCGACGATTATTTAGATAAGGGATAGGGGAAGGGGCACCATGAGGCATGAAGCAGATTTTCTACTTGAATAAGCGCGGTTTATTATGTTCTGCTGTTATCGTTGGATTACTGTTTGTTTCGGCTAAGGATCAGGCATCCGCACAGGCCGCAACCGGCCAGGATACAGCCTGGAGACCGGCCATTAACACTGTTGTTAAGAAAAATAAAATGCCTTCAGGGTTCGTCTACCTTGATGAGGTGATCCCGGAAGCACAGTACCAGATCCGTTATTACAGCAAGTATAATTTTACTGGTGCGCCTGTAAGCGGCTATAAGTCTCCTCTGGCCATCTCTACCTCTAAAGCGGCATACGCCCTCAAAAAAGTAAATGATGAGCTGTCCGCAAAAGGTTACATTCTCAGAATCTATGATGCCTACCGTCCGCAAAAAGCAGTCAACCGGTTTGTAGCCTGGTCGCAGGATACATCGGACATTATCAACAAGCAGCTGTATTATCCTGAGCTGGATAAGCGGAACCTGTTCAAGCTGGGATTCATCTCGAAGAAGTCAGGGCATTCAAGGGGAAGTACTATAGATCTGACGCTGGCTGATAAAAAAACAGGCGCCCTGGTGGATATGGGCAGCCCGTATGATTTCTTTGGTGAAATATCTTATTATAATACTACACTGGTCAGCACCGTCCAGCATCAGAACCGCAAAATCCTGAAGGATGCGATGGTCAAGCAGGGCTTTAAGCCGTATGCCAAGGAATGGTGGCATTTTACGCTGATCAATGAGCCATATCCGGCGAAGTATTTCGATTTTAATGTAGAATAGCCCTTATTGCAGATCTGTGGGCAGCAGAGATATTATTTGGACATCAATGCCGGCGGCTGAGAAGGCTATGGCCGATCCGCAGTAAGGCTGGCAGGTTACTTGTTCAAAGATCGGTTATCAAAAGTAACAGCCCCGGAGGTTTCCTCCGGGGCTGTTGGTGTAAGTGTCTATAGCTGATTCGCTCTGCGCTTCCTGAAGCTGCGCAGCGGATGGGGAGCCGGAGGCATTTTACCCAGCAGCTCTGAGGCGACAATGCCGAGCATAACAAGAGCTGCGCCCGCATATCCCTGCATTGACAGCTGCTCTCCGGCGAACCAATAGCCGAAGAAGGCGGCGAAAACCGGCTCCAGTGAGAAGATCAGACCCGTACGGGTTGGTGTCGTAAATTGCTGGGCAACGGGCTGGAGGATAAACCCGCAGGCGCTGCACAGAACGCCTAGTGCCGCAATGGCAATCCAGGCTGGCATGGTGGACGGCAGTGCCGGTGTCTCAAATATAGCAGACAGCACAAGGGCGTATCCGCCTGCGAAGCCGAGCTGGAGAATGCCGATATTCAGAGAATCGCAGCTTTTGACCGCTTTGCCGGTAACGAGAATCTGAACCGCATAGAATACAGCAGATAGGATACAGAGGAAATCGCCGGGCTGAATCCGCAGTGAGCCGTTCAATGTGAGGAGTCCGATACCGGCAATGGCAAGCAGCGTGCCAAAAACCTGCGGCGGGGAAACTTTCTTGCGGAAAACAAGCACCTCAAGCAGCGGAACAAACACAACGGTCAGCGCGACCAGGAATCCGGCGTTGGATGTGGTGGTGGTCTGGAGGCCGAAGGTAATGCAGGTGAACACACCGAGCAGCAGGAATCCTAACAAGGCTCCGTATTTAACGGTTCTTAGATCGATCCGGCGCAGGCGTTTGCGGAACAGAACAGCCGCCAGTATAAACGCAAGACCGAAGCGCAGGGCAATCAGGTTGAACTCTCCCAGGGAATTAAGGCCCATTTTCATAAAAATGTAGGAGGAACCCCAGAACAGTGTAACCATTATGAGCAGCAGCTCAGCCTTAAGCGGCTTCATACGTATCATCAGCATCCTTTTTGTTATCTTGTGAATATAGTATAATACTGCCAAATACATAAGTAACCTGAATGTTTATTATGGAATACATGAGAGAAATTCATGGAAGAGATAGGAGCTGTCATTTTGAGTCTGAGTAAATATGAAGTGTTTCTGAGGGTCGTAGAGCTGGGCAGTTTAACAAGGGCGGCTGAAGTGCTGGGTTATACTCAATCAGGGATTAGCCATACTATAAGCAGCCTGGAGAATGAATTTGGCTTCACACTGCTGGTGAGGAGCCGTTCTGGTGTCCGGCTGACGGTTAACGGTGAACAAGTGGTTCCGGCGATGCGGGAAATACTCAAATGGAATGAGCAGCTGAAGCAGCAGGTGGCTGATATTCACGGACTAGAGACAGGGACAATAACTATTGGTACCTTTACCAGTGTGTCTGTGCACTGGCTGCCGGGGATGATCAAGGAATTCCGCAAGGAATATCCGTATATTGAATTTAAGCTGATGGATGGCGGATATTACGAAATTGAGCAGTGGATTGAATCAGGGCTGGTTGACTGCGGATTTATCTCCCTGCCAACACGCGATAAATTCGAGGTATTCCCGCTGAAGCAGGACAGAATGCTGGCAGTGCTCTCCAGGGAGCATCCGTTATCCGGGGCGCCATTTATGCCGCTTGCACAGATTGCCTATGAGGATTTCATTATCCAGAAGCCAGGTTCCGACTATGACGCACGGCGGGTACTGGACAAGGCGGGTATTAAAGCAAATATTAAATTTACAGCGGGGGATGATTCAGCGATTATTGCAATGGTGGAGAACGGGCTGGGCATCAGTATTTTGCCGGAGATGATCATTACCCGCCAGAATCACAATGTAGCCATGCTGGAGCTGGAGGAGCGCAGCTTCAGATCACTGGGGATAGCTGTCCATTCGCTGAAGGATGCTTCACCTGCCACGCGGAGGTTCCTTAAGCATGTACAGGATTGGCTGAGGCTTAATCACGGGTGATGATAGAGCCGGTTTGGTTATGGTACAATAATAGAAGGTTCACATGAAAGCGAATTCATTCAAGGAGGAGTAAGATGAAACAGCTTCGCATTGGAATGATCGGATACAAGTTTATGGGCAAGGCGCACAGCAATGCATACCGGAGTCTGCCGATGTTTTTTCCGCAGGCGCTTAAGCCGGATATGGCTGTCATCTGCGGCCGTAATGAAGAGGCGGTGTCGGCAGCAGCCGGCCAGCTGGGCTGGTCCGAAAGTGTAACGGACTGGCAGGAACTGGTCACCAGAGAGGATATCGAGCTGATAGACATCAATGCCCCGAGTAATGCCCATAAGGAAATCGCTCTGGCGGCAGCGAAGGCGGGCAAGCATATCTTTTGCGAAAAGCCGCTGGCGCTGAATCTGGCAGATTCCCGCGAGATGCTGGAAGCTGCGGACGCAGCCGGTGTTAAACATATGATAGGCTTCAACTACCGCTTCTCACCTGCAGTAAGGCTGGCGAAAAGGCTGATCGAGAGCGGACGGCTCGGGCAAATCTATCATTTCCGTGCCTGGTTCCTGCAGGATTGGATTCTAGATCCGGAGTTCCCGTTAGTATGGAGGCTGCAGAAGGAGGTCGCCGGCTCGGGCTCACACGGGGATCTGGGTGCTCATCTGATTGATCTGGCACACTTCCTGGTCGGTGATGTGCAGGAGGTTATCGGCATGAGCGAAACGTTCGTCAAGGAGCGCCCTCTTGCCTCTGAGATGACCGGTCTTAGTGCGAGAGCCGGCAAGGATGCGCCCAGAGGCCCTGTCACTGTGGATGATGCCACGCTGTTTCTGGCCCGGTTCACCGGCGGTGCCATCGGAAGCTTTGAGGCAACCCGGTTTGCTGCCGGCCACCGCTCGACGAATGCCTTTGAAATCAACGGCAGTCTGGGCAGTGTGAAATTCGACTTCGAGCGGATGAATGAGCTTGAGGTATACCTGACCTCAGATGCAGAGGATGTACAAGGCTTCCGCCGCGTACTCGCAACGGACCCGGCCCATGATTATGCCGAAGCCTGGTGGCCGCCGGGTCATACAATCGGCTTCGAGCATACATTCATTCATGAAATGCTGGAGTTATCCTCCGCCATCGCCGAGAATCGTCAGCCTGAGCCTAATTTTAACGACGGTGTCAAATGTCAGGCTGTGCTGGAAGCAGTAGAGCGGTCCATTGAGGAACGCCGCTGGGTTCAGGTATCGGAAATGTAGCCAGCAGCCGAGAGAAGCTGGCGAGTACGGGTGATCAGCAACTTTTTCCTGTTTCTGCGCGTTTAGAAAAGTAGAAACTACAGAAAGGCGGCTGATTATGTTCAACTGGAAATTTGCAGGAATCAGCTTGGGTCTGTTAAGCCTGCTGCTTACAGGCTGCGGGACGAGGGAGGCTGTAAATGACAGTGGCACATCGCCTGCAGCAAGCTATACACGGGCTCCATCACAGGGAGCAGCAGAGCTGCTAGCAGCTGATCCGGAGAAGGTACAGCTTATACTGGCTGATGAGAACATCATCAACGGGGATATTTTCCTGGAGAACAATCAGGTTCACATTAATATCGTCGGGCTGAACAGTGAAGTGGAGGCGCTTTTTGCCGGCAAGTTTGCTTCAGGCTCCTATCGTCTGCATGATGTGGACTATTCTGCCAGTGAGCTTGAGGCTGCACAGAATATGCTTGCTGAGGAGAATCTGTACAAAGAGCTTAATCTCTACGGTTCCTGGATTGATGTCAGGCTGAATAAGATTAATGTCTCCGTTCCGGACGATTATGCAGAGGCGGCAAGAGAAACGCTGGAGCAGCGGATAGATCCCGGAATGCTGAGCTTAGAGGTTCAGGAGCTGGGGGAGCCTAGTGTGACAGGCACCATTGTTGAGGTGAGGAACGAACCTGTAACCAGTATTCTGATTCTGGAGCCGGGTAAGCAGGACCCGACCTACTGGTTCTCTTTTAATGACCGCTCGGAGCTTTATGATGCTGCAGGCCAGCGGAGTAAGGCTTCCGGTTTGAAGCAGGGCCAGCAGGTACACATTTGGGGGACCGGAACCGTTCAGGATTCGATGCCGGCACAGGGAACCGTCCGCAGGGTTGAACTGATCGAGTAACCGGACATTAAAAAGAGCACCGTTCAACAGCAGCTGAACGGTGCTCTTTTGCGCGGGGATGAACGGGTCATTTTCTGGCAGCAGAAGGTGTAACTCCCTTGTATTGCTTGTACAGCTTGGTGAAGTAATTGGGATTGTCACAGCCCACCCTACCGGCAATTTCGGTAACAGTATCATTTGTCTCCAGCAGCAGGCGTTCGGCCTCGTTCATCCGGCACAGATTCACATAATCGATAAAGGTGCGGCCGGTCAGGCGTTTGAAGGTTTTGCAGAAATGATAAGGGTTAAGACTGACGAATTTCGCGGCGAATTCAATGCTTATCTTCTCGTCATAATGGCTGTCCAAATATTCCAGCAGCGGCTTGAACCGTTCCCGGTTAACTGAATACCGTTCATTCTGCTGTCTGCCGTCTATATGCTGTGACGGGAACGAGCGGGACATCAGAGTAAAGAATAAATGCAGCTGGTTCTTCACTACAAGCTGAAAGGCTGGCCCCTTTAACTGTACTTCTGCAATGACCGATTCAAGCAGCGTGTAATAGGCAGCGCAGGCAGGATTATCGTCTGCCGGCTTCACCGGCAGCTGATACCTGTTCTCCAGGTAAGGAGCTACAAATTGCTCATGCTGGGAATCCTGATTCCTGTCCTTGAACAGGGAGGCATGGAACACGATGGATACGAATTCAATATCGCCGCGGGACAGGCTGTAGCCGACATGAAGCCCGCCGGAAGGAACCATGATTACGTCGCCGGGTGTGACCTGATAAGGCTTGCTGTCCACATGGAAGATAGCACTGCCTTTTCGCATGACAATAATTTCAAAGTGCTCATGCCAGTGCAGGAACAGAATGTTCTGCTCCGGTCTTGTATCCCTGCACCCGTTGAAGAATACGCGGAAGGGGTAGGTTTTTTCCTCAAGCTGGGGGTATTCCTTAAGTTCTTTCGGATAGGTCAAGGCGGTATCAACTCCCACAAGATTCAGCTATATTAGCACAAGATAAGAAGAGATTTTGCTTAAAATGAGCTTTATACTTGGATTATTCAGTTAACTATAAACCAATATTGGAGTGGTAGACAAGATGCAGGACACATTGAGAATCGGCACACTCGTCGGTGGCGGAGATGCAGTAAGGGTTATTCCGCAAATAGCTAAGCATGGCTTTGAATCCTACAGTCTGACCTTCTGGCAGACAACAGGGCAGACAGATCTGGCTGATACCGCAGCGCGCATCCGTGAGCTGGCTGATGAGCATCAATTTGTGATTTCCGCAATCGGGGTTTTCGGCAATCCGTTGACCGGCACCGGTGACAATGCAGATACACTGACCAGCTGGGAACGGCTGATTGACAATGCCCATTTATTCGGTACAGATATCGTAAACGGTTTCACCGGGAGGCTGACCGGGCTTCCGATTGATGAATCGCTTCCTAAATTTAGCGAAGTGTTCGGGGAGCTTTCCAAGCGAGCGGCTGATAAAGGGGTAAGGATCGCTTTTGAGAACTGCTCGATGGATGGCAGCTGGAAAACCGGGGATTGGAATATTGCCCATAATCCGACCGCCTGGGAAAAGATGTTCAATGCAGTTCCGGCTGACAACCTGGGTCTGGAATGGGAGCCCTGCCACCAGATGGTGCAGCTGATTGATCCGATTCCCCAGCTCCGTAAATGGACCGACAAGATCTTCCATGTACACGGGAAGGATGCCACGATTGCCTGGGACATCATTAAGGAATACGGCATTCACGGCCCAAGAGATTATGTGTGGCACCGCACTCCGGGCTTCGGGGATACCAGCTGGACCGATGTAATCAGCATCCTCCGCCAGGCCGGCTATAAGGGAACCATTGACATTGAAGGCTGGCATGATCCGGTCTACCGTGATCAGCTGGAAATGACGGGCCAGGTACATGCGCTGAACTATCTGAAATCTTGCAGGGGCGGCAGCTTTGTACCTAATCCGCTCTGATCCGAAGCAGTACAGCTCTAATCTGTTGCACAATCAACAATCCAAAACATAAGGGAGTTTTATCTATGACAGCAGAGTATCGCGTGGCTGTGGCCGGCTGCGGAGCGATGGCAAATGAGTGGATCAGCTATGCCCTGAAACGGCCGGATGTAGAAATCGTTGCCCTGGTCGACATCCGGCTGGAGGCGGCAGAGGCTATGGCCGGGAAATACGATCTAAATGCTGCTACGTATACGGATATCAAACAGGCTATAGAGGAGACGGGGGCAAACCTGGTGTTTGATGTCACGATTCCGTCAAGCCATTATCATATTGCGGCTACCGCGCTAGAACTGGGCTGCAATGTGTTCAGCGAGAAACCGCTGGCAGAATCGCTGGAGCAATGCAGCCGGATTGCAGCAATTGCGAAGCGCACCGGGCGTTCGCATGCAGTCATGCAGAACCGCCGGTATGACCCGCGTATCCGTTCGCTTAAAGGGCTGATCGAAGCGGGGACCATCGGCCGTACCGGCTATACCGGGGCAACCTTTTTCCTCGCCCCCCATTTCGGCGGATTCCGGGATGCGATGGATAGCCCGCTGCTGCTCGATATGGCCATCCATACCTTCGATCAGGCACGGTTTATCACCGGAGCAGATCCAGTAACTGTGTATTGCCAGGAGTTCAATCCTCCGGGCTCCTGGTACGCCGGCAATGCGGCGGCGGTCTGCATTTTTGAAATGTCCGACGGCTCCGTCTTCTGCTATCAAGGCTCATGGTGTGCCGAAGGGGCGCCTACCTCATGGGAAGCAGCATGGCGTGTTCAGGGAGAGAAAGGCGCAGTCCTGTGGGACGGCACCGGAATGCCTTATGCCGAGGTAATCCAAGACAACGGGGATGAAGTACAATTCCTGCGAGAATACGAGCGGACGCAGGGAGCTGAGGTTCTGATGGATGAGACCTTCCATCACGGCTGCCTCCGGGAAATGTTCCAAGCCGTCA
>NZ_CCDG010000114.1 GCF_000723885.1 Paenibacillus camerounensis
GCGGGCATAAATCAAGCTAAATGCTTTGTTTGCTAGGGCATGTGAGCGGGGGGGAGGTTCGCGCTTCGTGAGGTGCGGTTTCGGTTTGCAGGGGGCGGTTTGCAGGGTACGATTCGCGAGGTGCGGGGTGGCGGTTGCGGTTCTTCCTTTGCCTTTAGCAGTTGTTATACAGCAAAAAGGCCGCGTAGCCAGCCTTTACGCGCCCTTGCTGCCCTCCCCTACTGGGCAGGTCTGTTGTCTTTTGTTGTTAGCCTAGCGAGGTGAGAGCGAGCGGAGAGGAACTTTAGAACTGGAGGAGCAGGAGCGTCCGCCTGATAACTTTCCGAAGGAAAGCTATCATCGGAAGCCTATGCTATATTCGGATTTCCACCGCGGCAAGCGGTTTAAAATCAGGAACTCCACACACAACAGCGGCCGGAAGTCCAAACATTCCCCGCAGCAGAGCCTCCCCTGCCGAGCGCCCCCTAGCTAACATAAAAATAATCAATCAGCGTGCACAGTACGATCACCATACTGATTACCTGATTCAAATTATAAGAAGCCACCTTCATTAGCTTGCGGTTCGAAGGCTTAATAATCTGATGCTCTGTCATCAGGAGCAGGGTCGCTATACCGATGCCCACCAGATACATCCAGCCCAGATCGCGCCAGAGGTACAGGAAGAGCAGCAGCATAACCATTATGAAATGCAGGCCTTTAGAGATCAGGAGCGCATTTTTCAATCCGAAGAAGCTCGGGATCGACCAGAGGCCATGCCGCCGGTCAAACTCGATGTCCTGGGTACCGTAGATGATGTCAAACCCGGCAATCCAGAGCATAACAACCGTGCCGATAACAAATGGTGTAAAGGCAATGTTCCCGGTGACAGCGAACCATGCCCCGATTGGTGCAGAGGCAATCACGAAGCCCAGATACAAATGGCTCAGGAATGTGAACCGTTTAGTGTAAGAGTAACTGGAGATCAGGACAATCGCCACTGGCGACAAGATCAGGCAGAGCAGATTCAGCATACCTGAGGCAACAATAAAGACAGCATAGTTAATAATAATAAACAGGATAACTTCCTTCTCCGCCAGCAGCTGCTGCGGCAGATGCCGGTGTGCCGTCCGCGGGTTCTGCTTGTCAAAGGTCCGGTCAACCAGCCGGTTAAAAGCATTGGCGCCATTACGCGCTCCAATCAGGGCGATCAGCCCCCACAGCATCATATGCCCGGAGGGCCACCCTCCGGCAGCCCAGACCATTGAGATGACTGCAAACGGCAGAGAAAAAAGCGTATGTGAGAACATGACCAGCTCACTGAACATTTTTAGCTTAAGGGCTGTCGTTTTAAAAGCATTCATAATTACCATAGTATTCGTCCTTTACCTTTGATTCCGTCCCCGGCGGCTGCCTAAGCCTGCCTAGCTGCAGACAAGCGGTGTGAGGCCTGCAGCAGCACCTCATCCAGCGCTTTCAGCATACCGTCAATATTCTCCGCTGTAACAACCAGCGGCGGCTGGAAGGCAAGAACATTGCGGCCTACACCGTTCTTCCCGATCAGATAGCCGCGGTCCTTCAGCTCCTCCAGCACATCATCGGTCAGCTCAGCAGCACTGACTGCTGCATTGCCGGCCAGCTCGGCACCAAGCATGAAGCCGGCCCCGCGCACATCAGTGACCAGTGCAGGGTAGCTTTCATGCAGCTGCTCCAGCCCCGCCTTGAGACGTCCGCCAAGCTCCGCTGCCCGGGCAGGCAGCTGCTCAGCCTCGATATAATCAAGTACAGCCAGCGCCGTAGCTGCTGAGACCGGATTACCGCCGAAGGTGGATGCCGATGGACGGTTCAACGAAGCAGCAATTTCGTCTGTTGTGGCGAAGGCTGCTACCGGCACGCCGTTGCCGAGCGCTTTTGCCATACTGATAATGTCCGGAACGACTCCGAAATGCTCTATAGCAAACATGGCGCCGGTACGGCCGTAGCCGGTCTGAATCTCATCGTCAATCAGCAGAACACCGTATTGCTCCAGCAGCGCCTTAACCTCGCGGAAATACGAAGCCGCCGGCATAATCATGCCGCCGTTGCCCTGAATCGGTTCAACAATCATCGCGGCAATCGTATCCCCCTTTTCTTCCAGAACCCGCTTTAAGCTCTTAATGGACAAGGCTGCCGCCTCTTCCAGCGTCAAATCAGGATGATACGGCCGCTCAATAAAAGTAACATCCTCATCCAGATAGTTATCCGTCCGCCACATCTGCAGGCCAGTCACACTCATCGTCAGATTGGTGCGGCCATGCAGGCCGCTCTCCAGCGCAATAAACCCTTTGCGTCCGGTATGCATTCTGGCCAGCAGCAGCGCACCTTCATTTGCTTCTGAGCCGCTGTTTACGAAAAAGCTGCGCCGCAGATTCCCTGGAAGCACCGCTTCAAGCCGCTCAGCAAGATCAACGCTCGGCTGGGTCAAATACACAGTCGATGTATGCTGGAGCTGCAGTAGCTGCTCAACGGTACGGCCAGTAATGGCGGGATTGCAGTGGCCGCAGGCCACCACAGAGACACCGGCGAAGAAATCCGTATACTCCTTGCCGTTCTCATCATAGACATACTGCATGCTTCCGCGGACAATCTGCGGGGCATCCCGGTAAAAATGTGCGGTACAAGGATAGAAATATTGCTTGCGCTTGGCGGCGACAGCCTCTCTGCCGATAAATGATGTTGGTTCCATGAAGACGCCCTCGCTTTCCTTCGGTTAAAAGTCTACTAAACTATTATATCGTGTGTAACTAAAATTATGGAGAAAAGAATGCTGATCCTTTATATTCCGGACCGGATCTGCCCTTGTGAAAAATGCCACTTATACAATCATGCGCTGGTTCATTACCCTGCATCCGCGTATGATTTTAAATTTGAAATATTAATTAAACTGAAGTGATCCCAGGGTGTAGCCTGCATATACCGGCTTCAGACCGCCCAGCAGGTCCTCTGTATTCCCGTTTCCGCCAATAGCAGCCTGATAGGCTGTAATAATAGCACGCAGCGCTTCTGCACTATAAGTAGCGGCCTCAATCCGGAACGTGGAAATTCCCAGGCCCTTCATTTCATCCAGCACCGGCAGATAACACAGCTCTTTGGCGAACAGCAGATGGCAGCGTCCGTATTGGTCGCGGTAGACCGGATTTTCACCTTTATCTGTCTTGAGCACCAGTACACTATTGTTTACATGCAGGTTATCCTCTTCACCAATCGGCTCCATCACCTCTGTATTCTCAAACAGGTCATGCTCCATATACATCAGTGCCGGCGTACCGTGTACGACAACTTCAAGCGGCAGATCGCTCCGGGAGGTGAACGCGGCAAAATGCTCCATGGTCATTTCCGGTGAAACCGTCAGCTTCTGCAGGCCTAGCTCTGTGTATAGCTCAGCGGCCAGATGGTTGTATACGTTAAGGTTAACATCCCCGATCATCGGATAGCCCATATCCTTAAAGCGGCGGATCGCACCTAAATTCGTAACCAGCAGACCGTCAACCGGCAGACGCTCTCCGCCCAGCAGCTGGCTGAACTGGTCAAAATGCAGCTCCGTCATCATCCGCGGCATCCCCAGGTACAGCTTGGTCTGTCCTTTAATGGCGCCCAGCTCTTTAATATCCTGCTTGGTAAACGGCAGATCCGGCTCAAACACATCACCCGGCAGATACAGATGCTCTACCCCCAGCTCAAGCACCAGCTTCGCCTGCTCCATATTGTTAACACGCACTGCCAGCTCAGGCTTGGCGGATTGCGCTTTTTTCCCTTCTGCCATCCGTTCGCGCAGCTCCACAACCCGGCTCTCCGACAGCTCACGCTCTGCCGTAGGCGTACTGAATACCTTGCCTGTGCTGTAGAACTTGCCTGTGCCCTCATAACGGCGGTTGATATTGGATAATCCCGGTTTGCCAAAAGCATATGCCGTGGAAAAATCACGCTTGCGGTTGTTATACAGTATTTTGGAGTCTACATTACGGTCAAAGCCGATCGGATCATCGATATAGCGGTCAAGTGCCTCGCCGTAGCTGTTGGCCAGCATCACCATAAATTCCTTGTCGCGCATCCGGCCTTCAATTTTGAACGAGGTAATTCCCGATTCGATCAGCTCAGGCAGATGCTCATACATGAACATATCTTTGACTGCCAGCGGATATTCAGCCGGGAACACATAGCCGTCCTTCTTGATCCGGTAATCCCAGCGGCAAGGCTTCATGCATTTGCCCCGGTTGCTGCTCATTCCGAACACCTGGGAGCTGAAATAACAGTTGGCCCCGTGGACCGAGCACATATCGCCGTGAATAAAATACTCCAGCTCCATTCCGCTTCTCTGGCCCAGCAGCTTCGCTGTCTGCAGGTCCATCTCACGGGAAGTAACTACCCGGCTGACCCCGAGATCACGCAGCGCGTAGATCATCTCCAGATTGTGGACATTCATCATAACGGAAGCATGGACCGGAACGGTCAGGCCCATTTCGCGGATCAGCTCCAGCACAGCCATATCCTGCACAATCAGCGCATCCGGCTGAACCTCATCCAGGAATCTGAGATACTCTCTCGCTTCCTCCACGTCTTCTTCACTGAACAGATTATTAACGGTAACATAAACTTTTTTATCAAGATTGTGGGCCATCACCAGCGCCTGGGCAATCTCCTCATGCGACAGGTTGTAGCCCTTGCGCATCATCCGCATATTCAGAACCGGTCCGCCAAAATAAACCGCATCACAGGCTGACTGAACGACCTCCTTGAAGATATCAAACGTCCCTGCCGGTGCCAATAATTCAATTTCCCTGCCATTAAAAAAACGTGCCATGCTCGCTTCCTCCTAAATATTACAGTACAGCTACTGCAACTCCCATGATGATGAACATAATGACAAATAAAGTATCAGCTGTGCCCCACCTCAGGCGGTGATACCGGGTGCGCGGGGCATCCATGCGGAAGCCTCTCGCTTCCATGGAATAGACCAGATCCTGCGCCCGGCGGAAGGCGCTTGTGATTACAGGTACAAGCAGCGATACCAGCATCCGCCCCTTTTCCTTGAGCGGCAGCTCCTTCAGATCCGCCCCCCGTGAGGCCTGTGCCTTCAGGATAATCTGCGATTCATCCAGAATCGTCGGAATAAAGCGCAGGGCGAGTCCGATCATCATCGTCAGCCGGTCAGGCTTCAGCCCCAGCCTCTTGAACGGGGAGAGCATGCCCTCCAGCCCCTGATTCAGCTTACCCGGAGTCGTCGTGAACGTCAGCAGCGAGGTAAAGGTAACCAGGAACAGCATCCGGATTACAGAAAAAGCACCCAGCCGCAGACCGCCCTCATACAGTGAAAAGGAGCCAAAGGTCAGCCAGGCTTCACCTTCTTTTACCGAAAGTATCTGTACAATAAAAATAAACAGCATCAAAAAACGCAACGGCTTCGCCGATTTAATGAAATATTTGAGCGGGATACGCGTTGACAGCATCACTGTTACCGAGAATACTGCCAGCAGCCCCATCGCTGCCCATGAATGCGAGATTAGAATAATAGCCAGATAGAGCAGCATTCCGGTTATTTTGGACCTTGCGTCCAGCTTATGTACCCAAGAGCCGGTCTCTATGCTGCGTCCGAGCAGCAGACGTTCATTCATGGCGATCCCTCATTCCTTCAGCCTGCAGCAAAGCGATCCGCTCAGCCAGGCTTTCTGCAGTCAGGCAGGGCTTCTCGCCCTCCAGGCCGAACCGCCGGGCAACCGCGTTCCAATACCGGAGCGAATGCGGCACACTCAGACCGCAGCTCTCCAGAATGTCCGGGTCAGCCGCAAGCTCCTGCCCGCTCCCCTGAAAGGCCATCCGGCCTTCCTTAAGCAGCGCCCATTGATCGGCATAAGGCAGCAGCTCGTCCATCCGGTGGGTTACAATAACAATAGTCCGGCCCTGCTCACGGCAGAGCCGCTCCAGCAGACCGATCAGCTCAGCACGGCTGAGCGGGTCCAGTGTGGCTGTCGGTTCATCCAGAACAATAATCTCGGGGTCCATCGCCAGTACGGATGCGATAGCTGCCTTGCGCATCTGTCCTCCGCTTAGCCGGAAAGGGTTACGCTCCAGCAGCGCAAGATCGAGCCCCATATCGGTCATAGCCTGGCGGGCGCGCATCTTGGCCTCCTCCGGGCTCATTCCGAAATTGAGCGGCCCGAAGATCAGATCCTTCTCTACTGTCTCTTCAAACATCTGCTGCTCGGGGAACTGAAAAACCAGGCCGACCCTGCGGCGCAAAGGCAGCAGCCTGGGGGCTTTTTCGCCCGCTTGAATGGTCACATCCAGCACTTTGACAGTCCCCTGGGATGGCTTGAGAATCCCGTTGAACAGCTGCAGAAGAGTGGACTTACCGGAGCCCGTGGCTCCGGCAATGCCTACCATCGACCCTTTGGCAATATTGAGATTAATATCATGCAGCGCCGTCTGCCTCCACAGGCTCCGGTCAGCGTAGGTATAGCTTACTTGCTGTAGTTGTATGGCCATAATGTCTCTATAAGCTCCTTTTCACTGGCGGGAACATCCGTTTCGATCCCTAAGCGCCGCAATTCACGGGCAAGCTGCCAGGGATACGGCTCGCGCAAATGGCACTTTGCCAGAAGCTCCTGATCGAGAAACAGCTCCTCCGGCTTCAGATCGGCCGCCACGCTGCCTCCGTGAAGGACAAGCACCCGGTCAGACGCCAGAATCTCATCGGCATCATGCGTAATCATCAGGATCGTGTAGCCTTCGTTGCGCAAGCCCTGCAGAATATGCAGCAGCTCATTACGGCTGCCCTCATCTAACATGGAAGAGGCCTCGTCAAATATGACGATGCCTGGCTTCATGGCAAGAATAGAGGCAATCGCCACCCGCTGCTTCTGTCCGCCGGACAGCTCACCCGGATGCTTGGACAGCAGCCCGCTGATTCCCAGCTTCTCTGTATACTGCTTCAGGCGTACATCCATTTCTTCGTAGGTTAAACACTGCCCCTCCAGACCAAAGAGGATATCCTCCTCTACCGTAGCCCCGATAAACTGGTTATCGGGATTCTGAAAGACCATGCCGATGCCCTCACGGATCGAGCCGATCGTATCTTCTTCCAAACGCTGCCCGCTGATAATAATCTCCCCGGCACTCTTGGGAAGCAGCGCATTCAGCAGCTTAACGAGTGTTGATTTGCCGCAGCCGTTCGGGCCGACAATGCTTACCCATTGGCCCCGGGCAACCGACAGCGTGATATCATGCAGAATAGGGTGCTCAGGATCATACCCGAATGCTACCCCTTCCAGAGAAATGACTGCTTCATCTGCGGCTTCATTTGTATTGTACAATTCTTTCATGTTCGTCATCCTTCCGCAGCTAGTGGCTCCGTCCGTCCAAAAACTCTTCAAACAGCGAAATCTTAGACAGCGAAGCCACCAGATAACGCACTGCAAAGCCGACCAGAATTCCGGTTACGATCCCGGTAACCAGCAGAATCGGCAGGTAATACAGAATACTTGCTGAATTGAATACCATGGATGCAGCCAGCAGCTGTCCGGTATTGTGGGCAAGTCCGCCGGCAATGCTGATCCCGATGACACTCAGTCTTTTGCCGCTGAAGCGGACAAGCAGGAACATAACCACGAAGCTGAGCAGGGAACCGAACAGGCTGAACAGCAGACTGGAAAAAGTACCTAACAGAAATGCAGTAAGCAGGGTCTTCAGAATCACCAGTACGAATGCATCGCGCCCGCGCAAGAAGTAAATACAGGTCAAAATCATAATGTTGGCAAAGCCCAGCTTCGCGCCGGGCATCAGGCCCATTCCGGCGAGCGGAATCTGGGCCTCTACTATACTGAGCACAACAGCAACGGCTGCAAAGATTGAAATAATTACTGTCCGCTTCAAGGCTGTAGCCGATTCCTTACTGGACATAGCCATCGATTTCATCTCCTCCCGAATCCCCTGCAATCTCTACCAGCACCCGGTGCGGCAGACAGACAATGGTCTGTTTAGGCTGGGTAATCCGGCCGAAGCCGAGGCACACCTGATCGGGGCAATCCGCTTCATACATTTCAATTCCGTAATCATGCACCTTGAGCAGGTTATAGCCGCGCTCGGTGCGGATCTCAATACTCTGTTCTTCCTCTGTAAGCTGCACGGTCTTAAACAGCTTGCCGTCCACTGTTATATTGGCCACGAGATTCTTGCCCGGCCCGCCCTTATCATCGCCAAGCCATCTTGGAACGAGAAAAGCAAGCGCAGCAATCAGCACGATGGAAATAAGCCACACATCTGCGCGTTTCATAAAATTCTCCTTATTTTTTAATTAAAAACCAGACTTAATAATTATAACGGTCTCCCCTTAAACCTTCAATGAATGTAGTCGTTAATTGTCGGTTTTAAGCAGACGTTCACAAAATAGGCACGCAAAGGAGAAACGGATACCCCCAGAATCTGGATGGTATCCGCTTACGTTTCAAAGACAGGGTCCAAGGCTGGTCCCGCCCGCTTGCTGCTATCCGGTACGGCCCGGATACTCTCTCTTGTCCGCAGTTACATTTTTCCCGAAGTATGCCAGGAATAACCCGGCGAATTGCGGATCCCACTGGCTGCCCCGGCCCTTCTCCAGAATAGCCAGCGCCTGCTCATGATCCATCCCTTTCCGGTACGGCCGGTCTGAGGTCATTGCATCATAGGCATCGGCCACAGCAATAATCCGCCCGTGCAGCGGAATGCCGGTCCCCGCCAGCCCGTCTGGATAGCCTTTGCCGTCATAGCGTTCATGGTGAGAGCGTACCCCCTCCAGATAGGGTGCCATCTTCTCCACCGGCTCAATCTGCCGCAGAATATTTTCTCCAAGCACCGGGTGGCTTTTGATCTGTTCAAACTCATCATCTGTCAGATTGCCCTCTTTGAACAGGACATTGTCGGGTACGCCGATTTTGCCGATATCATGCAGCAGCGCCGATTTGCGCAGATCATCCAGGCTCTGGCCGGTCAGACCGGCAAGCTGTCCGATTATAACCGAATATTCAGCCACCCTCAGCGAATGTCCGGCTGTATAAGAATCCCGTGCATCCAGCGCAACGGCGAGCGTTGTAAAATAGCTGTCCAGCAGCTGCCGGCTCTGCTGCTCACGGTCCTGCAGTCCCCGCACCATCATATTGAAGCCGGCTACCAGCTTTGAGAATTCATCAGAATATTCATCCTGCACCTGCAAAAGACGTCCTTCTTTGATATTATTCATAGCCTTGTACAGCTCGTTAATCGGATGCTGCACACTATTGGTAAGAAGCCAGGCCGCTACTGAGGAGAAGAAGGTTCCGATCAGCAGCACCATTCCCGCCCAGGCCCAGTAGTTCTGAAATCCGACCAGCATGCCAGTTCCAGTATTGTTCATGCGGATATGGGTTGCCATAATAAACAGAAACAGCGGAAACGTTCCAATCAGCATACAGCTGATCAGAAATTTCGGACGAATCGGCACAAAGACATGCCCCTCCAGCGAAAAATCGACATTGTGCAGCTCCATTGCCCGGTTTCTGAATTCCTTAATTAGCGGAATGATAGCTGAACAAGTGAGATAAAATTCAATCAGTGCATGCATACTGGCAACCAGGATGGCCCCGGCTACGGCCATTACCAGATAAAAGTAAGGAATAGTAAGCAGACCGGCATGAATCATCCAGCTCGTCATCAGAGCCGCCGGCACAGAGAGTCCCATAAGATGCGGCCCGAGAATCCGCATGACCGCATGCCTGGGCAGCTGATGCGTGTGCAGATAGGCTTTCTCCAGCACGGCCAGTGCAGGCTTCGGGTCCAGCAGAGCCGCACGGATCGGCTTGATATGCCTGACAAATACACTGATCTCCGTAATGGCCATAATTGTGAATGAGAGCAGCAGTACAATTAACAGCCTGCCGTACTCCTCCATACTGATCTCCAGTGAAGAGAGCAATATCAGGCTTCCAACCGCCAAGACCGCAACAACGGAGCCAAATAAGTAATTGCCGATCTGCTTTCTTAAAAATGCCCCGTACATATTCATTAGCACTCCCATCCCCGGTCTTACCCAGTCCCTATATATATAAATTTGCATTTTTGGATATACTGCGATATAATAAAGAAATATTTGTTTAGGTGTATGAATATCCCCATCAAGAAGATGTCAGGCCGATAGCTTCACTCCTTTCTTTTTATCGGCAATTTGGACACAAATTCTTACGTTTTCTTGCATGACTCTTCCTTTTTATGAGATTAAATTCGAATATAGCATTCCGATTCACACTGGCGCGGCCTCGGAGCCGCAAGGATAAGAGAGAGGTAGGGCTCTTATCGTTTTGGAAGGATTATCTCGCCATACGGCTGCTGGAAATAACAAGGAATTACGACACCCGTCACTCACGGACGGCGGGGGATGAATATACCTATAAGACATAGACTGGATGCTTATCCGTTGCAGATAAGCACAGCTATGTGTGGAACATATTAGTGCCCGGCAGCCGCAGCATGCGGATACCGGGCACGTCTACTTTTCCGGGACTATTCCCGTGCATCAATGTACATACCGCTCAACAAAACCGCTTACCTTTGCAACATAGCCTGCCTTATCCGTGTCATAGGCCAGACCATGACCCGCCCCGTGTACAATCAGCTTCTCTTTCGGGGCGCTGCAGGCCTCATATAACTCCTCCATCATAAAGAACGGTACGAACTTGTCAGCATCCCCATGGATAAACAAAATCGGCACCTTGGCTTTTCGTACCTGCTTAAGCGCAGAGGCTTCCCCGAAGAAATAATCTGCTTTTATCCGGGTAACCAGACTCGCGCACTGTACGAACGGAAAAGCCGGTAAACGGTACATACGCCGGAGCTGGTAGGACAGCTGTGCTCGGACCGAGCTGTAGCCGCAGTCCTCCACGACCGCTTTGACCTGCACCGGAAGCTGTTCCCCCGCAGTCATCAATACGGTTGCCCCGCCCATGGAAACCCCATGCAGCGTAATTTGCGCCTGCTGTCCCGTCTCTTCCAGCACCCATTCAATCCATTTCACCATATCATGGCGCTCAGGCCAGCCGAAGCCGATATAACCGCCTGCACTCTGCCCGTGGCCTCTCGCATCGGGAAGCAGCACATTATAGCCCAGATGCTCATAATACATTTTCGCTATTGCTCCCATATCCTTTCCTTTTCCCGAATAACCGTGGGCAATAACAGCAGTACGGCCGGCAGCCTGCTCAGACGCCAGAAAATACCCCTTCAGCTCCAGGCCATCCTCTGAAAACAGCTGCACATCCCGGAAATGCTGGCGCGCAACCCATTCGGCTCCTTCTCCCCAGGAGGCACCGGCAACAGGCGGGTCAACCTTCAGATCCGGACTGCTGACCAAAAACGCCTTCGGCGCACGCTTAATCGCCACCCCGTAGAAAAAAAAGCCTGCATAGCTTAGTGCAGCGGCAGCGATAACAAGGACTGCCGCCATTACAATCAACCACATAGAATGATCTCCTTTATGTTCAGTCATCCGTTTATCTGCAACAATCTTTCCGCTTAACAGCAGAAAAAAAGGCTGCCCGGAGCAGTATCTTCCGGCAGCAGCCTTTAAGATAAACCGGCGGAATCACCCTTTCATCCGCCGTAGTCTTACCATGTTAGCTTTTACGCTTGCCGGTTCTGGTTCTGCTTAGCAGAAGCCCCAGGGCAGCCAGCGTCATGCCTGTAATGTAATAGGGTGCCGGACTGGATTCTCCGGTCTGCGGCAATGTAGCGGCTGCCGCTTCTGTGATGCCGGGATCGGTAACACTACCCAGCGGTATCTCTTCATCAAGGATAATTTCATCCTCCGGCCCGGGTCCGGCGGTCGGACTCGCCTTCGGCGTTGCTTGTGATACGATTATTCCGCCTGCAGCGGCAGTTGCACTGGCGCCGGGACCAAGCGGCACAGGATTATCTTCAATTTCCAGTTCATCATCCGTCACAATCGTCCCGATGACCGTCGGACCGGTCGGGGTGGAAGGAGTTCCGCCCGGAATAGAAACTACACTCGTGGGTGATGGCGTTGCCGGTACTGTAGGACCAGGCGTTACAGCGCTTGTTGGCGCTGCTGTCGGTGCTGTTGTTGGCACTGTTGTTGGTGCGCTTGTTGGCGCTGCTGTCGGTGCTGTTGTTGGTGCTGCTGTTGGCGCTGTTGTTGGTGCCGCTGTCGTCGGTGCTGCTGTCGGCGCTGGCGTCGGTGCTGCTGTTGGCGTTGGCGTCGGTGCTGCTGTCGGCGTTGGTGTTGGCGCTGCTGTCGGCGTTGGCGTCGGTGCTGCTGTCGGCGTTGGCGTCGG
>NZ_CCDG010000115.1 GCF_000723885.1 Paenibacillus camerounensis
AGCCGATGGTCATTTTCAATCCGACGCAAGGCCAGTTCAAGCAATCTATCGGCTACTTAGATCGTTACTTCCAGGATCCCAATGGCGATTCGCTTTCCTATTCCATTGTCCAGGGTCCGGATCCGCTCAGTGGGCTCAACCTGACTTTACATGCTGCATCTGGTTATCTTGCAGTTGGCGGTACGCCAACCATGCCAACCTCGTTCACCATCCGGGCAACCGATCCGCGGGGGCTGTATGCCGACATGAACACAACTTTAAATTTCGTGCCGGAAGCAATCTCTCATGCCGTTGTCGACGCGACGGGTCTGCTGACTCAGCTGGATCTGAA
>NZ_CCDG010000116.1 GCF_000723885.1 Paenibacillus camerounensis
AAAATGACCATCGGCTGGCTAAGTGCAACCGGTGCAAGGTTCTCGCCATTGACCCGTACGGTATTGTAAGCAGCCCAGCCATGCCCGTCGGTAGCCGAAAGGTAAAGCTGCTGCGGCTGGATAATCGCCCCGGAGATAGACAGGATGTTTCCGTCCACCCAGGCGTGGATGGCGTTGCCGTTATTTTCGATACTCCCAAGAGAGAAGGACAACGCTTCGTGATCCCGGTCCACAAAGTATTCGTTCAGATCCAGCTGAGTCAG
>NZ_CCDG010000117.1 GCF_000723885.1 Paenibacillus camerounensis
ATGGCATCGTAGCCGATGTAATTCATGAACTCCAGATCGGCAAGCCCTTCGAACTTGGTGAAGTAGAGCGTGCCGGAGAATACATCGCCTGCATCAAGCAGGATAGAGTTGCCGGTACGTTCCTGTTTGATAGCCGTCATACGCTTAACGACTGTCTCCAGATGGCTGTGCGTGTCGTTCGTGTGCAGGACTCTCAGGGAGAAGTCTGCATTCAGGTCGATCTGTGCCAGGACAGGATCATGATCGGACACTCTTCCGCGGTCTGCCGGGAAGTCAGCATTGAGATGAACAACATCAATTTCGGAGGATGCTGTCAGGTTTTTGCTTACCAGAATATGATCAAGCACCTGTGAGTTGCCGTCGTACGTATAAGTGTAGCGTTCGTTCAGCGGCAGCTTGTCGATCAGGTTATCAAGCTCAGTTCCTTTAAGAATGGTTGCTGTCTGGGTGAACTGGAAGTCATTAAGATCACCAAGCGCAACGATGTTCGCCTCAGGGTTGGCTGTCAGTACCTGCTTAACAAAACCGTTTACTACTGCAGCGATTTTGTGGCGCTGGGTCTCACTTGAAAGCACAGGAGGCTGTACATTTCCGAAAGGACCGTTATCACCTGATTTGGAGTTGAAGTGATTAGCAATCACAATCACTTTTTCGCCGTTAAATTCAAACTGGGCCGCAAGCGGCTTGCGCGAGCTGGCAAAAGCAGTGTTAGTAGGGTCGATTCTGCCTGGATTGTAGCTCAGCTCATCCGCAGCTGCATCGTAGCTGACAGCCTGGGTAGCAGAGCCTTTTTGACTGTTAATACTGTCTGCCAGTTGTACTCTTGCTGCATTATAGAGGAAGCCGACACGGATATTTCCGCCTGGCGCTCCGCCGTCCGCATTATTTACCGGGGCAATATCAACATAAGTGTACAGCGGGCCTCCAGCTGCCTGAATAGCCTGAATCAGCTCGGCGGCACTGGCCTCCACAATACCGTTATTGCCTTCCCCGTCGCTGTCCTGCATTTCAACAACGCCGATAATATCCGGTTTTTTCAAATTCGTAGTGATGGAATCGGCCAGCTTCTGAATCTTTGCTGCTCCTACACCCGGATAGTAGTTCTCGATGTTGTAAGAAGCAATCAGCAATTTGTCCGCATTCACAGTGATTGTTGAGGTCTCTTGCTTGAATGTGCTAGGCGTAATGCCCGGCAGGCTTCCGTTGTCTGGAATAACCTTGTAGTTGCCGTTGTTGTAGCCGATAACACCTGTAACATCACCGTTAAACTTGTCACCTGTACCAACTTGCTGTCCAGGATCGCCGTAAGCAATCAGGAGGCGCTGGGGATTAAGGTTGTCTGATCCCTTCAGGACAAGTCCTCCGGCAGGTGTAACTACATCCTGCGTTGTGTTCTCTACTCTTACAGGAATGTTGTACAGCATTGAATTACCGCCGCCGCTTGTCCAGTAAGGACTGATAATAGTCGGGCTTGGCAGGGTCACCCGCATGCCTTCAAGGGATTCGTAGAAATCTGCAGCATCTTCAGAAGGCTGGAATACAGTCAGTCCGTCATTGTCGATGATGGAGTCCGGAATGGCCCGTCCGCCTTTGCCTAGTACGACTGGTGCCGGCAGTTCTACGTCCTTGGCAATCGTTGTGATGGAGCTGAGTGTAATCTGGGTGGAAGTCAGGTTGCTGCTGCTTCCTTCATTATATTCGGAGACAAGCCCCGTAACGGCCACGTGATCGCCGATTGCCGGCTTCAGGCTGGCATTGGTGCTGTATACGAAAATCCCTTCCGAGGTATTGATGTTATCATCAGGCTGAGGGTCCTGGATGAAAAAGCCTTTATAATTGCCATTTGCAAATGTATATCCAAGCTCTGTAACGATACCCTCTACATCCGTAACCGTCTGTCCGGCAAAGCTGGAGGTATGGGATTCGCCCTGAATGTCATGGATACGCGGCTGTCCTGCAGCTTTGTATTCAAAGGTGTATACTTTGCTGGTCTGGCCGTCCAGTACAGCAACAGCCTTAATTACAATGTCTTTGTCAACAGTGACAGGTGCTGTATAGAGTGTGCTTGCCGCCGTAGGCGTTGCACCGTCAATGGTGTAGTGCACTGTTGCTCCGGCAGTAGGGCTGGAGAGCGTTACTTGTCCGCCGATAATAATCGGACCCGCACCCGGACTGGCAATAACGGAGAACAGCTCCTCTACCAGGCTTTCGGCGCCAAGCGGAATGAACTGATAGGTTGTATTATACTGCTCAATTACACCTGTAATCTGATCGAAGTGTTTACCCACAGCAAGCTGGGAAAGTCCGGAGTAGATAGTGAATGTCTGATTGCCTTGGCTGGCAATGACAGTACTTCCGTCTTTGCTGTCGATGGTTACATCCTTGAGCGTAACAAGCTGTGCTTCATGAGCTTCACCGTTAGCTGCTGAAAGATCGGCAGCAGTAATCACCTTGGGAGCCGGAACGCCTGCGTTCTCAGCAGTCACCTTATAAGTAAGGCCGGTAACCGGCTTGAGCTCCTGCAGATTACTGTAAATATCCATGGCTCCTTGAACTTCTACACGGTCACCGACCTGTGCAAATGCCGGGAACCCGTACAGCACGATAGCTGCCGTGTCATCCTGAATGAACGTTTTGGCACCGTCGATGCGGGTTACAACGCCTTCAGTCCATACATTATCGCCTTTTTCAGCAGGTCTTACTGCGGAAATATCCTGCTTCGTCAGGATAGAATAGTCAAAAGTCGACACCGTGCTGTACACGTTATCCGCGACAGAGGCATACGCCTTAATTGTCGTCGGCGCGTTCAGCTGGATAGGCCCGCTGTACGGCGTGTATGCGCCTGAAGCGCCGTCTATGTAAACTGCGGCATAGACTGATGCGCCTACTGTAGCTGTGTTAAGGGTAATCGCTGTACCCTGCGGCCACGCACCCGATGCCGGTGCAGCGGTTACAGCCTCAACAGCCTTCTTAATACCGTAGCTGCTGTTGCGCGGGTCCGGGGTTTGGACTACGAAGTCGTTAGCATTGTTGTCTGTGTCTTGGCCGCGGCTGTCAGCCGGAGCGCCTTCGGCAGCTTTACGGATAGCTGCCAGCGTAGCACTGATTACGCCGGTAGGACCACTGCCTTCATATGCAGTAGCAGCTCCCGCACCTACCATATCGACGCTTACTTCTGCGTTGTTTACTAGATCAACCTTACCGCCGGCTGCTCCCATTGCTATGTTTCCTGTTGCATCCGGAGCCGGCAGTTCCTTGGTGCCGCCGGCACCCTCTGCCTGTTGAATCAGGAAGTACCCGTTAGCTGGAATCGTTCCCTGCAATTCGGTGATGTTTTTCGTTGTAGCAAGATCGCCGCTTGCACTGGCACTCGCATAACGCACCTTCCACCCGTCAAGGCTTACCGCCTTGTCAGTAGGATTATATAATTCAATAAAGTCATTCTTGAGTTCTGCGCCGCTGTTGCCTCCGCCGCCATAAACCTGTGAGATTACAATATTACTGTTATCAGTTGCTGCCTGTGCAACTTGTCCGGCAGGCACTACGATGCCAATCAGCATCAGCATTGCCAGTCCTGCGGACAGCCATTTCTGCATCCTGTGAGAAATAACCATTATTCTAAACCCACTTCCTCTCAAACTATGATTTACAACCTAGTAAGTGTAACATCCATTTGTAAAATGAAAGGTTGTCTCACATGAATATATATTAATTCTGTATTAAATAAAATTAAAAGGCTGAAAGTTTATATATAATGCACAAAAATAAAGGATTATGTAGTGAAAATCAATGAATGCCCAAGCTATTTTTCATTCATATTTAAAATGAAATTGATGATTTTATAAAATTAATGTTATGTTTATGTAATTTTTATGTAAAAGTTTCTGTTGAGTTTGATATTTTGAGTGTAAACGGCGGAACCTTATATCATTCTAAAACATTCTAAATCTTAGGTTTCGGGTGCTCAGGTGCCAGAGCGGATAGCTGTAGTATGTGCAGCTAAAAACAGCTGAAATTGGTCTTTGCATCATATAAGTGTATTTGGTGCAGCTATAATAGCCCGAAACAGACAAACGGGGTCTTTTATCGCTTTTTAAGTGTACAGAGTGCAATTAAAGGAAGAAATGAGCAGAAAACGGCCGCTTTAGTTGTACAAAGTGCAGCTATGTGGGCAAAGGGGGAGGGGGATAGGAGTAAAAACCAGAAAACCAGAAAACCAGAAAAGCAGCAGAGCGGCGTCCTGTGAACGATCTCTGCTGCTTTTTATTTGAACAGCTGAAGGGTATGCGGGTGCTAGTATAGGGCAGCCCATCACGCTGCCCTAAGGCTATTACGCCTGCCGTACTTCCAGACGCTCCAGCCCGTTCATATACTCCCGCAGCGCGACCGGAATATAGACCGACCCGTCCTCCTGCTGGTGGTTCTCCAGCAGCGGTATAAGAATCCGAGGCGTGGCTACGGCGGTGTTGTTCAGCGTATGGCAGTATTGCAGCCGGCCCTGCTCGTCACGGTAGCGGATGTTCGAGCGCCGGGCCTGGAAGTCATGCAGGTTAGAGGCCGAGTGGGTCTCGCCGAAGGCATCGCGGCTGGGCATCCAGGTCTCCACATCATATTGCTTATGTGTCTTCAGCGACATATCGCCGCTGCAGACCGCAACGATGCGGTAAGGCAGCTCCAGCAGCTGCAGGATATGCTCAGCATTGGCCAGAATCTCCTGCAGCATCTGCTCCGAGTCTTCCGGGTTATTGCGGCAGAATACAACCTGCTCAATCTTCGAGAACTGGTGCACCCGGTACAGGCCGCGCACATCGCGTCCGGCCGAGCCGACCTCGCGGCGGAAGCAGGCCGACATTCCGGCCAGCCGAAGGGGTTCGTCCAGCTCCACGATCTCATCGCTGTACAGTGAGACCAGCGATACCTCCGAAGTGCCGGCGAGCCAGCGGTTTTCCCCGTTCAGCTCGTAGGTCTGATCCCGTCCGCCGGGGAAAAACCCCGTCCGCTCCAGCGCCTCCGGGCGGACAAGTACCGGCACATCCATCGCCGTGAAGCCGCGCTGCCCCAGTACATCCAGTGCCAGCCGCTGCACGGCGAGATGGAGATCAAGCCCCGCGCCCTTCAGCACATAGCTGCGCGGGCCACCGGCTTTGACGCCGCGCGGGATGTCGAGGATGCCGTGCAGCTCGCCCAGCTCCACATGATCGCGCGGGGTGAAGCCGAACTCTGGCAGCGTTCCGCTGCGCCGGAGCTCAACATTCCCGCTGTCGTCTTTACCAATCGGCGTGTCGGCCGATACGGGATTGGGGACGAGCAGCTGCAGTTCACCGCAGCGGCGCTCGGCCTCTGCCAGTTCGGCTTCCAGCGTGCCGAGCAGAGCATTAAGCGCACGTACCTGCACCTTAGCGTGCTCACCCGCGGCAGGATTACCCTGGCGCAGCAGCTGTTCGATCTCCTTGGTCAGCTTGTTGCGCTCCGCACGATGCTGCTCGGTATCGCGGCGCAGCACCCGCCGTTTGTCGTCCCATTCCAGCAGCTCATCCAGCACGGGATCGACTCTTTTCCACAGTGCCGTATTTCTCACAAGCTCTTGATTTTCCTTGATCCAGTTCATGTCCAGCATACCGCATTCGCTCCTTTTGTCTTAAAAAAATACAAAAAACGCCCTCATCCATGGGACGAGGAGCGTCAGCTCGCGGTGCCACCCAGGTTGACCGAACTTGCGGAAATACAGGCTTGCAGGAGGTTCGGTCCTCTTTGGTCTTCGCGGTAACGGGCGAAACCCGGTGAACTTAGGGAACAAGGAAAATGCTCCGGTCGCAGACGCCTCACGGTTGGATGCCGGTCATTGGCAGGATTGCAATATAGGTTTGCCGCTCATTATATCCCAACAAGCCGGCATGCGCAAGCAATGGGATGAAAAACGGGCTTATCAACGCATATTTTGAGGTTTGACAATATTCCGTCCTTTTTGATAGGATTATTTATAATTTAAAGTATTTTAGACTGCGCTGAGCGGCATATTCTCTTAATTAACAATAGCGGAAGAGGTGTAAATATGGCCAAAATAGTTGTAATTAACGGAACGCCATCCCTGGTATCGCGGATTAACGCGGTTATCGAATATGCAGAGGCGGATCTGCACGGGCGCGGTTTTGAAGTAGAACGGATTAATGTGGCTGAGCTTCCGGCAGAGGACCTGATTCATACCAAGTTCGAGAGCGAAGCTATTGTAAAAGCCAACGGGCTCGTAGCGGAGGCTGATGCCGTTATTGTTGTAAGTCCGGTATATAAAGCTTCTTATACAGGCGTGCTGAAAACCTTCCTCGATCTGGTTCCGCAAAAGGGCCTGGCCGGTAAAATCGTGCTTCCGCTCTTCATGGGCGGCAGCCTGGCGCATCTGCTGGCAATCGACTATTCACTGAAGCCTGTACTGTCTGTGCTGGGTGCACGGCATATTCTGGGCGGCGTGTATGCTGTTGATTCCCAGGCCGTGCGCAACGACCAGGGGGTTGTCGAGCTGGCTGACGAGCTTAAGCTGCGCCTGAACAGCGTGCTGGAGGAGCTGGCGGAGGAGACTGCGGCGAAGGCTGCGCGTAAAGCTGCAGAGTAACCCTTACGCATAGCTGGCAGGAGATAGCTGAACAATTTAAAAGCCCCGTACTGCCGGAGATCCGGTGGTACGGGGCTTTTGTGAATTACAGCTTTAGGATAGCGAGGACAAGAAAGAGCAGCTTACAGTACCACGGGCTGCCAATCGACAACCCCGCTGCCGGCCAGACTGGAAGGTATATCAATAATCCGCTGGTTGCTGCTGCCCCGGTAGGGAAGCGTGGTGTCCTTGAGCTCTTCAACAAACCGGCCGTCAATTACCACCTGGCACATGGCCAGCAGGTTCCATTCCGGTGAGCCCGGCACAGCCGTCAGCTCTTCGTACGTGTAACCGGTATAAATCCATACCGGAAAGTCCGGCAGCACGGCACGAAGCTCATGGAGGAAGCCGCAGGCCTCATCCGCCGAGAAAAAAGGATCGCCGCCCGCCAGCGTCAGCCCGTCCAGCAACGGATTGGCAGCCATTTCGCAAATAATCTCGCGTTGCCGCTCCAGCGTGAAGGGCTCTCCGAAATTGAAATTCCAGGTCTTTGGATTGAAGCAGCCGGGGCAGCGGTGGCGGCAGCCGCTTATAAAGATAACCGCCCGCATGCCTTCTCCTTCATTAATAGACTCCGGATAGTAGCCGCAGATATTCATAGATGCTTGATGCGGTCTCTCACTTCAGCCTGCTTGGCGGCATTGAAGCGGGTCTGGTAGTCGCCGGTCAGATATCCGGTTACCCGGCGCAGCCGGCGGATATGCACGTCATGCTCATGGGCGTCGCAGGAAGGGCAGTTCGTTCCGATAACCCCTTCATAGCCGCAGCCGGAGCAGCGGTCAATCGGGTGGTTGATGCTGAAATAACTGATCTGCTGCTCGAGCGCGTATTTAATGATTTTTACAAAAGCCGCCGGGTTGCTCCGTGCATTACCGTTCAGCTCTACATAGGAGATTGCGCCGGCGTTGCAGTATTCATGGAAAGCGGCTTCCAGACTGATCTTCTGGGCTGCGCCAAGCTCATGATATACAGGGATGTGGAACGAGTTCGTATAATACTCACGGTCTGTTACGCCCGGGATTGAGCCCAGTACCTTACGGTCCACCTTGGTGAACTTGCCGGACAGGCCTTCAGCCGGTGTAGCAAACAGCGTAATGTTCAGATCCAGCTCTTCGCTCTTACGGTCGCAGTATTCCCGCATATGGCGGACGATGGCCACTGCTTTGGCGTGAACCTCCATGTCCTCGCCGTGGTGCTTGCCGTACATTGCCTTCATGCATTCTGCCATCCCGATGAAGCCGAGGGAAAGGCTGCCGTGCTTGAGCAGATCGCCCACAATATCCTCGGGAGCGAGTGCTTCGCCGCCTTCCCATACGCCCTCACGCATCATAAAGTCAGAGGCTTTGGCCTTCTGGGCTGCCTGGATACGGAAACGGTGCAGCAGGCCTTCCAGCGCAATATCCATATAGTGGTTGAGATCATCGTAGAAGCCTTCTTCATCAGCCGACAGCCGGCGTCCTGTAACAGTGCCGTGGGCAAGACCGAGACGGACCAGGTTGAGTGTGTTAAAGGACAGGTTGCCTTTGCCGGAGCAATGGTTGCGTCCAAAACGGTCGCCGAGCACACGTGTGCGGCAGCCCATTGTTGCGAATTCCGTATCCGGATCAGCCGGATCATAGTACTGCAGATTGAGCGGCGCATCCAGGTTGGCAAAGTTCGGATACAGTCTGCGCGCCGAGCATTCAGCCGCCTTCAGGAACAGCTCATAGTTCGGATCGCCCTGCTGCTGGTTAACACCCTGCTTGCATTTGAAAATCTGAATCGGGAATACCGGCGTCTCACCGCTGCCCAGGCCGTTCATCGTTGCGGTCAGGAGGGAGCTGATAACCAGCTGTCCTTCCGGTGAAGTGCAGGTACCATAGTTAATGCTTGTAAAAGGAATCTGTCCGCCCGAACGGCTGGACATTGTGTTCAGGTTATGAATCATACTCTCAGCAGCCTGCAGCGTTTCGCTCTCAGTCTCTTTCTGTGCAAAGCGGAAGGAGCGCGGATATTGCTCAGCCAGATCACTGCGGCTCATCGTGATGTCGCCGGCGATTTCACTTGCTTCCCCCTCTTCAAAGTAGCCGAGGCCCTTGCGGAACAGCTTGGCGAAGGATTTGGTCACATAAGGCGCGAGATCAAAATCAAGCTTGTTGGCCGATACGCCGCCATACTGGGCGTTCTGCTGAGACTGGAAAATAATCGCCACCAGCGACATAGCCGTCATAATCGAGTTCGGCGGGCGGACACTGCCGTTGCCGGTGTTGAAGCCTTCACGCAGCAGCCGTTCGAACGGAATAAAGATACAGTTGGTTGTTCCGATTGCGTATTGGTCCAGATCGTGGACATATACCACATTATCAAGAGTGGCCTGTACGAGCTGCGGCGGCATAGTGAAATTGCGGGCGTACCACTTGGAATATTCACTTCCAAATTTACTCATTTTACCGGAAAAGCTTTCCCCGTTCAGGTTGGCGTTCTCACGCAGCATATCCAGATCGGCGCTGTCAATAATATCCCGGCCTAAATGTATTAATTCATTCAGAAGAACCTCCTGTGCAGCTTGTCCGCTATTGTACCGTTTCTCCAGCAGCGTCATATGTAACTCTCTCCTCTCGGTATGGTTGTCCATTAAATCTATTTCATCCATAATCTGTTGTTGTCCGTCTGATCCCAGTAAAAAGGCACCTCCCGCCTTAAAGGCGGAAAATGCCCGGATGCGTTGTAAATACCCTGATGAGCGGATATTTGCCAGTGGTCTGGGTGTAAAGAGAAAAGGGCATGAGGTCACCCTCTTGTCTTACGCAGAAGCCGATACCTGAGGGCAATACAAATTATCATCCTCAGGTATCGGCAGCCTGATGTCCCTGTATCAGGGGAGGCTGATTCTGCTGCTGCAGGCCGCATTCGGGCACCTCTCCTGTTCCTCGCAGGGGTACATAACGGTGCCCGGAAACAGGCAGGTCTCCTGGCTCCCGGTTCACCCAGCGGCTCCTTCCCGGGGGGCTTGTCCGCCCTCCAGTGGCCTATGCCAAGGATGTGCCTGACAGGGAGCGTTCTCCCGGCCGGCATCCGGTTACAGTGGCGGGACCGCTGCGGATTTGCACCGCGCTTCCCTATTAAGCTCCTACTCTCTTAACAAGAGTAAAGCACCTGCTTCCACTATATTTGGTTGATGTTATTAAAAATACCCCAATATATTGTGTTTGTAAACCATTTTTTACAAAGCCGCGCGGGGAGCGGCTTCAGCCCGCTTACTCACAGCTGATCCACAACTAGTCCACAGGTAATCCACAGCCTAAGCCTGATTTGAGGGAAACAGGATTCATAAATTGTCCGTAAAGCTGCCACAAAGACTCCATAAATGTAGTGATTCTGACACTAGATTTATAGATGGAAGCTTGTGAGTGTTATGGGGCTTATATAGATGAAGAATGATGAATTTTTTGTGGCTGAATTTGTGGGGGAAGAGCGGAGTTGCTACAATGAAGGTGGTTTAAGAAATGAATCTCAGGAGGAATCTAACGATGGCAATCGGCGAAGTTACTGTCATTCCAATCGGCACAGGCAGCACCAGCCTTAGCAGCTATGTAGCTGATATGCAGCGTGTGCTGCAGACGGTGGAGGGGATTACGTTTGAGCTGACCTCCATGGGAACGATTATCGAGGGCCCGGTATCCAGGATTTTGGCAGCTGTAGAGGCGCTGCATGAGTCTCCGTTCAATGCCGGAGCACAGCGCGTATCAACGGCGCTCAAGATCGACGACCGCCGTGACAAGCCCTCCACGAGCCGCAGCAAGCTGCAGTCGGTCGAGAGCAAGCTGCAGGAAGAGTAGAGCCTTGGGTGACGGGATAAAAGGGTATTGGCGATTTTGACCAAAAGATGTATAATATTTTTGTTTCTGACGGGTATCTCAAGCTTCAGGCTGGTGTAGCTCAGGGGTAGAGCAACGCACTCGTAATGCGTAGGCCGGGGGTTCAATTCCCTTCACCAGCATGTTTACGAATTCAATCAGGGCGCGGTTTCCGGGGTTTTCGGAGGTCGCGCTTTTTTCATAAAATCGCCTATCTTCTACCATTCTTCTAACCTTTAGTTGAGTAGAGCGTTCTCTATAGCCTTAACCCTCAAGCCCTTGCCCGCAGCCCTATCCTCCGCCAAGCAAACGATGAATTCGTGCCGCCAGCTTTTGGCCGGCATTGGCTTCAATAAGCGTGACATCCCAGAATACCGCATTGGTTCGAGGGTCAGCGGCATCGTTGAAGACGGCTATCTTCAATTCCTGCTTGCCCTCAAGCGGCACACGGAAGGATAGCGCCTGATTCTCACCGGGTACGATATTCATATCTATGGAGTAAACCTCTTCTCCGTCGGTGCTGATAATGACGCGGCTGCTTCCGCTGCTTGCCCCGTAAATAACGTCGTCAGGGACGGTCACATTACCAGATAACTCCTTGAACTGTCCGTCAAGGCGCAGTGAGAACTCATGGTTTCTCGGATTATCACGACTGTACAGATTGAGCGCCGGTTCGATCGGCTCCTGCGCTGCAGTGAAACCATTGAGTGTTGATTCCCACCTCACTTCTCCCTGCTCAAGGGGGAGCTGGTCCAGCGCCTTGATCTCACCGCGTCCATGATCCAGATAATAATTGAGACCACTCACAGCGGAGTAGACGGCCAAAGTCAAGAGGGCTCCGGAGGACAGGAGCTTGAGTAAACCTCTTGGCGTCGTACGATCGCGGCGGATCAGCCGCTGAGCACCGTAGCCGACAGTCGCACCCAGCGTATTAATGACGATATCGTTAATATCGAACGCGCCCAGATACGTTACCATCTGAATCAGCTCAACCCCGGTAATGGCTGTTAAGAAGACCGCAAGGAACGGCAGGAACCGGCAGCGGATCAGCAGCGGAATCAATAGTCCGAACGGTACGAATGCCAGATAGTTCCCCAGGTTGAAGACCCACAGATTCGCATAACCTCTCCCCGGAAACCGCAGCGGAATCCCGTCAAATACTAAGTGATACCGCAAGCCCGTCTCTGGCAGAGCCGATGAGCGGTTGAAGCCGACAAATAAGAAAAATAGAGTAAGGCCTGTATATAGCCCGATTCCTATCCAAGCGGCAGTCCTCGGTTTGCCTTGAAACATGATGTATGACCTCTCTTTATCGTTCAATTTATATTACAGGGAAGGTCACATGCGCCGATCCCAGCCTCGAAATCTTTGAGAACAAAATAGCCATCTCCGCCGGAGATAAGTCGAAATCCCGCTGAATCCAGAACTGCATGGTCCCCACATAGGCTGAAGCAAGATACGCGAATAAGTACTGTTGTTTCACGGGAATATCTGCGGATTTGATCTGTTGATGATTTACGCGATAGGCATTAATAAACTGCTGATTAATCAGCTCTGTCATTTGAAGGGAAAGATTGGTGTCGCCCCCGAAACCCAGGAATATTTTGAAAAAATGCTTATGCTCAAGGACATACTCGAATGGACGTACATAACCTGAGGGCGGGTCAATAAAGGGCTCTCTCGTTTCACGGGTGCCGCCAAGCTTCTTTATAATGCTCTCGTATTGTTCCAGAACCTCATTTTTATACTGCTCATAAAAATCATGAATGTCCTGATAGTGTAAATAAAAGGTCCCTCTGTTTAATCCGGCTGTTTCCGTCAGCTCTTTAACTGTAATGGTTTCAAGTGGTTTTTCTGACGCCAGATCAAGCATAACTGTTCTTAAAAGAGTCCGGGTCCTTAGAATCCTGCGGTCTGTTTTATCGTTCACTGCGGGTTCCTCTCCTAAATAAATAGTAGCTTTACTAAACATTCTGCAGCTTGCCGTTGATTAATGAACATAACGATTATCTGTGATCATCGGTTTTGGGGTTGTTCTGATTATAATCAGCAGGTAAAAGTTAATCAACACGATGTTTAGTAAAAGGAGACCTGATATGAATAGTCAGTACAATCAAAACGTGATGTCTGAGCGGAGGCCGTTCATACTGATGCTTATGGCTATTATTCCCGGAATGATGATGGTGATGATAGACAGCACCGCCATGAATGTAGCCATCCCCGGCCTGGCTAAGGCTTTTGGGGTTTCTTTTGACACCTTGCAATGGGTAATTACGGGCTATATGTTAGCCATGTCGGTTACGATTCCGCTCGCAGGATGGTTCTCGGACAGATTCGGCTCAGCGAAGGCTTATATCATTACCATTATCATGTTTGTTATCGGATCATTGCTGTGTGCGCTGGCCCAGAATTCCCTGCAGTTAACGATTTGCCGGATCATTCAAGGGCTTGGCGGGGGAATGGTCCAGCCGATAGGGATGGCTATGATTTTCCGCCTTGCACCGGAGAATAAGAAAGGACAGGTCATGGGGATGCTGGGTATCCCGATGCTGCTGGCACCGGCCTCCGGGCCGGTTCTATCCGGCTGGCTGTTAGAGTCCATAGGCTGGCAATGGATTTTTCTCATTAATCTTCCTTTAGGCATATTTACTGTTTATTTGGGAGCACGTTATTTGCTTAAGGCGAATGCGCTGCAGCCACCTAAATCCTCTTACGATAAGAAATCGCTGGATGTCGTTGGCTTTTTTCTGGCCCCTGTAGCCTTTGTTTTACTCGCTTTAAGCATGAATGTGGATGCTTCCCAATGGCTTCTTTGGTTATTGAGGGCAGTCAGTGTCATACTGCTAGTCTGGTTGTGGTTTCATGAGACAAGACATCCGCAGCCGATTCTGGCTCTTCAGGCGTTCAGAACGGTTAGCTTTCGAAGAGGAATATTTGTAAGCTGGATTCAATATGCGGCGCTTAACGGATCTCTGGTATTTATCCCGCAGTACCTTCAGCATTACAAAGGATACAGTCCGTTTCAGGCGGGTCTGGTTATGAGTATGCTGGCTATCACATCCGGACTGCTTATGCCGGTTGGCGGAAGGCTGTTTGATAGGGTGGGGATACGCCCGCTTGCCGGCTTGGGTTTAGGGACAATCTCTCTGGCTTTATTGCTGCTGTCACAGTTAGGCCAGAACGTAGGAGGAGGACTGATTGGGGGAATGGTGGGGCTGCTCGGAATCGGAATGGGCCTCTGTATGATGTCTCTGAATACCTACATCCTGCAATCCGCCCCATCGGAGCTAATCAGCCGTGTTACACCGTTAACGTCAGCAAGCTCTAACCTGGTAATCCCGATTGCTATTGCCAGTTTGAGCAACTTCCTGGCCCTCCGGGCTAACGCGCGCATCACGATGGCGGGCGGCAATGCATCTCTGGCAGAAATGCAGGGGTACTCTGATACCTTCCTGCTGGCGGCTTGCCTTGCTTTAGCAGGTGCCTTGTTCAGTCTGCGGCTGGGGTCAAAGCGTCGTCCCTAGAATACGACTATAAGAAAAGAAAAGAAAAGAAAAGAGCTGCAAGAGCAGCTCCTTCAAGCATGTTATTCGGGCATAATCCAAACAATTTGAGGGAAGCCATAAACGTTATGACACGAATACGGCAAGAGAATACCTCTAATCTAAAATAATGCGGGTAAAAAGAATAATAAAAAGATAATAAGCACGATAACACTGCTGATTCTGCTCATCATGAGATAGGCATCACTGGGCTCGGATTCCCCTTTTACCATCCAGCCGTAACGCATGTACCAGCCTGCTGCCGGAAAGAAAATATTCAGTACCGCAATTAGCACGAAAAGAGTAGCGAAGATTACCATTTTTACCAACTCCTTTAGTCATCTTACGTATCCTGTGATTAAGAAGTTGCATATCGGAACGCTGGGGTCCATCCTTATGCAGATAGTTTGATTTTATCCACTTAATTCTAGTGGTTTACAGCATTCGAGAACATTAGTTGGTGGAAAAAAGGCATTAATTTAAGGTAATCTGGTGCGCTGGAGGTAATTTCGATAAAATTAAGTGGCGCTTTTCGATCTATTTTCCTGAAAGTGAGGTTTATTGATAAATTAGATGGAGATTTTCCACTTGAATTTTAGGTGAACATGTGGAGTTCCACACAACAAAAAAACCGCCGGGAATCCCCGGCGGTACTAAAAGGGGGCGATAGCGCCCCTTTTTCTATGCTTAGAAACTAAAGTCCTCATCACGCAGCGGCTCCACGTTCAGCGCACGGACGTAGCCGTTGCCTTTTTTGGAGAAAAAGTCATGCTGCTTGGTGTGGGTACTGATCCCGTTCTGGACGATCGGGTTGATCTCTTCCTCGTCGAACAGCGGGTCGTGACCCAGGTTCATCATCGCCTTGTTGGCGTTGTAGCGCAGGAAGGTCTTCACTTCCTCCACAAGCCCGATTGGCGCGTAGATCTGCTCGGTGTATTGCTCCTCGTTCGCATGCAGCAGGCGCAGCAGCCCAACAAGTGTCTGGTACACGTCACGCTGGTCGTCCTCGGACAGCTCTTCGAAAATCTCCTGCGCCAGCACGCCGACATAAACGCCGTGGATGCTCTCGTCGCGCAGGATCAGGTCGATAATCTCGCCGCTGCAGGTCATTTTGCCCTGGCCGGCCAGATAGAGCGGGTAGAAGAACCCGCTGTAGAACAGGTAGCTCTCCAGCAGGACGGAAGCTGCCATCGCCAGGTAGAGGTCCTTGGGAGTTTCGATTTTTTTGTAATACTCGGAAATAGTCTGGGCCTTGAACTGCAGGAACGTGTTGTCCTCCACCCAGCGGAAGATCCCGTCGATCTCCTCAGTGGAAGCCAGCGTCGTAAAAATACTGCTGTAGGACTTCGCATGAATCTGCTCCATCATCCCCATGAAGCCAAGCACCGCCTTGCGCTGCAGGCCGTCTACATGCTCCATGATCTGCGGCATGCCTACGCCGCCTTGCACGGTGTCGAGCAGGGTGAGCCCGCCCAGCACCTTCATATAAGAGTCCTTTTCGGTGTCGCTCAGCGTCAGCCAGGACATTTTGTCATCGGATAATGGAATCTCGTCGTCGGTCCAGAACTGCATAATATTCTGGTTCCAGAACATCAGCGAGAAGTCGTCGTCAGGACGGTTCCAGTTCACGGCTTGAATTGCGCTCATAATGATCTAATCTCCCTTTCTGTAGCCGTACGGCCCGTTAAATCGAGCAGGTCAGGCATTCCTCGACGGACAGCTTTTTGGTGCGTGTGTAATACAGCGACTTCAGGCCTTTGTGTGCCGCATAGAGGTAGCAGCGGGCCAGCTCACGGGTTGTTACATCACTGTTCACGTGCAGGACGGTCGAGATACCCTGGTCGATATGGGGCTGGATTTCCGCAATCAGATCAATCACCTTGAACTGGTCCATCTGATAAGCGGATTTATAGAAGAACACATTGTCCGGCTGCAGATAAGGCATCGGATAATAGGTGGTCGAGTTGGCATAGGTACGGGTCTCGATCTGCTCCACAATCGGCATTACGCTGGATGTGGCATTCTGGATATAAGAAATGCTCGCAGTCGGTGCAATCGCCAGGCGGTAGGCATGGTACAGGCCGTTTTGCTTAACAGCTTCGCGCAGCTGCTTCCAGTCTTCCTGGGTAGGAATGTAGATGCCTGCGAACAGCTCCTGCACTCTTGCTGTAACCGGCTGATAGTTGGTAGACACGTAACGGTCAAAATAAACACCCGTCGCATAATCAGACTCCGCATATCCGTAGAAGGTTTCGCCGGTCTCAGCGGCAATTTCCATACTTTTTTCAATCGAATGGTAGTTCATTGTCATGAAGAACGTGCGTGCAAAGTCGCGGGCCTGCTCACTTTCATAAGCAATCTTGTTCTTGGCAAGGTAACCGTGCAGATTCATGACACCAAGGCCGACGGAGTGCATCTCCTTGTTCGCCTTGGCTACGCCCGGAGCATTGGAGATCGTGGTCATGTCGCTGACCGCAGTCAGGGCGAGCATGCCCTCGTGGACGGATTCACGGATCTTGCCGTGCTGCATCACATTCACGATGTTCAGGGAAGCCAGATTGCAGCTGATATCGCGGCGGATCGCATCTTCCTGGCCGTAGTCGTTAATCTCGGAAGTCTCCTGCAGCTGGAAAATCTCGGTGCACAGGTTGGACATCTTGACCTGGCCGACGTTCTTCAGGGCGTGTGCGTTGTTCGCATTGCTCTTGTTCATCATATATGGATAGCCCGACTCGAGCTGGATCATGGCAATTTTGGTCAGCATGTCGCGTGCGCTCATAGCGATCTTTTTCTTCACGCGCGGATCAGCGAGCAGGGTATCATACATTTCGTCGAGATCCATGTCATCCAGATGAGTGCCGTAGGCCTGGAACACAGTATAAGGAGCGAACACGTACAGCGGCTGATTATCCTGTGCCAGCTTGTAGAAGCGGTTCGGCACGATCAGACCGATGGACAACGTCTTCAGGCGTGTCCGTTCGTCGGCATTAATCTTTTTGCTGTCGAGGAACTCAAGCACGTCCCAGCCGAAAATATTATAGTAAGCAGCACCGGAACCCTTGCGCTGGCCCATCTGGTCAGCATAGGAGAAGCCGTCTTCCATCAGCTTCAGGACAGGCATGATGCCTTTGGCAGCATCTTCAACACCCTTGATCGTCTCGCCGCGCGCGCGCAGCTTGGACAGATTGACAGCAACGCCGCCGCCGATTTTGGACAGCTGCATGCAGGTATTCAGCACATAGTTAATCGAGTTGAGCGAGTCGTCCATCTCCAGCAGGAAGCAGGACACCATCTCGCCGCGGCGGCTTTTGCCGGCATTGAGGAAGGTGGGTGTGGCCGGCTGCAGGCGCTGCTCCATCATGGAACGGGCCAGGGTGCGGGCAGTCCCGACATTTCCGCGTCCCAGGTGCAGGGCTACTACCGCTACGCGGTCCGGATAATGCTCGAGGTACTGCTTGCGGTCATTGGTTTTGACGGCATAGTCTGTATAGAACTTGGAAGCCGCCATATATGAAGGAAAACGGAAATTGTACTCATGGGCGATCCGGTAGACATCCTCCATCTCAGCTGCGCTGTAACGGTCATACAGGTCCTCGTAATAGTCATTGGCAATCATATAATCAATCTTGGCTTTGGTGCTTGTAAAGGTCAAGCTGCGGCGCTCCACATCACGCATGAACTCCGCTACGGCTTCCTGGTCTTTATCGAGCTGGAAAAATCCGGTCTCGTCTCTCTTCATCAACATGTTATTCAATTCAATATGCCGCAACCCGGTTCACCTCCTGTTTAATTCGCTCCACATCGCCAAATGTTCCTGACAGCTCGAATTTGCCGACTACCGGCACATTATAGCGTTCTGCAATCAGGTCTGCGCTGTGCGCGTACAGCTCACCCCAGTTTTTGTTGCCGCTCGCGGCAATGCCTTTCAGCCTGGAATGGTTCTTCTCCAAAAAAGAAGACACCTTCTCGGGGATCTGCCCAAATCCGGTGGTGTATGTAACAAGCACGTAAGGCTCGTCGATCGTCATATGCTCTTCGATTTGTACAGCAGGCAGCTTCAGCTTGTTGATAAACCGTCTGACGTTGCCGGTTTTGGAATCGTAAGCAATCAGCATAGTCGCTCTAACCTCCTATAACAGTGGTTCTATTTAACCTTTGATAATGATATTCTGGCAATCCGCCAGATATATGAGTTTAACTACTATATACACTACATTTAGGTGACTTCAATCATATTAAACACTATATGTTGGAAAGTCAATAGATCAGAAAGCCCTTGACGGCCCCCTGAAAGCCCTTCAGAAACGGGAATGCCAAGCCCCGTATGCGATCTGATCTCTAAAATTTTATTCTATTTTTTAATAGTGTCCGGGTAGCCGCCGGACAGAGCTTCTGCAATCCCTTGTCCAAAAATCCATGCCGCTTCCGGCCTCTGTCTATGGTGCACGGAATGAAAAGCTTTCATAATAACGAAAGAAACAGTGGCAGTTATGAACGGATGAAAGGATGAAGACCTGATGTTTGAAGTGCAAGAGCTGGACTGGCAGGGACGCCGGCTGACGGTATTCCTGCCCCCTTCCTATGCATTATCCCGGAAACAATATCCTGTTGTGTACCTGCATGACGGTGCAACACTAATGATGAATAACCTGAATTATATGTACAGGCTGTTTCGCGAGGGGCTGCTGGCCGAGCTGATCGTTATCGGGATCAGCAGTTCTTCCCGAAATGATGATTATACACCGTGGCCGGAGTCTGCTGCAACAGAGGGAAGGGCGGATTTTGGCGGCAGAGGGCCTGCCTATCTCAATGAAATCGCTGACAGCATTAAGCCTTACATTGATTCCATCTTGCGGACGGCTCCTGAACCGGAATCCACCGGAATGATCGGATATTCGCTGGGCGGGTTGGTGACGCTGCTGGCCGCTTACCGCCGTCCCGATGTCTTCGGGCGGTTCGGCCTGCTGTCTCCCTCCATCTGGTATGAAGGAATGCTGGCCTTTACTGAAGCTAACCCGCTGCCGGACAGCGGACAGAAGCTGTATTTATCTGTGGGCAACCGTGAAGGGGTGTACAAACAGAATATTCAGCGGCATGCCGTTACCTGCACGCTTCAAGCATACCGGAGCCTGCGCGGACAGCTGGCCGGTGAGCAGAGGCTGCGTCTCTCGCTTACAGACGGGGCGGCCCATGATTTAGCCTCTATGTCCGCACAGTTCCCTGAAGCGCTGCTGTGGCTGTACGGGGCGGCTGACGGACAGCAGACAGGGCCGGAGGTGAAGCGGGCTGAGATGGAGGCGGAGCTGATATCACCGGTCAGTGCCTGCATGCTGCCCGGAACCGAGATGTGGGACATGACTTCGCTCTACAACGGACTAACGTACCGGATATTTGTCCATCTTCCGCTGAAGCCTGCACCGCCGGAGGGGTATCCGGTGCTGTACACCGTGGACGGCAACGCGTACTTTGCTTCACTCAATGATGCCATGCGTCTGCAGACCCGCCACCCGCGGGGGCTGCCGTCCGGCATGATCGTCTCAATCGGTTATCCGGCAGACGGGCCGTTTGTGTCCGAGCGTCGCTTCAGGGACCTGACTGTGCCGGATATTCAGCAGGGTCTGCGTCCGGACGGCTCGCCCTGGCCGGTTAACGGCGGGGCGGATGCTTTTCTAGACTTCATTGAGCAGGAGCTCATGCCGCTGATTGGGCGCAGATACAATGTGGACCACTCCAGGGCTGCGCTCTTCGGGCATTCGCTGGGCGGCTTCTTTACCTTGTATACGCTAATCCGCCGCGGCGGGCTGTTCAGCACTTATATCGCAGGCAGCCCGTCCCTCTGGTGGAAAGACAAGGTGCTGTTTGATATGCTGCCTGAGCTGGAGGAGAAGCTGCGTAACGGGGAGCTTGCCTGCTCGCTGATGATTGGCATCGGCTCGGAGGAGGACGGTATGCTTGAGAATGCCAGAGCGTTCTATGAGCGTCTGGTCCCATTTGCCGGCAGCGGGCTCAGCCGGCTGGCCTATAATGAATTCCAGGGCGAAGGGCATATGTCTGTGCTGCAGCCGCTGTTCAGTCCGATGCTGCGTTTTATTTTTGCGTCGGAAGATGCCAAGCTCTGTATCTGAGAGCCTGCGGATAACAGTCCGATTTGACAAATCATCAGGATGCTTTATATTAGTAAGGGAGCAAGGAACCGTACTCATATTAACGCAGGCCGTAATTACAACAATTGCTGCAGCGCGGTGTTCCGGATTTTTCCGGATGCTGCGCTTTTCTTCTATATATAGGAGAAAAAATAATACCGGATAAAATGGTATGTAACGGGTGCCCTGAGGGTATCTTCTAAGTATAGATCAGAGGTCGGGAAGGAGCGTATGCATAGGAAATGGGCAGTGTTCTTATTGCGTGGCTTTGTATGCTGTGTTTATTTTTTACATTTAATGATAAGGTAAGCCGGAAAATCTTTTATCCCGTAGCGCTGGTCGTTGTATTTGGCACTTTGGGCTATTGGACAGTTTTAATGTAACTTTTAGGTTCCTATCAGCTTATTTTCAGGTAGAACGTTTATATTGAATAAACCAGACACCCCCCAGTGTTATATGGTACCCTACAGGTCTTGCCAACTCCCATGGCAAGGCCTTTTGCTTTATTTTTTTAAAAGGAAAATAATGTGACATAATTCACAATAAAAAATCCGGAATTGATTTATATTAAATTTGTAATACTAAAGTTGAAAATAATTTAGCCGAAAAGAGGAGTATGAAAATGAATCATGAAGGAAATCTCCGCCGTGGTCTGGTGTTCGGCCTGTTTTTAAGTGTTCCGCTCTGGATGTCAATGATCGGCTGGCTGCAGCTGCTTTAATATATTAAAATAATGCTTAGGATGAACTGTCAGCGGGTAACCGGCCGGCAGTTTTTTTTTCGTCTGAAGAGATATATTATACCTTTTATGAATCAGACGAGCATACAATACGATATAAATGGAATTCCGGGAGGGTTATTATTAATTAAAAATTTAAGTAGTTCGAATATACTAAATTACATTATTTAGATACTTAAATTTTAAATGATGAAAAGCGAGTATTCCGGAGTATAAGAGAGGATTAGCTGACAACTAATAGAATGACATGGATCATAAGCTGAAAACCGGCTCTGAAAGCCCTTCCGTTCAGAAATTTCGATTATTATGGAAAAATATTATAAGGAATAGATTGACAATAATACAGATCAGGGAATACACTTAGTTTAGTGCTAAAGTAACAAATGTCATAGACTACTTACTCTATTTCAACTACATACTTTCTCATGTATAATCGCAAACCGCCCGAAAGTGCGGGACGCAAAGCCAGGAGTCTACAGCCTTTGAGAGAGGGCTACGATCGTCCGGCCGCCGTGAAGCTTGACTTCCTGGCGGCTTTTTTTGTTCATTTTTTTAGGTAAAGGTGCTGCTATAGCCGGGGTTAATACCGCATCTTACGGGGGGAATTAATAATGAATCGTAAATCTGTATTCAAGTTATCTTTTGCAGTGGCTATGTCTGCAGTTCTGCTGGTCAGCGGCTGGCTGGCTTCCGCCGGACAAAGTAAGGTAAGGGCTGACAGTACTCCCCTTCCTGGCATTGCGGGTAAGTACAATGTGTTTATTCTCGGTGATCTTAAAGGCTACCACAGTGATTCGGAAGGCAGAATGGCTGCCGGCGGTCATATCACCCTTACCCAGGGCGGATATTCGGTAGGCCATAGCCTTAGTGCAGCAGAAATCTCAGAAATGGATTCGCTGGTGGCAGGCGGCAATCTGAGCTATGACATGGGAGAAGTTAACGGTAGTGCCGTGTACGGCGGCACTTACTCAGGCTCCGGCAAACCGCGGGGCGGGACAGGAACTCTGCGGAAAGAAGCGAACGTTATTAACTTTGTCTCCGAATTTGCCTTACTTCGCGCTAAATCGCAGCAGCTTGCAGCTCTGACAGTGAACGGCAAGACGGAAGACAACTACGGAAATATTAAACTGACCGGTACCGATCCCGTGCTGAATGTATTCTCAGTATCAGGAAGTGTGCTTACAGGTGCTAATGAGCTACGGATTAATGCACCGGCGGGATCTACTGTCATCGTTAATATAGACGGAGCTTCAGTCACGTTCAAGAACGGAAACGGGCTGGAGGGTGTAAGCCAGAATAAAGTGCTCTATAACTTCCCGCAGGCGACAGCCTTGCGGATGGAGAGCATCGGTATCATGGGGACCGTACTGGCCCCTGATGCAGCAATTACGTTTAACAACGGGCAGATTAACGGCAGTATGATCGGTGCTTCCCTTGAAGGTAGCGGGGAGTTCCACCATAAGCCATACACTGGCCGCGACAACGGAACTACGCCAACAGCGACTCCATCACCGACAGCAACGCCGACACCAGTGCCGACAGCAACGCCGACACCAGTACCGACAGCAACGGCAACACCAGTGCCAACGGCAACGCCGACACCAG
>NZ_CCDG010000118.1 GCF_000723885.1 Paenibacillus camerounensis
GGCTCGCGCTGTTTTTGATTATTATAAATGCATCTTGTGTTTACAAAAAAAAGAACCGCTTACAAAGTAAGCGGCTACAATTCACAATAGATATTGGAATCGTACAGTGTTTGGATAGGAGTGGAGAGAAACCATACTGTACTTTTATTATATGTATCCGTTTACATATTGTCAACACTTTCTTTAAACTTATTTTACCAGAGACTTTAGCTGCTCAGGAGGCGTTTTTACGGTTTTCGACTTTTTCCTGCAGCGTGGTAGAGAACAGCTTTACAAAAGTCTACTAATTTCATCCTGATAGAATGTGTGCTATACTTGGTTAAGTATGTTCATAGACTTCCTGATTGGAAATTTATGAATATGAGTTTTAATTTCTGTATTTACATACAGCATATCTTATTTGCCTAAACGCTGAATATACATAGGAAGTATTGCCTTATATACGAAGAAGTTATTTCACGTTGTATGGTATTGCAAATTTGGAGGAATCACCGCAACTTTTTTACCCCAAGCCGGTATATACATACGGACCGGACGGGATAAACGTGCAAAGGCGAGGAGGGCCAAACTCACCATGACGGATTCCCAGTTGATCCAGTTAATCAAGCAAGGAAACACAGAACTATATTCGGAACTGATGCGAAGATACCAACGAAAGATACTGGCTTTTGTGTATCATATGCTCAAAAATTCGCATATGGAGCTGATCGCAGAGGATCTCTGCTCAGAGACCTTCTACAAAGCGTTCCGCAGCCTGCATTCTTTCCGCGAAGTGGATGCTTCTTTCTCGACATGGCTGTATACCATTGCCCGCAACACTGTGCTCAGTGAGCTGCGCAAGAACCGTGCCGGAAATGTATCGCTCGAAGAGAGCGGCTATACACCTGTAGCACCGGCAGAGGTGGCGCCTGAACAGGCTGCACTGCGGAAGGAACGGATGAATCTGGTCCGTGAAGCAATCAATAATCTTCCGGAGAAGCAGCGCTCTGCGCTGATTTTACGTGAATATGACCAGATGGATTACCAGGAAATTGCCGTTATATTGGATCAGAGTGTCAGCTCCGTGAAATCACTGTTGTTCCGTGCAAGGAGCAGTGTGAAGCTCCAACTCGAATCCTATTTTTATGAGCCTGAGGCAGAAGAGCAGGCTGAGAGGGTGTAAGGCCTATGAACTGCAGGGAAGCGCAGGATTTCATTCCGCTGTTGTGGGACGCTCCCCCTACAGACCCTAAGCGGATTGAGCTGGAAAGGCATATCGCCGGTTGTTCTTATTGTGCTGCCGAATGGACATTGTGGCAGGAGAGCAATGAGCTTATGCAAGATTTAAGGGTAGAGATCAGCGCGGAACGTGCTGAGGCTATCAATCAGAAGGTTATGGAGCGGATTTATCTGGAAAGTCCTTGGCTAATGCCCGGGGACGGGAAATCCGCCGGCAGCACTACTGTGTTCCGCCGCCGGCTGAGCCTGTGGATTGCCTGCTTTCTGGCCGTGTTTTTATCAAGTTTTCTGTATTTCACCATGTTCAAGACCTCTGCGAATACGAGCTCCGCACAGAGCGGTATTATTGAGACCGGAGTTGCCGGACTTTCACTGGAGTGGTCTTCCTCTTATCCTGCCACACAAACGGGAGGGGGAATTATTGAGCCGCTTGTTGTGAGCATGGGACCGACACATCCGCAGTACTGGATGGTATTATCCACGCTGGGTGTGGCGCTGTCGATTTTTTTATTGACCCGGCTTAACCGTTACCGCAGACAATGACAAGGTCCCTTTACCCTGGTAAAGCGGACTTTTTTGGATTATAAGAATGTATATGTTTTACGCGATCCATAATCCTTATCTTTCTCGCAGGAACGGTTACCGCCTTCTCTGAAGGACGGCATAGCCGTTTCTACTTGTTATACACACCGTAACAAACCATATTACTTCAAAAAGAAGACATTTGTTTTCATTCATGATACATTAGTAAGCAAACAAACTGGATGGAAGGGTGATAGGCGATGCTGATCGGCTTGATACGCCATGGACTTACGGATTGGAATGCAGCAGGCAGAATTCAGGGACAAAGTGATATTCCGCTTAATGAGGAAGGCCGGAAGCAGGCTGAGATGCTCGGTGACCGGCTGCTACTGGAACCCTACCGCTGGGATTTCTGTATTACAAGCGGCTTGTCCCGCGCTGAAGAGACTGGCAGAATCATTGCTGCCAAGCTTGGCATCCCTCTAATGGAGCCGGATGAACGGATCCGGGAGCGCGCCTACGGCCAGGTTGAAGGACTGACTGCGCTGGAGCGCGAGGCCAAATGGGGCAAGGAGTGGAATCTGCAGGAGCTTGGGCAGGAATCCGATGAGCAGCTGCAGCTGCGGGGGCTTGCTTTTATGGAGGACATTACCGCACGTTACCCGGACAGTAACATACTTGTCATTTCCCATGGCGGATTTCTGGCCCAGCTCTATGTGGCGCTGTATAAGGACAAGTACACGGAACGTCTGGGGAATCTGTCTCTGACCATTATCGAGAAAAGCGAGCAGGAGTGGAACGCGCTTTTGTATAATTGTACACGCCATATTTTGCAGAACCAGCGGTAACCCGAGTTTTCGGGTTATTTTTTTTGAGAAAAAGGAATAAAAAGGGCTGTATTTCCCATAATGGTAGTAAAACAGTGAGGCGATGAATGATGAATCTGGCGGATATGCTCACATACGCGGACATTGGCCAGCTCACCGCAATGGCGGGGTGCTACCAGTGCGATTGCAAACGAAACTCAAAACATGATTTGATCCAGAGTCTCCTCATCCTGCTTGGAAGCCGGGATTTCATGGAGTCCCATATCCGGAGCTGTAAGCCGGAGGAATTACGGTTTCTGAACACACTGCTTTTTGATGAACGCAGCCACTTTAGCCTTGAGGATCTGCTGGCGGCGGCAAAGCAGGCTTCCTTTGACCGTCCTGACGGTATTGACGGCGGCCACCGTGAAATGATTAGCCGTTTCAAAAACGGAGGCTGGCTGTTTAGCGGCACCTCGCAGCAAAGCAAGTATCTGTACCAGATACCTGAGGATTTAAAACGCCGCTTTCTTGAACAGATGGAATATTTTATCGGTGAAAAGGTTTCCGGCAGCAGTGAACCCGCTGTGTATCGTGCGGAAGGAGACTTACTGGAAGCTGATCTGCTGCTGCTGCTGCGTTACGTGAAGGAGAATGAGCCTGAGCTGAACCAGGAAGGTGCGCTTTATAAGCGGTATCAGCAGGGGCTGATGAATGCGCTGCAGATCCCGGAGCCGCTGCTCGGAAAAGGCGGATGGAGATTCGGCTATGGCAGGGCGTGTGAGCATTATCCGCCGCGGTTGGCCCTTTTGTATGATTATGCCAGACACCGCCGTTTTATTTCCGAAGACGGCTACTGTCTGAGGCTGGCCGCCTCCGGGGAAGCGCTGCTGGCTGAAGGAAAAACGGAAAAGCTGATGCAGATATTCTTCTTTTGGTTAAAACTGTATAAAGGTGCTGTTCCAAATCTTCCGTCAATCGTATACTGGATTAGCAAGAGTGCCCGGGATTGGGTAAGCCTCTCTTCCCTGGTGGAAGGTATAGGCTGGCTCATCAGGCCATTCTACTATGATGATGCTGCGTCTATTCTGGAACAGCGCATATTACGAATGATGCTGCATCTTGGGATGGTCCGGCTGGGAGAAACTTCTGAAGGACCGGCAGTCATAATGACCCCATGGGGAATGGAAGCGGCCACTTCAAGGAGGCTGCCTAAATAAGGGGGAGGAATATGCGGATTGCTTACGGGAAGTACATACCGCGGACTGATGAATCTGTATACGTGGCAGAAGGCGCCAAGCTGGTAGGCGATGTGTCGGTGGGACAGCATTCAAGCATCTGGTTCAACGCCGTGCTCCGGGGTGATCTTGCTCCGGTAGTCATCGGGGAACGCTGCAATATTCAGGACGGGGCTGTGGGCCATGTCGGGGAGGGCTTGCCGCTGATTCTGGGTGACGGGATATCGGTGGGGCATTCCGCAATCATCCACGGCTGCAGGATAGGCGAAGGCACATTAATCGGCATGGGGGCAATTGTTTTGAACGGAGCAGAAATTGGTGAATATGCTTTAATAGGAGCCGGTTCCGTTGTAACCGAAAACAAAGTCATCCCGCCGTACACATTATCTCTGGGTTCTCCTGCAAAAATTGTCCGTGAACTGACAGAGCAGGATCTGCTCCGGATGAAGCGTGCTTGTGAAAGCTATGTGATCAAAGCAAAGGAATATGGAATCTTCTAAACAGCGGAGGTGTATCGAATGGACAAAATGAAGGCTACCTATGAAGTGATGCTAGGGCTTGCGGCAGAAATGGTGTGGGATGAAGCGCTGCGAAAGCGTCGTACCGACATCTTGTACCGGGAGATCGACACGGCGCTGGCGGCCGGAGATAAAGCGGCGTTCCGATATCTTACTGAAGAGCTGAAGAGTCTGGCATAAGAAATGCGCTAAGCGCATTTCTTTTTTTGATATAGAAGAAGGAATGGATGTATTTATGTCATTTGCCGCAAAAGTCAAATCCAATAATATCCAATATAAAAATATAGATGAGCTGTGGCTGAGGTTTCGGCGGTCGATATTATTGAAAACGGTTTATTCCTTGCTGTATCTGACGTGAATGCTGTTTCAGAAACGGATAAAAGGCTGAAAATAAGCCGGAAAATATAAGCGGCATGGCAGTCTGTGGATGAAGATAAATGTGACGAAAAATCAACAATTATATAAAAATTAGATTTAATGCCTGTCACAAAATAGACAAAATTATTGACGGGTAATGGTGCCTAAGCTATGATAAGGGTGAATTGATATGGCGTGTGATTTATGTCATTGTAACCGTATTAATTACATTAATTGTATTTCCTGCAGGTGACTTCTCCATTTTTAATAAGGGGGTTATACACTGTATGAGCAGCTACAATGAAGAGAATGAAGCCGATCCGCCTAAACCGCCCAGCCGCAAGGAGATGTCCCGCAGACAATTTTTATCTTATACGCTTGGCGGAGCAACTGCTTTTATGGGAATGGGCGTATTTTTGCCGATGGCGCGGTTTGCTGTAGACCCTATTTTACATAAGCGGGGTGAAGGGGATTTCATCAAGGTAGTGGAGGCCTCGCAGATTACGGATGTCCCGCAGGAATTTAATTTTGAACTGAAGCAGCAGGATGGCTGGTATGCCAGCACGGCTACGCTCACAGCCTGGATCCGTAAAGACGCGGGCGGAAATATTTATGCGCTTTCACCAGTCTGTAAGCACCTCGGCTGCACTGTAGGATGGAACAATGATAAAGCTTTTCCGGATGAATACCACTGTCCCTGCCATGGTGCACGCTATACGAGGTCCGGTAAACAGCTCGCTGTCGCAGCTAAGCCGCTGGACCAGTACCGTATTAAAATTGACGGCGGCTGGGTGTACCTGGGCGATATCGTTGCCAACAGTGAAGCTATTAAGGAGGCGTGATCCTGATGTTTAAAAACATCTACAACTGGATTGATGAACGTCTGGATATTACGCCGATCTGGAGAGATGTCGCCGACCATGAGGTTCCTGAGCATGTCAACCCGGCCCATCACTTTTCAGCATTCGTATACTGCTTTGGCGGCCTTACTTTTTTCATAACGGTTATTCAAATACTGTCGGGTATGTTCCTGACGATGTATTATGTACCGGATATTATTAATGCCTATGCCAGTGTGGAATACCTGCAGACCAAGGTTGCTTTCGGGCAAATCGTGCGCGGCATGCACCACTGGGGAGCGAGTCTTGTAATTGTGATGATGTTCCTGCATACGATGCGGGTGTTCTTCACCGGCTCCTATAAAGCTCCGCGCGAGATGAACTGGGTGGTTGGCATGCTGATCTTCTTCGTCATGCTGGGACTGGGGCTTACCGGTTACCTGCTGCCATGGGATAATAAAGCTTATTTCGCTACAAAGGTTACACTTGAGATTGCCAACTCTGTGCCGGTAATGGGTCCTGTACTAAAAGAATTAATGCAGGGCGGAACGATTGTCGGTGCAGAGACACTTACCCGCTTCTTCGCCCTCCATGTATTCTTCCTCCCGGCGGTCCTGCTTATACTGCTGGTCGGACACTTTATTATGATCCGCAGACAGGGCATATCCGGCCCGCTGTAAGCCAATCCGCAAAAGGAGGGACTCCGCAATGGCACATAAGGGCAAGGACAGCTCCGAAGAAAAGATTGTCTATGTCGGCGACTCCCGGGTGAGGAGGGGCAGCGGATTCATAACACCTCCTGATTATACAGCCTATCCGGGTAAATCAGAGGCGTTCATCCCCAATTTTCTGCTTAAGGAATGGATGGTTGGCGTTGTCGTACTGGTAGGGATTCTTGTGCTCACCATTTCTGAGCCTGCGCCGCTTGGATTTCCGGCAGATGCCAGGGCGACCGTCATTCCGATTCCCGACTGGTATTTTCTGTTCCTCTATCAATATCTGAAGCTTCCTTATGCTTCGGGGGATTATATTGTACTGGGGACACTGGGAGTTACAGGTGTGGCCTTTGGCGCTCTCCTGCTCGCCCCGTTTCTTGACACCGGCCGTGAACGGCGCTTCTATAAGCGTCCGATTGCTTCCTCCCTGATGTTTCTGTCCCTTGCGGCTATTATCTATTTGACGAATACAGCATGGACTGAGTACAAACACGAAATGGCCGAAACCGGGCAGATCGCGGAGGATGTACAGCGCGAGGAGCAGGCGGCGGAGAAAAGGGCCAAAGGCTTGCCCACCACCAGCGTTGTACAGACTGAGGATATTGCAATCGTGGACAAGGATGATCCGGCAATGGCACTGTTCAAGCAGGCAACCTGTGTCAGCTGTCATGCTGTCGATCTGAAGGGTGGAGGCGGGCCGTCGCTGCGGGGAGTAGGAGATACACTTGACCAGGCTGCAATCCTGTCTATTATTAAGGAGGGACAGGGACAAATGCCGGCAATGTACGAAACGGCGCTGGGAGCCGGACTGACTGAAGACGATATCGACTCGCTTGCCGCCTGGCTTGCCAAACAAAAAAGCGGACAGTAAAATAATGATAACGCGAACCTGATCGTATTCTGGCGGTCAGGTTTTTGTATGTGTCAAATCAGGGAAATGAGAGGATTTGACCTGGGAGGGTGAATGGTGTATGCCGGTTAACTTTGTAGACAAGCTGTTCAAGCACCGGGGAGTGATATGGCTGCTCTTTATCGTCAACTTCCTCGGCACGATTTACGGATACATATGGTATGGCAATCAATTGGCGTATACGGCTGAGAATTACCCGGCATGGCTGCTGCCGTTCGTCCCGGACAGCCCTACAGCAAGCCTGTTCTTTACCATTGCACTGCTGCTGCTGCTGTATCCGCCGAAAGGCCTGAAGGGAACGCTTGTGCGCGAGCTGATTGAGGCGCTCGCTGTAGTCACTTCGGTGAAGTACGGGATATGGGCGGTCGGTGTTATTTTTGCCGGAGGGGCTCAGGGGGATGTTATAACCTGGAAGGACTGGATGCTGGTAGTGTCGCATACCGGTATGGCGGTTGAGGCGCTGATCTATGCGCGTTTCTTCTCCTTCCGGCGGATGCTGCCTGTTGCCCTGCTCTGGACGCTGGCAAATGATATGGTGGATTATTCAGCCGGGGTGTACCCGTGGCTGCCGTCCGTCCTGGATGATGATCTGACCGAGGTGCAGAATCTTACCATTCTCCTGACCCTGTTAAGCGCCGCCGCTGCCTGGGCTGCCAGCCCCAGAATCAGGCGGATGCTGCCGCACCGGCAGAACGGAGACCGGCACTGACAGGCTGTGTTCTAACTCTTGTCCTCCTGCCATAGATTAGGGTAGGAGGGATGTCTCATGCCGCGCAGGAGATACATTGTGCTGACTGGATTGATTGTATGCTGGCTGCTTGCCGGCATGAACAGCGGGGTTGCGAACGGATATGATGCTAACACTACCGGCGGAGCCGCAAACAGCGGGAGCGGACAGGCAGTGGAGGCACCCGTATTAACAGGCAGGACCGGGGCTGAACGGCTGGAGAAGGCTGCCGAAGCCTTGTACAGTCATGTTCTGGAGGGTGATGTGGTTAAAGCGAGACAGGAGAGCGGGGAGATTGAACGGATTTTTGAGTCTTCCTCATTTGAAGGGTTAACCTCGGTTGAGGGGATTAATGCCTTGTCCGGTGTGATTGTTGATCTAAAGGCTGCTCTGGCGGCTGCGCAGATTGATCCTGAAAAGTGGGAGGCGGCGGCAGCCAAAATGCGGCTTGCCGCCAACAGCCTCAATCATCCCCGGCAGCCGATGTGGCAGCAGTATTACAAGCTGATCCGTGAGGATCTGAATGATATGGAGCAGAGCGCCGCAGCCGGTAAGCCGGAAGGCTGGAAAACAGCAGTCTCCCGGCTGCAGAGCAGGTATGACACCATCCGGCCGGCTGTTGTCATCTCAAGCCGGCCGGAAACGGTTAATGCCTTTGATTCCTGGCTGTCGTATGCAGCAGGTATCTCGTCTGGTGCCCAGCCCCCCGGACGGTCCAGACTGCTGGAAATCGTCTCTTACGGCCAGGATGCCGTAAGGGTCCTGTTCGGCAAGGAACGGGATGAGCCGGCCTTATCCCTGCCGCTGGCGCCTAGAGAATACGGCGCCTGGGGATTGCTGGGCGGTGCCTTCATTATCACTGCCCTGGCTTACGCCGCTTACCGCAAATACCGGGGGGAGCAGGAGGATTTGAAGCCGGTGTAGTTAGCTGAGGCGCCGATTCTCCGCACAGCGTGTGCACAACAAGCAGAGCTCAGTTATCAACGAATGGACCACGTACAAAGACTCCTCTTCCCGTTATCCGCGGGGGGAGGAGTCTTTGTGCGATACGTACCTTAGTAAGATAAGTGTATTATCTGCAGCTAAAACGGTTAAAATTGCCGCTGCTGCAGGAATAAGTGTAGTTGGTGCAACTAAATCAGGCAGAATATACGATTGTGCTTCAAAACAACCAAAATAGTTGTACAGACTGCACTTAAAGCGGCTGTCAACTTCAAAAGATGAGAAATAGTTGTACGAACTACAGTTAACAGCTGCGGCTCAGGATTCCCGGAAGCCTTCGCCCATAACATCATGGACATCGCTGATAATAACAAAGGCAGTAGGATCAACAGACTTGACCAGCTGGCTGAGCCTGCGGATCTCCTGGCGGGAGACTACGCAGTATACCATGTGCTTGGCCTGCTTGGAGTAGGCGCCTATAGCCGGAATCAGCGTTACACCGCGCTCCATCTCTGCCGTAATCAGGTCGGCAATCTGCGGCGCTTCGTCACTGATTATTGTGAAGGCTTTGGCGGCGTACGCCCCCTCCTGAATAAAGTCAATGACGCGCGAAGCGATAAAGACAGCTACGAGGGTGTACAAAATCTTTTCGCGGGGTATGTAGAGCAGGGAAGCGCCGATAATGATAATGTCGACAACCAGAATGATCTGGCCCATGCTCCAGCCGAATTTGCGGCCGAGAATGCGTGCCACAATATCAACTCCACCGGTTGTACCGCCGTAACGGAATACAATACCCAGACCGAGGCCGAGCGTGACGCCTGCATATAATGAAGCGAGAATAAAATCATGCTCCGTGCTGAACGGGACGAGCCAGCCTTTTGCGATCGCCTGTTCAAACACCCACAGGAAAAAGGTCAGGGAGCCTATCCCCAGTCCGGTATAAACAATCTGATTCGAACCAAGCACCTTCCAGCCGACCAGGAATAGAGGAAGATTGAGCAGCAGTGTAGTGAGGAAGATCGGGATGTTAAATGCATAGTTGAGCAAAATGGTGATCCCGGTAACGCCGCCCTCCATCAGCTGGTTAGGCACAATAAAGTACAGTAGACCAAATGCGTATACGGCTGTACCCAGCATGATGGGTGCAATGGTTTTGCTGATATTCATAATCTTTAATGACTTCATTTAATCCCTCGCCTAAGCCCTTGAGCGGGCAGAATATAGATGTCTTGCTTGTATGGAGTGAAGCTGTAAATATAAAAAAGATTTGTCTTCAAAACGTCTTTACGATAACATAGGGGCAAACATAAGGCAAGAACATACAGGGGGGCACAGCTGAAAATTATGGAAAAAAGTCTAGCCGATATTCAGCGTGAGGTTGACGCTTATATCTCACAGTTTAAAGAAGGTTACTTCAGCCCGCTGTCCATGCTGGCCCGGATGTCCGAGGAAGTGGGCGAGCTGGCGCGTGAGGTGAACCACCAGTTTGGCGAAAAGCCTAAAAAAGCGGATGAAGCTGATAACTCCATTGAACTGGAGCTGGGTGATATCCTGTTCATTACAGTATGCTTTGCGAATTCGCTGAACATCGACCTGACGGAAGCCCACAATAAAGTAATGCACAAGTTCAATACCCGGGATGCAGATCGCTGGACCCTTAAAAACACCGATTAGGCCACTATATCATATGCTGTACCAAACGAACGGGATTTAGCCGTAAGGATGGTGAGGATATGAATCATAATGATTATGTCAAGGCGGCATACCGCTCCATACTGCGCAGCGACTTCGCACAGGCGATTGCTTATTTTGAGGCAGCGATTTCGGCCAGTCCCGATGATGCCGAGGTCAGATACCGCTGCTCCATTACGTATGCCCGCAGCGGAATGGTTGAGAAGGCGCTGGAGCATGCTGTTGCAGCGGTTAAGCTGGATGATACAAAGCCTGAATACCGGCTGCATCTTCAGCATCTGCAGGCGCTGCGGCTTGTGCAGGAGGCCAAACGGCTGCTGGAGGATGACGCGGCCGGGACGTACAATCCGTACCATCCGGTCACGCTTCTTAAAGAAGCGATTACGCTGGACCCCTTATATGGAGACGCCTATGTGTGGCTGGCGATTGCGCACAGCCGGATGAATGAGCATGTGCAGGCGATTGCCGCCATGAAAGAGGTTATTGCGCTTCATCCGGATGACACGGGATTGCGCCAGCTGATGAAAGACCTGCAGAGGTCATTGCAAAAATATATCCACTAACTAATGGATCCAGTGAAAGCGAGGAGGAGTTAAAGGTGAGCGACAAGATCAGAGTGATTGTCTCCGGAGCAGGAGGCAAAATGGGTAAAGAGGTTGTTAAGCTGGTGCTGGAGGATGAGGGTCTGGAGCTGGCAGCAGCGGTAGACCGTTCTGCAGGCGAAAAGGATGCCGGACGTATGGTGGGTCTGGAGGAATGCGGAATAACCGTTACTTCCGATCTGGAAGCTGCCTTAGCAGGGAGCCGCGGAGATGTAATGGTTGATTTTACTATTCCGCAATCTGCGTATGCGAATACTTCGCTTGCAATTAAATACGGGGTGCGTCCGGTTATCGGAACTACCGGATTCACGCCGGAGCAGATTGCCGAGCTGGACAAGCAATGTCAGGAGCAGGGCATCGGCGGGCTGATCGCTCCCAACTTCTCCATCGGAGCGATTCTGATGATGAAATTTGCCGCCCAGGCAGCGAAATATTTCCCGCATCTGGAAATTATCGAGTATCATGGAGATCAGAAGCTCGATGCGCCTTCAGGTACAGCAATTAAGACGGCAGAAATGATCTCAGAGGCCAGAGCGGAGCTCCGTCAGGGCCATCCTGAGGAGGAAGAGCTTATTGAAGGCTCACGCGGCGGCTATTACAACGGCTTCCGTATCCACAGTGTGCGTCTTCCGGGAGTATTCGCCCAGGAGGAAGTGGTATTTGGCGGCTACGGGCAGTCGCTCAAAATCCGTCACGATTCGTACGAACGGGCAGGTTATATGCCGGGGGTTAAGCTGGGTGTCCAGAAGGTTATGGGGTATACCGGCCTGATCTACGGCTTTGAGCATTTTATAGAATAGACAGGGGAGAAATCAACATGCTAAAGATTGCCTTTATTGCGCATGACCGAAAAAAAGAAGAAATGGTCAATTTCGTTACCGCATATGAAAATGTGTTTACCGGGCTGGAGCTGTATTCGACCGGCACAACAGGCCAGCGGATTATGGAAGCCACTCAGCTGAAGATTAACCGGTTCATGTCCGGTCCGCTGGGCGGTGACCAGCAGATCGGCTCTCTGGTAGCGCAGGATGAGCTGGACCTGATTATTTTCCTGCGTGATCCGCTGATGGCACAGCCGCACGAGCCGGACATTACGGCGCTGCTCCGCCTGTGTGATGTATACGGTATTCCGGTCGCTACTAATATCGCTACAGCAGAAATTCTGGTGAAGGCTATCGACCGCGGTGATTTCGGCTGGCGGGAGCTGGTACATAAATATAAACCGGGTGTTGATGAATAATGAAGCTGGATATTCTGGTATTCGGCGCTCATGCCGATGATGCTGAAATCGGCATGGCGGGAACAATTGCCAAGCACACTGCGGCCGGGCTCAAAGTAGGCTTGTGTGACTTAACGGCTGCGGAAATGTCATCGAACGGCACGGTGGAACGGCGTAAACAGGAGGCACAGCAGGCCGCTGACGTACTGGGTGCCGCTGTGCGTACCAATCTGGGGCTGCCGGACCGCGGCCTATATATGACAGAAGAGCATCTGTCGGTCGTCACTGCGGAGATCCGCCGGTTTGCTCCTGCTGTCGTATTTGCACCTTTTTGGGAGGACCGGCATCCTGACCATATTGCCTGCAGCAGGCTGGTGGAGGAAGCTGTATTTAACGCCAAGCTTAGGAAATATATGCCGGACAAGCCTGCCGTGCCTGCGCCGCTGCTATATTTCTATTTCATTAATGATCTGGGCCGGACTGATCTTATTGTGGATGTAACAGAGCAATATGCGCTGAAGGAGCAGGCGCTGTCCTGTTACCGCTCCCAGTTCGAGAAGGCTCCGGGTGAGGATGTCGTGTCCACTCCGCTTAATGAGGGATACATCGAGCGCGTCCGCTCGCGGGATATGCTGCTGGGCCAGCGCAGGCTTATTCCCTTTGCCGAGGGCTTCGCTACCAGGGTTCCCCATGCTGTTGACCTGTTCCTGGACAAGGGCAGAGCGGAATAGCTTTATTTTGTTGTGCGATGCAACTATAATAAATCCATGACATTACTTAAAGTAAGAGATCAGTCTACGAAGGGGACGGAGCTATGAACCGGCTAAAAATAGGCATCACCTGTTATCCGTCTCTCGGCGGCTCGGGCGTAGTGGCGACTGAACTGGGTAAGCTTCTGGCGGAAAAGGGCCATGAAGTCCATTTTATTACACACAGTATCCCGTTCCGGCTTGGAACGTTTCAGAAGAATATATTTTACCATGAGGTTGAGGTTAACGATTATTATGTATTCCGTTACCCTCCTTATGATCTGGCCTTGGCGACGAAGATGGCACAGGTAGCCAAAATGCAGGGGCTGGACCTGCTGCATGTGCATTATGCGGTGCCTCATGCCGTCTGCGCATTTCTCGCCAAGCAGATGCTTGGCAATGACATGAAGGTGGTTACCACTCTGCACGGTACAGATATTACGGTACTGGGCCAGGATGAATCACTGAAGGACCTGATCCGCCTGGGCATCAATGAAAGTGATGCGGTAACGGCTGTTTCGCTTGATCTGATCAACGAAACCCGGCGGGTGCTGGATATTACACGCGATATCGACCTGACTTATAACTTTGTTGACAAGCGGGTGTACTATCCGCGTGATGTTACAGATCTCCGGGGCGATTACGCCGATCCGGATGAAAAGATCCTGATGCACATCAGCAATTTCCGACCGGTTAAACGGGTGGGCGATGTTGTTGACGTATTTGCCAAGGTGAGCCGGGAGATCAAAGCCAAGCTCCTGCTTGTAGGCGAAGGTCCGGAGCTGCCGAAGATTCAGGCTAAGATCAATGAGATGGGCCTTGAGCACAAGGTCCGCTTCCTTGGGAAGCAGGATGAGATCGCCCAGGTAATCTCGCTGGCCGATCTGCTGCTGCTCCCTTCGGAGAAGGAGAGCTTCGGGCTGGTGGCGCTGGAGGCGATGGCCTGCGGTGTTCCGACTATCGGTTCACAGGCCGGCGGCATTCCGGAGCTGGTCCAGCACGGCAAGACCGGCTTCCTCGCACCTATCGGCGACACATCGGCAATGGCCAAGTATGCTGTAAAGCTGCTGTCGGATGAGGTGATGGCCGAGCAGTTCAGAAAAGCCTGCCTGCTGCGGTCCTGCAATGATTTCAGCAGAGACAGTATTACCAATCAATATGAGGATATTTATTACCGTGTGCTGGGGCGCAAGGTGCTCGGAATGGATGCCATCCGGGGGTAAGGAGAACGATATGGAATGGACAATGGCACCGGACGGCATGGCGGCGGCAGCCCGCAAGGTGATTACAGGGCTGCTTGAGAGCGGCCGTGAGGCTTATTTCGTCGGAGGGTGTATCCGCGATGAGCTGCTGGGCCGGCCGGTTCATGATATCGACCTGACTACCTCGGCGCTGCCCGAGGAGGTTATGGCTGTCTTTCCGCGCTGTGTTCCGACAGGGCTTGCCCACGGAACGGTTACAGTGCTGCAGGACGGCTTCAGCTTTGAAGTGACCACTTACCGGACGGAGAGCGGCTATGCCGATCACCGCCGTCCGGAGCATGTATCTTTTGTAAGCGATGTTAAAGAGGATCTGCGGCGGCGCGACTTTACAATCAATGCAATCTGCTGCGGACTGGACGGGGAGCTGGTTGACCCGTTTCTGGGCGCACAGGATTTAGGGGCGCGCAGGGTCCGCTGCGTAGGCAGCGCGGAGGAACGCTTCGACGAGGACGCTCTGCGCATGCTGCGCTGTGTGCGGTTCGCGTCGGTGCTGGATTTTGCCGTCGCCAAGAATACGTGGCGGGGGCTGCTGCGCCAGCGGGACAAGCTGGCGCATATCGCCGTCGAGCGCGTGCGCGCCGAGACGGAACGCATCGTCCTGGGGCCGCACCCTGTGCGCGGCCTCGGCCTGCTTGCGCGCAGCGGTCTGCTTGCGCGCGGCAAGGCCCCGTTCCCCTGGACCGGCGAAGCACTGGCGGCGGCAGCCGCCATGCTGGCCGGGATCGGGGAACTGGAGAGCGCCCGCCTGCGGTGGGCGCTCCTCCTCCATGCCCTGGGGCAGCCGGCCGAAGCGGCCGACAAGCTCCTGCGGGCATGGACGTTCCCGGGGGCGGCGCGCAGCAGCATCGCCGCCGTGCTCCGCGTCCGCGAGGCATGGGACGCGGCGCTGGCCTCCGTGGCGCCGGATACTCCCGGCGCTACGGAGCATCTTCGGCGGCGCTGGATAGCCGCCGTGCTGTCCATCGGCGCGGACGCCGCCGATGGGTGGGTGACGCTGCTTGCGGCGCTGCCGCAGGCCGCTGCAGGCAGTGCAGGCGGCGCGGAGCCGCCTGCGCAGAACTCAGGCGCCGGCATGGCAGCGCCAGCCGACGCTGCCGCCTTGCGCGCTGCTAATAACGCAGCGCCCGCTGACCATGTCGTCACTCACACTGCTGACCACGCAGGGCCCTTACACCACATCCCGCCAGCCGTCCTGCGGTCATGGACCACAGGGATGCCGATTCGCTCACTTGCCGACTTGGCGGTGACCGGCAAGGAGCTGGCCGGCCTGCTTGAGAAGACGCCCGGTCCGTGGCTCGGCGTGCTGCTGAATAAGCTGCTGCTTGCTGTGGCGGCAGGAGACAGCCCGAATGACCAACAAGTACTGCTTCAGGAAGCAAGAAGGATGGATGTAGATGAATCATAACAGTAAGCATACCCCAGGCATTCCGGCACGGGACAGCTTCGTTTCCGGCTGGCAGGAAGGCCTGCAGCTGCTTGACTCGGTGGTTTCGACCCAGGAGGAAGCCAAAAGGCTGGCTGAAGCTGGTGCTCCGGAAGGCACAGCCGTCCGGGCAGAGGAACAGACCGGCGGCCGGGGCCGGATGGGCCGGAAGTGGCATTCGCCAAAAGGCAAAGGCATCTGGATGAGCATTGTGCTCCGCCCTGATCTGCCGTTGTCCTTGACGCCGCAGCTCACGCTGCTGGCGGGGGTTGCAGTCTGCACAGCCATCCGTGAGGTAACCGGTGTGCCGGCCGGAATTAAATGGCCGAATGACCTGCTGGCCGGCGGACGCAAAATCTGCGGCATCCTGGTGGAATCCTGCCTCAGGGAAGGCGGCCTGCATTATGCCATCGCCGGAATCGGCATTTCCGCTAACCTGGTTCCGGAGGATTATCCGGATCACCTTCAGGGGGTTGGCACTTCGCTGCTGATTGAAGGCGGCGGCATCCCGGTCGACCGGGATCAGCTGACCCGGGCTGTGCTGACTGAACTGGAGTATCTGTACCGCCTGTACATGGAGCAGGGCTTTCATCCGGTGAAGGAGCGCTGGGAGGCGATGTCAGTAACGCTTGGCCGGCAGATTTTCTTTAATACGCCTCAGGGACGCTGTGAAGGCAAGGCTGTAGGGCTGGATGATAGCGGCGGTTTACTGCTGCAGGATGAGGCTGGCAACATCACCAGCATCCTGTCAGGGGAGATAGAAATGATCTGATATGACAAGGGTTCCATCCCTTGTCATATTTTTTTCGTGTAATTGCCGTCAGGTTTTGGTATACTATGGACAGAGACGGTATCGCTGAATAGTGAACTGTACTCCGGCTAGGCTTCAAGTATTGGGTAATTGCTTTTGGATATACCTTCATAACTGTACAACACGGTTACGTTGGATTCTGCTCTGAGCCGTAAGGACCGAGACAGAAGGGACGATCGCGAGTGACTCTTTTTTGCCCTTCGGACCTATTTAGCCGATTATGCTAAAGGGTTTTTTTGTTTGCGCGTTTACGCGTATATTAATTGCGAAAAGGGGAATGGAGAGAGTGGCTGACAAACATGCACTAAACATTGTCAAAATGAAAAAAATGAAAGCGGACGGTGTGCCGCTGAGCATGCTGACCGCTTATGATTATCCTTCGGCACTGCTGGCGGAGGAGGCGGGAATTGACCTGATCCTCGTCGGTGATTCACTTGGAAACGTAGTGCTCGGCTATGATACGACGCTGCCGGTGACGATCGATGATATGGTCTACCATACCCGCTCTGTCGTCCGGGGGGCGCAGAACACTTTTATTGTGGCGGATATGCCGTTCATGACCTATCACGGAAGCGTGGATGAGACGCTGCGCGGTGTGCGCAGACTGATGCAGGAGGGCCGTGCCCATGCTGTGAAGATGGAGGGCGGGCTTGAAATCTGCGATGCCGTGTCTGCAGTTACAAAGGCGGGCGTGCCGGTTCTCGGACATATCGGCCTGACGCCGCAGTCGGTCAATATGATCGGCGGCTACCGGATTCAGGGCAAAGATCCTGCGGATGCACAGCGGCTGATGAATGAGGCGAAGGCGCTTGAAGCCGCCGGCGCGTTCGGGATCGTTCTGGAGCTGGTAACGGAAGAAGTGGCAGAAGCCATTACGAAGGCGCTCAGCATTCCGACAATTGGCATCGGGGCAGGCCGGTACTGCGACGGGCAGGTGCTTGTATTCCATGATCTTGTACGCTATGCCTCGCCATACCGGGAGAAGCGTTTTGTCAAAACCTATGCCGACGTCGGGGGTATCATCCGTGAGGGAATCAGCAGCTATGTCAAGGAAGTGAAAGAGCGTTCCTTCCCGGCTGAGAACCATGTTTTTAAAGCGGATGAGCAAGTGCTGGAATCTTTATACGGCGCTGCCAAAAAAGGAGTGAAGTAAGATGAGAGTAGTCAGAACAGTTGCACAATTGCGCGAAGCGCTTGATTATATGCGTCAGGGCGGGCATACCCCGATCGGGTTTGTGCCGACTATGGGTTATCTTCATGAAGGACATGCCAGTCTGCTGCGCAAGGCCGGTGAGAAGAGCAATACGGTGGTGATGAGCATTTTTGTCAATCCGCTGCAGTTCGGACCCAATGAGGATTATGCCTCTTATCCGCGTGATGAAGCCCGGGATCTGGAGCTTGCTGAACGCGAAGGTGCGGATATTGTTTTTATTCCAAGTGTGGAGGAGATGTATCCGCAGCAGGCTCTTACTACAATCTCTGTAGCTTCACTGACTACCCGGCTCTGCGGTGCTTCCCGCCCCGGGCATTTTGACGGTGTGACCACAGTTGTCAATAAGCTGTTTAATATGGTGCAGCCTGATTATGCATTCTTCGGGCTTAAGGATGCCCAGCAGGTGGCGGTGCTTCGCCGGATGGTATCCGACCTCAACATGAATGTAGAGATTATTGCCTGCCCGATCGTCCGTGAAAATGACGGGCTGGCGCTCAGCTCGCGCAACGTATATCTGTCGGCGGAAGAACGCAGCCAGGCGCTTGTGCTGTCCCGTTCACTGAAGGCTGTACGCCGGGCAATGGAAGAAGGAACGGTGCGCACTGTAAATGAAGCGCAAAAGCTGCTGGTTTCGGAAATTTCAGCTGCTCCGCTTGCTGTGATTGATTATACGGAGATCTTGTCTTTTCCTGATCTGGAGATGCTGGAGGAGCATTCTCCGCTGGCGGCCGTCCAGGGAGAGATCATCATTGCACTGGCTGTCAAATTCGGCAGAACCCGGCTGATTGATAATAATGTATTTATTCCAAAGGAGGTACCCGCCCTTGTTTAGACATATGATGAAATCTAAAATTCACCGTGCGACCGTGACAGAGGCCAATCTGAATTACGTCGGCAGCATCACGATCGATGAGAATCTGATGGAAGCAGCCGATCTGCTCGAGAACGAAAAGGTACAGATTGTTGACAATAATAACGGCTCCCGTCTGGAAACCTACGTGATTCCTGGCCCGCGCGGCAGCGGCGTCATCTGTTTGAACGGGGCAGCGGCCCGCCTGGTACAGCCCGGTGATACAGTGATTATCATCTCTTATGCAATGCTGTCCTCCGAAGAGCTGGCCGGACATAAGCCTACGGTTGTATTTGTGGATGCTGACAACAAGCCGGTTAAGCTGGCTGACCATGAAGTTCACGCAACAATCGCCTGATCCGCTTGAAATAAGCCATGTAATCAATGGCAGGGATGAACGGCCCCGACTTTGCGAAAAATGAAGGCAGGCAAGCTTAGGCTGATTTCATGTTCAGTAAAGGGGGATGTCCTCATGTTTCAACATTTATTTGCTGAAATGAACAAGATGCTCCAGGAGATTGCCCGCGACTACCCTTCTGCGGAGGGGGAGTCCCGGAATGATCTGATCCGTAAGTACAACATGCTTCACAGGCTTAGCGATAAAGTAATGGATGAGTGGCTGGTTTTTGCCGAGAAGCTGAGTGAATTCAGGGAGCAGACGGAGCTGCAGCTTGAGCCTGAGGATGAGATGCCGCAGCAGGAGGAGGCTCCAGAGCTGGCTATGGAATCTTTCGTCAGGGGACAGGGTTATTATAAGCTGCTGATGTACGGCAAATGCATCGGGCAGTTTCAGGAGGTGATCGGGAGGTATCCGGACAGCCTGGCTGCCCGCCTGTATCTGGCAATGGCTTATTTGCAGGAAGGCGAAGGAGATGCGGCCTGGGCCCACCTGAATCATATGCTTGCCCTGATCCGTGAGAGCAAGCTTAAGGCTATGGTCTATAATGCGCTAGGCTGCATCAGGGCCTCCCAGGAACGCTTCCATGAAGCGAGTGAGCTGTTTGGCCTGTCTTTGCTGCATGATCCGGCATTGCCGGAGCCGAACGTCAATCTGGAGGTCTGCCGTAAAAAAGGCGGAAAGCTGCAGTTCGGAAACCAGCTGGTTTCGCTTTTGTAATTATAGCCATTTTATTTAGGCGGTGCATCCACTTGAAACAAGCGGCTTGCATCGCCTTTTTACGTAACTTCTGTTATGCTGATAAGGAGTCTCAAGTGAAAGGGAATAGAACTTACAATGAAATTTGCCGTGCTTGATTTTGAAACTACGGGAACCCAATCTGTGGGTGAGATCATCCAGGTTGGCCTTGCCATTATAGAAGAAGACCGGACCGTCTCCCGGGTATATGGGTCCTACGTCAAGCCCGGAACACCGATTCCTCCTTTTATTACAGGCCTGACCGGCATTACCGATGATGATGTTGCGGATGCGCCGGAGCTGGATGAGATGATGATGGAGCTGGTCCCGCTGCTCGATGATGTTGTGCTTGTAGGGCATAATGTCGCCTTTGATTTTCACTTTTTACAGAATGCTCTGGACCGCTGCGGTTATCTGCCTTTTCAGGGAAGAATTCTCGATACGATTGATTTTCTCAAAATATGCTTTCCGTCGCTCTCCACGTACCAGCTCGGTGCAGTCAGCGCGCATTTCGGTCTGACACATGACCGTCCGCATCAGGCGGACAGCGATGCGCTTGCTACAGCGCTTGCGCTGCTTAAATGTCTTGATGAACTGTACAGCCTGCCGCTGCTGACGATTCAGCGGCTTAATGAGCTGTTTGCCGGTGAGGACAGCGATTTGGCCTGGTACTTTGACGGACTGCTGCACGAGCGGGAGATGGAGACCTTTCAGCCGGAGGGTGAGCTGACGTTTCACCGTCAGCTGGCGCTGGCTGTCGGTGATTGGGCAGAGCTTGCTCCGCCCCGTGAGGAGGGTTCAGGCAGCCCTCTGGAGAATGTATCCTTTGAGGACTATATGTCCGAGGTAACGGTCCGCCTGAAAGATACGCTGCCGCAGTATGAGGCGCGTGAGGCGCAGGAGATTATGATTGGTGAAGTAAAGACCGCCCTTCAGGAGGAGAAGCACCTGCTGATTGAAGCAGGCACCGGAACCGGCAAATCGCTGGGTTATCTGCTGCCGGCAATTTATCACAGTGTGCGCACCGATCAGAAGGTAATGGTCAGCACACATACTATCAACCTGCAGGATCAGCTGCGCGAGCGGGATATCCCTCTCCTGACCACAGTGGTTCCGTTCCCGTTCAAGGCTGCCGTCTTTAAAGGAAGAGGGCACTATTTGTGTCTGCGCAAGTTTGAACATAAAATAAATAACAAAGACTTCGTGAGCACCAGAGAAGAATCGCTCACTGCAGCGCAAATGCTTGTGTGGCTTACCCAGACACAGTCAGGCGACGACGAGGAGCTGAATCTAAGCGGCCGGGGCGGCGATTTCTGGGAGAGCGTCGCCAGCGACACTGATTCCTGTCTGGGCCGGGCCTGCCCATGGTTCCGGAAATGTTATTATCACCGGGCCAAGCATGAAGCGGGCATTGCCGATGTAGTTATTACGAATCATTCCAAGCTGTTCGCAGATGTGAAGGCCGGGCATCAGCTGCTGCCTGCCTACGAGCATCTTATTATTGATGAGGCACATCATCTGGAGGATGTGGCCGGTAAGCATCTGGGTATGCAGATGAAGTATTTTACTGTAGCCCATACACTCACGCGGCTGTATAAGGACAGTAAGAACGGCCAGCTGCCGGCGCTGCGCCAGACTTTGCAGTCTTCAGGAAGCGAGCAGGCTTCCGAATGGAGCAGCGTCATTGACCGGATCTATCCGGATCTGCTGACCGTCAAGGAGACATGGGATGTGCTGAGCGACAAGCTGTTCGGCCTGCTGCCTGACCGAAGTGATGCGGCAGCCGGAGAGGCGGGGCAGCTGGTGTCACGGCTGCATCCGGGCAAAAAGCCGAGGGACTGGGAAGAGCTGTCCGCACTGGAGAATACGCTGAATCTCTGCCTCAGCGACATCATCCGCAGAGGCGATAAGATGCTCAGTGAGATGCGTGATACCGACAGCCAGTCATCCTCGGACAGCCTGGTTACCGACATCGGCGGATTGTTCAAGGACCTGACGTCCATCCGGGAGCAGATCCGCTTCTTCATGGGTCTTAATGACGAGAACATTGTTTACTGGATGGAGGGCAGCAGCAACTACCGCGGCAAATCCCTGCAGCTGTATGCTGTTCCGGTGGATGTCAGCACCCAGCTCAAGGAGCTGTTCTTCGATAAGAAAAAGAGTATAACCTTGACCTCGGCCACGCTGTCTGTGGATAAGTCCTTCCAGTTCATGATTGATAATCTTGGTCTGGGTGAAGCCGCGCAGCAGGACAGGCTGATGACGGCGCTGCTGCCTTCACCGTTTAATTACCGTGAGCAGGCACTGCTCGTTATTCCGCGTGATTTCCCAAGTATTAAGGGCAGTGTGGGGGATGCGCGGTTTGTTGACAAGCTTGTGCATTCGCTGGCAGAAGCGGCAATTGCAACGAGAGGACGCATGCTGGTGCTGTTTACTTCTTATAAGATGCTGAGGCAGGTCTATGATCCGCTTAAAGAAGCGTTGTCCTCTGAGGATATCGCCGTACTTGGACAAGGAATTGAAGGAGGCAGCCGCAGCAAGCTGATCCGGCGGTTCCAGGACAGTCCGGCAGCCGTACTTCTGGGCACAAGCAGCTTCTGGGAAGGCGTGGATATTCCAGGTGATGCTCTTACCTGTCTGGCTATTGTGAGACTTCCGTTTCAGCCGCCTAACCACCCGCTTGCAGAGGCCAAGTCAGAGCTGCTCCAGGCACAGAAAAAGAATCCGTTCATGAAGCTGTCGGTTCCCCAGGCGGTTATCCGCTTCAAGCAGGGCTTCGGCCGGCTGGTTCGTACCGCTCAGGATCGGGGAATTGTCATTGTATATGATACCAGGGTAATCGAGTCTTACTACGGAAAGTATTTCCTGTATTCGCTGCCCGGACCCAAGATGGAGCATATGCTGACCGACCAGATGGTTCCGAGAATTGAGGAATGGCTGGAAGGCGGCATTTCATAAAGACTTTGCGTCATTATCTATTTATTGTCCAGAGACCGCTCCGTCTCCCGTTGATTAATAAGGGGACGGATGCGGATTTCATACACATCTGAGCAACATCAGAGCAAGACTAAATTTAGGAGGAGAATACATGAAATCGGACAAAATATCAGAGGCTGTCGTACGCAGGCTCCCTGTGTACCTGCGTTTCCTGAATGATCTCCAGAAGCGTGAAATTGCAACCGTTTCTTCCCAGGAGCTGGGACAGAAGCTTGATCTTAATCCGGCTCAGATCCGTAAGGATCTGGCTTATTTTGGTGATTTCGGCCGGAAGGGCATTGGCTATGATGTGTCTTATCTGATCGAAAAAATCCGTCACATCCTCAAGCTTGACCAGCAGATCAACGTTGCACTGGTAGGAGCCGGTAACCTCGGCCATGCCCTTTCAAATTACAATGCCTATCTTAAGGATACAATGAAGATAACAGCCATTTTTGATTCCTACGCTCCTAAAGTGGGACAAAAGATCAACTCTCTGACCGTTCAGCCGATGGAGGAGCTGGGCCGGACCATCCGTGAACAGGGGATCCGGATCGGCATTATTACGGTACCCGACAGCGAAGCGCAGAATGTTGCTGATATTTTGGTGGAATCGGGCATTGAAGCCATTCTTAACTTTGCGCCGGTTATTCTGAAGACCCCGCCGACAATCCGTATTCATGCAGCTGATTTTACTACGGATCTGCAGAGCCTTGCCTATTATTTGCATGACGGAAAGGACGAAATAAGAGATGAGCAGCAATAAAACCATAATCTTGAACGGCCGGTTTCTTGTACCGGGCTCGCTTAAGCCTGTCTTGAGCGGTTACATGACTATAGAGGATGATCTGATCACATACATAGGGGAAGACAAGCCTGCAGCCGAAGAGGGTGTTCTGAGTGTTGACGGCAGCCGCCTGCTATTTATGCCGGGACTGGTCAACACCCACGGCCATGCGGCGATGTCGCTGCTGCGCGGGTATGGTGACGATATGGTGCTTCAGACCTGGCTGCAGGAGAAAATGTGGCCGATGGAAGCGAAATTTACCGGTAATGATGTGTACTGGGGAACAGCACTGTCTGTCCTGGAAATGTTAAAGGGCGGAACCACAACCTTCCTTGATATGTACGATCATATGGACCGGGTGGCAGAGGTTACGGAGCTTTCCGGCATCCGTGCAGTACTGATGCGCGGAGCGATCGGCCTGTGTCCTGAAGATGTGCAGAATCAGAAGCTGGCAGAAGCTGTAGAATTCGCGCGCAGCTGGCACGGTAAGGCGGACGGCAGAATTACAGCTATGCTCTCACCGCATGCGCCGTACACCTGTCCTCCGGATTTCTTCATGAAATTTGTACAGGCAGCCCATGATCTGGATCTGCCGATGCATACACATATGTCTGAGACACGCCATGAAGTAGAACAGAATGTCGCCGATTACGGGCTTCGTCCTGTGGCACATCTGGAGAAGCTTGGTATGTTCACCCGGCCTTCCCTGATTGCCCATGGCGTTCATCTGAATGATGAGGAAATCGAGATTCTGGCGAAGTACAATGTCGGAGTATCTCATAACCCTGGCAGCAACCTGAAGCTGGCGAGCGGGGTTGCCCGTGTGCCGGAACTGCTAAAGGCGGGAGTCAAGGTTTCACTCGGCACCGACGGGGCAGCCAGCAACAACAATCTGGATATGTTCGAAGAGATGCGGCTTGCCGCGCTGATCCACAAAGGCGTCAGCGGTGACCCGACAGCTGTTCCTGCACCGGAAGCGCTGCTGATGGCAACGGAATACGGGGCCTCCTCCATCTATCTGGCTAATGTGGGCCGTCTGGCTGCAGGCATGAAGGCAGACTTTATTGCGATTGACATTGACCAGCCGCATCTGCTTCCTCATTCCGACCTGCTCTCCCACGCTGTATACTCAGCAAGTGCAAAAGACGTGGCACATGTCTGGGTTAACGGCAAGCAGGTTGTGAAGGACGGCCAGTGCCTGACACTGGATGAAGAGGAGATCCGCCGTAAAGCGCAGGAGACTTTCGAAAGCCTGCTCAGACGGTAAGAGGGTTAGTTATAAGCGGTGCTGCCGTTATTGATACAGAGGTTATATAGAGGAAAGGGAGCTGTACTTTGAGGAAAAGGAAAAAATGGCTTCCGCTGGCGGTCGGCGCGGTACTGCTCCTTTTGTTCGGACTCGGGCAGTTCTATGCCTTTATAATGAAGGACCAGTGGGCTGAGCGCAGCGCAGCCAAAGAAGTGGCCAGAGCCCGTGCAGGACTGACTGAAGTGACCAAAGCGCAAAAGTCTGTCTGGGATGAGAACTCAGCCTATTGGGTGCTTACGGGCACCAATGAAGCAGGCACCAGACTGATGGTATGGGTCCGTTTTACACTGGACGGCAAGCCGGCAGGAGGCGACAACGATGTGTATGCGGCTGAGCTGGCCGGCGGCACTTCCGAGCAGCAGATGAAGGACCGGCTTGCTGCCGAGCTGCCCGGTGCCGACATCCGGCGGCTCCTGCCCGGCGTATTTAACGGGGAGTATGTGTGGCAGGTCTTTTACAAGCAGGAGGGCCGGTACTATTACCGGTTCTACCGCTTTGCCGATGGTACGGCCATCGGGGACGGCTATAGTCTGCCTAGTCAATAAGAAGGCGGACTATACTGGAATATGCTTTGTGTGATATACAATTGATATGTTATTTCTGATGATTATAGTATATCTATAGCAATGCAGATAAGACGGAATTCTAAACAGAATATACCTGAAATCACAAATAAAAGACATGAATGAGCTCATCATTCATGTCTTTTTTGCCGATATGAAAAAGAAGCAACAAAGTAACATCCAATAATTAGTACCGAAAATTTTAAATATATTCACATTTTTTTGCGGAATCGTATATACACCTGTGATATACTAATGCTTGTACTTAAGACATGCGAAAGAGCACGCCGGATTATGAAAAACGCTAGACATGCTATCTTAATCTATTATATATTGATTGGCTTACATCTGAGAGGAGGACGTTTCTTGAAATTACGTCTTATGCCTGTACTGTTAACGTCTCTGCTGTCTGCTGCGCTGTTATTTGGAGGCTGGTATGCCTACCGCCAGTTCGCTGTGCAGGAGCCGCTCCAGAAGATTGTATCATCCTATGAAGGAGTCAATGAATCACATATTAGTATTAACCGCAATGAAGTCACTTTGAAACTTGAGCTTGAGCCGGGAACCAAATTGCGTGAGCTTGTGCAGTATGTGAATACAGAAGGCAAGTCGGCCATGGGCGGCCGGATGCTGAAGCTAGATGTTGACCAGAACTCAAGCCAGCTGCTGGATGATTACTGGGAAAAGGCGATGTTTTCGGTCGCAGAAGCGATGGAAAGCCGCAAATATACCTTGATTCCGGCTAAGCTTGACGGACTCAAAACACAAAATACAGAGTATAAAGACGTGATAGCTACAACAGAAATTGATGATAATAACGTCTACGTGAGCCTGAGTGACGGTAAACAGAGCAAATTTATCATTTTACCGCGGGTTCCCGGGTCGATGGGAGTGTGGAACAATGCCTAAGTACTGGAAGGAAGTCCTCGCCGGTTTTGCGCCGGTCCTGCTGATCTTTATGGCTTTTGTCGGAATTAATATTGTTCCGGTGATTATTGCTGCCGGTATGGTTGCCGCTCTGCTGGTGATTGCCCATCTGCGCGGCGGATTGACTGTTAATGCCGGAGCAGACAAGAAGCGTAAGAAGAACGGACCGTCTAAGCTGACCTTTGAAGAGATTGGCGGACAGGATAACGCAAAGCAGGAGCTGCGCGAGGCGCTTGACTTTTTGATCCGGCATGAGGAGATCAGCAAGTTCGGCATCCGCCCGCTCAAAGGGATTCTTTTGACAGGCCCTCCGGGAACAGGGAAGACACTGATGGCTAAAGCCGCGGCTCATTATACCAATTCCGTATTTGTGGCAGCATCAGGCAGTGAGTTTGTAGAAATGTACGTAGGTGTCGGTGCCGGACGTATCCGTGATCTGTTCAAGGATGCCCGTACACGTGCTGTTAAGGAAAATAAGCAGAGTGCCATTATTTTTATTGATGAGATTGATGTTATCGGGGGTAAACGTGAAGGCGGACAGCAGCGTGAGTATGATCAGACGCTGAATCAGCTGCTGACGGAGATGGACGGGATCTATAACAGCGATACACCGCGTATTCTGCTGGTAGCGGCAACGAACCGTAAAGAAATGCTGGATTCCGCACTGCTGCGCCCGGGCCGCTTTGACCGTCACATCCAGGTTGATATGCCTGACAAGAAAGGCCGTAAGTCGATTCTTGATCTTCACGCCAAGAACAAGCCGCTGCATCCGGCTGTCGATCTGGACAGAATTGCCGAGGAGGCTTACGGCTTCTCCGGTGCACAGCTGGAAAGTGTCATGAACGAGGCTGCCATTTATATGATGCGCGAGAATTTGACCCAGGTTGAGCAGCGGCATCTGTCCTCCGCGATTGATAAGGTCATGATGGGTGAGAAAACCGACCGCGAAACCAACCAGGAAGAAAAACGCCGGGTCGCGATCCACGAGCTGGGGCATGCGATTATGGCAGAGCTGCTGCGTCCGGGAAGTGTAAGCCAGGTAACGCTGACTCCGCGGGGACAGGCGCTCGGTTATGTACGGCACAATCCGCAGACAGAGCAGTACCTGTATACTAAGGATTATTTGGAGCATCAGATTATGATTGCGCTTGGCGGCGCGGCCTCTGAGGAAATGTATTACGGGGGGCGCAGCACAGGCTCACGGGGTGATTTTGACCAGGCTCTTAATATTGTAGAGACTATGATGAAATCCGGCCTCACTTCACTGGGTATTGCAAATCTGCAAATGGTTACCACAGAAGAGCTTATGAAGGAAAACAGTAAAATACTGGATGATCTTATGATTCGTACTCGTGATCTGCTGGAAGATCAACGGAACATCTTTGATTACTCCCTTGACATCCTTATGAAGGAAGAAGTCCTCTCCGGAGAGCAATTTCGTTGTCAATTTCGTGACAGTGTAAAATTACCGGCATAAATATTTATGCCGGTTATTTTTTTTTACTTTTCAGACATGCTAAGATATTATTATATGTCGTGCTACATATTTTTTTCGACAGACAAGGTACAATACAAAAGTATAGATACCTGAAAGGATGGAGGCTTTTAAATGAAGTTTAAAAAAATTGGTGTCATCGGCGGTGGCACAATGGGTCAAGGGATTGCTGAAATGCTGGCAGCCAAAGGCCTGGATGTATTACTAGTGGAGAAAAATGCTGAAAGACTGGACTACTCCTACGAAATGATCGAGACAAGCCTCGACAAACAGCTGGAGAAATGGGCTATTACCCAGGCTGAGAAGAAGCTGATTCTGAGCCGTATCCAGAAAGTGACACATTTCGCCGAGCTCAGCTCCTGCGATATGGTCATCGAAACGATTACTGAAGATCTGGAAGATAAGCAAAAAGTATTTAACCAGCTTGACCAGGTATGTCCAAGCCATATCATCCTGGCCAGCAATACGTCTACACTTAGCCTTACTGAGCTTGCCAGCTCTACAATGTATCCAGAGCGTGTTATCGGTATGCATTTCATCCATCCTGTCGGCAAGGTGGATCTCGTTGAAATCGTGCGCGGCCTGAAAACTTCGGAGAGCACTTTCGAAGATACCAAAACCTTTGTCGATGAAATCGTTGAGAAGAAGGGCGTTATGATCTACGAATCCCCGGGATTTGTAACTTCACGCCTAATTTGCCTGTTCATTAACGAAGCTATGCATGTTCTGCAGGAAGGTGTCGCTTCGCCTGAAGATATCGATGATGCTATGCGTATCGGCTACCAGTTCCAGCACGGACCGCTTGAAATGGCTGACCGCTTCGGTCTGGATTCTGTACTTGCCGCACTTGAGAACATGTTCCGTGAATACGGCGAGCTTAAATACCGTCCGTCCACGATTCTTAAGAAAATGGTGCGTGCAGGACAACTGGGTGCGAAATCCGGAGAAGGCTTCTTCAAGTATGACAAGGATGGTGACCGTATATGAACGTTTTAGTAATTAACTCCGGCAGTTCCTCTCTGAAATATCAGCTGTATAATATGACGGATGAGTCCGTTCTGGCTAAAGGCCTGGTTGAACGTATCGGGATGGATTCCTCCATTCTGACCCACAAGCCGACCGGTAAACAGGAAGTAACCGAAGTCAGCGAAATTCTTGAGCACAACACTGCTATCCGTAAAGTGCTCGCCTGTCTGACTGACAGTGTACACGGGGTAATCAGCTCTATTGAAGAAATCAATGCTGTGGGCCACCGTGTAGTGCACGGGGGCGAATTTTTCAAAGAATCATCCTTGGTTAGCGGCGATGCTAAATCGAAGATCCGTCAATTGTTCGACCTTGCTCCGCTGCACAACCCTGCTGCAGTAATGGGGATTACAGCAACTGAAATCAATATGCCGGGTGTTCCTCAGGCTGTTATTTTTGATACTGCGTTCCACCAGACTATGCCTGAAAAAGCTTATATGTATGCCATTCCTAGAGTGCTGTACAACAAATACAAAGTCCGCCGCTATGGCGCACACGGTACCTCCCATGACTTCGTAAGCAAAGCTGCTGCCGAGTATCTGGACCGTCCGCTCGGAGACCTCAAGATCATTACCTGTCACATCGGTAACGGTGCCAGCGTAACCGCGGTTCAGGGCGGCGTTTCTGTAGACACTTCGATGGGGATGACTCCGCTTGAAGGCCTGATGATGGGCACACGCAGCGGTGACCTTGATCCGGCTATCGTTCCTTATGTCATGAATAAGGAAGAGCTGTCTGTCGGTGAAGTCAACTCCATGCTGAACAAGCACAGCGGCCTGCTGGCTATTTCCGGCGTGAGCAGCGACATGCGCGATATTATTGACGGGGCTGAGAAGGGCGAAGCTAATTCTACGCTTGCTTTTGAAATGTACGAATACCGTCTGCGCAAATATATCGGTTCTTATGCAGCAGCTATGAACGGTGTGGATATTATCGTCTTCACAGCAGGTGTCGGCGAGAATGCCTCACTGCTGCGTGAACGGGTACTGAACAATCTGACGTTCCTGGGCATCGAGCTGGATGCTGAGGCTAACAAAGTACGTTCCGGCGATCCGCGCCGCATCTCCACAGCTGATTCCAAGGTGCAGGTGCTGGTGGTTCCGACAAACGAAGAGCTTGTCATTGCCCGCGATACTTATCGTCTGGTGCAAGGAATTAACGGCTAAATTAGAGGAGAGATCTTAGGCATGGCTAACAAAAGTGTGATCAAGAATGTGAATGAGCATGTGGGAGAGAGTGTTGTCATCGGTTGTTGGGTAAACAACAAGCGCTCCAGCGGTAAAATTCAATTCCTGCAGCTTCGTGACGGTACAGGCTATATCCAGGGTGTTGTGGTGAAATCAGAAGTGCCTGAGCAGGTATGGGATGATGCTAAAAGCCTCACCCAGGAAAGCTCCCTGTATGTAACGGGCATTATCCGTGAAGAGCCGCGCAGCCAGTCCGGATATGAAATGACGGTTACCGGCATTGAAGTGCTGCATCTCACTGAGAATTATCCGATTACCCCTAAGGAGCATGGCGTTGACTTCCTGATGGATCACCGTCACCTCTGGCTTCGCTCCTCGAAGCAGCGTGCGGTACTCGTTATCCGTGCGGAGATTATCCGTGCGATTCAGCAGTTCTTTAACGAAAATGATTTCACCAAGGTAGATCCGCCGATCCTGACACCAACTTCGGCTGAAGGAACCACCAATCTGTTCCATACAAAGTATTTCGATGAGGATGCCTACCTGACACAGAGCGGACAGCTGTATATGGAAGCTGCAGCAATGGCGCTTGGCAAGGTGTATTCCTTCGGACCAACCTTCCGTGCAGAGAAATCCAAGACCCGCCGCCATCTGATTGAGTTCTGGATGATCGAGCCGGAAATGGCCTTTACTGACCATGAAGAAAGCCTGAAGGTACAGGAGGATTTCATCAGCTTTATCGTTCAATCCGTACTTACGAATTGCCGCGCCGAGCTTGAAGCGGTAGGCCGTGATGTATCCAAGCTGGAGAACATCAAAGCACCGTTCCCGCGGATTACTTACGATGATGCTATTAAATTTCTGAATGACAACGGTCATGAAATTGCCTGGGGCGATGACTTCGGTGCTCCGCATGAAACAGCGATTGCCGAAGTCAACGATAAGCCGGTATTCATTACCCATTATCCGGCTTCCTTCAAAGCATTCTATATGAAACCGCACCCTGAACGTCCTGAGGTTGTACTCTGTGCAGATATGATTGCACCTGAAGGCTACGGCGAGATTATCGGCGGATCGCAGCGTATCGATGATCCGGCATTACTGGAGCAACGTTTCAAGGAGCATAATTTGTCGAAGGACACTTACAAGTGGTATATGGATCTGCGTACCTACGGCTCCGTGCCTCACTCCGGCTTCGGGCTGGGCCTTGAGCGTACAGTAGCCTGGATCTGCGGTCTGGATCATGTGCGCGAAACGATTCCGTTCCCTCGTACACTGTACCGTTTATATCCGTAAATAAAGTGAAGGGAGCAGAAGTATGGACGGCAAAGGATGGAATGCCTGGGGTGAAGGTGCAGCGTTCGGCCTTCAGCACGGGATGGCCGTCATTCCTTATGCACTCTTAAAATATTACCGGAAGCTGAATCTGAGCAGTGATGAAACGATGCTGCTTATCCATCTGCTGTCTTTCCGGCAGGTGGAGGGCATTGAGTTCCCGTCGCTGGAGGACTTGCAAAGTGTGACCGGACGCAGTATCTCCGCAATAGCAGGAGAACTGCAGAAGCTGATGAAGGAAGGCTTTATCAGCATTGATGGAGCCAATGACGAGCTTAGGAATTTACATTACGAGCAGTACAATTTTACCGGGCTATTTAATAAGCTGGGCAACGTCCTTGCTGAAGCTGCACAAGAGGCGGCTGATGGCAGAAGTTCCGCCTCCCAGCATTCTGGACATACTGTTACCCGGATTGCCGGGAACTCCACTGCGGCTGCAGAGCCGGAGAGCCGCAATCTGTTCAGTATATTCGAGAAGGAATTCGGCCGGCCGTTATCCCCGATGGAGTGCGAGACCATCTCCGGCTGGGTGGATCAGGACCGGTATCCGGAGGAGCTGATTCTGCTGGCACTGAAAGAATCCGTCTTTGCCGGCAAGGTTCATTTCCGTTATATCGACCGTATCCTGCTGGAATGGTCGCGTAACCGGGTGAAGAATGCCCAGGACGTCAAGAATTATAACCAGAAATTCCGTGGCGGCGGAAGATGACGGTGCCTTATGTGAAGCCTGCCCGCTTGGGAAACCAAGTCCGGCAGGTTTTTTTGCGTGTTGCAAAGGTACCTGCAGACGGCGATTACCGGATGTATATCAAGAACCACGCTGCTCAAGAGGCACATTTTCGTATAATTCTGGATGAGCCGCTTACAGGCCCGCTGGTTTGATTGGAATCTTATATAGAGCCGGCTAATAAAAACGCCCCCGACAGTCATCTTTGAGGATGCTGACGGGGGCGTTGCTGGTTATCACGGCGGTGTTGAATACTGTGCTGGTGCCGTTTAGATGTATTATGTGCAATTAAAACAGCGGATTCTATAACCACTCGCCTTTTAAGTGTACTTTATACAGCTATAATTTCGGAATGTAGTGATTTAAGCTCATTTAGGCTGCTTTAGTTGTATGGAGGAGACAATTTCATAATTC
>NZ_CCDG010000119.1 GCF_000723885.1 Paenibacillus camerounensis
CAGGCCATCAAAGAGAAGTATTCGGCAACTACCTATTCCCGTGCTTTACGCGGGGCGAATGCTTCGGTTATGATCAATGGCCCTTTGCAACTGACCACTGAACAGATTAAACAATTAATGACCGAAGGCGCATCCATTGAAGATGTATATGAAACCGCCTATCTGGCAGGTGAACTGCAGCTTGACCCATTCGAACTGTATGCCCAGAAAAAAATGTATACCGGATCTTGGGATGCATTCAGATTGGAATTACAGGGTAATCCATCTAAGGTAACGGAAATAGTCTACGGCAAGTCTAATGTAGTCTTGTCCCCTGAAGCTCTAACAGTAACCTCAGAGGTGTATTCGGTCACAGATATAACCTATGGACGGGATAGCTTGGGACTGAAAGCTTTGCAGGTAGATGCTGTAACCACACTGGACATGAACGTGGCGCGGGTAGTCAGTGATTTTAAAATGGAAGTGGTTAACCAAACGGCGAAACCGCAATTTTCGGACCGTTCTTCTTCCGGTGAGATGATAGACCCTGCCTCAGGTACCCTGACATGGAAGGATACACAGCTCAGCTTACCGGGGCGTGACGGTCTAGACCTCAATCTTGGAGTTACCTACAGCTCCAGCCAGGCTGCCGTTTTTGACCCAATGTCGGGATATTATAATTACACTGCAACCAAGTTTGACTTAGGAACAGGCTGGAGTTTTACCCTCCCCTCGGTGCAAACCTATGGAAGTGAACTCTACTATCATGATGGTCAGGGAGCCATCTATCAGGTTATATACGATAACAGTAATACTTTACTTGGATATACCCATCTGAAGGGATATAAAGGCAAGGATAAACGATTTATGTATGATGGTAGTCATACCTTCACCAGCAATGGCTATACGGCTTCTTACTATTTGGAGCATGCTAACAAGACCAGGGAGTATTTTGGGGGGCCTGACAATGCGCTTCTGGGTATTGTTGACCGCTTCGGGAATGCGATTACTTTTAAGTACGGAACTACGGCAACCGCAAACCAGTTACCAAAGGGTGTACTGAGTGAAATCACAGACAGTGTTGGACGAAAAGTGAAATTTGAATATGATCTCGTTAACAATAACTATCTGCCTGAAAACACGGATTCAGTTGAAGAAAAGATGACGGTCACAGTAGTGGATTCTTCCGGTAAAGAAGGCCAAAAGGTAATTTACACGCGTATTCGCGTGGGATACGAAGTACATACCGTTTACTCTAACGGGAGTTTTACCCGATATTGGATTGGTAACCCTAATCCGGTACTGAAATCGATTACCTATCCGAATGGAGAAAAAGTGCAGTTTGGTTATACCAAGGGGTTTTTGAACTACAATACGGACCTTAAAGAGTTTAAGCCTTGGGACTTTAATACGTATGCCCAAGCCTATCTCCGGCTGAATGTGGTGCAGTATCCTCAATCCAGGACGCAATATGATTATGTGGATGTGATGCGAAATTTCGGGCCGAGTGGCGGAATCCGCAATGCCAGAATTTCCGCAAGATATGATCAAATACTCAAATCAGGCACATTCAGCGGAGATTACAACCGTGTAAGTTATAGTGAATCCCGCAGCTATGATGCTTATCCGCAATACTACATGGAAGATAATTACCCGGATTCGTTCAGCTATGCGGGAATCACTGAACAGACTGCTTCAGCCGGGAAAAAGGTAACAATAACTAACACATTTAACGGCAAAGGCCAAGTGCTTTCTACCGAGCAATTGTCTTCTAATAATGAACGAATTGTCGAGAAGAATACCTCTTTTCATTCTGTCTTTACGCAATCACCGACAACCAGCGAACGTTGGGAATACGGTCCGGGAGACTCAGATGCGGCGGCAAACAAACTCTATGCTGAAACCAGCTATGATGAGTGGGGGAATGTATCCAGTGCTACCCGGTTAATGACCGACAGTCAGCGAAATAATGCGACATTAAAAGGTCGGAGTACAACTAGCTTTGCGTACGAACCGACATACCGTTTCCTTAGTTCGAAATCCTGGTATGCAAATGAGACCCAAGCGGCCCCGTACACAGAGAGCTACACGTATACCGCTCAGGGCCGCTCGCAGACCCTTAAGAATGCGGTTGGAGAGACTATAAGTTACAGCTATGAAATGGCACCGGATGGCAGCAATCGTCTATATAAAGCTACGGCAACAAAAAGCTCTGGCGGAAAGACTGTCTCCAAGGGTGTAGTAACCTATGGTGCGGAGACAGCATATGCTTATCCTACGATCGAGGAAGCGTATTCGAATATTGGGCTTTCTAATCAGCAGATTGTGAAGAAAACAACTTCTTATGATATGGCGACAGCAAGAGTCAGCAGTGTGAAAGAAGGGACTAATCCAGAAACTAAGTATGCTTATGATGGATTGGGTAGACCAACACAGATCAGCTATCCGACCTTCTCCAATCAGGATGGACAACAATACAGTGTTATAGAGCAATTCACGTATCAGCCAAACCAATTATCTGCAGACTATGATAGCGTGAACGCTGGAATACACAGCTTGAAGGTAAGTGCTTCGAAGACGATGACGGGTATATCAAACGGCTTGAAGCTAACTACCAGCAGTGAGGCCTTCTATGATGCTTTTGGTCAAGCGCTGCTTGAAAGGCAATCGGACGAGTACAACGGTAAGTGGGCAGTCAATCAGTATCACTACGACAACTTGGGGCGTCCCGTTTATTCCAGAGATGATGCAGGTAATATCGTAACGGCAGAATACGATGCGTGGGGAAGGCAAAATCAGGCGACGGATCCGAACGGTAATCTGCTGATTAGCAACTATTCGCTTAAGTCCCGAATCAGCACCAGCTATCTGCAGGAAAAAAGCACCGGCAATCAGTTGAACTATGTCGAAGCGAGCTATGATCCGTGGGGTAATAAAAGCTCAGTCGCTACATACAAAGACTGGCCGAGTAAATACGAGCGTATTGCGGATACCTACAGCTATGACTTCGCCGGCAATGTCGTAGCCTATACGGATCCAGCGGGTAACAAAAACGAAAATAGTGTTACGGCTCTATATACGTATGATGGATTGGGCCGGTTATCGGCGGTCAAGGATGCGCTAAATCAGACAACCAGCTATACCTACGACGGGAATAATCAACTGGCTAAGGTGACTGTGCAGGCGAAGAATGGGACACCGCAGACGTTAAACACTAAGACATACAACGAGCTTGGCCTTTTGACCCAGAAGCAAGACGGGGCTTCCCAGAATGAAACATATACGTACAATAATATGGGGCAGCTCAGCAGCAAAACAGACCGTAATGGCAGCGCGTTTACCTATGCGTATGACGAGAGCGGCCAACTGAAAACAAGTAAAATTAGCGGGATCGTTGGCGGCATAGCGCAGACAATGGAAACCAAAATTAATATTGGCGATCAAGGGCCTCAATACCATTCGGTACAGACTTTGACCAATAATGTGGTCACTGCTAAACAAACGCAAAAGGTAGACAGTCTGGGGCGTGTAAGATCCACAACGTCGGTAGTAGGCGGTTATAGTGCCAGCATTGTAAATACGTATGATACGATAGGGCGGCTTAACAAGCTTCAGGACAATCAAGCGACCTATACGAACTACCAGTACATTAAACTGCAGCTTAAGCTGGTGCAGACGAACGGAAGCGATGCCCTGAATAATGCTGCCGCAGTTAATGCCCAGTATAGTTACTATGCCAACAATCAAGTCGATACCATCATTTATCCGACTCTAGCAGATGGAAGTGCGTTAAGTACAAAGCATCTGTATAACAAAGCCTTGGGCTGGACGGATAGTATAACAAATTACAAGGGAAGTACCGTGATCTCCAAATATGAATATAAGTACGACAAAAACGGAAATATCACTTCAGTGCTGGAGACGCTCAGCGCAGGTGCCGGAGGAAATGGAACTGTTAAGACCACAGGCTACGGCTATGACGGGCTGAATCGGGTAACGTCGATCTCCCGGCCGGACGGCAGCAGTGTAACCTACACCTATGACGTGCGGGGGAACCGCTTAACCTCCAGCGATACTGCAGCGTCCAGTGTAACGATGACAGATACTAGTTATACCTATGATTTGCAAAATACGTTAACCTCAGTAACTTCTGGTACCAGTACAACAAAGTTCAATTATTATGCCGACGGTTTGCGGTACTTGAAAACCAACGGGACGACGAGCACTAGGGTGAATTATAACCTGAATGG
>NZ_CCDG010000120.1 GCF_000723885.1 Paenibacillus camerounensis
GCCCGGCATTACGGAATTTCTGGCATTTCCGCCTTTTCCGACATATCTACCGTATCTTCTGCCGTACTGCCTTTTCCGGCATATCCGCTACATCTACCATGACCGCCGTATCCGGCATTTCTGACATTTCCGACATACTTCCACCATTACCGCCGTATCCGACATATCTGCCATACCGACATATCCAACATTTTCGCCATTCCCTCCAGCCTCCCGTACAACTCCAGTTCATCCTTATGAATGAAGACTTTATTTAGGTCGAAAAAGGCAACCTAATTCCACTCTATATGCGCTTAAAGGGACTTTAGCTGAAAAAACGTCACTTAATTCCTCAGTTTCAGTGCAGAAAGGGCACTAAGCTCAAGATTAGGTTGCCTTTTTCCATATAATCCCTGAGTTTCACCGAAAACAGCAGAATTAACTAGCATAAATCCACCTAAATCTACTCGCGGCATGCCCGGCATTGCGGCAATTCTGCCATATCCGCCATATCCGCTACATCTACCATTAACGACATAGCCAACATATTTCTACCATTTTCCACATATCTGTCATTACCGCCGTATCCGACATATCTGCATTAACGCCTTATCTCTGCTATTACCGCCGTATCTACCATTCCCGCCACTTCCGACATTTCCGCCAATCCCGACACACCTGCCATTCCCGTCAATCCCTCCAGCCTCCCGCACAACTCCAGTTCATCCTTATGGATGAACACTTTCTTTAGGTG
>NZ_CCDG010000121.1 GCF_000723885.1 Paenibacillus camerounensis
ATGAACACTTTCTTTAGGTGGAAAAAGGCAACCTAATTTCTCTCTGTATGCGCCTAAAGGGACTTTAGCTGGAAAAACGTCACTTAATTCCTCAGTTTCAGTGCAGAAAGGGCACTAAGCTCAAGATTAGGTTGCTTTTTTCCACATAATCCCTGAGTTTCACCAAAAACAGCAGAATTAACTAGCATAAATCCACCTAAATCTACTGGTGGCATGCCCGGCATTACGGAATTTC
>NZ_CCDG010000122.1 GCF_000723885.1 Paenibacillus camerounensis
GTCAGCCGCGAGATCCGGAAGCTCCGGCTTCAGCACCCCGTATCCCAGGCCATGATTCGGAACTTTCCGCAGCATTTCCTTTGTTGCCACAATCATTTCATGCAGCTCTTCATGACATTCGATGACAATCGGATACATGCTTGTAAACCAGCCGACGGTCCGGTCAATTTCCATCTTCGTATGGATTTCTTCCCGGCCGTGGCCCTCCAGTCCAACCGACACAACAGCTTGCCCCGTCAGCCTTTGGACAGACATACCGATGGCGCTGATCAACAGGTCATTTATTTCAGTGTGAAATGCCCTGCCTGCGCGGTGAACCAGTTGCTCCGTTTCTTCTTTACTCAAGGTGATCTCCAGGCTGGCAAATCCGGTAGCATCGGTATGTTCATCAATGGCAATATGGCCCTGTTCCATCTGTGACATGACCTGTTCCCAATACGTCCGTTCTTTTTGAAGCTGACGGCTGCCTTTATAGGCCTCCAGCGCTTCTGCCCATTCCTTGAACGAGGCCGTCTTCGCCGGCAAGCTGATACTCCGGCCTTCCTTCACCTGCTGCAGAGCCGTGCGTAAGTCCTCCTGCAGGATGCGCCACGAAACGCCGTCCACAATCAAATGGTGCAGGCAGAGGAAGAGCAGATTTCTCCCGGCGGTCCGGAACAGTGCCGCTTTCATCAGGGGTCCCCGTTCCAGATCCATACTGCTCTGCAGTTCCGTACAGGCGGCTTCGATCCGGTCCTTCACTTGCACTTCACCCCGGACATCAAGCACCTTTAACTCATACAATTTGCTTTCGCGGCTGCTCAGAATTTCAAGACGGCCCTTCCGGTAGACCGACCGGATGATGTCATGATGCACAGCCAAAGCGGTGAGCACCTTGTGGATTTGGGCTTCATCCACAAGATCAATCTCCAGCATGATATCCTGGTTGAAATGCTGCGGGACGGGAAGCTGCCACAACGCAAACGCCTCTAGGATCGG
>NZ_CCDG010000123.1 GCF_000723885.1 Paenibacillus camerounensis
TGTCTGAAATGATAGCTTGCGTCGGAATCGTCAGCCTGGCTCCTACCAATAAGGAGAGCGTCATTTCCCAAACCGAAGCATCAAATATATAGTTTGCAAACTGTAGAATATTATCTTCCTCTGTTACTCTATATGTATCCAGCAAATGGGTTCTCAAAGATGCAACGCCACTGTGCTTAACCAAGACTCCTTTCGGTGTACCCGTTGTTCCCGAAGTGTAGATTACATAAGCCAAATCCTCAGGTTGGTTTACCTTTTTCGGGTTTGTAGACACCCCACCCCAATTCTCCCTCTCTGCGAGATCGATTATTGGCATACCGGCATTACATTTCAGGTCTGCCTGATAGATAAGAATGGCTTTGGGCTGGCTATCCTGGAGCATGAACGCGATTCTCTCTTCCGGAAAGGTAGGGTCTAGCGGTACATAGGCCCCTCCCGCTTTCAGAATTCCATAGATCGCTACAATCATCTCGATACTCCGCTCTGCCAGAATGGCAACGAAGTCATCCGGCTTCACGCCCATCTTGCGCAGTTTCCTTGCCAGCTGGTTTGCCTTTCGGTTTAGCTCGGCATAAGTAAGCTGCTCTTCCCCGAATACTACTGCTATATGATCAGGTGTTTTCTTAACCTGCTCCTCGAACAAATCTACGACAGTCCGGTCTCGTGCATACTCAACAGCCGTATCATTGAATCC
>NZ_CCDG010000124.1 GCF_000723885.1 Paenibacillus camerounensis
GGTGCGGCCCTGCGGCCCGGCCAGGCCCAGCCGCAGGCCAGAGAGAGTTCCGCCGCCTACAGCGGAGGCTTCTCCCAGGCACCGGCCCGGCCGCGGGCGGACGGGGGAGCAGGAAGCTACCGGCCACCCGCGGCAGCAATACCGGCCCGCGGCAGTCTGCCGTCAGCCGGGGAGCTGTATGCACCGAGCGGCAGCGCCGATCCCGGTCTTCCGCAGTTTCCGGAGCTGAACTATATCGGACAGCATCACGGCACTTATATTATCGCCCAGAACGACGGCGGGCTCTATCTGATCGACCAGCACGCTGCGCATGAGCGGATTAATTATGAATATTATTACGAGAAATTCGGGCGTCCCGAGGATGCCTCGCAGGAGCTGCTCCTGCCGATTACAATGGAGTTCACACCGTCGGAGAGCCGCCAGCTCAGTGAACGTCTGCACTGGTTCGAGAAGGCCGGTGTGTATCTGGAGCATTTTGGGGGCCAGACGTTCCTGGTCCGCTCCCTGCCTTACTGGTTCCCGGAAGGGGAAGAAAAGGCATTGGTGGAGGAGATGGCCGAATGGGTGCTGAGCGAGCGTTCGATCGACCTGGCGAAGCTGCGCGAGAAATCGTCGATCCTCTGCTCCTGCAAGGCCTCGATCAAGGCTAACCAGAAGCTGACCGAGCCGGAGGTCGATGCACTGCTCTCACGGCTGGCAGCCTGCAAGCAGCCTTATACCTGCCCGCACGGCCGGCCGATCGTCGTATCGTTCTCTGCGTATGATCTGGAGAAGCTGTTCAAGCGGGTCATGTAAGATTAAGAATGAAGTGAGTACCGGAAATGGAGGCAACATGATTATAACGACGGGCTTTGACCCGATACCGGAAATCGTCCAGCGGGCCAAAGCGCTGGCGGAGCATACCGGAACTCAATTTGTACCCCGGGGAAAATTATCTGTAACGCGGCTGGTTGAGCGCTACGGAGATGAGGAAATTCTGGTCATCGTCCAGGAGGCGGTCCGGCTGATTACGCCGGGCACACCCCCGATGGAATTCCATCCGAGCATGGGCTTTGTCCGCGCCAAGCGGATTCTGAAGGGCGAGCCTGATGCGATGCTTGAAGCATCCCGGATGGAGCCCGGTGACAGCGTGCTCGACTGTACGGCCGGACTCGGCAGCGACTCGCTTCTGTTCTCGGTGCTTGGAGGAGCAGACTCAGCTGTTACCGCACTTGAGAGCTCTCTCCCGCTGTACGCGCTGCTCTCGGAAGGCATGAAGCACTATACATCAGGCCAGGTCAAGGTTAATGAAGCGCTTCGCAGAATCCGGGTAGTGCATGGCGAGCATCTGGAGTATCTGCGGGCTCTGCCGGACAAGAGCGTGGATATCGTTTATTTTGACCCGATGTTCCGGGTGCCGCTGACGGATTCATCGGCGATCTCGCCGCTGCGCCAGTTCGCGAACGCAGCAGCCCTTTCAGAGGAGACGGTAGCCGAAGCGCTCCGGGTAGCCCGCAAAACCGTCCTGCTCAAGGAGAAGGCGCTGAGCGGTGAATTTACCCGGCTCGGCTTCACGGAGCTGCTGCGCGGGAGCGCCAAAATATCGTACGGGGTGATTCACATTGACAACTGAGACAAAACCCAAGGTGCTGGTGCTGCTGGGTCCGACGGCCGCCGGCAAAACAAGGCTGAGCCTGGAGCTGGCCGAGGCCTATAATGCCGAGATTATCTCCGGCGATTCCATGCAGGTCTACCGGGGGATGGATATTGGTACTGCGAAGATCAGCGCAGAAGAGATGAAGGGCATTCCCCATCATCTGATCGATATCCATGATCCCGGAGAAGCTTACTCCGCAGCTGAATTCCAGGAACAGGGCAAACGCCTGATCACTGAGATCAGTGGACGGGGCAGACTGCCCTTTATTGTAGGGGGAACAGGGCTGTACATCGAATCACTCTGCTACGGCTTCCGCTTCTCCGAAGCGGTTGCAGACGAAGCCTTCCGCGCTGAACAGGATGCCTATGCTGAGGCTCACGGTGCTGAGGCGCTGCATGCCCGCCTTGCCGCCGTAGACCCGGCCAGCGCCGAGCGGCTGCATCCTAATGACCGCCGCCGGATTATCCGGGCGCTGGAAATTCACCACCAGACTAATACTACCCTGTCCGCTTCCAAAGCGGAGCAGACCCGGGAATCTCCTTACGAGCTGTGTCTGATCGGCCTGACAATGGACCGGAAGGTCCTTTACGGCCGGATCGAGGACCGGATTGACCAGATGCTGGACCAAGGGCTGATTGCAGAGGTGCAGGGAATGCTGGATAAGGGCTATCAGCGCAGCATGGTAGCGATGCAGGGACTCGGATATAAGGAGATTGCCGCTTACCTGGAGGGAGAGCTGACCTATGATGAGGCTGTGACCCTGCTTAAGCGCGATACCCGCCGTTTCGCCAAGCGCCAGCTGTCCTGGTTCCGCCATATGAAGGACATACAGTGGATCGAGGATTTTAATGAGCAGAATTATGCTGATAATCTGGCTAAAGTACGTGAGATTATCTCCCGCACTCTTGGCAGATAAGTTGAACGGCACTTCCTGCTTCAGATATTTTATGCCGGTTTTTAGGGGCCTGAAAGTGTGTGAATACATGCTTCGGGGCCTCTTTTTTTACATAAAAGGAAGCAGTTATAGCCGGTTAAGATTCTTTCTTGTTCGCCGGGGTCAGCCTAGCACTTCTATCTGAAGTTATTAATAGGATGCTAGTGAATCCATAATCGGCAGGAGGCGGACAGAGGATGCAGAACAGGCACACATCCAAACAGAACAAGGGATATCCAAGACATGCGCAACGGCATGTGCATGAATTTGCCGGCAGCACCAAGCTGGCTGAGGAGGGGGCGGACCGGCATAATCACCGTTTTGCCGGATTTACAGGCCAGTCAATATGGATTGGAAGCAGCCATATCCATGAAATTGACTTCAGCAAAACGGATTACGCCGGCCACTTCCACACGCTGCGAAAAATCCGCACAGGACCGGCCATTCCCGTCGGAAACGGTAAGCATGTCCATTTTGTAAGCGGGGAGACCTCTGAAGCAGCCGGCCATGTCCATGCCTTTAATTTTGCGACGCTGATTCAATCCCCGCTGATTTGAGGTAGAAGAATGGAGGGCCTTCAGCACTAACCGGAGTGCAGGGAATTGACGGGAAGGGGGCGGAAGATTTAACATGTATTCTAGAGAGAACGGACGCTGCATGCTGCCGGAGCCGCCCCGGCTGTGTCAACGCTCATGTTATGTACCTTAACTTCACTCTATTTCGCGAATTGCTGTAACCGCAAATTACGTGGTATAATAGCAGGAAAGTTTCTCTTAAGTGTTGAATATACTTCTGAACAATCTAATTGAACCATTGGGGGTACGTCATATGAACAAGTCCATTAACATCCAAGATACGTTCTTGAACCAGCTGCGTAAAGAGAATATCCCTGCTACAGTATATTTGACCAACGGCTTTCAGATCCGGGGAATCATCAAGGCATTTGATAATTTCACGATTGTGATCGACAGTGACGGGCGCCAGCAGATGGTGTACAAGCATGCGATCTCGACCTTCACCCCGCAGCGCAGTGTCTCACTGATGCAGGATAATGGAAGCGACGAGTAACATTTTACAGCCTTAAAGCGAAACTTTTTTGTTTATAAACCGTTTGAATAGAGTGCGCGAGAGCAACCTGCGAAGGTTGTTCTTTTCATTCGTGCCCGCAAATTTGAAGATATTTCCGAAAGGGAGTCAGGAGGCAGCATGTCCAGAGACGAAATATCCAGGACAAACAACAGAAATAGACAGACGGGTTCTGCGAAATCCGCAGGAAAGCCTAAGCCCAAGAAAAAGAAAAAGTTTCTAACCAAGAAGCGTGTGCTGTGGAGTTTATTTTTTGCGATGGCTCTGGCCATTTTTTGCGCGCTTGGCGGCTATATGTTCATTATGCTGAACGGGCAGAAGCTGCTCACCGCGAACCAGGATAAGCTGACGGTCAATCCGCCGACGCAGATTTTTGACCGGAATGCCAATCTGATCGCCGAGCTGTCACTGGAAAAAAGTGATCCGGTAGAATATGAAGATATTCCCGAGGAGCTGATCAACGCCTTCGTGGCCACAGAGGATAAACGCTTCTTCGATCACAAGGGCGTCGATTTCTGGTCTATCGGCCGCGCGGCGGTGAAGGATATTGCAGCACGCAGCATGGTGGAGGGCGGCAGTACCATCACCCAGCAGCTCGCCAAAAATATCTTTTTGACCCGTGACAAGACGTTCTTCCGTAAGGCGACTGAGGTATCCATCGCGGTTGCGCTGGAGAACTCAAAGACCAAAAATGAGATCATTACGATGTATCTTAACCGTATTCCGTTCGGCGGAACGATTTACGGAATTAAGGCAGCTTCCATCCGTTATTTCGGCAAGAGTAACCTGGCCGATCTGGATCTGTGGGAGATGGCTACGCTGGCTGCAATGCCGAAGGGGCCTTCCCGTTACAATCCGCTGCGTAATCCTGAGCTCTCCAAAGAGCGGCGCGCAGTCGTGCTGCAGCTTATGTATGATCAGAACTACATCACCAAGGAAGAGATGGATGAGGCCAAGGTGGTGGATTATAACTATAAGCCGCCCGAAAGCAAACAGCGTTATCAGGCCTTTATTGATTTTGCAATTGATGAGGCTGAGGAACGGTTCGGGCTGACTGAGGATGATTTGAACATCGGCGGATACAAAATCTACACCACCATGGATAAACATGCCCAGCAGACGGTAGAGGATGCTTTTGCTGACAGCGATAATTTTGAAAAAAGCGTTGACGATGAGCTTGTTCAGGGCTCAATGACGATCATCAACCAGGAGAACGGCAGCATTGTTGCCCTGATGGGCGGACGTAATTATGAGAAGAAAGGCTTCAGCCGTGTGAACGACAGCCGCCGTTCCCCGGGCTCGTCCATTAAGCCGGTCGTGGCTTATGCACCGGCTCTGGAATCCGGCAAGTTCACAAGCTCCTCGATGCTGAGTAATGAGAAGCAGTGCTTCGGAACCTATTGCCCGAATAATCTGCACGGGTACTCCTCAACAATCAGCATGAGCACGGCGATTACGAAGTCGGAGAATATTCCGGCAGTCTGGCTGCTGAATGAAATCGGTGTAAATACCGGCTTCCAGTTTGCGAAGAAGCTCGGTATCAACCTCAGTGACGATGACAAGAACCTGGCCCTCGCACTGGGCGGGGTATCGCAAGGCACCAATACGCTGGAGATGGCCCAGGCCTACAGCGCCTTTGCGAACGGCGGTGAGCTGCGCGAGGCGTACTCCATCAAATCAATTGAGAACAGTGACGGCGATACGGTATACCGTGCCAACACAAATCCTGAGCGGGTGATGAGCGAGGATACCGCTTATCAGATGACCGAAATGCTGCAGGAGGTTGTAACAGACGGTACGGGTAAAAAAGCGAAGATCAGCCGTCCGGTAGCCGGCAAGACCGGTACCACACAGAGCGGTTACTCCGGAATCAGCTCGAACCGTGATGTCTGGTTCGTCGGCTATACTCCGGAATGGACAGCAGCGGTCTGGATGGGCTATGACAAGCCAAGCAAGACGCATCTGCTGAAGAACAGCAGTCCGCTGGCGGCGGCATTCTGGGGTAAGGTAATGGAAGAGGCGCTCAAGGGGGTTCCGGCCAAATCCTTCCCGTCACCATCAGGCTCGAATGAACCCGAGCCGACGGCAACTCCGGAGACTGTACAGCCTGTAAACGGATTGTCTGCCGCGTATGATCCGTCCACAATGACCGTTAATCTGAGCTGGGAACCGGCGCAGGTTGAGGGTGTAGAATACCGGATCTACCGGCGCGAGACCTCGGAGGGCGAATTTACGGCGCTCTTGAATACAATGTCTTCCACTGTGGGAGATATCAGCGCCATGCCTGGACTGACGTACGAATACTATGTCACAGCTTATTATCCGGAGTTTGACCAGGAGAGTGAGCCTTCCGATAGGGTTACCGTATCCGTTCAGGACGAGATGCCGACAATGGAGCCGGAACCTACGCTGGATCCGAATCAGCCGACCGATGATCCCTCAGGCGGCGAGAACGGTAACGGCAACGGCGGAGAAAACGGCAATGGCGGCAATGGCGGCAATAACGGCAATGGTAACGGAAACGGCAATGGTAATAACGGAAACGGTAACGGCAACGGCGGTAACGGTAACGGCGGCGGAGTACCGGTGAACACGCCGGAAGCTTTACCGACGCTGCCTCCGGCCACACCTGCGCCAACCGCTCCGCCTGAAGCAGTGCCTGGCGGCGGCAATGCCGGACCGGATAACGGGACGGCTGATCCGGTCGACCCGGCTGCAGGAATGGCAGAAGGAGACGGGAGTGTACAATAGCTTTTTGCAGAAAGCTTTCTGGTTACAATAACGATGCCGGCAGGCGGGCTTCCTTATCTATAAGGAGCCTGCCTGTTTTTGCTGTCAGGGAATATAGGGCTGTTGTCGTATTATGGAAAGTCTTGTTTTGAGTGTGTCTGCTAAATATGTTAAGCTGGATACACCATTATTCGAGAGGGTCATTCATATGAAACGTAAATTCGGAGACCGGGCCAACTGGCGCCGGATTACGCGCCGCCATTTTGCCTGCCGCTATGTGGAGACCCGGGAATTCAGCGGTTACATTACACTTTATACGATCTACGGGCTGAAGGAACCGCTCTGGAAGAGCTATGGCAGGCATACATACCGTATCGCGGACAAGGGATACTCCTGGCTGCAGTATTTTCCCAAAGACAGCCATTATATTGTTACAGCCATGTTTGACGAGCGGCAGAATATCGTACAATGGTATATCGACACCTGCAAGGTCCAGGGGGTTACAGATCAGGGAGTTCCATGGTTTGATGATTTGTATCTGGATGTGGTGGTGCTATGGAACGGGGAAGTGTTTTTGCTGGATGAGGATGAGCTTGAGGAGGCGCGGGAACGCAACGATATTACAGACAGTGATTATAAGCTGGCCTGGACAACAGCCAAAGGAATCCTGCGCAGCATAGACGCACACGCCTTTCCTTATTTTTCCCTTTCTCTGAAGCATCGTGCCGAATTGTTTCATCACGGAGAATTCAGGAGGAAATAGAAATGGAATGGTATTCTTATCAAAAGGGCACGTCACCGATACGCAAAGTATCGCGGAGAAGACGTTCCCGGCTCAAACGCAATCTGCTGATCGCCTGTGTTGCTCTGGCGGCGGCCGGGTTGCTTTGGTGCGCAGTTGTGTTCAATCGTGTGAATGGTGCAGTGACGGCGTCGCCGATGGTACCTGCTGATGCAGGGATTATTCTCGGGATGTCCATGTGGGGGGACGAGCCCAGCCCCGGCCTGAAGGAACGCCTGGATTACGGGCTGGAGCTCTATAAGGAAGGAAAGTTCAGCCGCTTCATCGTTTCTGGAGGACTCGACAATCCGGATTACCAGTACACGGAAGGCCAGGGGATGCGCAATTATCTGGTGGAGCAGGGCGTGCCGGAGGAAGTCATCCTGATGGAAAATGAATCTACCAGCACCTATGAAAACCTGAAGTTCAGCCGGGAGATCATGCAGCGGGAAGGTATGACAACCGCTGTGATTATCACCCATACCTTTCACGGGCAGCGGGCGATCGAGATGGCAGCTGAATTTGGCTACACTTCTCCGCAGCTGGGTGTAACAGAGTCGCAGACGATGTCTATGCTCAAATATAAATCACGGGAGATTCTGGCTTATACCAAATGGAAAATCCAGCAGCTGTTCATGTAACCTCCCGGGGAAGGATAAAGTTCCCGAATCTGCTAATAACGTCCCATTATCCGGAATAGACTTGAGTTAGAGCAAGCCAGCCCCGGATAGAGGTGATCGAATTGGATGATGCAAGACAGATTACAATTAATGAATCCAGAATGAATATTACCTTCAAAAGCAATGAGGAAAGTGCTAAAGTAACCGTGGCTGTTACCGAACACGCGGCTGCACCGGCACCCGGTTATGCGGATTCCATTAAAGAGATTTTTCATGAACTGGACGATATGGTTGGTCTTGAGAGGGTGAAGGAGCTGGTTTATGAAATCTATGCTCTTTTACAGATTGAGAAAGTAAGACAGGAAATGGGTCTGAAGGTTAATCATCATGTGTACCATATGGTATTCAAGGGCAATCCCGGGACCGGCAAGACCACTGTCGCCAGAATTGTCGCCAAGCTGTTCCAGCGGATGGGTGTGCTCAGCAAAGGGCATCTGATTGAAGTGGAGCGTGCGGATCTGGTCGGTGAATATATCGGACATACCGCACAAAAGACCCGGGATCTGGTTAAAAAAGCACTCGGCGGCATCCTGTTCATTGACGAGGCATACAGTCTGGCCCGCGGCGGTGATAAGGATTTCGGCAAGGAAGCGATTGATTGCATGGTAAAAATGATGGAGGATAAGCATAACGACCTCATTATCATTCTGGCCGGCTATCCGGAAGAGATGGATATGCTGCTGGAGGCCAATACCGGCTTGCCGTCCCGGTTCCCGATAAAAATCGAGTTTGATGACTACAGCATCAGTGAACTGGTGCTCATCGCTGCCAAAATGGCAGGGGAACGGGATTATACGCTGATGACCGAGACTATAGCCAGGCTCAAGGAGATCATTCTGGATGAGAAGCTGGATGATACGGTTTTTAGCAATGCCCGGTTTGTCAGGAATGTGATAGAAAGAGCGATCCGGCAGCAGGCAGTCAGGCTGATGAGCAGGCAGACCAAATTGTCCCGGCAAGATCTGATGACGCTGCTGCCCAGGGATATCACGTTTATCGAAGAGAGCATAAGGGCAGACAGTAATATAACCCAGGCAAACAAAAAGATACAGGTAAAAGAAGAAGGAGCATTCTATTAATGTCGCTAACACATGATACACAGACAGATGTACAGGACCGGGCGATTCTCGTCAGTCTCGTCACAGACCAAATTAAACGCACAGGCATTGATCCTGAGCTCTCCCTGCAGGAGCTGGTTCAGCTGGCCGAAACGGCCGGAGTGGAAGTGCTGGATGTACTCCGCCAGAACAAGGAAACCCCTGACTCCAGGTGGTTCATCGGCAAAGGGAAGGTAGAGGAGCTGCGGATGGCGGCAGACGGGCTAGGCGCCAATACGGCGATCTTTGACCAGGAGCTGTCGGGAGCCCAGGTTCGTAACCTGGAGGAAGCGCTCGATATGAAAATTATTGACCGTACGCAGCTGATCCTGGATATATTCGCGGGCAGAGCCAAGACCAGAGAGGGCATCATTCAGGTAGAACTGGCACAGCATTCCTACCTGCTGCCCCGTCTGTCCGGACACGGTAAAAATTTGTCCAGGCTCGGCGGCGGTATCGGCACCAGAGGTCCGGGGGAGAGCAAGCTGGAGACAGACCGCCGCCATATCCGCGGCCGGATTACCGAGCTTAAGCGCCAGCTGGATGAGGTCGTCAAGACGCGCGAGCTGCACCGCGAACGCCGCCGCAAAAGCGGGGCAGTGCAGGTAGCGCTGGTGGGCTACACCAATGCCGGCAAATCGACGCTGCTCAAGCAGCTGACCGATGCCGACGTCTATATTGAGAATCAATTGTTCGCAACGCTGGACCCTACCTCACGTGTGCTCCAGCTGCCGGCGGGCAAAGAGGTTGTGCTGACGGATACCGTCGGGTTCATCCAGAACCTGCCGCATGATCTGGTCGCCTCCTTCCGCGCAACGCTGGAGGAAGTGAATGAGGCTAATCTGGTGCTGCATGTGGTGGATGCTTCCTCCCCGATGCGGGAGGAGCAGATGGAGGTTGTAGACACCATTCTTCAGGAGCTTGGAGCTGCCGGCAAGCCGCGGGTGGTCCTGTTCAACAAATGTGATCTCTGCCAGCCGGAGCAGCTGGAGATGCTGCCGGCCGGACCGGGTTATTTGAAGATCAGCGCTTTTAATGCTGAGGATCTGGCCCGTGTCACTGATCTGATTGCCGATGAGCTGGCCGGAGATACGCTGGTATTCCGCATTCCAGGGGACCGGGGGGATCTGTCCTCGCTGCTGTACCGGGTAGGAGAGGTGCTGGAGACCAATTACGAAGAGAACGATGTGCTGTACAGTGTCCGCCTGAACAAAGAGGATTACGATAAATGGGGCTATAAGCTGGAAGCATTCGTTGTGCAGTAAATAATGTTAGGAGCGAATAAGGGGAAATGGCTGTTTTTGCAGAGGATATCTTACAGGCGGCAGAGGCCGCAGAGCTTGAAATAGAAGGTGCGGTAAAAGCACTGGATAAAATTGTGGATCACAATCAATGGAAGGTGATCGAGGCGTTTCAGCGCCAGAAGGTCAGCGACTTCCATTTTGCCGGTTCTACCGGATACGCCTATAATGACCGGGGCCGCGAGGTGCTGGATCTGGTGTATGCCGAGGTGTTCGGTGCGGAAAGCGCGCTGGTGCGCCCGCACTTTGCTTCGGGGACGCATACTATCTCTACGGCGCTGTTCGGTGTACTGCGGCCTGGAGACGAGCTGCTGTACATAACCGGCCGTCCTTATGACACGCTGCATAAGGTGGTGGGCAAGCCGGGGGACGGAACCGGATCCTTGGCTGACTTCGGGATCACTTATAAGGAGACGGCACTCACATCAGACGGCAAGATTGACTGGGACGAGGTGGAGCTGTCTATCAATGAACGGACGAAGGTAATCGGCATTCAAAGATCACGCGGCTATGACTGGCGTTCTTCCTTTACCGTGGCTGAGATCGGGGAGATGGTGGCCCGGGTAAAAGAGCTGAAGCCGGAAGTGATTGTATTCGTGGACAACTGCTATGGTGAATTTACCGAAAAGCTGGAGCCGCCGCAGGTCGGCGCTGATCTCGTCGCCGGCTCGCTGATCAAAAATCCCGGCGGTGGCATAGCCGAGACCGGCGGCTACATCTGCGGCCGCAGCGATCTCGTAGAGCTGGCAGCCTACCGGCTGACAGCTCCGGGCATCGGCGGCGAAGTCGGTGCGATGCTCGGGACGACACGCGGGCTCTACCAGGGGCTGTTCATGGCCCCTCACACGGTCGGACAGGCCGTTAAGGGCAGTATCTTCGCGGCTGCTGTATTCCAGCGCTGCGGGTTCACGACCAAGCCGGCCTGGGATGAGCCGCGTACGGATCTGATCCAGGCGGTTTCCTTTGACAGTGCCGAGCATCTTATCGCCTTCGTACAGGGTATTCAGCGCGCAGCTGCGGTGGACAGCCATGTTGTTCCTGAGCCTTGGGACATGCCGGGCTATGAGCATCCGGTTATTATGGCAGCCGGTACCTTCATCCAGGGCGGCAGCCTGGAGCTCTCTGCAGATGCGCCGATCCGTGCGCCGTACATCGGCTACATGCAGGGCGGACTGACTTACTCCCACGTGAAATTCGGTGTTCTGATGGCGCTGGAGAGCATGCGGGAGCGGAAGCTTTTGTAGAGTGGAGATTAATTGTATAGTATTTAGTAGCCCTGCTGATGAGCAGGGCTTTTTTTTAGTTTAAAGTTGCTTTTGAAGGAAACGGACTGGCCGTCGTCTAATACAAAGGGAAGTGTACTAGCGGAATGAAGGGGATTTATGCTGATATGTATCGACAAAAATCATAGACGGTCAGCTATCCAAGCTCTGTGCTTTCCCTAAGTAATGATCAATCTCTGCTGTATATCCCGTTTCTTCTAATAACTCACGGAGTAAGCTTTGCTCCGGTGTTTCACCGTTTTCAATCCCGCCGCCGGGCAAAAAGCTTCCCTTGGCAGTAAGAATTGTCGCGATGCACTCATGATCATCAATAATTACCGCGTAGCTGCTTTCTCTGCGCTGATATTCCAGCCCGCTGTCCTTTACGCCAAATGTCAGTATGTTGTCCGTGATTTTCACCTCAAGCCTTTAGTATATTAGGGCTATCATTTCTACATTAATGCAGGGTTATCCTTTAAGTGAGGCTGACTTACTGGGATATTAGCCGGAAAAAGGGGGAACCTATCGCTGAAGGCGCCGGATAGACTCTGGACCTGCTGTGGAATGCTTTAGCTGAAGTGGGCATGGATGTGCAAAGGCTGTTCCGGGGGGCCTGTTTATTCCGGTGAATCCAAGGTTTAAATAGCGGTAACCATATGATAGCGCTTTTTGCTTCCGGATTGCCGGGTGTGATATACTGCGGTAGACTTCATCCTTTTGTAGCTTACATCCAGGTAACCTTCTGTTACGCAGTAATCTACTAATGTTGTAAAGAAAACTTACATACCATTGACACGCCAAATTAAGAAATGTACAATGAGATGAGAAAAAGATCATTGGAAGGTTGGATGAGTCATGGGTGATGAAATCCGCAGAAATATGGCATTATTTCCTATAGGAATTGTAATGAAGTTAACCGATTTATCTGCTAGACAAATTCGTTATTATGAGCAGCACAGCCTGATCGTACCCGCGCGTACCTCCGGCAACCAGCGTTTGTTCTCATTCAATGATGTTGAGCGCCTTCTGGAAATCAAAGCACTGATTGAGAAGGGAGTTAACATTGCCGGCATTAAGCAGGTGATGAATCCGGTCTCGAAGGAATCCGAAGAGGCTACGGTTATTACCCCTGACACAGAGGTTAGACGTAGAGAGTTGTCTGATTCACAGCTTCACCGTTTGCTTAAGCAGGAACTGGTTTCCGGTAAAAGACCGGGACAAGTATCTCTTATTCAAGGCGAGCTATCCCGGTTTTTTAATAAATAAACAACTAATTAGAGGTTGAAAGGGAGAGGGTATCGTGAGTTTTTCTAAAGAGGATATTATCCGCATTTCTAAAGAAGAAAACGTCCGTTTTATTCGTCTGCAGTTCACTGACCTGCTGGGAACGATCAAAAACGTTGAAATTCCCGTGAGCCAGCTTGAAAAAGCACTCGACAATAAAATGATGTTCGACGGATCTTCCATCGAAGGTTATGTACGTATTGAAGAATCCGATATGTACCTGTATCCGGATCTTAGCACCTGGGTTATCTTCCCTTGGGTGACAGACAGCCGGGTTGCACGTCTGATTTGTGATGTGTACATGCCTGACGGAACACCGTTTGCCGGCGATCCGCGCGGTATTCTGAAGCGTTGTCTCCAGGAAGCCGAAGAAATGGGCTATACAGCGATGAACGTTGGACCGGAGCCGGAATTCTTCCTGTTCAGAACGGACGAGAAGGGTAACCCGACACAGGAACTGAATGACCAGGGTGGATATTTCGATTTGGCGCCGATGGATCTTGGGGAGAACTGCCGCCGTGAAATCGTATTGACCCTTGAGGAAATGGGCTTTGAAATTGAAGCCTCCCACCATGAGGTTGCTTCCGGCCAGCACGAAATCGACTTCAAATACGCGGACGCTATCAAAGCCGCTGACCAGATTCAGACCTTCAAGCTCGTCGTGAAGACGGTAGCCCGTCAGCACGGCCTGCATGCTACTTTTATGCCTAAGCCGCTTTTCGGCATGAACGGGTCCGGTATGCACGCACACCAATCCTTGTTCAAAGGCAGCGAGAATATGTTCTACGATGAGAGCGATACACTGGGTCTGAGCAAAACAGCACGCTATTACATGGCAGGTATTCTGAAGCATGCCCGTGCTTTTGCCGCTATCACTAACCCTACGGTTAACTCTTACAAGCGTCTGGTTCCAGGCTACGAAGCGCCTTGCTATGTAGCGTGGTCTGCGAGCAACCGCAGCCCGATGATCCGTATCCCTGCTTCCAGAGGTCTTAGCACACGCATTGAGGTTCGTAATCCGGACCCGGCAGCTAACCCTTACCTGGCACTTGCTGTAATGCTTAAGGCAGGTCTTGACGGAATTAAGCGCCAGCTGGATCTTCCTGCACCAATCGACCGCAACATCTATGTGATGTCTGAGGAAGAGCGGATTGAAGAAGGCATCCCAAGCTTGCCGTCCGATCTGAAGGAAGCCCTGAACGAAATGATCCGCAGCCATGTCATCACCGAAGCCCTCGGCGAACACGCGCTGGCTCACTTCTACGAGCTGAAGGAAATCGAGTGGGATATCTACCGGACCCAGGTTCACGAGTGGGAAAGAGCGCAGTACATGACGCTTTACTAGGATGATTCAACCCCTGACGCCGCTGGCGTTGGGGGTTTTTTTGTATGGCGCGGGTAGTGCTAAGGGGCGCTGATATTAATGTTACCCACAAAATGCCCGCAAAATATTGGAGAGCTATTCGAGGATTGTCTTCATATGTGCTTCAAATTTTTCCATACTGCTTTCTTAAAGAGCAACCCGTACAAAGCGAGGTCTAAAATAAAATAAAAAATCCTTCTATAAGTAGTTCACCCATCATTAATTCCCACATACCTTGAATAAACCACTTGAAGGGGGAAAATCAATGTATCTGCTCTGGGTAATTATTGTCGGAGGATTAATAGGCTGGCTAAGTGGTAATCTAATTGGCCGTGATGTTCCAGGAGGCGTTTTGGGAAATATAATCGCCGGGTTCATTGGCTCTTGGCTGGGTACTGAGCTTCTAGGACCGAGAGGTCCTGTAATCGGTGGATTTCACGTTATTCCGGCCATTGTCGGGTCTATTGTTGCTTTGTTGATTTTCTTTGCCTTAGCCCGTGGTGGTGCCTTCCGCCGGCGTTAACTATTGACAGAGACTATAGTTTTCAAGTGTAGAATATAGCCCCCTATAGTAGACAGAAAAAAGCAAGACGTTTAATTTGTCTACTATGGAGGTTTTTTTTATGGACTTAATGAAAAGAACGTACAATGAGAAGTTCAAGAAAAAGGCAGTTGACCTCTATCTCAAGCGCATGAAGCCGGAATCCAGGGCGTAGAAGTTTCTAATGGTCCACAGGAATTTTTTTCGTGTTACGACTCAACTTCTTCTTCCCACCCTGACGGCAGCTGATCCTCCGACAATTCTTCCAGCGACTCAGACCCTATAATAATCAGCGGAGGCTCCGCAAATGTAATATAAGCCGCTATTATGGAATCGTGATTATTAGCACTTGGATTTTCTCATTATTCTTATAGAAAAAAAGAACCTTTAAATAAAGGTTCCTTAGTACATCTCAGACAGTACTCTTAACATGTGCCTCTAACAACTCAATAACAATCGTTTGCCCCGTGACGCCGAAATTCCTCAAGCAAAGCAATTCAGTCAATGAAGCCTTCATCAAATCACCAATGGTGACGTAGTTGCTGTCATGTAATGAATTAAGAATACGGGAAATGCTTTTTGGGTTCCTGGTCGTTCCCTGCCTTAAGCTGTGAATAGGTTGTGCATATAAGTTGCGGTCAATATTAAAGTAAGACATGAGGGGGAGTGTATCTCTAGCAGACAAGCTCACATGTTGTCTCCCTTCATTCATCTGGTAAATATTATAAATAATTGAGACGGTTTTGCAATAGTTTTTCGCAATCCGGGCGTTGCTCCCGCTTATTTTTATTCTTATCCAGTCGGCTGTGCTTAATATGACTACCTTTGTCATAGGTGTTATGGAGCACCTGGTTAAGGAATCCTATAAGATCGGCTATATGTTCGGCAGTCTGCTGGAAGTAATGATCTAGGGCAGGTTGTTTTTCTCTCAGCACCGTTCACACGCAGAGCTGAATTTTATCTATAACAAGTGAGCCGTCCGGAGTAACATTCCGGCGGTTTTTTGCGTTAAGTTAGAGTACGGTATTTATCCGGATAGATATTATGCCAGCTATGTGGGTAATAAGTGTTAATCAGACGAGGAGGTATAACATGAAAAAATCGATGCTAGCTACAGCAGCAAGTGTTCTTCTCTTGTCAGCCTCAATTCTGGGCGCATGCAGTAATAATGAGGCGGTGAATGAGGCGGAGCCTACAGCATCTGCTCCAGCCGCAACGCCTGTCAGCGAAGCTACAGCCAGTCCTGAGCCTTCTGCCCCGCCTGCAGCAGCGTCTGCCAGTCCGGAGGCGAGCGCACCTGCGTCAGCCGAGCGGCCGCAGACGCAGAGCTTTGGTGAGCAGGAGGGCGGTGTTCCCGGACAGGACGGAACGCTTGAGCACGGTAACGGCTACTCGCTGTATATATTTGACGGCTATACCTTTGATGCGCAGACCGGGCGTCTGTCGCTGACTGCGGACTCCGGCTATTATGCGGAGATTGAACCGCTGCCGGCCGGCTATGACCTTGCTGCCCTGAAGCAGCAGGGACAGACCGAGCTTACCGGTGCTAAAGACTACAGCGGGGAACTGTTTGAGCATCCCCTCCGCTTTGCGGAGCTGTACCTCCAGGTAAGCAACGAAAAGGGTGTGGAGGATTATATGGTGTGGAAGAATGAGGCCGGAGATGCCTACCTGCTGCGGATACACAATCCGGGGGGAGATCCGGCAGAGCAGTCTAGCCCGTGGATGACGGTATCACTGTCCACAATTGAGGCGGAATAACGGCTTCCCGGTAATTGTAAAATAGAGCAGGGCGGCATGGTATGCAGGATTTTTTGTAGTTCCTGTACAGGCAGCCGCTGCAGCATGAAATCCGTAAGAATGAGCCTGTATAAGCGGGCAAGTTCTTACGGATTTTTTTTATATACATAATAATGACAGTGGAGGAATATACTCATGATTGATTAGAGAACACATGTTTGGTTATAATACAAACAAATGTTCTTATTTGTTGGGGGCGATCGGTCATGAGAATGGCTATGGGTCAAATCATAGAAATTGTATATCTGGACAAAGCGGGCAAGATCACTCAGCGGAAGATCGAAGTAATCGCCATCCGTGACGGGCGTATCCGGGCAACCTGTTTGACGGCGGGTGCGCCGCGGGGCTTTCTGCTCTCGAATATTCTGGCATGGCACCCGGTACGGGGGCAGAAATATGCCTAAAGAGCAGATTATTGTGCTGTCGGACTGTCAGTCCTTTTACGCAAGCGTGGAGAAGGCAGCTCATCCTGAATATAAAGATCTGCCGGTGGCAGTGGGTGATCCGGCGCGGATGAACGGAATTGTGCTGGCTGCCTGTCCGCTTGCCAAAGCCCAAGGGGTTACTACTGCCTCCCGTGTAGGCGAAGCAATGACCAAATGCCCGGGACTCGTCGTGATCCGGCCGCGGATGCGGACGTATATCACGGTGTCCCTGCTGATCTCACAGATCTACGAGAGGTATACAGATATGGTTGAGCCGTTCAGCATTGATGAGCAGTTTCTGGATGTGACGGGCTCACTGAAATTTTTTGGCGGGGAATTGCAGAAGGTCATTTCTGCGATACAGCAGCATGTGATGTTATCCACCGGCGTCTGGACCCGGATGGGTGTCGGGCCGACCAAGATTCTGGCCAAAATGGCCAACAACCTGGCCAAGAAGCAGACGGGCGGTGTTTTCCGGCTCGGATACGACAACCTGGATGAGGCGCTCTGGCCGCTTCCTGTCCATGACATGTTTATGGTGGGCGGACGGATGACCAAGAACTTTTTCCGGATGGGTATAACCACGATCGGTGATGTTGCCCGGATGGAGCTGGGGGAGTTCAAGCGGAGAATGCGGATGACGATGGGCAAGCAGAGTGATATCCAGGCGGAATATTACTGGCAGACGGCCCGCGGCATCGATCCCAGTCCTGTCGTTACGGGAATCCGGCACCAGATCAAATCAGTGGGCCACGGTAAAGCGCTGCGCTGGAATCTGTATACTAGGCTGGCGGACATCGAGGTGGTGCTGCTGGAGCTTGTGATCGAGGTATGCCAGCGGGCGCGCCGGTACCGTTATATGGGCTCGGTTGTTTCCATTGCGGTGTCCGAGACGGACGGCAACACTTCCCATTCCTACAGCCGGCAGATGACGCTCCCCGAGCCCTCATTTCTGACACATGAGGTGGCAGCGGCAGCCTACCGTTTGTTTGTGGATCACTGGACCGGGATGCCGCTGAGCCGGCTGGCTATATCCGTCTCTCAGCTGACCGATGACAGCGTGATGCAGCTGACCTTATTCGATGACCGGGTCCGTACCTACAACAAAGAGCAGGCCATTGACCAGATCAAAACCAGATACGGCAGCCGGGCGCTCATTCGTGCCTCCTCTTTGCTTGAATCCGGGGTTGCTCTGGAGCGTGCCGAACAGATTGGGGGCCATTATAAATGAGCAAGCTAGACGGGAACGAGAGATGGAAGACCAAAATGCTGATGAGCGAGCATGTGGACCAGTATGAGCAGCAGGAAAAGGGAGAGAAGGAAACTGACAGCAGAACGATGCTCACAAATGCTGAACGCACGATGGTCCGGGATCTGATTCTGCTGCCTTACATAGATACAATGGTGAGCAAGAGCATTGAGGAGATCGAACGGTCGGGCAATATGCTTATCAAGATGTACTTAATGGCCGGACGTTATATCCAGAACCGGGTGATGCAGGACACCTACCGGCTGCAAAAGGAGCTCAGACAGCGGAACATCAGGGTGCTGGCCGATGAGCAGGAGGACTTTTTGATGTATTATAAAATCTATTTCCGCGGCTACCAGGAGCGGTTCGGGCTTACGCGCGACATTATGCGGACAGAGATCAGCCTGAAGCTTACGCGCTACACGGCTGAGCTTGGAGCGGTGCTTAAGGAGCACTTGAAATAAAGCAATCTGTCGGCGGCGAGGCGGCAGCTTATCCCCTTAATTTGAAAGAAATTAGCAGATAAGGTATACATTAAGCCGGAGATAGGTTATGGTTAAACTAACTTATTCGTGTGATTCTTATCCAAGGGACCTTTCACTGCGCGAGCGATAGAAAGGTTCCTCTTGCATATTGTAGGTTGGAAGGGAGTGTTAAATGCAATATGACAACACAATAATAGATCGTTACCAGGTGATTGAAGATAGGGTTATCCGATTTATTACGGATCATTCAGGTGTTGAGTATATGAAAGATTCAGAGCAGATTGTGGAGGGCGGAGTCTTTGCCTGGGCGAAATTAAGGTCCGTAGACAGAGAAATACAGACGCAGCTGAGGCTTGATTATGTCAAGGTCCTGGAACTCGCAAGACAACGCATAGAGCAAGCCGGGAGTGAGCATCTGATTGATTTTGACCGGAGCAGTGAAACCATACTCCATTATATCAGGCAAGATTCCATACTGTGGATTCCGTCACTTGAAGCGGCCGCGGAGGCAGCCAGGACTGAACTTGCGCTACAGAAATTTCTTCTTACTCAAACTTAAATATATAAGGTTTAGTGTAACCTGCCAGGAGAATAATTCTGGCGGGTTTTTGCTGTTATTTTTACCGGAGGAATGAGACAGAGCCGGCCATTGTATAATTGTGTAAAAAGTATTTGACCATTCTTACACCGGGTGTTAAGCTAGGCAGACAGTAAGGCATTTCGCAGAGAGCTGCGGAATGTCTTACTGTTCATTTAGGGCTATTTTACATTAAATGTTAGTGGAGGGGTGATGCGCCATGTGCATTTCGCTGCTATCTAATTCATGTGTACCAATATAATAGCAAGTACGAGAACAACGAAAAAGGAGAATACCATGATACAGGTAAAAGAGTTTGTGGACGGGGATAATTTTTATGCGGAGAACAAAGCGAATGAATTCCTCAAAGGCTTGGCGGAAGAACAGGTAGTGAATATCTGCTACGGCTCGGTCGTTAAATCTTCACGTGACGGGGCTGAGCATCAGCGCAGTACAATATTGGTGGTATATAAGACAGATGAAAAATAATTTTTGGGACCGGATGTTTACCTGGCTGTCCTTTGCTTCGACGTTAATGATTGTAATTTTGGTGGTTTTTTACACCTGGGGCTAGGAAATAAAGAGTAGAAAAAGCATGATCAGCAGGCTATCGCTAACAGGGAGCTTGCGGTTATGCTTTTTCTTTTGCAGGCTAAGGGAATTATCACATACATACATTACCAGTTGTGTTATATTTAAAAAGTATTTGTTTATGCTGGCCATAAGGTAGATGAATTTGTCTGCAAGGAGGAAGCGGATGAACACGACTTATAAGGTACTGCTATGTGATGCGGATTTATTTGCTGCAGCGCTTGCTGAGGCGGATATATATGTATTGCAGTTGCAGGAGGGGAAGCCGCCGGTCTTTGCGGATTGTGCCGGTCCGCTGCAAAGATGGACACCCGAATACATAGAGCTGGGCGGCATGACCTACAGGCGTAAGGATTTTGAGTTCCGTGTGCGTATACCCGAAAAATAACAGCTGCCAGTTCACACAGGCAGGAAGAGCCATTGCAGCATCTCTTATACTATAAAACAGTAAAAGAGGTGTTAATATGGCAGAAAGAGAACGCTTAAGAATCCGCAGAGCGATCCGTGTCCTGCTGGCACAGCGGTCTATCCTTCTGGAGCGGCTTGAAGAAATTAACGAGAATCTGCGCAGATTGCCTAATCCCAGCCGGGCCAGACGTGAATTGCTGGCAGCAAGGGTGTCGATCCGGGAAGCCCTGCGCTTGAACCGAATCGCCATCAGACTTTTGCGCAGCGTGCTGTAGAACATCGCGAATATAGAAGAATAAGGGGCATCCCGCAAGCCGTAATATGGCTGCTCGGGATGCCCCTTGCTGTGTGGAAAATGCAGTTACTGCCTGATAGTGACCCTTGTTCCGATGGAAACAAGGCGGGATAGGGCGAGTACGTCTTCGTTATACATCCGGATACAGCCGTGTGAGACCATGTGGCCGATTGAGGCAGGGTCATTCGTGCCGTGGATACCATAATGCGGTTTGGACAATCCCATCCAAAAAGCACCGAACGGCCCGCCGGGATTAGGCTGCTTGTTAATAATGGTATACTCGCCTTCAGGTGAAGCAGTCAGCATCGTGCCAATCCCTACAGGGAACCCCCGCGTCACAATATCATTATCCAAGAGATACAGCATACGCTGCGACAGATCAACAACAATCCGGTAATTGGGCATAGTTATCAGCACTCCTTCTCATATCAGAATATGTGCGGAGTACGGATGCGGTTACCAGTGACGGATGGGGGGCGGCGTATCGGGGGCGGACAAGCTGTTAATCTAAATGATGAGGCAGGAAAAAGGCTGCTCCGCAATTATGCAGAGCAGCCTCAGGTGGTAAGAATTAGTGAATATCGCGGAAAAGTCCGATGACTCTGCCTAAAATGGTAACGCGGTTCAAGCGGAGCGGTTCATAAGCCGGATTCTCCGGCTGCAGGCGGATATGGTCACGTTCTTTATAGAAGGTCTTAACAGTAGCTTCATCTTCTTCAGTCATCGCTACAACGATATCCCCGTTGTCTGCCGTCTGCTGCTGGCGGACAATAACGTAGTCGCCGTCCATAATTCCGGCTTCCACCATGCTGTCTCCTAATACGGAGAGCATAAACACCTTGTTGTCACCGACATAATGGGTAGGCAGCGGGAAATAATCTTCAATATTCTCGGTAGCGGTAATCGGCACCCCGGCGGTGACTTTACCTACAACAGGAATGCGGGTAACCGTCTGTACGAACTGATGTACATTCTCTGAATCTTCCTGTCCAAGCAGCTCTATTGCGCGAGGCTTCGTAGGGTCACGGCGGATCAGGCCCTTCTTCTCGAGACGGTCCAGATGACCATGTACGGTTGAGCTGGAGGCAAGGCCCACGGCTTCCCCGATTTCACGGACGGACGGAGGATAACCCTTGCTGCGGACTTCGTTACGTATGAATTCCAGGATCGCCAGCTGACGACTCGAAATCTTTGACATTGGAATCAACCCCATATAGTATGTTTGGGAAAATTATAACATAGAACTTCCGTTCGTACAAACATAAGTTCTAACTATTTTTTAATAGCATCTGGATGCAACTGGCAGGGAGGCATAATAGATCCAAAATAAAAAGGGGAACAATTGTTCGAAAAAATCTATTGATCAAAACACACGTTCGTGTTATAGTAATCTCAAATTTAAGAACAAGTGTTTGGAGGTCGATGAAATTGTTAAAATACAGTACTTACCGCAGCATCTATGATGAGACACATGAGGTTCAGACTGCCGATGCCTCTGTTTTAGAATATGTAACCCGCTTGAAGAATACATCAGCATCCCTATACAGAACGCTGATGAACCTGTTCAACGGAGGCCAGCTGTTGAAGCTTGCCCTGATCCTGATGCTGGTGATTTCCGGCTTTACAGTGGTAGGCAATGTGTTTGCAGGGTCAGTATCCCCGATAACACCGGCTGAACGTGTAGTCGTAGAACGCGGAGATTCACTGTGGAGCATTGCGCTTGAACATAAACCGTCAGAGATGAGGACGGTTGTATATATAGAAGGAATTAAGAAGGCAAGCGGGCTTTCGGGGAGCTCAATACAGGCCGGAGATGTGCTTACGCTGCCTGTATACTAATGGTTAGAGAGATTATAGTTACGACAGGAAGAGCTTTCAGGGAGGAGACCTTGACAAGCTCTTTTTCTCATGGCAAAGTTAGAATGAATTTAAAGGGAGGGGAACACATTGAATATTGACGAATTGGTCGCACGCATCAATGAACTGGCACGCAAGCAGAAGAGCAGCGGCCTGAGTGAAGAGGAACTGGCAGAACGCGCCGAGCTCCGCGAGATTTATCTTGGCAACATCCGCAAGAACTTCCGTGCACAGCTGGATACGATTGAGATCGTGGACAACGATGATCAGGGCAACAAAGGGCTTACACATTAGTCCTGTGTCTTTGTCATAGATATTTTAGGATGACTAGGGGGAACTCACATGGCCCGTTCTTGGGAAAGAATGGTTCAACGCAACTCAAAGCAAGTTAATATGCAACGAAAGAAGCAAGGCAAGGAAACGATTTATGCTTCAAAATCATCGTCAGCTGCAGGAAGCAGCGATATTTTCAAAGGACGCAACATTGTATTCCCAATCGTTCTGCTGCTGCTAGGTGTTATGTTCTGGGTAGTGGGTTCCATTGACGAAGCGAGAGGCCAGGGGATATTGGCTAACTGGCTGGGCGTTGTCCTCTACTTCTTACTGGCAGCCCTGATCTTCTTCCGCCGTCCTTATCTCAAGGTTGAGCGGGCCAGAGTTTCCACTATAAAATTTAATCGTGAGCGCTGGCTGCAGGCGGCAGAGCTTGAGAAGATTATTCTGTCCCGCAGCATGGTTTCCCTCAAATATAAAGGCAAGCGCAAGCAGTGGGTATTCTCCAGATTCCTGAACCGTTATGATACAGCGGCTATGGGAGCAAGGCTGGAGCAGTTCGCCAAAGCGAATAATATCGAAGTAGTGCACGAATAGAAAGATAAGATAGACCAGCATGGGGAGAGGGAGCGATATAATGCCGATTACCGCCGTATTGTTTGATCTTGATGATACACTGCTCTGGGATGAGCGGAGTGTTGAGGAAGCCTTCCGTGCCGCCTGCGAAGCAGCGGGCGAGACAGTGGACCCTCAGGAGCTGGAAGCTGCGGTCCGCAGGGAAGCCAGAGGCCTCTATGAATCGTATGAGACGTTTCCGTTCACGAAGATGATCGGGATTAATCCGTTCGAAGCGCTATGGGCAAACTTTACTGCCGGAGAACAGCAGGAATTCCGCCAGCTGGAGCAGCTTGCCCCGGGATACCGCAAGGAATCCTGGCGCCGCGGCCTGGCATCCCTCGGTATACATGATGAGGCGCTGGCTGAACGGCTGGCGGCCAAATTCGGTGAGGAGCGCCGCAGCCGTCCTTATATGTATGAAGAAACACTGCAGGTGCTGGATGAGCTGCGCGGCAAGGTGAAGCTGCTGCTGCTCACCAACGGCTGCCCGGCCCTGCAGCAGGAGAAGCTGGACGGCGTGCCTGAGCTTATTCCTTATTTCGATCATGTAGTCATCTCAGGCAGCTTCGGCAAGGGTAAGCCGGATAAGGCGATTTTCGGGCATGCGCTTGAATTGCTGGATATTGCTCCTGAACAGGGAATTATGGTAGGCGACAAGCTTACAACGGATATTCTTGGCGGCTTGTCTGCGGGTCTGACGACCGTCTGGATCAACCGGACAGATAAAGCGCCTGATCCTGAGATTCAGCCGGATTACAGAATCGGACATCTCTCTGAGCTGCTTCCGCTGGTACAATCACTATAGAATCTTTCCGGGCCGGTCTCCTGCATAGGAGGCCGGCTTTTTTATTGTATAGGAAATTATACAATGCAAAAAAATGTGGATAACTCCGATGAAAAATAAAGGAGGGGTGGACGTGAAGAATCAGGAGACATGGAAGAAACGACCTGATACCAACCCCCACATTGTATTCGATTTTTCGCATACATTTGGCCAGTTTACCCTTATGGTGGCAGAATGTATTCGTTTTTTCGTATACAATGTGCCACCCTATGGTGGCTAAATTGGCTATTTTTTTTCGCATAC
>NZ_CCDG010000125.1 GCF_000723885.1 Paenibacillus camerounensis
CCGCAGCCGCTGCTCGGCGGCCTGCTGCAGGCACCGGCCGCTGTGCAGGAGCAGTGGTGCTCCATCTACGATGAACAGGAGCACCGGTACAACACGCCTGCCGGCCCGGCGGAGTGGCTGCTGTATGCAGCCGTAGCCAGCTCCTGCGGCAGGCAGCCCCTGCTTGATTCCGCAGCTGAACAAGCGCTGCGCGGCCCGGGAGGCAAGGCCCTGCTCACCGGCCTTGCCTATTACAGGCTGCAGCTGGCAGCAGCCTGTACAGAGAAGGGGCATATGCCCGCCGGCAGTATTCCCCGGCTGCTGCTGGTGCGGTCCGCCATCCGCGAGGCCGGACGTGTGACGCAGCCGGACACGGCTCCTGCTGAACCGTTATGAGCGGTACAACTCTTATACCGCCGGAACGGGTATACAGCAGGCTCCCCGCGGGTTCACTTAGCTGTCTATGGGATGGGGAGCGGGCTGGCCGCCCCCTAGCTTCACTATCTGGTTAATGTATGATCATAGCCTCAATCCAGCGTACCCGGCAGCCTTATTCTTATACTGCTATAGAATTTCCCGAAATAAACACTTGATAGGCTTTTAGTAGGAATTACCTTTCCCCTGCCACTCCACCAGCCGCGGATGCTCATCCAGAATGGAGCGGTACTGCTCCAGGCTGCCCCACCGGCCTTCGGGGTCCAAGTCCATGTAGCGCTCGTATTTACGCCGCAGTTCCTCCGGGGATAGCGCCCAGCCGTAATGCTTCACCCGCAGCTCAGCCAGAAAACCGGGCAATACCGCATAAGACAGCGGAAGCCGGGGCACATGATGATCCATCCGCGGTGTAAAATAATGAAAATCCGGCAAATAGCGGACCAGCGTACGGGTATGCTTCGTGTGGATATTCCAGTGCTCATCTTCACGGTAATGGGTGGTGCCGCCCCAGAAATCGTACAGCCGGAAGCCTACCCAGTCGTACACATCCTGATCGATCAGCCGGCGCATCTCCCGCTTTGCCGCTTCTTCATAGAACTCGTCAGCATCCACAGACAGCAGCCAGTCGGGCCCGGTGGATAGCGCGAGCTCCCACAGCGTCTGCCGCAGCTCCCATTCCCGGCTGAACAGCGGACTCTCCAGCGTCACCAGCTTCGTTACCTTGGCAAAAGATTGGCACAGCCGTGCCGTGCCGTCCGTACTGCCGTCATCAACAATGACGATTTCATCCACGAAATCGCTTAGCTCCTCCAGCACCTGCTCCAGATAACGCCCGGCCTCGTTGCGAACCTGCATCATTGCGGTCAGCCGGTTCCCGGAGGCTTTGCGCAGCGGTCTAGACCTCATCATCTGCCATTCTCCCCCTTAATCGTCCGACTGCCTCCTCCAGATCAGCCATTTCCGCAAAAAGCGCCCGGGCTCCCTGATCCGCCCCGGCCGCCCGCAGGAAGCTGCGGATCGCCGCGTGCCTTTTTCCGTACAGCAGATACAGCGTCCCTTCCATTACCGGAATCTGCTGGAGGATGGAGATGGCCGCCCCGCTTCCCTGGAGCACCGCTGCAGCCGGGTCACCGGCTGTGTTTTCGGGCTCCTGCTGCAGCCGGAGTGCTTTTTCCCATTGAAAAGTATCCGTATAATTAAGCAGCAGCAGGGACCTGGCCTCCGGATCTGCCGCTCCTTCCAGCAGACGTATGGCTGCAGCCCCGTCCTCATTCAGCCGGTAGAGCTCCGCCTGCACCAGTTCACGCCGGCCGCTGTCCAGCCAGTGTTGCAGCTGCTCCGATACCGCCCGTTCTTCTGCAGTGAACGCAGTAATCTCATACTGGCGGACAGCCAGCTCCAGATTGCCGCGCTTCGCTTCCATTGCTGAAAAAAAACGGTAATGCGAGTGCAGGCAATCCGTGTAGTCATGGAGCAGCATCAGCTCGAAGGAACGGGTCAGCAGCTGCGCCGCACGCTCATCTCCGAGCAAATACAGATAAGACGCAGCCAGATAATGCACCGTAGGCTGCTTTGGCAGCTTCGTACACATGGACAGATAATACTCAGCCCGGTGCCTGAGCTGAATTGCGGCCCACGGCTCCACATCAGCAGCCTTATCCTGCGGATGCCACAGCTCCTCAAGCGCTCTTTTCCAGACCGCCTCATAATCCGCCAGAAAATACAGCCGTTCTCCCCTGCGGATCAGCCCGTAGGACAACGGACTGTCCCCGCTGAGATAGACAACACCGCTCCGGCTCAGCAGCTGCTCCAGATACAGCCGCTCCGAGGCCGTTGCCGTCAGATCGGCTTGTGCAGCCAGCAATCCGCTGTATTTATCCCACAAGCTGCCGTCTTCCCCTTCAGGACAGTGCTCCAGCAGAGCCACCACAAATGCCGGCGACAGTGCCAGCACATCCTGCAGCCAATAGGGTGAGGAGACCAGCACCGTGAAATCTTTTACCGGGAGCCTATAGATTTCTTCCAGAGACAGGGAACGGATGCCGCTCTCCGCCTGCTCGGAGGAACTCATTGTCCCTGCAAAAACAATATCCTCCCGCTCAGGCAAAACGTCCAGCAGTCTTTTGTAGCTGTATGCTTCCCAGGAGACGCCGCTGAAAATGATATAGTTCACTTTCGTGTCCCCCCCTCTCCGTCAGAAGGCAGATTATCATTCACGGAGCCACCGGCTCCCGAAGCAGGTCCCCCTGCTATGTAGCCTACCGCCAGCTCCGGACCCGGACAGAGCAGAAGACTGCGGCGGGAGGACTCCCTTTTGACAATGCGGCCCGGCATAATACCTCCCCGGTGTGCAGTTCGCTCAAGCGGCAGCACTGCCGCTGCGCCCCGTTCCGGGTAGCTTGGCAGCTCGGATTCTGCAAGTCCCGGCGCTGCGCTGACGATTAAAGCGGCAGTGCTATGCTGCAGAGCCTTCACAATCCGGGTTACATATTCACTGTCATAGCTAACGGATGCGGACAAGTAGACCGTCACTTCGCTTTGGTACATGGCAGAGAAGCTCTCAAGTGCATGCAGCCACAGCTTCTCCCCCTGCACCGTGATAACGGTATCCTGTTCATGGACAGGAAAATCAGGCGAGGTATCCGCCCAGCTGTCCCGTACACTGACCCAGCGTATATTCCCGTAGCTCTGCTGCGCCTGCAGCAAAAGCTGGCGCTGCATTGATGCCGCAGCCGGCCATTTGTCTTCAAAATACACTACCGCCGTCACAAGCGGCAGCGCTGCGGCTGTTCTGCCCAGCGGTATTGCCGGCTGCCGTTCTAGTGCAGACAGCTCCCCCGGAACCGGCAGCCCGGCTTCCCCCAGCCGTTCATCCGGAAGTCCCCATTTGGCACAATAAGCCCGCCCCGCTTCAGCGTATGCAGCCTGTTCTCCGCCATCCGTGTATCCGGTGTTGCCTTCCAGCGGCTGAAGGACATGAACATACGACGCGCTGCTGAGCGCAAGCCTTGCACCCAGCTGGCGGGCGCGCAGACACCAGTCGGCAATGATGTACCGCCGCTCACCGAGCGAGGCATCCAGCCCGCCGGTCCGCTGCAGGATGTCACGGGTAATGATCAGGCAGGGCCCGCTCAGCACCTGGACCTCCTGCCATTCTCCACGGAAGCGGCTCAGCTGGTGATTGACATAAGCGGACAGTTCAAGATCATTGCCAAAACGCAGCACTGCCCTGCCCTCCTGTTCCTCCGCTGCGGAGCAAGGTGCTGTAACATAGGCTGCCGGATCATCAATGGCCGGCCACAGCAGCTCGCCAAGCCACCCCGGAGTGACCATTACCCGATCCTCCACCAGTACGACAAAAGAGGTCCGGGCATCTGCCAAGGCCTCATTGGTCCGGTAATTTCCGCGCTCATAAGGAAGAAAGGACAGCTCTGTCTCTGCAGAGAGCTGCTCCAGCAGCGGTTCCAGCGGAAAGTCCTCCTTCATCACCACTCCTGTCAGGCGGACAGCAGGACCGGAATACAGCAGCAGCCGTTTCAGGCATTCTTCCGCCCACTCCTTATGCGCAAGCTCTACTATAATCGTCACACCGTCCCTGGTCGGCAGCGGCAGCAGCCCTTCCCGCTCAAGGTAACTGTATCTTCCAGCCAGCCGTTCCGGACTGACCGCATCCGCTTTAGCCTCAGCATTATAAGACATTCCCGTTTCACACTCCATCAGATAAAAACTTTGCTACCTATAGTGTATGAGCCGGCTTCGGCGTTATTCCTATTTCATTCCATCTCCCCTGAGTCAGGCTGATCCGCTGCCACACTGCTATTCCCCGGCTCCACCTCCGGCATTGCCGCCGCTGTCCGCTGCATTGCCCCCGCCGGCAGCATTGTCTGCCCCCGAAGACGGAGCCCCGGCGTTGCCTGAAGGTACCTCCTTCCCGCTGTTGCCGGCGCCGCTGCCTGTGCCGGAGCTGTTACCTGCTCCCCCGCCTGCGCCGCTGTCCGCTGCTCCGTTCTTATCTGCGCTCTGGCCCGGAGCCGGGATGGCGATGCCAGGTGCACTGCTGCCGTTATCCCCGACAGGGTTGCCCTGATTGTCGTAATAATACATCGGCACATCGCCGACCACCATCAGGTAGGACACCGGAATCTCCGTATCAACCACCTGCGGCTCCATGTCAAAAGGAACAACAACCGCAACCTCGGTGACGATATGAATATATACCTCGACAAGAATCATATTGATCCCCGCATTTTTCTGGCGGGTATTGAGCTCTACCTTGACTGCCCCCTGCGGCTCAATCTTGATCGGCACGTCAGGCCCGAATGAGGCGATCAGCGGGCTATCCAGCGCCTGGCCCAGCGGAATATGCTCTGTCCGGTTGTGCAGCTCCTGCAGTGTGCTCTGGATAACCTCCGCCGCCTGCGAGGTTATCCGCATATGCTCCCTGTAGTTGAGCATGAAGCCTGAAATTTTGCCGTTATTGTCTGTTTTCCAGTCGATCAGCGCCTCCGCATCTCCGCCATCCGCAACCTGGGAGGTAATAGCCTTATTAATGGATTCGGTAGCAATCTGCTTAACACGGATCTGGGCCAGATGAATGATCGGCGGACGCAGATGCTGCTCTACATACCGCAGACCCTGCAGCACTCCGATAGCCAGAACCAGGCTAAGAATAAGCCAGAAGCGTCCCCGCCTGCGCGGACGGGCCGGACCCGCACTTCCGTTACCGCTGTTCCGGCCGAACAGCCTTCCTCTGCCCTTAATACCTCCAGCACTTCCCTGCACTGCGGACAACGTCCCTGTGCTCCGGCTGCTGCCCGGCATCCACGAGCCGGACGGAGTACTCCCCTCGTACAAGCTTCCCTGCACGCGGCGCGTTTTCCTTCCCGCCGGCCACCACAGTCCCGTCCGTGCCGGCTTAGCCTTGAAGCCCGCACTGCGTCCGGCAGGCTGTTCTATGCCTGCCCGTGAGGGCCTCGCCTTAAAGGACGCACTCCGCCCGGCAGGCCGCGGCAGGCCGCCCCCGCTGATCCGCGGCAGCCGCAGACGGCCCAGGCGGCGCAGACCCGGCAGCGCTGCCCGCCGGCCTCCCCATTTCCGAATTCTGCCCATGCTTTTCTGTCCCCTCCCGGTATCCCTGCGGCCAAGCCGCTGCCAATTACTATAGGGTATTCAGGCATAGGACAAAAAAGAAGAACGCCCTCCCAGTGCCGTCACTGTGAAAAGCGTTCCTACTCGTATAATATTCTCTTTTACACCTTCAGGGTGCCCGCAGCGAACGTTAATCCGTCTTTACCCGATGCTTCCTACTGCATCCTGCTGCGCTTATCCTCCTGCAGATGACCCCAGTGGCGCCGTACAAAGACTGCCAGCAGAACAGCGATAAATACCGCATACCAGCCCAGGAATCCGCTCCATTCCTCGCGCGGAACGATCAGTGAAGAACCGATCGTCCCGAACAGCCAGATATAGGACAGGTTGCCGAGCACCGTGCCCCAGATATAAGCGGACACCTTAATCGGGGAAACCGCGGCCATAAAATTAATAATATTGCTGGGCATAATGGGAACTGTACGCAGCAGCACCAGCGTCCAGATGCCGTACCGGTCCAGGTAACGCTGCCACTTGTCGTAACGCTTCAGCTTGGATCTCCATTTGCGGTCAAACCAGCCGTACAAGTATCTGCGGAACAGGAAATAGATGAGGATCGAACCCAGATTGCAGGCCATCCAGCTGACCAGCATACCTCCGATGATATTGAACTCGGATACATGAAGCACAATCAGTATAGCAAGCGGAAAAAATCCGAAGAGGCTTTGCAGCAGTGTTAGCGGGACTGTCGCCAGCAAAATATAAGGCCCGCTTAAGCCCATACTCTGCAGCAGCCAGTCAATCCAGCCGTTAATCATTTCTGTCATGGAGCTGTCTCCTTTCCCGGCACTGCTGAATCAGCTCCGCTAAGTATTCATAATGATTTGTCAGAGTTCAAGAAAAACACCCCTTACGGGGTGTTTATTACAGATAATAATTACGTATGAACTTGTATGTAAAGAACAATCATCGGCTGAAACATTACAGTTTTGTAGCCATATGTTCTTTTCATCATAGCACACATTATTTACTGCTGCAAAAGTCTCTCCTGCTTCTTATCAGCTATTCATGAGCAGAAGCGATCCAGGCATTGACCTGCTCCTCATGCCCATCGACCCATTTTTTTGCCGCGTCCTCCGGTGACTGGCCGCCTGCAATATCAACCATAACCTGCTCCATATCCTCAGGAGTCCAGTTGAACTGGTCCAGGAAGCTGTATACCTCAGGCATATCCTCATTCAGGCCTGTACGTACCATAGTATGAATCTGTTCAGCCCCGCCGTATACAGCCTGCGGGTCTTCCAGATATTTCAGGTCCATGTTGGCAAACATCCAGTGCGGGGTCCATCCGGTCACAACAATAGGCTGATTGTTCTGATAAGACTTCTCCAGCTCCTGAACCATGGCTGCGGACGAGCTTTCAAGCAGTGTATAATCACTCAAGCCGTACGCCTCAATCGCCTTCTCGGTAGCCATCATAATGCCTGCTCCCGGCTCAATGCCGACGATCCGGTTCTGCAGCGTTCCCGCCAGCTCCGCATTGTTCAGATCCTCGATAGAGTTAATATCCATGTAGGTTGGAACGGCAAGTCCGGTTTTGGTTCCGTCCAGGTTGGGGCCCAGATCTTCAAGCTTGCTGCCGTATTGTTCCAGGTAGGATGCATGTGTGCTCGGCAGCCAGGCGGCAACCATCGCATCTGCACTTCCGTCAGCAATACCAGCCCACATCGGGCCGGCATCGACCTGCAGCATTTCTACAGACATGTCGAGCTTCGATTCAAGGACTTCTTTTACAACATAAGTGCTTGCAATCTCTGAGTCCCAGGCCACATAAGCCAGCTTCACCGTCTTGTTACCGCCTGATCCGGACGAGCATCCGGCTAAAGCAGCCACCACCAGCAGAACAGTCAACAGTAATCCTATGCTTTTCTTCTTCATCAATCACTCACACTCCTATGGTTTAATTAGTTTTGTTGCTTGGTTTTGAACAGCTTCTGGGTCAGACGGTCAAGCAGAATGGCGATAATAACAATCGCAATCCCGGCTTCAAAGCCTGCTCCGGTCTTGGCCTGCGATACGGCCCGGTAGACATATGCACCTACACCCTGGGCGCCAATCATCGATGAGATAACGACCATGGACAGCGACAGCATAATCGTCTGGTTAATCCCGGCCATGATGGTCGGCATTGCTATCGGCAGCTGAAGCTTGAACAGCTTCTGTCCTGATGTGGAGCCGAAGGCATCTGCAGCCTCAACCAGCTCCTCCGATACCTGACGGATACCCAGATTGGTCAGCCGGATCGTCGGCGGAATCGCAAATATAATGGAAGCGATAACCCCGGGCACTACGCCCAGTGAGAAAAAGGATACCGCCGGCAGCAGATAGACAAACGCCGGCATCGTCTGCATGAAATCAAGCACAGGCGTAACAATATTCTGTACGGTCTTGCTCTGGGCGCATAACACACCGACCGGCACGCCGATCAGTACGGCCAGCACCGAGGCAGTCAGCACCAGCGCCAGCGATTGCATCGACGGGTTCCACAAGCCGAGGTTGTCGATCAGGAGCAGCCCGACCACCGCAAACAGCGCCATCCGCCATTTGCCGATCCAGTAAGCAAGCGCAGCTATAATAAGGGTCAGTACAATGGCCGGCAGAAAGGTCAACGCCGCTTCAATCCCGGTCACCATCCCGCCGATAACTGCATGAATCAGGTCGAACAGCGGGCCGAAGTAAGTCATCAGCCAATCCTCAATCCATTCAATGCCCTGGCCTATAGGGAGTTTGGGTATGTTCATACCAAAGCACCTCCTTCTGGAACCGCATTGCCGGCAAGTGCGGACAGCACGGCTCCTTTGATCACGATCCCCTTCAGCCTGTCATTCTCATCGACCACTGCAACGGGCAGATGGGTCGCCGACATCAGCTCAAACAGATCATTCAGCAGCGTCTCCGGACGCACACGGGGAATCTCCCGCTGCATAACCTCCAGAATGCTGAGATTTTCCTTCAGCGCTCTAGCCGCATCGTCTGCCGTAACAACACCCTGCAGCTTCATTTCATTATTCGCCACATACAGGCTGGACACGCCGCTGTCCCGCATCAGCTGCAGGGCTACACGCGGTCCGCGCTCCGGCCGGATCATTTCCGGCTGGCGCATTACATGCGCCGCAGTCAGTACCTTGGACAAATCCACGTCCTCGACGAAGCGCTCCACATACTTGTTGGCCGGCTGAATCAGAATTTCCTCCGGTGTACCGATCTGTACAATTACACCGTCCTTCATCAGGGCTATCCGGTCACCGATACGCAGCGCCTCGTCCAGATCATGGGTGATGAACACAATTGTTTTCTTCACTCTTGCCTGCAGCTCCAGCAGCTCCTGCTGCATATCCTTGCGGATCAGCGGGTCAAGCGCACTGAATGCTTCATCCATAAGCAGAATATCGGGATCATTGGCTAGTCCTCTGGCCAGACCCACACGCTGCTGCATCCCGCCGCTAAGCTGATCGGGGCGGTGGTTCTCCCAGCCCTTCAGTCCGACAAGCTCCAGTGCCTCCATGGCACGCCGGGTGCGCTCTTTTTTGTCTACACCCTGTACTTCAAGTCCGTATTCGGCATTGGCCAGCACGCTGCGGTGCGGAAACAGGCCGAACTTCTGGAATACCATCCCGATATTTTTACGCCGGAACGTCCGCAGCTCCTCAGAGCTCATCCGGACTACATCCTTGCCTTTAAATAGAACCTGGCCGCCGGTAGGCTCAATCAAACGGTTCAATAACCGGACAAGCGTCGATTTGCCGCTCCCCGATAAGCCCATAATGACAAAAATTTCACCTTCACTGATGCTGAATTCAGCTTTGTTGACCCCTACGGTCAGCTTGGCCTCACGGGCAATCTTCTCTTTGGACCACCCCTGCTCCAATAATGGAAGGGCGCGTCCTGCATCGTTACCGAATACTTTGGTTAGTTGTTTCACCTCTATAATTGCCATGGTGACCTCCTTTTCCCCTTTTCGTTATTCAGGCAGTTGCTCCTCAATAAGTGTAGCGGAGTTGTGAAATAGGACGCAAAGCCCGTATACGCTAAAAATTTAGTGTACAGTTTTAACTTTACGTACTTTACATAAAGAATACTCTGTTTTTCTCCATATTTCGTTTCAGGTGCATTCTTTACTTATTGAAGAGGATTTGTTTACAATACATTTGAGAGGTTTGCAGTCTATCAGCCTAATCCTCAGGAGGGACACCATGAACGATTTAGAAGGGCTTGAGCCCGAGCAGATAAACAGAATCAGCAAGGCCCGCGAGCGGGTGATTGATTCTATCGGCAAAAACATGGATTTATACGGAATAACGCTGTCTATCGGACATTTATATGGTTATATGTACTTTAACGAAGGCCCGGTAACGCTGGACGAATTGAGCCGCACCATGGGAATGAGCAAGACCTCCATGAGCACAGGCGTCCGCACGCTGCTGGATCTGAAGATGATCGATAAAGTATGGGGAAAAGGCACACGCAAGGACCTGTTCGAGGTCGTCCCCGACTGGCATCAGAACTTCAGCGACTACTTCTCGATCAAGTGGAGAAAAGCGGTTGAAGGCAATATGATCGCCTTAACCAAATCACTCACCGAAATCAGGGACATGCAGGCTGAATATGCGGAGAATGCCGAAATACTGCGTCTTTTGTTAAACGATGAAGAGAAGATTATGGAAGCAATCAAATACTACCGCTGGCTGCTGAAGCTGATTGAGGCGCTGGAAACCGGCAAGATTTTTGAACTGATCCCTAAAGAAACCTAAACGCTTATTAAAGTATGTCTTACCTTCACCGAAAAAATTACACTGGTACCCTGTTACTTCCCCCCCTGCACGCCAAAGAGCCGCAGTCCCTTTAAGGGCTGCGGCCTTTTGTATTTTTTTGACTCCAACCTGAACGCAGCCCGGCTCCGTCCTCTTGTTACAACACCTCTTCGAGCACAACATTATCTATTACAATCCGGTTGCCGGCGCTGATTGCCGTGTTCGTAGACTGGCTGTTGCCCGTAATCAGCCCCATCAGGAAAACCACATGCGCCAAGGTATCCGTTCCGCCGCTCATGGTGAAGGTATAGCTGAATTCCTTCATTTCACCGGTCAAGGCGACACTCTCCGCAGGCAGATACTTCGCATAATCACCGCCCTTATGTTCGATGGCTACTTCAATCAGGCGGTCAATATCAGAGCGGGCCTGGAAGGTCAGCCGGTAGGTTGTACCCTGTTCCAGCTTCAGGTCAGCGTAGTCTACCTGTGCGCTATAGCTTGCATTGCCTGTTCCGGTAAGGCTGACGGCCAGTTCCCCGTTAACAGCCTGAGCAGAGCCGGTTCCGTCAAAATACTGCGTCCAGCCCTCCAGCCCCTTCGCTGCGTCAAAGGCTCCGTTATCCAAAGTACCGCTTGCCGTGCCGCCAGTCACCTCCGTAATTATGATATCGTCCAGTGACAGGATATGCGCTGTGCCGTTAGCCGTTTTGTCCGTGCCTGCTGTGGCACCGATCAGATAATTCAGCTTCAGCGGGCTGTTGTCAGCAACGGTAAACTGCGCGCTGTAAGTCGCCCAGGTAGCCGTGATATCGAATTTTGCCTGCTGGGAGGCAGCGGAGGTACCGCTGTATTCCACAATAATCTGCCGTGGCACCGTCGATTTGGCCTTGAAGCTAAGCTCATAGGTTCTGCCGGCCTGCAGCTGGATACCTTCCTGGAATAACTGGTTAGCCCAGAGCTGGCTTCCGGCTGCACCGATGTCAATATTGGCTGTACCATCCGTTACACTTAACACGGCTGCTCCGCCTTCACCGGACCACGTATTCCAGCCGGCGGTTCCGCTTGTGAACGAGCCGTTCACCACCAGATTGCTGCCTCCGGCCAGAATCACCTGCGTTACCGCCGCAGGGACGTAACCTTCCGCTTCTACGGTAATGATATAGCTTCCTTCTGCCGGAAAAGCGGCGGCGTTAACCGTAATCACGCCGGGCTCAATACTGTATTGCGCAGGGGGGAGTACAGCTTCATTCACTCTAACCCCCTGAATCTTGCTCCGCCAGGTTTCATTGTCAGTGAAGAGTAGCTGGACCGGCTGTCCCGTCCGGTTATTGGTGCTGTCAGCAAGCAGCTCCTGCGGCTTGGCCGGGGCGCCTTTGATCTGGAATTTCACATTATCAATAATGACATCATGCGCATCCGCAATACTGACGCCGTCCACCTTGCCCAGGAGGAATTTCAGCGAAAGTGTATCCTTTATGCCCTGCCGGAACTCGTATGTGTAATGGGCGCCTTCCGGCGTCACCTCAATGAGCTTAGTGAAGGAAGGGGTATAGGACGCATTCTCTACGTTAATGCCGATCTTACGGGCGACAGTAGACTTGGCATCAAACTCAATGACATATTCCGCTCCGGCTGATGCCTTCAGCCCGTTCTGGAACAGCATGACTGAGTAGTTCTGGCTGCCGGTATTGGTTATGCTGAATTTGGCCGCCCCGTCAGTGACCGCAGCCGCACTCTGTCCGCCCTGCTCGGTCAGCAGGCGTTCCCAGCTGCTGAAGCCGAAGCTGAAATCCCCGTTCACCAGCGGATAATACACAAGCGACGGATCGTAATAGGTGCTGGTCCGCAGCAACACGAAATTATCCAGCTGCACGTTGCCTGCTGCGCCGCCGAGACGGAGGACAAACTGTCCTTCATGGTCGGTGGCTCCGCCCAGTCCCTTGAATTCGGCAGTGATGTCCTGCGCTCCAGCGGCAAACTCCACTTCCTTGGAGGCATACACCGTACCGTCTTTACTGAGCAGCTCGATTACGGCTGTCCGCGGGGCAGAGACCTGCGCGTCAAAGGTAAGCATATAATCCTGGCCGTTCACCAGATAGATGCCTTTCTGCAGCAGCTGTACATCGGCTCCTTCAGCTCCGCTGCCTGCAATCTGCAGCTGCAGATGCCCATTGCCGTCCACGGCGCTGCTTACTTCCGCTCCGCCGGATGCGGCGGCATGCCAGAAGCCAAGGCGGTCAACGCCTCCAAGATCAAAGGTCCCGTTGTACAGATGATTGCCGCTGCCCAGCGGCGTTTTGGCGCTGTCATGCTCGAACGGGATATTGTCGATCTCCGTAAGGCGGGCATTACCCAGCCATACGGGAGCTGTGTTCGTACCCAGGTTAAATTCAACCCGTGCTGCAATATCCGAATTCTCCTTCATCTGGAACATCGTTTCATAGTGCGTCAACGTTCCGATCAGTTCGGCCTTGAGTCCGGGCGAGTACGCCTGATAGCCGCGCGACTCCCCGCCTGTCAGTCTGACATTAATGCTCCGCTCCGTATCCGTTTTGGCATCGAAGCTGAGCTTGTAGAATCTGCCTTTAGCCAGCGATACAATAGCCTGCGGCTGGATCGAATAGGAATTACCGCCGGCGCTGCTGATGTCCACCTTCAGGAAATTTTGCCCGCCGGCCGGTTCCAGGCTTGCTTCTGCGGCAGCTCCGGCTTCCTTGTACAGAACCCAGTGCGCTGTATTCGGAATGCCCATACCGGCATCCCCTTCCCGCTGCTCGGTGAAGCCGTTGTTATGAATGAGGTTGCCGTCTCCGGTTGGAGCAAGCGAGCCCTCCGGATATGGCTCCTTCGCAATCGTTACAGGCACCGGCTCACGGTATTCACGGCCGGTCAGCTCATACACACGCACATAATCGACAGACATCGACTGCGGGAACACCGTCTCCGGAGTCGGATTGCCGTCAAAGTTGCCGCCTACGGCTAGATTCATCAGGAGATGGAATTCCTGATTGAACGGAGCCGGATAGGCATTGTTAGCCGGCTGGCCGACGCTGATGCTGTACCAGTCATTTTTGGTCTGGTACAATACACCGTCTACGTACCAGCGAAGCTCTCCCGGCTCCCATTCAAGGGAATAAGTATGGTAACCGGCAATGGTTTCGTTATCCGGGAACACATATTCTTTGCCGGAATATACATTATCCGGCCAGAAGCCGCCGTAATGAATAGTACCGGCAACGGTGTCCGGCCGGCTGCCCCAGCCCTCCATAATATCAATTTCACCGGAAGCGGCCCAGTTGCCATACTCATAGTTTTCCGGCAGCATCCAGATGGCCGGCCACAGGCCTTTGCCGGTCGGCGCTTTTGCCCGGATCTCGAATTTGCCGTATTTTTTGCTGAACAGCCCTTTGGTCTTGATCCGCGAAGAGGTATATTCCTTGCCGTTTACAGATTCCTTATGTGCAGTAATAACCAGATTGCCGTCTGCTTCTTTTACATTCTTCTCATCGTCGGTGTACCATTCCAGCTCATTATTGCCCCAGCCGGGATTGCCGACTGCAGTACCGTCGCCCAGATCGTAGGTCCACTTCTCCGGATCAATGCTGCCGTCGTTGAATTCGTCGCTCCATACCATTGTCCACATGCCGGCTGTCGGTGTTGGTGTGGCCGTGGGCTGCGGCGCCGCAGTTGCAGTAGGTGCCGGCGATGCGGTAGCGCCGGAGGAGCCTCCGCTTACAAGTACCGGAGCAGCAGCCTTTAATTCACTGCTGCTGCCTTTGGCAACGGGAACGCCGCCGCTCGTAATGCCGTCTGCATTATTGGTTACCTTCCCGAAGCTGCCGTTGCCCTGAATAGCTGTCCCCGAAGCGTTGGCAGAAAGCAGGAGCTCTCCTACCCGGGCGTTATCTGCCAGCACAATCATGCTTGGAGTACTCAGGTGAAGCTTGGCCAGCTTACCGGAGAAGCCCAGCAGCAGACTGCCGGTCGTGCTGTCCGCCGTACTGACTGTATTGAAATCCCCCTTCAGGCTGACCTCTTTGACGCCTGAGCCGATCCCGACATCGGTGAAGCCCGCTCCAGTGAGCGTCCCTTCCTCCAGTACTGCACCGGAGCCCAGGTATACGCTCCCTGTTGCAGTGCTGCCCGCGGCGTGCAGGCGGATGCTGCCGGCCGGTTTTGACACTTCCACTTTTCCGAGCTTACTGTTCTGCAGGTTTACCGAATGTATCCCGCCGCCGCGGACATAGGTTATCCCTTCCACATCCACACCGTCCAGCGTGGCATTTCCTTCAGCGATCCCCTCTGTGAGATAGAGATTACCTTCAATATCTGTATTCTGCAAAACAATATCGGTACTGCTAAGTACGACATTCCCCTTTACTGTTCCCAGAGAAGCCTCCCCCGGAGAGGTAACCAGCCCCGCTACCATCAGGTCAGCAGTCCGGGCCAGCTCAGCACGGGTGATGGCACCGTCTGGCTTGAATAAGCCCCCGGGATAGCCCTGCACATAGCCTGCTGCAGTAAGCGCCGACACCGCTCCGGCCAGTTCACTGCCTGCTGCCGTCAGGTCTGTGTACACCGCCGGCTGTGTTTCCGCTTCCAGACGAAAAATCTTCTGCAGCGCCACTGCAGCTTCGCCGCGGGTCAGCTTTGCGGACGGATGAATCAGATTGTCCGCATCTGCACTCAGATACCCTGCGGCAACTGCCTTGGCAATATCGCTTGTGAACCAGCGATTGCCTGCCGCATCGGCAGGAAGCGCAGACGCCTCCGTCTTATAGCTGAACAGACGATTCATGATGACTGCGAACTCTGCCTTCGTAATCTGTGTATTCGGCCGGATCGTTCCATCCCCGTAGCCGTTCATCACGCCAATGCCTACCCAGCGCTGCAGTGACTGGACAGCCCAATGATCCGCCTTTATATCGGTAAACGCTTTCAATCCATCAGTTACAGCAGACTGCGGAGCAATTGTAGCCGAAGGCTCCGTTGCTGCCTCCGCAGCTCCGCTCCCCATCGGCGACAGCAGACCTGCCGCCAATACAACGGCAGCAAGCGCCGCTGAAATGTTCTTTTTCATCCTCTGTTCTCCTCCTCAGATTACGGAATCACTGATCAAACTAATCGAAATCGGTTTCGGTAGTACGGTCCATTCTCTGCCTGATCTGAATACAGTATAGGCAGTATCCGGATCTCTTCTCTTTACTGGTATTGGCGATGCAATAACCGTTGACTTGCCCGGAGAAGTTGAATAGACTTAACTGTAACTATATGGAGTACCGGACAAGGCTATAAAACCAGTTGAAACCGGCAGTTTACCCGTCTTCTGGTCTGGTTCCCTTATCATGCGGAGGGTGGAATTAATGCACGTGAATATCAAAAAAATTGCCGAAATGGCCGGGGTATCCGTATCCACTGTTTCGAAAATTATGAATAACTACAATGATGTTTCCGAAAAAACCAAGCAAAGAGTTCTGGAAATCATTGAACAGACGGGGTATTCCCCCTCGAATTCCGCTAAAACGCTGGCTACTAAAAAATCCAATCTGATCGGTGTCATTTTTGCCGGTGAGCTCAACGTGGAAATTACGCACCCGTTCTTCGTCGAGGTGCTGAACTCCTTCAAGAAACAGATGGGGGTGCTCGGCTACGATCTGATTTTCTTTTCCAACGAAAAATTTGTCAGCGGCGGTGATTACTACTCCCGGTGTGTTCATTTTCATGTGGACGGCTGTGTCATCATCTCCGGGGAAAAAATGGAGCCTGCCATCCACGACCTGGATATGAGCACCATTCCCTGCATCGGCGTTGACCTGGAGCTAAAAGGCACTAAGTCAGGCTACGTGATGTCGGATAACTATCAGATTGCTTCCAAGGTGGTGGAGCATCTGTATCTGCTCGGGCACAGGGAGCTTGGATTCATTGGCAGCACGGGCGATTCCGGTATCTCCAGCCAGCGGGAGGCAGGCTACATGAAGGCAATTGAGAGCTTCGGCCTGACTCTTAACCCCGGCTGGTTCGTCCATGGCGATGACTTCTTTGAGCCAAGCGGCTATGCGGCTATGCAGCAGCTGATTGAAAGAGGCCCCCTGCCCAAGGCGGTATTTGCCGCCTCCGATCTGCTGGCCCTCGGTGCCATCCGGGCCTTGAAGGAGCACGGCCTCCGGATTCCTGAGGATGTGGCCGTCATCGGCTGTGATGACATCGAGGCCTGCAAATACACCAGCCCTACACTGACCACCATCCGCCAGAACAAAGAGCGTCTGGGTGTACTCGCCGCTCACATGCTGTTTGACCTGATCAACAACCAGTCCGAAGGCGGCTCCTTCGTCGTTGAGCCCGCACTGATCATCCGCGAATCCTGCGGCAGCGCTCTGCGGAGCTGAGCCGCTGCATCGCCGCGCCTGACGGGCGGATTTGGCGTTTCGCGGCGGCTTCTGCGCCCGAGACTCTGCATCGCCGCGCCTAGCGGGCGGATTTGGCGTTTCGCGGCGGCGGCTGCTGCGCTCGAGCCGCAGCATCGCCGCGCCTGGCGGGCGGATTTGGCGTTTCGCGGCGGCTTCGGCGCCCGAGACTCTGCATCGCTGTGCCTGGCGGGCGGATTTGGCGCTTCGCGGCGGCTTCTTCACCTAGTTACCGAATCCACCGCAACGCGGCCGCCCGCTAACTCCCCTCGCTAACTCACTTAAGTGGAAATCCGCCACTTAATTCACTGGTGAAGGCCCGAAAAAGCATTTTAGTGGGAAAAACTCCACTTAATCCCTCAAACTTCACCGTCAAGGGGCAAAACGGACCGAATTAGATGGACTTTTTCCAGCTAATCACTTTGAAGATCACGAAAACACAGCATTAACTGGCGATTTTCCAACTAAATTTTGTGCGAACTGTGTGATTTGTGTGGCCTGTGCAACTTGTGTGATTTGTGTGATTTGTGTGAACTGTGCAACTTGTGTAGCTTGTGTGACCTGCGTGCCCCGTCTGCTCGTCACACTTTTGCGGCCTTCCCGAACAACGTGCTCAACTTCACATCTTCCCGCCCCGAATAACAGCCAGACTTTACAACGTGTACATCTGAAATCTGCAGGTTTTCTGCAAACTTTCTGCAGGCTATCCTTCATTCATTTTTGACATAATGTGTTAATCTGCCTTTACATCCTGCGCTTAAAATTTCTTTACATCATCCCGTCAATCATTCTCTACATCCCCTGCTAAATATCACAAGCAGTATGTGCAGGATACCTCGCAGCGGCCCCCCTTTCAGCCTCAACTATCAAGCTCCGAATGATTTCGAGTGTATTACCAATACAAATTCCGAAAATAGCATAATTCAACAAATCGGATTCACCACCAAAACCGAAAACGTTTTCGATAATATAATCTCTCATTTCATACAGGCATTCAAGGCGCCGTTTTTCTGATTTCGGGTATGATTTTTCGGTTATACAGTGAAAAAGAGGGAGGAAGCACGGGAGGCTGAACTTGGGGAAGCGAGACTCATGAGACTGGACTCGGCTGGCGGGACTTGGAGAACTGACTCAGGTAGCGGGGCGCGAATACGGGGTTTGGAGAGCGGGACCCAGGCGCGGGACTTAGAGTGCTGACTCGAATAGCGGGACTCAAGTCCGGGACTTGGAGCACTGGCTCGGATAGCGGGACTCAAGTGCGGACCATGGAGAACTGAGCCGGGATAGCAGGACTCAAG
>NZ_CCDG010000126.1 GCF_000723885.1 Paenibacillus camerounensis
CCATTTATTCTCATGGTGGCCTAATATATTCGTTTTTTCGTATACATTAGGCCAGGGTATGTGCCTATATTCGTTATTTCAATACAGCTGCCAAGAACATTGAACTCCTTAAGTAGGTAAGACCAAATAAAAGTTAAGCAGCTGCCAGAAGTCAGCAAATTAGGTTCTTAAATACTCTATATATAACTCCACCCTTCAGGTGGATTTGTTCTGGCGTTAAGACCTAAATACTGCCTGCAGACAGGATCAAAGAAACTATTTATGTTATTTAAACATATGAAAAATTCACATTAATAAAGACAAAGAATTCATCGCAGCTCAGATACCCCGCTCAGATCCGCACAATTCAGCTCCCTATAACATTCGAAATAAGGTAACAAGGATTACAGAATGAAGACCGCCTTCAAGGCTGCACTGGTTTCTAATTGTGAAATATGGTAAATAGGCATTATACTAGAGTTACAAGTATAATCATCAGGAGGGATACTATGGCATTCATGATTGCCCAGCGGGCTTTTATCAAGGTATATCTGATTACATTAGTAGAACAGCATAAGGGTTACGGATATCAGATGCTTGAGGATTTGCGCAGGGATTTCAAAGCCTACGGGTATTCTCCTCCCCAGAGTGAGGTGTACCGTGCTTTGCATGAGCTTGTGCAGCAGGGGATACTCTACCGTACTAAGCAGCTTAAGGGGAATGACCCTAAGGTGGATTTTCAGGAGATTGTTCTTTATCATTTCACGGCTGACGGTGAAGAGAAAGCCAGGCTATACAAAAAACAGGTGAAAACAGATCTGGACCGCTGCTTAGGTATCCTAAACAAAGCGGTCGCAGATAATTACTAGATCAATCTGGCTGATTCATAACCAGGCTTAACTCAGGAATCCTGTTCCTTCTTGTCCTGGCCCGGCGGGGTTACCGGAGAGCTTGCGCTGCCGTAGTCCTCAACAGCATCCCAGGCATCAGCATCATCGAATCTGCCGCTATGCTCCTGGCGGCCCTCGCCGGCACCCGCTGGAGGAGGAGTCATTACCTGTTCTTCAACAGGACGTTCATCCGCAGACCCGCGTCCGGGAACATGATTTACCGAATATGGGGTATAGGGGATCGCTTCCAGCCGCTCATACGGAATTTCTTCATTGCTGATTACACAAATTCCGTAGGTGCCGTCTTTCATCCGCTGCAGGGCGGCGCCGATATCATCCAGCTCCTCTCTGAGCGCGTTGTTGATTCCGAGATCGCGGCTTCGTTCAAAGGTTTCGGTGCCTGCGTCCGCAGGATGGTTATCGGCTGTGGATAGTTCACCGGTTGATTCCCGGAGTGAGTCGCCAAGCAGGCTGTTTTCTTCGTCATTATCAGTGAAATGCTGCTCCAGCTCCTGTCTGCGCTCCTCCAGGGAGGCTTTAAGTGAAGTGAGCTGTGCATCCGTTAAGTGGCTCATCGTTCCATCTTCCTTTCTGCAAGTAGAGTGGTTGTATTGTCGTAATCATCCTTACCCTTTTCGTCCGGAAGGCAATCAGAGGGACTGCGCAACCAGAAACTGCAACTTTAGTGATATTTTCATACCGCTTTCAGCCTGATATAATAATTACTGCTAACAAAACATAGACAGAACATAGACAAAGCTTGGAGGTCACAACAATGGATGAGCATATGAAACGCAGATTGGACAAACAAAGAAAGCTGTTTAGCCAGCTTGGAATTACACTGGATGCACTCACGATACACGAGAAGGAATTCGGCATGAAGCTCCGCGGTTATGATGCTGAAGAGGTGGACACCTTTCTGGATAGTGTAATCAAAGACTATGAACGGTTTTACGCAACTATAGCTGATTTGATGGATAAATGGCAGGAGCAGCAGCTTGAGCTGCGTGACCTCAAAGAACAGGTTAAGACAGCAGCAGCTCCGGCACCGGTAATCCGCGGAATCGATCCGCAGGAGCTTGAGGAAATTGTGGTCAGACTGGAGGGTAATCTGCGCCAGCTGAAGGACAGAATCCCCCGCACCGAAAAATATCTTTAAATGCAGGCGTTCCATATAGAAGGACTGTAATTCGGCACCGGCGTCAGCAGGTCCGGGCTTGTTTGGCGCTGTTTCCATCAATTACAATATAATAGAACTGATAATATTAGACAGATGGAGGTTGAACCCTTGTCTATTAAGCGGCCTAGAAGCTTGAATATACGCGGCAAAATTGCGCTCGGCTATGTCGTAATTCTTGTTATGCTGGGTCTGTTTCTTGTTATCGTTTCCAGCAGAATCACTGATCTGGAGAAGGAAACAGTCTATTTAAGCGATCACGATATTGAAGTACACGAGCTTACATACCGGATTGAAAAGAACATATTGGATATGGAAACCGGCCAGAGAGGATTTTCACTTACCGGGGACACGAGCTATCTCGAGCCGTATAATGACGGGCTTTCCGAGTGGGGTGTGAATTATTCTAAGCTAAAAGTTCTTATAGCTGATAATCCCTACCAGATTGAGAACCTCGAAAGCATCAAACGGGATATTGAAAAATGGATCGAGGAAGCCGGAAATTATGTGGTGCAGCTGAAGCAGCGCGGACATGATGATGAGGTTGCACTGTATTTTCAGAACGATTCCGGAAAAACGGTTGTCGACTCTATCCGTGCCCAGTCGGATTATTTCCGCGATAATGAGCGTCAGCTGACAAATGACCGTATTGCCAAGCTTAAAGAAAGCAATGAGAAGCTGATCCTTACCCTGTATATTCTGTGGGCACTGGTGGCGCTGTTGACTCTGCTTATCAGCTACCTGCTCTCCGTGAGTATAGTGAAGCCGCTGCAGCATGTAATTCAGGCAATTAACAGTATTGCTAACGGCGGTAATATGTCCGAGCGGATCAAGGTCACAACCTTGGATGAAATCTATGAACTGGGGGAAGCGACGAACGGTCTGCTGGACAAGGTTCAGGTGGATCAGTGGTGTGCGGAGCAGCTTGCATCTACATCTATTGTTCTGCAGGAGACCACTGATCTTTCTGATATGAGCCGGACCTTTATGAATAAGCTGGCAACAACATTTGAGATCCAGTACGGTGCGGTTTATATTCTGGATAATGAGGATGAGAACAACAAGGGAAGCTACAAACGGAGGTACTCCTACGCCGGGAGCATTGATGCGGATACTCCTTACGGGGCTGCAACAATCCGGATTGGTGAAGGGCTTGTCGGACAGTGCGCTTTGGACAGGGTGGTTATGTTTACCGGAGATCTGCCGGCGGATTATATCAGTATCAACTCAGGACTTGGACGGACTGCGCCGAGATTTGCGATAATTGCCCCGGTCGTTTTTGAGAATAAGACACTGGCTGTAGTTGAGGTGGCCTCTTTAACCAAATGGGCGCCCCATCACGTGGAATTATTGTACGAGCTGTTGAAGACATTCGGAGTATCCCTGAATTCTCTTATCACCCGCATGGAAATACAGTCACTGTATCAGGATTCGCAGGCAATGAATGAGGAGCTGCAGGTGCAGTCCGAGGAGCTGCAGGTGCAGTCCGAAGAGCTGCAGGTGCAGACGGAAGAGCTGCAGAATCATACAACCGAACTGATGGATCTGAACAGAGAGCTGGAGAATCAGAAATCGGTAGCTGAAGACGCAGCGGTTGAGCTGGATAAGTACAACAAGCAGCTGGAGCTGAGCTCTCGTTATAAAAGCGAGTTTCTCGCCAATATGTCACATGAGCTGCGTACACCGCTTAACAGTATGCTGATCCTGTCTCAGCTGCTGGTTGAGAACCGCAGCAACCGGCTTAACGAGGAAGAGCTTGAATATGCTTCCGTGATCCATTCTTCCGGGAGTGAATTGCTGGCGATGATCAATGATATTCTCGATCTTTCCAAAGTGGAAGCGGGAAAAATGATGGTCGAGATGGACGCAGTTAACCTGACCGAGCTTCCTTCGCTGCTTACCGGTTATTTTGACAAAACGGCGGATCAGCAGAACCTGGACTTTTCAGTACATCTTGGCGATAATGTTCCAGATCTATTCTTCACAGATGAGATGCGTATGCATCAGATTCTGCGTAATCTGCTGTCCAACGCATTCAAGTTCACAGAAGAAGGATATGTCCGTGTAGAAATTAACTGTACTGCTGTTCAGCCTTCTGAGCCGGGAAGTAAGCCGGAGCAGCAGCTGTCCTTTGCGGTAACCGACAGCGGAATCGGCATTTCGGAAGCCAACCGGGAGCTCATCTTTGAAGCTTTCAGACAGGCGGACGGGACAACAGCCCGTAAATTCGGGGGGACTGGACTCGGCTTGTCGATCTCGCTCCAGCTGTCCAAGCTGCTTGGCGGATATATTACTCTGCAAAGTGAAGAAGGGAAGGGCAGTACATTTACCTTGCATCTTCCTTACCTTAAGGAGGAGTCTGATCTTAACCAGATTCATCTTGGGTCATGGTATACGGCAGCTGCTGCAATCGAGCGCAGCGATCCTGAATTCCTTCAGGAGACGCAGATTCTGAATGACAGCATGCTGTTCCAAAAGGAACGTGACAGGCTAAAGGGCCGGACGGTTCTGATTGTTGATGATGACCTGCGTAATATTTATGCTCTTGAAAATGGCCTGATTCCTTATGAGATGAACATTCTAACAGCGCAGAACGGTTATGAATGCCTGCAAATCGTCAGAGAGCAGCCTGAAGTCGATATGGTCCTGCTGGATATTATGATGCCGAACCTGGACGGCTACGATACCTTGTCGATCATCCGTGAGGAGCTGCTGCTGCGGGAGCTGCCTATCATCGCAATCTCAGCCAAGACGATGAAGGAAGACCGGGAGAAATGTCTTGCAGCCGGTGCTACCGATTTCATAAGCAAGCCGGTCATTATACAGGATGTTGTTACACGCATGTGCAGGCTGATCATACCGCGGAACCTGTAGCCCGGCAGCAGGCTTGACTTTTCTAAAATTACCATTGACGGAATTATAGGTTTGCTTTATGATTAGCTCATAAATGATCATTTATAACAAACGGCGTGTTACCTATTAAGGGCATGAGCCAAGGATTGTCTTCATTTTATATGAGACGGTTCTTGGCTTTTTTTGTTGCCAAATTTCAGAAGCTCAAGGGAAGGAGGGAGAACTTGTCGCGGGAAATCGAATGTTTTCAAGTGCTGCGGGTGATCGGAAACAATGTAGTTATGGTTCAGGGGAGCAGGAACGGCAAGGAATATGTCATTATCGGCAAAGGCATTGGCTTTGCGGTTAAGGACACAGGCGTAATAGAAGTGGATGACCAGCGGATTGAGAAGCTGTTTCGCCTGGAAGACCGGGAGGAATGGAGCCAGTATCAGATTCTGCTGGAGGATATCGATCCAAAAGTAATGAAGATTACCGATGAGATTATCGGAGATATCACACAACAGTTTCCCGGTAAGCTAAACGACAAAATCTATCTGGCCCTCCCGAGCCATATCCAATTCACCATTTACCGTCTGCGCAGCGGTATGGATATCATCAATCCCTTTTTGCAGGAAACCAAAATGACACTCCCTAAGGAATATGAGATCGCTTTCAGGGCAGCGGATAAGATCAGTGCCGAATTCAATGTTCAAATTCCTGAGGATGAAGTCGGTTTTCTGACTTATCATGTCTACTCTGCGGTCAGCAATGTGCCTGTCGGACAGCTCGTGAAGGTATCCAATATGGTCAATGAGCTGCTAGAGCAGATCCGGACAGAGCAAAAGATAACCTTTGAGCACGGCAGCATGAATCATGTGCGGCTGATGATCCACCTGCGGTTTTCACTGGAACGGATTCTGCAGGGCTCGCTGATTGATAATCCGTTCGTAAAGCATATTAAGAAGGAATATAAAGCAGAATACAAGCTGGCCCAGAAGCTGGGAAAAGTCATCCAGAGCAGGCTGGAGGTTCAGGTTCCGGAAGAGGAGCTATGCTTCCTGGCGATGCATTTGCACCGTCTGTTCCAGACTATAGAGAAAAACAAATAGCAGCATGAGAGGAGTGGTGCGGATGTTCTCCAGATGGAAATCCAAAAAAGAAGAGCAGCGTACTGTGCAATTAATAGAAATTAAATCACCGCTTAGCGGGCAGGCAATTGCCCTGAGTAAGGTGCCGGATGATACCTTTGCAGGCGGACATATGGGAAGCGGAATTGCAATTGAACCTGTAGAAGGCAGGCTGTATGCACCTTTTGACGGAAAGATTGCCCATATTGTGAAAACCGGACATGCGCTGATTATTGAACACGCTTCCGGGCTGCAGCTGCTGCTGCATATCGGCATTGATACGGTAAGCCTGAAGGGCAGCGGTTTTCAGAGTCATGCAGCTGCAGGCGATATTGTAAAAGCCGGCCAATTATTGATTGAATTTGATCTTGAAGCAATCCGTACAGCCGGCCTTGCTGCGATTTCTCCCGTGATTGTCACCAGTATGGAAGAAAAACCGCCGGCAGTTGAATGCCTGTACGGGCAGGTTACAGCGGGAAAAGACCTGATTCTGAAAGTAACAGCGCAGTAACCACACATAGTGCGGTAACAATAACGAACTGAGGGGATGATTGTATTATGTTGGCTTTTCTACAGAAGTTGGGCAAATCTTTAATGCTTCCGGTTGCGACAATGCCGGCTGCGGCAATTCTGCAGGGTTTCGGGCTGATTGATTATGAGAAGGATCTGCATCTGGGCAATGCGGTCGGAGGATTTTTGAACCAGTATGTAGCTCCTTTTCTGAATGCAGGCGCGGGTGCGATCTTCGGAAATCTGGCATTAATTTTTGCTATCGGGGTTGCGATCGGTTTTGCCGGAGATGCTGTTGCTGCGTTGTCTGCGCTGATAGCTTACATGGTGCTGAAAAATGTACTGGAAATGGTTCCACTGCAATTTTCCTTCATTAACGATGATGTTGTGCTGAACATGGGTGTGCTTGGCGGGATTTTTGCCGGTGCATGGGCAGCGTTCCTCTACAAGAAATATCACAATATCAAAATGCCTGACTGGCTCGGCTTCTTTGCCGGCAAACGTTTTGTACCGATCATTACAGCCGCATCGACCATGGTGCTTGCGATCTTCATCGGAATGATCTGGAGTCCTGTACAGGACGTAATCAGTGACTTTGGCAACTGGGTGGTCAGCCTCGGAGCAATTGGTGCCTTCGTCTTTGGTACGGCTAACCGGCTGCTGATTCCAATTGGTCTTCACCATGTTATTAACACGATTGCCTGGTTCCAGATCGGTGACTTCACCAATGCAGCCGGCGAAATTGTGCACGGTGACCTTACCCGCTTTTTTGCCGGGGATAAAACAGCCGGAATGTTCATGACAGGCTTTTTCCCGATTATGATGTTCGCCCTCCCGGGGGCGGCTTTAGCCTTTATCCATACAGCCAAGCCTGATAAACGTAAAATTGTGGCTTCCATCTTTATCGGTTCGGCAATCGCATCTTTCCTGACAGGGATTACAGAGCCGCTAGAATTCTCATTTATGTTCGTTGCTCCGGTGCTGTATGTAGTGCATGCTGTCCTGACCGGCCTTGCCGGGCTTCTGATGTATGTACTCGACGTTAAGCTCGGTTTCGGGTTCTCCGCCGGTCTGATCGATTATCTGGTGAATATGAAGCAGTCTACCAACGCCTGGATTCTGATTCCGGTGGGGCTTGCCTTCTTTGCACTATACTATGTACTGTTCCGCTTCATTATCGTGAAATTCAATCTGAAGACACCGGGACGCGAGGATGATATTGATGATGATCTGCAGGAGGTTGCTGTAGGAAAAGGTACAGTATCGGCATCTTCCAGAGCAGCAAAGATTCTGGAGCATATCGGCGGGCCTTCTAACATTCGTACTATAGATGCCTGCATCACGCGGCTACGGCTGAATGTGGCCGATGATAAAGCCGTTAAGGATGCTGCGCTGAAGCAGCTGGGGGCTTCCGGGGTTATGCGGCTCGGCCAGGGTGCCGTCCAAATTGTATTCGGCCCGCAATCCGAGCAGATTAAGGATGATATTAAGAAGCTGATGTAGAAAAAGAACATAACATTGAACAGGATGAACACAGAGGCGGGGGCGGACTTATAGTCTGCCTCTGTTTTTTCTATACAAGTATTGCAATATCCATAATACCGAGTATAATACTTGGTATATACGGAATAAGGAGTCGGTACACATGTCAGTCGATGATTATCTGGATCTACTAAATTACGCCAAGGCAATTAACGATGGACAGTGGCAGGCTGACATCATTGAGCATTTGAAGCAGGTTACTACTGTTCGTGAGCCGTACGCGGCAGATGAGAACGTTCATGAGCTATGGAGCCGGTTTGATGATATTAATCTTAAGCTGCTGGAGTTGTTCGATAAGCTTAGAGAGAATGAGAGTGCGGGGAACAGCTACCGCTGGAAGGAACAGATATGGGAGCTGAAGCTGGAGCGGATTACACTGGCTAAGCAGATTCAGGGACGTTATATCAAGATTAGATAACCAGGTTAGAAGACATAAAAAAAGGCATGCAGTTAGTCTGCTCTGCCAAGACGTGCGAATATTCCGGTTAAAGTGAATGTTGAGGATTCACTCAGCCGTGTAAATCATGTTCAATGCTTACTTTGACATTTGCATACCTTCACGCATCATTGTCATACACATTGTCATCATCTCATCGCAGTCCTGCATTTTCTTCATCATCATGTCCATATCCATGTCCATCATGTTCATTTCAGACATCTTTTCCATACACATCTTCATTGTGTTCATCTTGGCCATCATATCTTCCATACACATGTTCATCATCATTTCCATACACATCTTTTCCATTGCGGGTTCCACCTTTCATAGTTTTATAGTTTGCTTACGCTTACTAAATTACTATATTTCCCTGCTTAGTTCAACACTTATGTCTGAAAATGCAGTGAAAAGTTAATGTTTTTGTCACAAATATGTATATTCAGACCTTGCAGATTGTATTTATGGGGATATTTAACATGGTCATGTCTGATGGAAGGAATGGAAAGGATGCCCGAATTTAATAGCATGATTACACAAATAAGCGCCCTTTTGAGCCGGAATCCGGTTCAAAAAGGGCGCTTATCTGCTAATAGAGCGGGGCTCACTGCTTCACTCCAAGCTCGATCCACTCAGAAGACCAGCTGCTGATCTCTCCCAGAATCGGGGCGAGGGCGGTACCTTTGGTGGTTAATGAATATTCAATCCGCACTGGCATTTCAGGATATACCGTCCGCTGGATAATACCTTCGTTCTCCATTTCCTTCAGGCGGTCGGATAATACCTTTCCGCTGAGATTGGACAGACAGCCTTCAATTTCACCGAATCGGCGCGGACCTTTCATTAACACAAAGACGATCAGTGCGACCCAGCGTTTGCTCAGCACATCTACCGCTTTTTCAAAGCGCGGACACATCTCGAATTCATTCATTTTGCTCACCTCTGCATTCATTATATCATAAACTTACAATAAGTAATTATAAATATTTAAATATATATTATAACTTGACGAAGTTATATTACAATGATAAACTAACTTACAAATAGTTACTACAAAGAATTTTTATTATTAAATTTTAGGACGGTGCAATGATGATCAAACCGGATATCATTTCTATATTGCAGAATAAGATCAAGTGGATCACTAACGGAGATAATACAAACATACTGGTTGGACCGATAACCTTGCCTGTTAATCTGGACGGGGAGACAGTCACCTTTAAATGGTACAGCTGGCTGAATGCCGCTGATGAAGATTTGCAGCAGGGTGATAGCAAGGAAGCGACGGAGCTGCTGATTTCCCGGCTGTCCTCGCTGAAGCTTGCCGATGCACAGCAGTCGAGTGTGCTGGTGTATGGTGATTTTGATCAAGCGGACGAGGCTCTGATCCGGATGCACAGCATCTGCCACACCGGAGATATCTTCGGCAGCAAACGCTGTGATTGCGGCTTCCAGCTCCACCAGTCGATGAAGATGATTGCCCAGCATGGCTCCGGGGCACTGTTCTACTTGGCTAACCATGAGGGAAGAGGCATTGGCCTGTTCAGCAAAGCAATGGCCTATATCCTTCAGGAAGAGGGCTATGATACTGTTGAAGCTAACCTTGAGCTGGGTTTTGCAGATGATTCCAGAGACTACAGCGACGCGATCAGTGTTCTGCAGCACCTGCGCAGCAAACCGGTCACTCTTATTACCAACAATCCGAAAAAGCTGGAGGCGCTGAAAGCTGCGGGAATGAACACCGGGAAACGGATTCCGCTGTGGGGCGATGTCTCCGTATTTAATGAAAAATACCTGCGGACTAAGGTAGCCCGTTCCGGCCATCTGGAGGCAGTGAAGACAGCCGATTTTTTTGACGGCAGAGTCGCTAAATAATGTGGGGTAGTTCTTTTCCGCTCTGTACATTATAATGGAGAACTGAACACAACTTATAGCTTAGCGAGGTACTCTATGAATGCAATTGAAGTGCAGGACTTGCGCAAAACCTTCAAAGTCCAAAAAAACCGCGAGGGCCTCAAAGGGGCCTTCGCTGATTTGTTTAAACGGCAGTATTCCGAGGTTACCGCTGTAAAGGATATTTCGTTCACGATTCCCGAAGGCGAAATCTGCGGCTACATCGGGGAGAACGGAGCAGGCAAATCTACAACGATCAAGATGCTCACAGGCATTCTGGTTCCAACCTCGGGCAATGTGTCTGTAGGCGGATTTGTTCCGTATATGGAGCGGGAAAAGTTCGTACAGAACATCGGCGTCGTATTCGGCCAGCGCAGCCAGCTGTGGTGGGATATCGGGGTTATTGAGTCCTTTCAGCTGCTTCGTAAGGTGTACAGAGTATCTGAGCAGGATTTCAAAAAGCGGCTGGATGAGCTTGTCGAGCGGCTGGAGCTGCAGGAGCTGCTGAACCGTCCGGTCCGCAAGCTGAGTCTCGGGCAGCGGATGCGCTGTGAGCTTGTGGCTGCACTGCTGCATAATCCGTCCATTCTGTTTCTGGACGAGCCAACCATTGGTCTTGATATTGTCGTGAAGTCGGAAATCCGTGATTTTCTCAAGGACATGAACCGCGAGCACGGCACGACCATTCTGCTGACTACCCATGATCTGCAGGATATTGAAGCCCTGTGTTCGCGGGTTATTATGCTGGATGACGGGCGGATCATTTATGACGGCGGGCTTGAAGAACTGAAGCAGCGCTGGGGAACCGGGCGTGAGGTGCAGTTCCAGTTCGGCGCGGCTACCAAGCTGGCTCAGCTGACGCAGTGGACAGAAGGACTGCCGGTTTCCTGGACTGCAGAGAATGATCTGGCGGCGAAGGTCTGGATTCCGCTGGAGCTGAATGTGTCCGATGTGCTGGCCCGTGTGGTGGGGCAGGCGGATATAACCGATATCAAAATTATCGAGACCAACACGGATGAGATTGTGCGCAGCATCTATCAGTCCGGCTCTGCAGACAAACCGGAGGACAAAATCGCGGCATTGCAGGAAGAGAAAGAGGCTGCTCATGTCTAATTCTCTAGAAGCTTCTGCTCCTAACGGAAGCGGCGGCTCATCTCCGGGCGGTGCCCGGGAGAACGGGCGCTGGCTGTTGCTGGGTGCTTATTTTGATTTTATCCGCATCCGTTTCCTGACGATGCTGGCTTACCGTGTTAATTATTATTCGGGTATTCTGATCTATACATTAAACATTGGAGTCAACTATTTCACCTGGAAGGCTATTTATGGCGGCGGAGAATCCTTAGGCGGCTTTACCAGCGCGCAGATGACCACCTATGTTGCCGTCTCATGGATGGCGAGAGCCTTTTATTTTAACAATCTGGACCGGGAGATTTCTTCAGACATCCGTGACGGGAGCATTGCGATCCAGTTCATCCGGCCATATAACTATGTGCTGGTCAAAATGATGCAGGGTCTCGGCGAAGGCCTGTTCCGCTTCCTGATGCTGATGATTCCGGGGATGGTCGTGGCGATCCTGCTGTTTCCAGTTCAGCTGCCGACGGAGCCGTCCGCTTGGGCAGGGTTCCTGGTCATGCTCTTTTTCAGCTTCCTGATCAGTTCGCAAATTAATGTGATCACCGGGCTGAGTGCTTTTTTTGTGGAAAATAATGAAGGTGTGATGCGGATGAAGCGGGTTATTGTTGACCTGTTCTCCGGCTTGATTGTTCCGATCAGCCTGTTTCCGGGCTGGCTGTCGTCTGTGCTGAATGTATTGCCGTTTCAGGCAATTACATACCTTCCGGGCTCCGTCTTTACGGGCCGTGTTCAAGGGGTAGGCATTTGGAATGTGCTGGGCATCCAGGTCTTCTGGTTCGCGGTGCTGCTGATTCCGATTGTCTGGCTTTATCATGCGGCGCGCAAGCGGCTGTTCGTGCAGGGGGGCTAAGCAGATGTATCATTTAGGATTGTTATGGGAATATCTCAAAAACTACATGAAGACCCGGTTAACCTACCGTGCTGACTTTTGGGTAGAGGTTATCTCGGATCTGCTGTTCCAGGCGACGAACTTTATATTTATCATGGTTATCTTTATGCATACGGAAAGCCTTGGCGGGTGGAATCAGAATGAGGTGGTCTTTGTCTATGGCTTCTTTATGGTTCCTTTCGGCGTGTTCAGCTGCTTCGTGAATATGTGGAACTTCAGTGAGCGATACATTGTCAAAGGCGAGATGGACCGCGTGCTGACCCGTCCGGCGCATAACCTGTTTCAGATCCTGCTGGAAAATGTTGACCCACCGTCATTGATCGGCTCCTTCATCGGATTGGTTATTATGGCGATCAGCGGGGGGAATCTCGGTTTGCCTTTCGAATGGTGGACCCTTCCGGCGCTGCTGGTGCTTACACTGAGTGCGGTAGCGATTTATACCGGGATCTATACGGCTCTGACGTCCTTGTCGTTCTATTCCGATGCACCGACCGGTATTCTTCCGCTGATGTACAACATCCAGAACTATGGACGTTATCCGGTAACGATCTATAACCGGGCGATTCAGGTACTGCTTACGTGGATTATTCCATTTGCTTTTGTCGGAATCTATCCGGCCGCCCTGTTCCTGCAGCGCGATGAGATGAGAAGTATGGCTATCTTGACGCCGGTTGTCGGCGCCGTGTTCCTCGCTATCGGTCTTGTTAGCTGGAATTACGGGGTACGACGCTATAAAGGTGCAGGCTCCTAAATATGAAGGTTAATCACGGCAGGCGGATGAGCAATCATCCGTCTGTTTTTTGATTGTTTAGGAAATTATACAATACAAGAAAATGTGGATAACTCCGATGAAAAATAAAGGAGGGGTGAACGTGAAGAATCAGGAGACATGGAAGAAACGACCCTG
>NZ_CCDG010000127.1 GCF_000723885.1 Paenibacillus camerounensis
TCAGGCTGTACAGCCTGATTGACCAGTCCGATAAAGTCAGCATGCAGATCCAGCAGATAAGGATCAAGAGGCGTGCGGTAACCCGCTGTCTCAGCATCTAAAAACACCTTGATCTGCTTATACGTATCCTCAGGCTGGTCATAGAACAGCATATTGGATGCATTATAGATGGTTGTGTACCGGCAATCCGGATTTGCGGAAGCAATCAGTCCGGACAGGTACGGGGGATACATCGGGTCACGTTCGCCTGTCAGCAGCAGCAGCGGTCCGGTGGTTTTCCTGAACATCTCCATTATTTCCGCATGCGCACCGGCAAAGAAATCAAGCAGTTCGATATAATGGCCGATGGTTACCTTGCTGAACGCAGCATACAGTCTGGCGAATTCCGGAGATCCCGGCTGAAACAGGGTGGCATTGGGGATAACATGATCGGCCAAAGCGCGCATTGACTGATGGCTCATCAGATTTTTACGGTAATCCGCATACTTGTTAGCCGTGCTGTTAGAATTAAACAGCGGCAGGGACAGCAGTACATTGCTGCGGACATGAGACGGATACGCTTTAGTGTAGTACAGGCCGATGATGCAGCCGGCGCCATGGGAGACGATATGAAAATCCTCAATGCTGAGCTGACGCACCAGACTGTTCAAGTGCCCGACGTAGCTGATGGCCAGCCTAGCCGGATCAATGCTGTCTGTCCCGCTAAGCCCGTGTCCGCGAAAATCATATCTGAGCAGATGAAACTCATCCTCCATATAAGGGATGATCCGGTCCCAGCAGGTGTGATCGAAGCCCATACCGTGAATCAGTACAAGCGTCCGGGTATTTTCATGTGCCTGCCTGGCCTGTTGATATTCATAATGCAGGTGTAAACCGTTCTCGAGCATGTGCTTCATTTCGGTACCCCTCTGTCTAACCGTATAATCTATGTATTTTCTTAATCTCTCTGGCAATATAGTCTGTTATTTTATCATAATATGCGGTTTTATGTAGAAAAGTGTAACGTTACTGTAACGGTACGCTGGTAGACTGTAGTAAAGCTATATTCATAGGGAGATGATTTGCGGAAATGAAGATGTTTTTTATCTGTGTCAAAAAGTCTAAGCTTGAAATGGTTTATTTACGAATGTACATCCGCCGCCCGAAATGATGTTCCATATACTATATATAACTCAGAGCCTTTCTGCTGACTCCGGCAGGAGGCTTATTTATATTACGGGTTTAGCTTCGGAAGCAGGCAGGAGTGAGCCTGCCGCCCGCAGATGGATTAGCCTCCATTATTTATGCTATAATTTTTTATTGGCGATAATACAATTAACCGATTTGACTACTGAAGCTTTCATTCATAAAGGACGTGAAAACATGACAATGGGGAATAACTCACCGGACTTAAAATCCGGCCAGGGCGGTTCGAAGGATTACTCTAAGTATTTTGATTTTTCTGATGCCAAAGTCATCAGTGAAGAAGAGGGCAAAACCACTTACAGAATCAAGGGCCGTACCGTACAGATCAACTCCAACCCGGATTACAAGGAAGGCAAGCGCCGGGGCAAGCAGGAGATCGAGGTCATTAACTTTGAGGATGCTGAAACGATCCGTATTATGGAGCAATTCCGTGAAATGAACAGCCTTAAGCAGCAGTACTATTTTATAGCCACCTACGGCTGCCAGATGAATGAGCATGACACCGAGACGATGAAGGGTATGCTGGAGGAAATGGGCTATCAGCCGGTGGAAGACCGGAACGAGGCGGATATTATTCTGCTTAACACCTGTGCAATCCGTGAAAATGCCGAAGATAAAGTATTTGGTGAGCTGGGCCACCTCAAAACGCTGAAGCTGGAGAAGCCGGGCCTGCTGCTGGGCGTCTGCGGCTGTATGTCCCAGGAGGAAGGCGTCGTGAACCGGATCATGGCGAAGCACGGCTTCGTGGATATGATTTTTGGTACACATAATATTCACCGCCTGCCGCAGATCATCAAGGAATCGCTGTTCAGCAAGGAGCTTGTTGTTGAGGTGTGGTCCAAGGAAGGCGACATCATTGAGAATCTTCCCAAGAAGCGGGAGGGCATGCGCGCCTGGGTTAACATCATGTACGGCTGCGACAAGTTCTGTACTTACTGTATCGTCCCGTTCACCCGCGGCAAAGAGCGCAGCCGCCGTCCGGAGGATGTTATCACGGAAGTGCGCGAGCTGGCCCGTCTGGGCTTCAAGGAAGTGACGCTGCTCGGGCAGAATGTGAACGCATACGGCAAGGATTTTACAGATATGGACTATACATTCGGGGATCTGATGGACGATATGCGTAAGATCGATATTCCGCGCATCCGTTTTATGACATCGCATCCGCGTGATTTTGACGATAGATTAATAGAAGTACTGGGCAAGGGCGGCAATCTGACCGAGCATATCCATCTGCCGGTGCAGTCGGGAAGCTCAGCTGTGCTTAAGAAAATGAGCCGTAAATATACGCGCGAAGCTTATCTGGAGCTGGTCTATAAGCTGAAGGCCAGTGTGCCGGATGCGGTGCTGACCACGGATATTATTGTCGGCTTCCCCGGTGAAACCGAGGAGCAGTTTGAAGAGACGCTGTCCCTGGTCCGTGAAGTAGGTTATGATATGGCATATACCTTTATTTACTCGCCGCGTGAGGGTACGCCGGCTGCAGCAATGGAGGATAATGTTCCGGCCCCGGTCAAGAACGGTCGGCTGAAGCGCCTGAATGATCTTATCAAGGAGCAGAGCCGGGTCAGCAACGACCGGATGCTCGGTGAGCTGGTGGAGGTGCTGGTCGAAGGGGAGAGTAAGAATAACGCAAGTGTACTCTCCGGACGTTCCCGTGCCAATAAGCTGGTTCATTTTGAAGGTCCGAAGGAGCTGATCGGCAGCTTTGTCCAGGTCAGAATTACAGATACCAAAACCTGGTATATTAAAGGGGATTATGTGGCGGAAGCTGCAGCAGTCCTCTAACTATAGTGAAATGGGGCGATGAGTGTGAGCCAGGACAGTCCGAATGTGAATAAATACGGCATGCAGAGCTTCGACACCCGTGATCTGATTGTGCGAGAAGATATTATGGGCAAAGCAAAGGAGCTTGCAGCACTGATCTCGACCAGTGAGGAAGTGCGGCATTTTCAGCAGGCGGAGCTCAAAATCCAGAATCATGACCGGGTACAGGGGCTGATTGCTACTATTAAGAAGAAACAGAAGGAGATCGTCGCCTTTGAAAGCTTCGGCAATAAAGCAATGATAACAAAGATTGAACAGGAGATCGAAGACCTGCAGGATCAGATTGACGGTATTCCGGTTGTGAACGAATTCCAGCAGAGCCAGAGTGATATCAATTACCTGCTGCAGATGGTGATTTCGGTCATCCGGGACACTGTTTCCGATAAAATCAGTGTGGAGGCCGGCACGGATGCGCCGCCGTCCACCTGCGGAGATTAAATCCTGTTATTAGAGGGGCGGATGCAGATCCGTCCCTTTATTATCATCAAAATGTGGCAGATTTGTTGCTTTTGGAAGAGCAGGTTTGGTACATTAAAAGATACGAACGGTTAACAAAGCCAGCGGCAAAGGATGATCTAAAGTGAGCGAGAACGTGGAACAAACCTATAACGCCAAAAAATACCGCACTCCGGACGGTGTTCCGGCTGACATTGTGATGTTCACCTTGACGAAGCGGGAACGGAAGACGGTCACCAAGACACTCCCCCTGCGTGAGCTGAAGGTGATGCTGATCCGGCGCAAGAAATGGCCGTGTGCCGGCATGTGGGCCCTGCCGGGCGGGTTCTGCCAGGAGGATGAGTCCATCTATGATGCGGCAACCCGTGAATTAAAGGAAGAGACCGGTGTTGACGGCGGTCATCTGGAATACCTCGGCGTATACAGCACCCCTGGACGGGATCCGCGCGGCTGGATTATCAGCCATGCTTTTTTTGCGCTGGTGGAGGAATGGATGCTTGAGCAGAGACAAGCCTCGGATGACGCCGGTGAGGTCGGGCTGTTCACACTGCAGGAGGCGCTTGAGGAGCTGGAGCTGGCCTTTGACCACCATGATATTATTACGGATGCTTATCTGCGGATTCAGCAGCAGATGCTGCAGACGACGATTGCCCGGCAGTTTTTGCCCCGGCATTTTACGCTGAGTGAGCTGTATCAGGTTATACAGACAGTAGTTCCGGAATTCAAAGAGCCAAATTTTATCCGCAAAATTACGTCAACCCGCAGCCGGCAGGGTATATTAAAAGAAGTGCGTGACGAAGCCGGCAACCCTGTCAGCTCGAATCAGTACTCCCAGCGGCCTGCGCAGCTCTATATGTTCACTGACCATGAGCCGTTATTATCTATTTATACTTAGGGCGCACACTGAATCTGCATCATGCACCACCTACCCATTTTCCAGGAGGTATGTACAATGAAGGCATTGATCGTGATAGATTTCACCAATGATTTTATTGACGGCAGTCTGCCGGTCGGGCAGCCGGGAATTGATATTGCAGCCAGGGTGAGCGAATTGACTGAGCAGTTTGTAAAGAGCGGGGATTATGTGGTTATGGCAGTGGACCTGCATGAGGCGGCCGATCCGTATCACCCCGAGATGAGACTGTTTCCGCCCCACAACCTGCGGGATACACCGGGACGGGAGCTGTACGGCGGTCTGAAGGCTGTCTATGAGGAGAACCGTGAATCTATCTGCTGGATGGACAAAACACGTTACAGCGCCTTCTGCGGCACGGATCTGGAGCTGAAGCTGCGTGAGCGGGGCATCAGGGAGCTGCATCTGATCGGCGTCTGCACCGATATCTGTGTGCTGCATACGGCGGTGGATGCCTATAACAAAAACTTTGAAATCATCGTGCATGAGGATGCGGTGGCCAGCTTTAATCCGGACGGCCACACGTGGGCGCTGGGGCATTTCCGGGGAAGCCTGGGTGCACAAGTGGTACGTGCCGATGCAGAATAAGACAGGTCTAGGAGATGAGGATTTGAGGAGAGAGCTTGCTCTACATACAGACAAGTATCAGATTAATATGATGTACGCCCATTGGGTCAACGGCACCCATAAGCGTAAAGCGGTATTCGAAGCTTACTTCCGTAAGCTGCCCTTTGGCAACGGCTTTGCCGTATTTGCCGGACTGGAGCGGATTACCCAATATATCAGTGACCTCCGTTTCACGGAGGACGATGTCCGCTACCTGTCGGAACAGGAAGAGAACTATGCGCCGGCTTTTCTTGAGGAGTTGCTGCAGTTCCATTTCAAAGGTAATATTCATGCGATGAAGGAAGGTGCGATTGTCTTTCCGGATGAGCCGCTGGTCCGGGTTGAAGGCACCATTATGGAGGCTCAGCTTGTCGAGACGGCGATCCTGAACTTCATGAACTATCAGACGCTGATCGCCACCAAGGCTTCACGGATCAAGCAGGTGGCTCCTAACGATATCCTGCTGGAGTTCGGCACCCGCAGGGCGCAGGAAGCGGATGCGGCGGTGTGGGGCGCACGCGCGGCTTACATCGGCGGATTCCATGCCACCTCAAACATGCTGGCCGGCCGGATGTTCGGCATCCCGACCAAGGGAACGCATGCCCATTCCTGGGTCCAGAGCTTCAGCAGCGAGCAGGAGGCATTCGACGCATATGCCAAGGTAATGCCGGACGGCGTTACACTGCTGGTGGATACTTTTGATACACTGCGCAGCGGGGTGCCGCATGCGATCAATACGGCCAAGAAGCTGGAGGCCCAGGGCAAAAAAATGAACGGTATCCGGCTGGATAGCGGCGATTTGGCCTATCTGTCGCAGCAGGCCCGCAAGATGCTGGATGAAGCGGGGCTGGATTACGTGAAGATTGTAGCCTCTAACGATCTGGATGAGAATACGATTATGGACCTGAAGCTGCAGGGTGCGGCAATCGATACCTGGGGCGTCGGCACGCAGCTGATTACAGCTGCTGACCAGCCTTCCCTGGGCGGGGTGTATAAGCTGGTAGAGATTGAGTCGGCTAGCGGCGAGATGTTCCCGACCATTAAGATCTCCTCCAATCCAGAGAAGGTCTCTACTCCGGGCAAAAAGGAAGTCTTCCGCATTGTCGGCACGAACGGCAAAGCGATGGCCGACTATATTAACTTCCCTGATGAGGCTGCCCCGCGCAACGGCGCGCGGATCAAGCTGTTTAACCCGCTGCATCCTTATCTGCGCAAGAACGTCGACAAGTATGAGGCGCTGCCGATGCTGGAGCCGATTTTTGTGAACGGCTTCCAGGTCTATTCCCTGCCCCCGCTTGAAGAGATCCGCCGCTATCATGAGCAGCAGCTCGATCTGTTCTGGCCGGAATACCTGCGTAAGCTGAACCCTGAGGTGTACCGGGTGAACCTCAGCGAGCAGGTCTGGAACCGCAAGCAGCAGCTGATCGCCGAGCATATGCAGTTGGATCAGCTGGATAACGAATAGCAGGTGTACCCTTTTAAAAGCGAATAAATCAGGCTGTCCTTCCGCAATCAGGCTATGCGGGCAGGGCGGCTTTTTGCATTGTATAGGAAATTATACAATGCAAAAAAATGTGGATAACTCCGATGAAAAATAAAGGAGGGGTGGACGTGAAGAACCAGGTGACATGGAAGAAACGACCTGATACCCCCCACATAGTATTCGTTTTTTCGCATACATTTGGCCAGGGTATGTGCCTATATTTGCTATTTCAATACAGCTGCCAGCTGCCAAGAACAATGAACTCCTTAAGTGGGTAAGACCAAATTAAAGTTAAGCAGCTGCTAGAAGTCAGCAAATTAGGTTCTTAAGTACTCTATATAGATCCACTCTTCGGGTGGATTTGTTCTGTTGACAGAGATAAAATGGGATATTATAGTAAATGTGCTGATTCAGCATAGCTGTTAGCTTCGCCAGTCCGCTATGCGGGCGGTGCATGTATGCATTGGCCGCAGGACTGATCCCATTTTAAGGAGTGAAGCGTTATTAATAAGACAACCAAGCACACACTGGGGTGGAAAAGCTGTCTAATCCTCTGTCTGGCGCTGTTTATGCTGCCGGCTGGCTCCGCACTGGCTGCGGTCAATAAACCGTTCCCGCAGCATACCGTCTATACAAGCGGCACGATTAAGCCGAACCATGTCACGCAGGCAAGTATGGACAATGCTGTTAAGACAAAGTGGAATGAGTGGAAGGCTGCTTATCTGAAGCCGGCCGGCACGGGTAAATATTATGTGAAATATAATTCGGACGGGGAAACCGTATCCGAGGCACATGGCTACGGGATGCTCTTCACTGTGCTGATGGCGGGATCTGATGCCAACGCCCAGACTTACTTCAATGGACTCTATCAATATTACACCGCTCATCCCAGCTCCATTAACCCGTATCTGATGTCCTGGAAGCAGAACAGCAGCTTTCAGAATATTGAGGGGGAGGATTCCGCAACGGATGGCGATATGGATATTGCCTTTGCCCTTCTTCTTGCCGACCGGCAGTGGGGCAGCACTGGTACTGTAAACTATCTGGCCGCTGCCCGCAATATCATTGGAGCCATCATGGATAATGAAATTAATCAGACGCAGTGGACGATCCGTTTGGGCGACTGGGCCAACAGCGGCTCTTATAACACAGCGACTAGACCGTCGGACTTTATGCTGGGTCATCTGAAGGCCTTCAAGACGGCTTCCGGGGACGCACGCTGGGGAAATGTGACCGACAAGACCTATTCCATTATTAATAGCCTGTATACTGGCTACAGTGCTTCTACGGGCCTGCTGCCGGATTTCGTTATTTATTCGGGAGGTGCCTATAAACCGGCTGCAGCCGGGTTCCTGGAGGATACCAATGACGGGAATTACAATTATAATTCCTGCCGGACACCTTGGAGGATTGCGACGGACTATCTGACTACCGGCGATAACCGTGCAATCAGCCAGCTTACCCAGCTTAACAGCTGGATCAAGACAAAGGTAAGCAGCTCGCCTGGAAGCATCAAGGACGGCTACAAGCTGAACGGTACAACATTCGGAAGCTATAACAGCGGAGCTTTTTACGCGCCCTTCGGCGTCAGTGCAATGATTTCTTCTTCTAATCAGAGCTGGCTGAACTCGCTATGGAGCCATACAGCCGGCAGCGCGGCGGAGGATTATTATGAAGACAGCATCAAGCTGTTTTCAATGATTGTAATGTCGGGCAACTGGTGGACGTACTAGAAACGGATATACTGCAGGCCAGCCCATCTCCGGATGGGCTTTTTGCCTTGTTTTTATTGCGCGGACATCACTTCAGGCACCTGCGGATTGTAGAAAATTTCTCTGTCAAAAGCTATAAAAATCATTGACGCCCATGTCATTGATATGCATTCTCAATTGAAAAATGTGATGAATTTAACATCTTAATTTTTAATTTTATTGCTAAATTAAGAAGACCCTTGTATCCACGGAGCTTTAAAAAACAGCTAATTACACACAATTTTCACATTCTGCAATTTCTATGGCAGGTTATCTTCTTTCGAGGTAACGCAGTGCTGTCGCATATAAAGAAATCGCTATAAATCTATAAATTAATGTGATTCCCGAAGCCGTGGAAATGCAAGATTTGTCACATTCGTTACCATCATTATCACGTTACAATTATTGAAAAAGTCAAAAGGAATGTTTTATTTGACACTCGAAAGGGGTTATGTCGGTGGTACAACTACCAAAAGTCAACAGCCTGGGATTCTTTGAAATCCGGCTGGAATCCATCGGAGGGCTAGGGGCGAACCTGGCCGGTAAGATGCTAGCAGAAGCGGGCGTAGTCGGCGCGGGACTGAACGGCGTGAGCTTCTCATCCTACGGCTCAGAGAAAAAAGGTTCAGCTGTAAAAGCCCATATCCGGTTCTGCGATCTGAATACGCATATCCGTGATACTTCTCCGGTAGAGCGCCCGCATGTGGTTGGCGTATTCCATGAAGCACTTGCCAAGACTGTCAACGTAACCAGCGGAATCAGTGAGGACAGCACCGTTCTTGTGAACTCGGCCAGGACGCCGGAAGAACTCAGAGAATTGCTGAAGCTGAAGGGCGGAACGATTGCAGTCATTGATGCGACCAGCATTGCGCTGAAAGAGAAGAACCGCGTGAATATGGCGATGCTCGGCGCGCTGTTCCGGCTCTGCCCGTTCCTTGACACTGAAACGATGAAGGGCGTTATCGAGAAATCGCTCGGCAAGAAATATCCGCAGGCAGTGCAATCAGCAATCACTACCTTTGAGCGCGGCTACAACGAAGTGAAGTTTATGCACTTTGAGCTGCCTGAGGGAGAGAGCATGCCTGAATATGTTCGTTCTGACATCTCTCCGCTTGGTTATGAAACCCAGCCGATGGGCGGATCGATTGTCAATCCCGGCAACAGCTTTCTAAAGAATCTCAGTATTTCCCGTTCCGGCATGATTCCGGCTTATGAGAACGAGTCCTGCATCAACTGTGCACAGTGCGATACCGTCTGTCCGGACCAGTGCTTTGTCTGGGAAGAACGGCTTGACCGCAAGGGGCGTTCGCAGATGTTCCTGCTGGGTATCGATTACCAGTACTGCAAAGGCTGCCTGAAATGCGTCGGCGCCTGCCCGACCTCGGCCCTGTCCATCATCCGTGAGCAGGAAGGCTATGCGGACAGCCATACGGTGCATCATACGTTTGATTTGGTCTCGCAATTATAAATCCGGTAAGAAGGGCGGAATGAACAATGGCTATTGATTATGAGAAAGAAATAGGCTCTGCCAAGGTAGAGCAGAAGTTCCTTTATGAATCAGGCAATGAAATGGCAGCTTATGCTGCGCACCAGATCAATTATCATGTTATGGGATACTTCCCGATCTCGCCTTCGACTGAGGTAGCCCAGTTCCTCGATACAATGAAGGCGAGCGGACAGCACGATATTATGCTCGTGCCATCAGACGGTGAACACAGCTCGGCAGGGATCTGTTACGGTGCCTCGACTGCGGGCGGACGCGTATTTAACGCAACCAGCGCACAGGGCTACATGTTCATGCTGGAGCAGCTGCCTGTACAAGCAGGTACGCGTATGCCTATGGTTATGAACCTGGTCTGCCGTTCGATCTCAGGCCCGCTGAATATTCACGGTGATCACTCCGATTTGTATTTTGCACTCAATACCGGCTGGCCGATTCTGATGTGCCGTGACCCGCAATCGGTCTACGACATGAATCTGATGGCACTGAAGCTGGCAGAACATGCGAAGGTCCGTCTTCCGGTAATGGTTGCTTCCGACGGATATTTCACCTCACACCAGAAGCGCCGTGTGCAGGCTTTTGCACACCGTGAGGATGTACACAAATTCGTAGGCGAACAGCCGCCGGCAGGCTTTACAGATACGCTTGACCGCAACAACCCGGTTACCGTCGGTCCTTACATGAATGAGCCGGATTATATTAACAACCGTTACCAGCAGTCTGTAGCAATGTATAATGCCGGTGAGGTGTTTGAAGAGATCGCACAGGAATTTGCTGAGCTGACCGGCCGCCGTTATGAGATGATCGAGCAGTACCGGATGGATGATGCCGATGTTGCCGTCTTTCTGATGAACTCGGCATCCGAGATCATCAAGGATGTCGTTGACCAGCTGCGTCTGCAGGGCATTAAGGCCGGAGCGATTTCACCGAATATGATCCGCCCGTTCCCGCAGAAGCAGATTGCTGAAGCATTGAAGAACGTGAAAGCTATTACTGTCGGCGACCGTGCAGACTCCGTCGGAGGACACGGCGGTAACATGGTCAATGAAATCAAGGCAGCCCTGTTCACTCACGGCAATACAACAACCAAGGTCATCAGCCGGATTTACGGCCTGGGCGGTAAAGATTTCTACGCTGAGGACGGCCATCACTTCTTCCAGCTGGCTATGGATGCCGTTGTTGCCGACCGTGTGGAAGTGCCGTTCGATTACTACGGCCACAATCCGGGCGAGCCGGACAAAGCGCCTAAGCGCCTGCTGAAGCCGATGGATTTCGATGCATTGAAATCCGGCCTGATTACGGTTACCAAGAATGAAGAAACCGGCAAGCTGGCCGTTAAGGTTCCGCCAGTACGCAGTCTGATGAAGAAGCCGAGACGTCTGTCACCGGGTCACGGCGCGTGTCCGGGCTGCGGTATTTTCTCCGGTCTTGAACTGTTCTTCAGAGGCATTGAAGGGGATATTGTTGCGCTGTACCATACAGGCTGCGCCATGGTTACAACGACAGGTTATCCGTATTCCTCCCATAAATCGACGTTCATTCACAACCTGTTCCAGAACGGTGCGGCCACACTGTCCGGTGTAGTAGAGATGTTCTGGGAACGCAAACGCCGCGGCGAGCTGGACGGACTGGGTCTGAAAGAGGACTTTACCTTCGTAATGGTTACCGGCGACGGCGGTATGGATATCGGTATGGGGCCTGCAATCGGTGCCGCCCTGCGCGGACACAAAATGATTATCGTCGAGTATGATAACGAAGGCTATATGAATACCGGAGCCCAGCAGTCCTATTCAACTCCGCTAGGTCACCGTACTTCGACTTCGAGCATCGGCAAAACCCAGCAGGGTAAGGTTACACAGCACAAGGATACTGCCCAGATTATGGCGGCTACCAACATTCCTTATGTGTTCACCGGCTGTGAGGCTTATCCGCAGGATCTGCTGAAGAAAGCGGCAAAGGCACAGTGGTATGCGCAGAATGAAGGTCTGGTCTACGGCAAGATTCTGATCGCCTGCCCGCTGAACTGGATGAGTGAGGACAAGGAAGGGACTAACATCGTATCCCTGGCGGTTGAATCTTGCTTCTTCCCGCTGTACGAGGTAGAGCAAGGCGTTACTAACATTACTTATAATCCGGAAGATAAGAACAAGCGCGTAGAAGTATCCGCCTGGCTGAAAACGATGGGCAAAACCCGCCATCTGCTCAAGCCGGAGAACGAGCCTGCGCTGCGCAGCTTCGAGAGCGAGGTTCAGCGCCGCTGGGGCAAGCTCAAGGCCAAGCATGAGCACCCTGATTTGTAAGCTGTATCGCAATCCTATAGCATAATCATTCACAGCCTGACAGAGCTCTG
>NZ_CCDG010000128.1 GCF_000723885.1 Paenibacillus camerounensis
TCCTAATAACTCAGAATTATTTGGAGGTTATTACGCAATGGACAAAATTTTTGCTGCAACTAACGAAATGCTTTACCAACTTTCTGAAGAAGAATTTAATCGAATTAATGAATGGTATCCAATTAAAGTAACGAGTCATATTATGTCTGAAATCTCTAAAAAAAAATCAACTAGACTTGCTGCGCAATTTCTACCAGATTCTCGTGAATTGCAATCTGACGAAGGCATCGGAGCTTTTTTTCCTGAGGAAATCCATAATACTGAAATTGTAGTTCAAAAGTATCCTAACCGTTGCATGATATATACAACGGGAGTTTGTTTTGCACATTGTCGTCACTGTAGTCGTAAAGAAAAGTGGCATGAAAAAAATAATTTTTCATATTTTCTATTCGATAAAGCTTATTTATACATTAATCAAAATTCTCATCTTGAAGATGTATTACTGACAGGCGGAGATGCACTAGCTAATTCTGACGATAACATTGAATATATGTTAGAAAAATTAAGTGCTATTGCTCACATTAAGTCTATTCGATTAGCAACGCGTGCTTTCACAAGCTTTCCGGATCGAATAACCTCAAAACTTTGTGCCATACTCGAAAAGTTTAATAAAGTGGTCGTGGTTACCCAGTTCAATTGCACTGATGAATTCTCAGATAAAACAGTTGCTGCAATTCACAATATTCAAAAAACTGGAACCCCCATATTAAACCAATCGGTTTTATTAAAGGGAGTTAATGACGAATTTCGGTCTATAAAAGATTTATTCAGCACTTGTGCAGCTCATCGTGTTATCCCATACTATTTATTTCACTGTTTTAATGTTAAAAGTGTTGGGCATTTTAGAACAAACGTAGAACTGGGCGAAAAAATCATAAATAATTTGGTAGGGAATATAGGTGGTTGGTGGATTCCAAGATATATTCTAATACCTGATAGCACAGGCATTAAAATTCCGCTATGTCCCAATGGGCTTGTGGAGCATTCTGAAGCTAGTATCAGAGTCAAAGATTACAGGGGACGTATTCTGAGCTATGAATGACTTAATTGTAAAACATTAGTTCACAGAGTTGCCACTCTTGCTTTATAAAACAAGCTCTTCTATCAGTTGTATGTCTTTGATTTGTTTGAAGTACATCATTTATAGCAATTCCTATTTCTTTGCTCAATATAATACTTTTCTCAATTAATGGGGAATATTGTTTGGTATTTATAAGAGAAAGCTTTTCTTTTGGGAATAGTTGAACAGCTTTCACGTGATTTCCTGCTGAATAAACATATTTAGCGTAATTATATTTCACGTTACAGTGCACAACAGGATCTGGGCAAGAATTAGTGTAATACAATGCCTGTTCAAACAACTCCTCTACAATATTGCGATCGTTATCTTCCATAATATTCAAAACCGCAAGATTGCTATAAATATAGGCGTGCTGGAGGGGGGAAATAGCCCCCCGCAAAGCTTCGGTTAGACTAGCTCGGGCTTCACTCATTTGATTATTCAAAAGAAAATACAATGCTAGATTATTCTGGACAAAGTGAAGTTCCAAGGACAATTCTTGATTGAAGATTTTTTCTGATTTCTTTAAATGCTTAAGCGCATCTAAATGGTTACTATACATTAAATATTCGATGCCCAAATTATTATGTACACAAGCTAAATTCCTCTTATAATTAGTATCCTCGAAAAGCTGAATAGCCTCTTCCAAATTTTTGCAACAATCCTGGAATTTATTGTGAACCATTTGGGTAACCATCAGATAGGAGCCTTTTGTTATTGAATCCTCCTTTTGATTGGCCAGCCGTATTCCTTTATTATAATTATCCAGAGCCAAAGCATATTGCCCATTCAAATCATAAGCAGAGATTAATCGTAGAAACGATTCATGAAAAATGTAATGATTATTTTTGCTATTTTCCAGAGCTTCTTTACAGTATTTAATAGTATTTCTATAGTCGTTTCTATAATAGTATGCTTGGGCAATAGTCCCACAAAGTAAAGAATAGTCTTCGCTCAATTTAAGTGCATCAAGTATTGCTGTCTCCAGACTTGTAAACAAGTGTATACAACTCTCTATATCACCTGAATAGTAATACGCCCGGACTAAAAGAAAATCAATCTTCGCCATATTCTGTGCTTCCAGCAAAATTGTCTGCTTAATGTTTTGAGAATCATTAATAAATCTGTCATACATGCATTTGCCAAAGGCTAAGTTACCATAGACTCTGGTCCACTCAAATGCGTTATTATACGCTTTGGATTTCAAATACAGATAAGAAAGTGTTCTTGCTTTGCTGATACTTTGAAGAGGACTGTTTTCGTATGCATTAATAATTTGTTCACGTAGTTTTTTTTCTTCATATGCAGTGATATGATCAGAATGTTGGATGTACTCTGACAAAATTCTATATTTAATATTAAATTCATCATTTTGTTCATCGTACACGATCATTTCTTTTTTTTGCAGCATCCCTAAAATCCTATACATATCACCATTGGGGATGTTTGCAATTTCCCTCAAAACTGGATCCGTTAAAGTTCCGCCAGCAATGGAGAGCAAATATAGAATTCGCCTTCCTTGCTCCTCGAATGAATTAATTGTCTCATTATAAATTTTGCCCAACCATTCTTCCGTCTCTGCATTGAGGGTGCGGACTATAATTTCTTCAAGCGAATTATTTGCGCATATTACAGACAGTAAAAGAGGCAACCCTGCCGTTTTCTCATGAATACCTATGATTAGAGGATTATCTGCACCATAATTGCTTTTATATTTCAAATTAATATACTGTGATGTTTCTGTGACGTTAAACTCACTTAATTTGGTGCTAATGCACTTTACAGTTTCAATGTTTCGGGTGAAAAAGTTATTGATTGTCGATATATAATGATAATTATTAATTTCAGATCTTTTACTTTCAGTTGAACAAACAATACTAAGATCGCAGTTACTTTTTAACAATTCTTCTATAAATATAGCACTATTACAGTCCAGCTTTTCAATTTCATCCAAAGTGATATAGATTCTTTGATATAATATTCCAGTTATATCCACAACTATCCTTGCTAACGTTTGAGGAAATTCAGTACTTTTAGCCTTATCTATTGTTTCTAAGTAACGTTCATATTTGCTTTCAATTGTTGATCGTATAGCTTCAAGAATATTTACTTCCGCGTTAAGAACAGCTGCATTCTCTGTTCCTACAGATGCAGAAGCTTTTAATTCGAAAGTTCGAACCAAATTTGCCAGAAAACTGGACACCTTAAACTTCTGTTTTGTGTTCTCTATTTTGCTTCTTGAAATAAAGTGAAGAACGGCATTTTTCAAAGAAATTAGTCCATCAGAATCAAATTTATTGAAGTTCAAATGAATATGTAAACGGTCATTAAGTTTATTGCTCAACACATTAAGCAGAGTTGTTTTTCCAACTCCATAAACACCTGTCAGAATAAAAAGTTCCTTTGCATGTTCTCCTTGCAGCAAAAAATCATCGAGTTCGCTATATGCCTCTCTTTTATCTATAATCATTAGTTAAACTCCTTTAATATATAAAGTCCAAATAATTCTGAGTTAT
>NZ_CCDG010000129.1 GCF_000723885.1 Paenibacillus camerounensis
TTGGATGGGACGATTACCAGTGTGCTCGGTGCTACGATCACTGCCGGTACACTAAGCAGCGTAACTTCTATCTCACAGCGCAGCTTTATCGAGCAGGCAACACTGGCGATCCCTACCGCAGATGCCTATACTCCGCTGCCGGCGAATACAACAAGTGTACTGGGCACCTACTCCTATTTCATCCTGAATAACGGCGCCAATCCGGTGAATACACGCGTTGAGATCAGCGCGGATGGAACGAATTACTTTGTCGATACCACCGGAGATAATCCGCTTCCTGCCGGTTCGGTAGATGTCATTGTGCCGGCGCGCTTCCTGAAATACACCCGTCTTTCGTATCAATCAGCGACACCGGGGGCAGCTTCGACGATTAATGTCATTTTTGATGCCCAGGGAACGTAAACAAGTCGTCCGTCATATCCTGTAGAGGCAAAGAGTGCATGGAGTTCCATGTACTCTTTTCTTCCGCTGGCGACCCGTTAGCGCAGTTACAGCTACATATGCCGGACAATGCCGGCTGATTGCTGCAGGAGATAATGTACCTGCCAAGGAGGAAATTTCATGACCGAACCCACCATTGGAGTTCATCTGATTATCCGAAATGAAGCCGGACTTCTGCCCGCTTGCCTCAAAAGCGTAGCCGGAGCCGATGAGATTATAGTTGTTGATACAGGCTCCGAGGATGATTCAATAGCGGTTGCGGAAGCATACGGAGCCAGGGTACTGCAGTACAATTGGGAGGATGATTTCTCCAGAGCCCGCAACAGCGGACTCCGCCATGCCGCAACCGGCTGGATTCTGGTCCTGGATGCCGATGAGATATTGAACACTCCGCTCACAAAAATCCGGCAGATCCTGCGGGGCACAACAGCCGAGGCTTTTACTGTCACGATAGAAAACATACTGGGACACCGGACAGAAGAGCGCCTGTATCATACAGCGGTCCGTCTATTCCGCGGTGGACAGGACTACTGGTATTCCGGAAAAATCCATGAGGGCATCGACCAGGCCATTATCAGCAGACACGGCATTTCCGCGATCCGGCACAGCAGCATTCAACTGGTTCATACAGGCTATCTGCCTGAGATCATGTCCCGCAAAAATAAAGCCGAACGCAATGAAAAGCTGCTGCGCGCCGCAGTCGCAGAGCAGCCGGAGAATGATTTTTACAGCTACAATCTGGCCGTCGCCTGCTGTCAGAAAGGCCAGTTGCAGGAGGCGGAGGAGCTGCTGCGCCATACCTTGAGCCGGGCACCGCTGCCCGCCCCGTACCGTCCGGCCATGATCCGTGATCTAGGCAAAATCTATCTGTCCGCCGCAAAAATGAGCTCTATAGATGCACTGCTGGCCAAAGAGCTTGATCGTTACAGCGATTACCCCGATCTACATTACCTGCAGGGCCAGTCCTTGGAGGGTCAAGGTCTGCTAGAGCGTGCTTTTCAGTCCTATGAACGCGCTGCTGCCCTTGCAGAAAACCTTGATTATCACACCAAATACGTCAGTGAGCACGGTATCACCACCTTCCGCCCGCTGCATCGTATGGGGGAAATCTCCCGTAAGCTCGGCAGACCGGATGAGGCCGCAAGGCTGTTCCACCGTTCGCTGCAATCTTTGCCGTTATATGCACCGGCGCTGCTGGGTATCGTCAACTCTTTTCAGTCACTGGACGTGCCTGATCACAGCATAGCAGCCTTACTGCAGCAGCTCGTCCCGGCGGATCAGCCTGCCGGAAGGGCAGCCATCATTAATGCACTCTGCGCAGCAGATGCCTATGAGGCTGTGTGCGGGCTGCCTCACGGGCTTGTTCCGCCGGAGAACGGTACGTTACTGCAAATGATCCGCGCCTGGATCATTACGGGTAACCCGGATACAGCAATGTCTCTGATCCGGGAAGGACGGGATCTGCTGGGTACAGAGATCACATTCACCGGATTGCTGCAGGAGCTGCGTGTGCTTGAAGCCCTTTGCATATGGTCACAAGGCTCTGCTCTGCAGGAAGAGCAGCTGGCCGGGATGCCGGAGGAGCAGCACAGCAGCTGGTATACGCTTAATCAGAGGCTGGCCGGAGGTGCGGGGGCCTCTGCGAAAGAGACTGCTGAGGGGCATGCGGATGACACACTCGATAACACTGCGTTAGCCATGCTTTTAATGGAGCTGATTCCTCTGGCTGTTCAGCTGGAGCTTTATCCGCTGGCAGATTCGCTGGCAGGATTGTCCGTACGGCATCATGCGGAGCTGGCGGCTGCCCTGTATAAGGCAGGCCGTGTGCCGGAAGCGGGAGAACGGTTCATTAAGCTGGCAGGTGATGAGCAGGCGGTGAAGCCGGTTGCTTTTTATATCGGGGAGATGCTCTATGATAAAGGGCACTATCAAGAGGCAGCCGGATGGTTTCAGCAGGCGCTCGGGCAATACGGACAGGAGGATGCTGCACGTACCGGCTTGGCAGTCTGTTATCTGCAGCTGGCCGCAGCGGATCTGAACAAAGCCGTGACAGGCTTCGGCGGAGATTATGAGCATGGTCCGATACTTGAGGATCTCGCTGCGATCCAAAACACCCTCCTTCTGCTGAACCGTACGCCCTGGCATACGGTGTGGAGCAGGCGCAAACGTCAGGGGGGTGTACAGCCATGAATAAGCCGCAGCGAAAGCCGCTGATCTCTCTTTGCATGATCGTTAAGAATGAAGCCGACAACCTGGCACGGTGTCTTACCAGTGTACGCGGAGCCGCAGATGAACTGATTATTGTCGATACGGGCTCTACGGATGACACGATTACAATTGCCCGCAGCTTTGGTGCGGCAGTTATCTCTTTTCCCTGGACCGGAGACTTCGCAGCCGCACGTAACGCCGGTCTGGAGAAGGCACGCGGGACGTGGATTCTCGTGCTCGATGCCGATGAGGAGCTGGATGCGGAGAGCAGGGGGGAGCTGCTGCTGTGTGCAGAGCACGTGGAGTATGAAGCTTTTTTTGTTCGGATTCATAATCATAAAGGGACTGAGCATGCCTCTCCGGTCATTACCGTCAATCCGATTCTGCGGATGTTCCGCAGCCGCCCGCAATACCGGTTCAAGGGAACGATTCATGAGCAGGTCGCTGCTGCAATTGTTGAAGCAGCTCCGGATGCAGCTATGCACCTTAGTACGGTGATCATTCACCATTATGGCTATGCTGACGGGGTGGTAGCCAAGAAGGATAAAATCAGCCGCAATCTCAGCCTGCTCAAGGAGCAGCTGAAGCTGAACCCGCGGGACGCTTTTCACCAGTTCAATACTGCAGTTGAATATATGCGGCTTGGTGATTACACTCAGGCGCTGCAGCATCTGCAGCTATCGCTGGCAGAGGCGGAGCCGGATACCAGCTTCACCCACCTGCTGTATAAATATGAAATCCGCTGCCGAATCATGTCCGGGGACCCGGCTGGCGCACTGGATGCATGCAATACCGGCTGCGCGCTTTTTCCCGATTATCCGGACCTTCACCATATCAGGGGGGTTCTCCTGCTGCAGGCCGGAGCTTATGCGGCGGCCAGAGGGGCCTTCCGGCAGGCGCTGGTCATCGGCATATCACCGCCCGGCTACCACACGGAATCCGGGATGGGCACTTATCTCACCTATGCCGCACTGGGACAGCTGTGCCAGGAAACCGGAGAGACTGAAGAGGCCATAGTCTGCTATACCCGGACAGCCCAGCTCCAGCCGGAGCCGTTCGCCCTCCTGGCGCGTCTGGTGCGAACGATAAAATGTGCAGGACGCAGCCATGAGCTTGCCGGCTGGCTGGAGGCTCATCTGCCGCAAATGGCGGCGGATCGGCCCCGGCTGGCCGGGCTGCTGCTGGCAGAGGGCTGTTTTGCGGCTGCGGCAGAGGTTGTAAGAAGCGGCGGTGAGCCGGCGGGCGAGAGCCTGGGGAGCG
>NZ_CCDG010000130.1 GCF_000723885.1 Paenibacillus camerounensis
AGTGCCTCTCATTCCGGCCGTTGCGGCGAAAAGGGCAGGATGCCTTACAATACAGCTACATTCAGAGTACCCGCGGGTACTCTTTTCTTTTTGCAGCGTCCCATTAGTTTTCATTGATAATCATTCTCACTATCCTATATAATTAGCCATAACAAATAGGGGGCGAGCAATATGGTTAACCATACTGGCAGCATTAGCGGCCATGAAACGATAGATGCGCACAAAACGCTGGTCTGCGATGGCTACGAGCATACATACCGTCTGGACGGAGGTCATTTCGAGATCATCCCGCCGGGGAATCTGGGAAGCGGAAGCTGCAAAAGCCTGCTCAGCCAGGGACATATCCAGATGACGGATTTCAACCTTATGTTTAACCGCGATATTGAGGCGAACGGTGAGTTCAAGACCCCGCGGACGGAGCTGGTTTTTTGCCTGGGGGACGGAATTGAATGGGGGACCTCGCTTACAGGGGATGCCTTCGCTATAGAGCAGGATGAGATTGCGCTGCTGCACGGGGGCGGGAGAACGGAGAGCTGCCGTTATGTGCGGGATGCACGATACCGGTTCCTAAGCATTGACATGAGTCCGGAGCATTTCGGCCGGATGACGGAGGGGCTCGGCGGGGACGGGCGGCTGGGGCTTATCGGCAGTGACGGCGCTATTTTTGCCAAAAATAAAATCACACCGGCGATCCGCCTGCTTCTGGCGCAGATTGCAGACTGTTCGTACAGCGGCGGGGTGCGGAAATTGTATCTGGAAGGTAAAATGCTCGAGCTGTTCGCCGTATATCTCAATCAGTCGTTCTATGAAGCAGAGCGGATTCCTGCGGGAATCAAGCTGTCCAAGGAGGATATCCGGAGCCTTCATCTGGCAAAAGAGCTGCTGCAGCGCGATTACGCCCAGCCACCCACACTGGCCGGCTTGTCCCGCCTGGTCTGCCTGAATGAGTTCAAGCTCAAAAAGGGCTTCAAGGAAATGTTCGGCTCGACGGTGCACGCTTATGTAATTGAGCAGCGGCTGCAGCATGCCCATCTTCTGCTGGAGCAGGGCAGGATGAGTGTGAGTGAGACTGCAGCACAGGTAGGCTACGGAAATATCAGCCATTTTGCAGCGGCCTTCCGTAAAAGATTCGGATCCAGCCCCGGAGAATATGCTCTCTGCAGCCGCAGACAATCCGCCAGGGGGTAGCGCAGAGACAATGAATTACTCCTGAATTGAGCGTTAATGCTCCCGTAATGGGTAGTACCGGAGGCAGCGGCTGGCCTACACTTGTTCACAGAGAATCATTCTCAATGCACTTCTTGCGGATATATCTCTGAAGATTGGGGGAGAAGCTGTGGGCGAGACCAAAACCAAAACAGGCATGATGAGGCTGCTGGAAATTGCCGGTGAGAAAAGAGGGCTGCTGCTCTGCTCCGGGCTGTTCTCATCTGCCAGCGCTGTGCTGATGCTTGTGCCTTTTATATCGGTATATTTCATTCTCGCCGAGCTGCTGCGCCATGCTGCCGCACCCGGCGGCATAGACGGGAAAACGATGATCTGGTGGGGAGGCGTGGCGCTGTGCGGATTAATCCTGGGGCTGATTACCTCTTACTGCGGCATTATGTGCTCACACCTGGCCGCTTTCCGGATTCAGTACAATTTGCGCATCAGGATGACAGAGCATCTGGGCAGGCTGCCGCTCGGCTATTTGAACGGCACCTCCACCGGAGCTGTCAAAAAAACGCTGGAGCAGAACGTGGAGAAGGTGGAAACCTTTATCGCCCACCAGCTTCCCGATCTCATCAGTGCGGCGGTGACTACCGTGCTGATGATCGGCATCATGTTCTGGCTGAGCCCGCTGCTGGCGGTTGCTTGTCTGCTGCCGATTGTGCTGGGCTTTGTCATTCAGGCTTCGCTGATGGCGGGCGGCAAGGGCCAGGACAGGGCCAGAGAGTATCATGAATCGCTGGAGCAGATTAACGCCTCTGCCGTGCAATATGTGCGGGGAATGCCTGCGGTCAAGGTGTTTGGCCAGACTGTGCATTCGTTCCGTAAGTTTTATGCCGACATGGTTAGCTACCGTGACAGATGCCTTGAATTTACAGACCGTTTCCAGAATGGTTACATTGCATTCAAAACGCTGCTAGCCTCCCTGTTCGTCTTCATTCTGCCGGCAGGTATCCTGCTGCTGCGGCGTGAGCCGGAATCGCAGTCTGTTGCTTTGCTGCTGCTGTTCTTCCTGGTCATGGCGCCGGGTGTATCCGGGCCGCTGTACAAGCTGCTGATGCTGGCTTCCAGCACCCGTGATATTGGTGAAGGGGTGCGGCGGATGGATGACCTGCTGTCCCGCCGGCCAATACCCGAAACGGCAGCTCCACAATTGCCGCAAGGCTATACTATCGAATTCGCTGAGGTGAGCTTCTCTTATCATGAGGACGGGGCTGGCGGCGAAGCGCTGAAGAATATATCCTTCCTGGCCGAGCAGGGAAAGGTTACCGCGCTGGTCGGCCCTTCCGGCTCAGGCAAATCGACAGTTGCCAGCCTGGTGCCGCGCTTTTGGGACCCGGGTGCCGGGGCTATTCTCATCGGAGGTGTGGATATCCGCAGTATGGCGATCCATCAGCTGATGGATACCGTGGCTTTCGTATTTCAGGAAACGTTCCTGTTCTACGATACGCTGTATGAAAATATTGCGGTAGGCTGCCCCGGTGCTACACAGGCTGAGGTTGAAGCCGCAGCCCGGGCAGCCCAGTGCGATGATTTTATCAGCCGGCTGCCGCAGGGCTACCAGACGCTGATCGGCGAGGGCGGCGTTTATCTGTCTGGAGGCGAAGAGCAGCGGGTTGCCGTAGCCAGGGCGATTCTCCGGAATGCGCCTGTGCTCGTGCTTGATGAGGCGACTGCTTTTGCCGATCCGGAGAACGAGCATAAAATGCAGCTTGCCCTGAGCGAGCTGATGCGCGGCAAAACCGTGCTGGTTATTGCGCATAGACTGTCTTCCATTCGTGATGCCGGGCAGATTCTTGTGCTGCAGGACGGAGAGATTGCCGAGCGCGGTGATCATGATGCACTGGTTGCACGTAACGGCCTGTACGCAGGGATGTGGCGGGCTTATCTTGGCGCGGATGACTGGCAGCTGGAACGGGGAGGGGCAGAGCATGAAGGTACTGCATAATATTACAGCCGGCAAGCCCCGGCAGCTGCTGAAGCCGGTGCTGTTTTCACTATTGAGCAATCTGGCTTCCGTATTTCCGTTTGCACTTGTAATTGAAGCGGTCCGGCTGATATTTGAGCCATACATAACACCGGGAGCTGTACTGCAGATTGAGCGGCTATGGTGGCTCTGTGCCGGACTGGCAGGAACGGCCCTGCTCATATTCTTGAGCGAAATCCCCGCTTACCGTGCTGCTTACCGCGGCGCCTATAATGTTGCTGCCGAGGGCAGAGCCGGACTGGCCGAGCATCTGCGCAGGCTGCCGCTTGGAGTTCTGTACCGCCGCGATCCGGGTGATCTGGCCAACATGATGATGGGTGACTTTACTCTCGTTGAGACAGGAATCTCCCATCTGCTGCCGCAGCTGGCCGGCGCTTTTGTCCTTCCGGTCTTTGCGCTGGCCGGTATGCTGCTTCTGGACTGGCGGATGGCGCTCTCCATGTTCGCGGCGCTGCCGGTTGCCCTGCTGCTGATACTCCTGACATCCAGACTGCAGCGCAGGCTCGGCAGCTCGCATATGCGGGCCAAGCTGAACGCAGCCAACCGGCTGCAGGAATACTTGAACGGTATCCGCGTTATGAAGGCATATAATCTGACCGGGGAGCGTTTTGCCCGGTTAGATACGGCATTCAGAAGGTTGATGAAGGAGAGCATCCGGCTGGAGGGGATTCTAGGTCCTGTCGTACTAACGGCAGTCGGTCTGCTCCGGGCAGGCCTGCCGCTGCTGGTGTATGCCGGCGTCCAGCTGCTGCTGGGCGGAAGTCTTGGTGTCCTGCAGTTTGCCGTGTTCCTTATTGTTGGTACGCGCATCTATGATCCGCTGACCTCCGCATTGACTAATTATGCGGAATTTCGTTATAACGAGCAGGCCGGAGAACGGATTGTCAAGCTGCTGCAGGAGCCGGTGATGACCGGGGACACCGGGCCGCTACCGCCCCACAACACGGTTACCTTCGAGAATGTATCCTTCGGCTATGGGGAGACGAAGGTCCTTAATAATCTGAGCTTTGTCCTGCCGCAGGGGGCGTTAACAGCAATTGTTGGTCCTTCAGGCAGCGGAAAAAGCACCGTTCTGCGGCTGATCTCAAGGTTCTATGACCCGGATGAAGGTGCTGTTTACCTGGGCGGCCGTAAGCTGAGCGGCATTGATCCAGAGCATCTGCTCAAGGCGGTTTCGGTTGTCTTTCAGGATGTGTACCTGTTCCAGGATACGATTGCGAATAATATCGCGTTCGGACGGCCGGGCGCAACCCGCGAGGACATTATCCGGGCGGCTACAAAGGCACGCTGCCATGATTTTATCAGTAAGCTGCCGCAGGGCTATGAAACGCCGGTTGGTGAGGGAGGGAGCACGCTCTCCGGCGGTGAGAAGCAGCGGCTGTCCATTGCCCGGGC
>NZ_CCDG010000131.1 GCF_000723885.1 Paenibacillus camerounensis
GGCGCCTGTTCAGCCGCTTCAGCCGCAGCAAGCTCTGCCGCTGCCCGTTCGGCGGAAGCGGCCTGTACCTCCTGGCCCTCCGCACGGGCCAGCCGGCTCTTCCAGGCGGCTTCCGCGCTGCGCCAGGCAGTCAGCACAGGCAGCCGCTGCCCGGCCTCGTCAGCCTGGCCGAGCTTCTGCTCCAGGAGGAGAATGCCCTCCTCCCGGGCAGCCAGCTCCTGCCGCTTGGCCTCTCGGCGGGTACGCTCCTCCTGCAGCTCGCGGATCTTCGCGAAGCGTTCAGAACGCTCCTGCGCCTGCTCCAGCAGCTTGCGGCACTCTTCTGCACGGCGGCCTGCCTCCTGCAGCCTCGCTTCAGCCGCCTCAATATCCGCTTTACCGGCGCTGCCGAGCCCCTGCTGCTCAGCCTCCAGCGCGCGCAGCGCCGCTTCATTATCCTTGATCCTGCGGCTGAGCTTCATCGCCAGCTGGTCACCGTACTGCTCCAGGTGGAAGAGCCGCTGAAGCATCTGCCTGCGGTCGACACCCCGCAGGGACAGGAACTCGGCGAATTTCCCCTGCGGCAGCACAACCGCCCGGGTGAAATCATCCATCTTGAGCCCGATATGCTCCTCCACACAGCGCGTAACATCAGCCAGCTTGTCAGCCAGGACATGATCCCCGTCTTCAGTGAGCTCGACAAAGCGGCTGATCGTATTGCTGACTGACTGCTCGCCGGTGCGTTTGAACTTCCGCTCCACCCTGAAGCGGCGCGGACCGGCTGAGGATACAAGCTCAAAGGTAAAAGCAACGCTGAGCTGGTCCTCCGAATGGTTCATAATGCCCTGTGTCCCGTTCACGGCACGCTCCACCTTGCCGTACATCGCCAGCGTAATGGCATCCAGCAGGCTGGACTTCCCGCTGCCGGTCGGGCCGAAAATCCCGAACAGCCCGGTTTCAGTCAGGCTGGCAAAATCAATCTCCTGCTGCTCCCTGTAGCTCTGCAGCCCGGACAGCTTCAATAGAATCGGCTTCACGTCAGCCCACCTCGCCTTCCTCCGGCTGGCGCCGGTCCTCTTCTTCCGCCAGCTCCAGGAACAGCCGGACCAGACTGTCGTCCGGCTCGGCCCCTCCGGTCTGACGCTGGTAGAACTTACGGAACAGCTCCTGCACCGGCATACGCGAGCGGGCGGACTGCTCCAGCTCCAGCTCCATCTGCGGATACACCGGCCGGATGTGAATAATCCCTTCCCGCGCCTTGCGCAGCCGCTGGATATCATTCAGGGACATTGCCTCAGTCAACTTGAGCTCCAGATCAATAAAAGCATGGGCATCGCGCCCTTCATCCAGCCAGCTGTATACCTCCTCAAGTCCCCCGGATGACCTCCAGTTGACCAGCGGACGGCCGCAGCTCAGATAAATCTCTTTAAAATCAGGCTCTCCTCCGGGTGCAACATCCACCATTGTTACTGACTTGGCCTGTCCCGCTTCGGAAAAACTGTACGCCAGCGGAGACCCGCTGTAACGGATCATGCCGTCGCCCTTCACGCGCTGGGCACGGTGCAGATGCCCAAGCGCTGTATATTGTGCACCGCAGGACAGCGCAGACGGATCTACTGTATAAGCGCCGCCAACCTGGATCGGGCGCTCTGAATCGCTCTCATCGCCGCCCAGCACATAAATATGGCTCATCGCAAGATTGACCGTCTGCGGAGTGAACTCTCTGCCCAGCAGCTTCATCAGCCGCCCGACTCTGGCGCTGTAAGCCAGCCGCAGCTCATCCTCTCCGCTCTCGCCGGCCAGCAGCTCGCCAAGCCGTGCCTCCGAGGGGTAGGGGAGAGCGGCGATTTTGGCAATTTCGCCTGTCCGTACCGCTTGCACCGTAACCGGCTCCGATGTAGGCATGCCAACCAGTGTAATTCCCTGCCGGCGCACGAGCGGGGAGACAGAGGCTACACGCTCAGGCTGATCATGGTTGCCCGAGATGACCACAAGCGGCCGGCCGCCTGCCGTCAGTCTTGCCGCCGCATCGTAGAACAGCTGCTCTGCCGCTGCAGGAGGATTAACTGAGTCATAGACATCTCCCGCCATCATTATAAGATCAGCCTGCTCGGAATCGGCAATGTCTACCAGCTCATCAATGAACTGCTCCTGCTCCTTCTGCCTGCTCCGTCCTTCCAGCGTACGGCCCAAGTGCCAGTCGCCTGTATGCAAAATGCGCATTTTACGCCTCTTTCCCCGCCACCCTGCGGTAATCATAGATTAATAGATTTACAATTAGTGGTTATCCCCTTTGAAAACTACAGCCTGACAGCATGCCCGCCGTCAAAAAAGTATAACCAGACCTCGCTGACCGGCTCGCCGGTTATGTCATACAGCGCTTTGCTGTACAGCTCAAGCTGGAACCGGTATTTCTCCTTCAGGCTGCCTATTCCACCCTGATGCTCCAGAACGGCATCTGTTTTGTAATCGATCAGAATCAGCCGCCCGTCCTCGCGGAACAGGCAGTCGATAACCCCTTGGATCAGTACAGCTTCCGCAAGTGCACCGGATTCCGGAGCTTCCAGCGCTGTCCGTTCATAATAATCAAGTCCCTTATAGGCCTCACCGGCGGGAACCATATAGCTGAACGGCTGCTCTCTGCGTGTCCATTCCGCCCCGGCCAGCCTCTTTCCGAGTTCACTGGAATAAAAGCGCTCCACTTCACCCAGCTCCACCGCTTCCGCCTGCTCCCCGCTTAGAACAGCGATCCGGACAAGACGAGCCAGCACCGCTTCAAGAACCGTACGGTCAACAGGCCCATCCAGCGGAACATGCTGCATGACTGTATGGTAGGCTGTACCGCGCTCCGCGCCGGTCAGTCCCCGTTTCTCCATAAACTTGGGACGGCGCAGCTGCAGGCTGTCCGCACGTGCAGTCTGTCCCTTGCCCCGGACGGTTCCGGCTGCAGCCCGTTCCTCCAGCAGATCCAAAGACGGCTGATCCTGTAAGGACAGCATGGATTTGAGCTCCGTGACTGAGGTCTTCGCCGGAATGGCGGAGGCGGCGGCCAGCGGATATTCCCATTGCAGCCGGGCGGCAATCTCGCCTGCGGCCGGTGTACTGTAAGCTGTAACCGTCTTGCCTTTGCGCAGCGCTTCGAGCACCTGCCGTTTCTCTTCATTCTTGGCTGCATCTTCTTCTCCAGCCGTATGAGTGCTTGAGCTTAATGCCGCGGCGTTCTGCACAGAAATGCTCCAGTTGGAGCTGTCACTGTGCAAGACCGTTGATCCGGTCCCCTCTACGCCGGCCAGCTTACGCAAAACCGCTGCAGCGGGGTGACGGATCAGCGCCGGACCGACCCAATCCAGATAGCTGCGGCCTCTGGCCAGCAGATGGTCGGCCAGCAGCAGCTCTCCGCGGCTCTGCGTACCCGCCCATGAGGATACGGTACGGGGGACATCACGCAATGTACCGACGAGAATCATCTTGTCTCGCGGACGGGTCAGGCCCACATAGAGCACACGCATCTCCTCGGCCAGCAGCTCAAGCCGGGAGCGCCGGTTGATTGCGAGAAAAGGGAGCGTCGGGTAGCTGACTCTCGTCTCCCGCTCCACAAACCGCGGTCCAAAGCCAAGCTCCTTGTGCATCAGGAACGGGGAATGCAGATCCTGCCGGTTGAACTGTTTGGCCATCCCTGCAATGAAAACAACCGGGAATTCCAGACCCTTGGACTTGTGTATGGTCATGATGCTCACCCCGCCGGCCTCTTCTCCGCTTCCTCCGGCAACCCCGAGATCCCCCCCGTTGTCCCGCAGCCGGTTGATAAAGACGAGGAAGCGGAATAAACCGCGCGCCGTGGTATCCTTCTCGAACTGTACAGCCCGGTCATACAGCGCCTTAAGATTATTCTGGCGCTGGAAGCCGCCTGGCAGTCCGCCGGCCCACTCCAGATACCCGCTTTCCCCGTAGATGCGCCAGATCAGGGCACTCAGGCTGCCCTGCCGGGCGGCATCACGCCAGCCTTCCAGCTGCATGAGGAAATGCTTCAGCTTCGCACGCAGCTTCGGTGTAATCTGCATAACTGCCTCCGCAGCAGCAGCTCCATGGACAGACTGCTGCTGCGCAGCTGCTGTCTCCGCCTCCACATGTCCGGCATCTGACCGTTCCATTTGCCTGCTGTATTCGGCCTCTGCGAATTCCCCATCCGGGGCAAAACCGGTGTAATCAAGCACTGGCTTATTTGTATTTCCTATACCAGTTGCTGCCGTAAGCGCATCATAGAATGTTCCGTTGCTGCACAGACGCACCTCCGCCAGCTGCTCCTCGGTCAGGCCGACAACCGGCGAGCGCAGCACACCGGCGAGCGGAATATCCTGGCTCGGATTATCCACAATCTGCAGCAGCGCAAGCGCGATCTCCACCTCGGTGGCCTGGAAATAGCCCTTGTTCTGGTCACCGAAAGCCGGAATACCTTCAAGACGCAGCTCCTCAATCAGGAGCGGCGTCCAGATCCGGGCAGAGCGCAGCAGAATCACAATGTCGCCGTATACGACCGGACGCATCAGCTTCTGCGATTTATCATAGATCAGGAGCGGTGCGCCTCCGGCCATTCCGGTCATCTGCTGGATGCGCCGGGCAATGGCCCGCGCCTCAAGCTGGGCTGTCTCACTTTCAGCCGCTTCATTCTCCTGTGCAGGGAGCTCCCCGTCCTCACCAGACTCCTCGGCATGTGCGCCGGAAGAAGTCCCCCGGTCAATCAGCAGCAGCTCCGGAGCAAAGTACGTGTCCGGTCCCTTTTCGGCAGCTCCGGGAAAGTTAGCCCCGTACACCAGCTCAGCACGCTCATCATAGCTGATCTCAGCAACAGTTCTATCCATAATCTGCCGGAAAATCATATTGACCGCATTCACAACCTCCATCCGGCTGCGGAAATTCCGGGCCAGGTCAATGACCATCCCGCCGGTGCCGCTTGCCGCTCCGGTTCTGTTACCGCCTGCGGTATCCTCAATGCCCTTCTTCCTGTCTTCACCGCCCGTGTCTCCCGCAGAGCTGTAGCTGTTGTACTTGTCCAGGAACAGTCCCGGCTCCGCCAGCCGGAAGCGGTAAATGCTCTGCTTCATATCACCGACCATAAAGCGGTTGCCCGGCGCTTCACGCGAGATCAGCCGCACAATTTCTTCCTGAACGCTGTTCGTATCCTGATATTCGTCAAGCAGCACCTCGTCAAACTGTGCCCGGTACTCCATTGCTGCATCGGAAGGCAAGGAGCTGCCCGGCCTGGAATCTGAATGGCGCAGGATCTGCAGGCAGTAGTGCTCCAGATCGCTGAAATCAACAAGTCCCCTACCGGCCTTTTCTATACGGTAGCGCTCGCCGAAGGTGATCACGGTCTCTGCCAGCTCGTTCATCAGCGGAGCCGCTGTATGCAGCTCTGCCAGAAAGGCATCCGCCGGACGCCCGAACAGGGATTTCTGCAAATCAAGCAAACTTTTCTTCACGTTGTCGCGAAGTTCCTTGACCATCTCCTGCAGAGCCGGATCAGTTGAATCCTTACGGCAGGCCTTCAGCTTGCCGAAATAGACTTCTACAAAGACATCATACAGCTCTGCCCAGGGCCGTGAGGCTACAGCCTCCTGCATCCCGCGCACCATCGCCAGATCCTCGGCCAGATTATCCGCATACGGCGCCGGACCGCCGGGCTGCAGGGCGATCTCCTGTGCCTGGAGCAGCTGGCTTACAGCTCCGTCCAGCGTCAGCCTGGCTTCCGCAAGAATGCTCTGTACCCATTGCGTCTGTCCAAGGCTTGCGGTATCCGGGAGCGCAAACTCAGCCGCAGTGTCCCGCAGCCACTCATCAGGCCACGGATGGCTGCGCGAAAAATCATGCAGCCGCTGCACCAGCGCATGCACCGCATCGTCACTGCGCTCCCCGCTGAACCAGTCGGCCAGCTGAACGAACACACTGTCTTCTCCGTCCTCCGTCATTTCACCGTACTTCTCCTCCAGCAGCTCCTCCAGCAGCTCCTGGCGCATCATCTCCGCTTCATGTTCATTGAGAATCCGGAAGCCGGGATCAATCGGGATCAGCTGATAATAGCGGCGGATGACCTCAAGGCAAAAGGAGTGCAGAGTCGTAATCGAAGCTCTGCCTAACAAGGCAAGCTGGCGCCGCAGATGGCCTTCATCCCCGCGTTCCTCATCTGCTGCGGCTTCTGTCTCCTCCAGCTTCTGTTCCAATGCTTCACGGATCCGCTGGCGCATTTCTGACGCTGCCGCTTTGGTAAACGTAGCCACCAGCAGACGGTCCACACTGAAGCCGGTCTGCGCGCTGCTGATTTTGCGGATAATCCGCTCCACCAGCACAGCCGTTTTGCCGGAGCCTGCCGCCGCCGCTACCAGGATATCGTCGCCGCTCTCAGCTATGGCCCGCCACTGGTCATCGCTCCAAAAGCTGCCCTCGGGCTTGGGTTCCAGTTCGGTTCGGTTTCTCACGCGTTTTCTCCTCCTTTGCGGGACAGCAGGTCCCAGACGGCATCCTTGGCCGGTTTGCCCAGATTGTTATAGCCGTTCCCTTCAACTGCTTCATCGAACTGGCACACAGGGCGGAACGAACAGAAGGTGCAGGCGGTCTCCTGCTGAATCCGGTACGGCTGGATAGCAACATCCCCTTCTGTAATACGTGTTCCAATCTCGGTAATGTTGCTGCGTACAGCCGACAATAGATGTCCCCACTGTTCAGGCGTTGCAACAGACGCACTGCTGTAGAAGCTCCCGTCACTCTTTAGCGCTACCGGCACTATGGACGAATGCCCTTTATCCAGTGTTGTATCCATCAGGGACACGACCTCACGGTCTGCTGTCAATAGCCCCTTCATTTTGAAGCGTTTGAGCAGCTCCTGCGCCGCCTGCTCGGAGTTCAGCCCGTTCGGCGATGACAGCAGCGGATCATGCACATGAAAGTATAAAGTTCCCGCAGGAAGGGCTGCCTTGCCAAGCCACTGCTCAGAATACGTAAGCAGCACGTCGAGATAGGTCAGCATCTGCAGCGACAGCCCGTAATAGACCTCATGCAGCTTAAGATCCTTCTGGCTGGACTTGTAATCGATGACCCGCAGCAGTACACCTTGCTCGCTATCCGCCATATCCACCCGGTCAATCCGGCCCACGACTTCCATAATGCAGCCGTTAGGCAGTGTAATTCTCAGCGGAGGCAGCTCCTTACCCGGCCCAAAATCAAGCTCCAGCCCGGCCAGCTCAAAGCTGCCCCGGCGGGCATGCTCACCGAGAATAACGGAGGCCCGTCCCACAATATTCTTCAGCTTGCGGGAAATATAGCCGTACCGCTTAGTGCTCATCAGAATCTCACCCTGCAGCAGCGGAGACAGCTTATCCACTGTCGCTCCCGCCTCACGGCGGCATTCCTCTGCAGACATGCTGCCCCAGCCCCTGCCCTGCTCCTGCAGCCGTTTGGCCATGTCACTCAGTGCAGCATGGAATAGCTGGCCGATATCAGGAGCCTGCAGCTTGTAGAGCTGGCGCTCCCTCAGCCTTAAACCGTATGAGGCAAAATGGGAGAACGAGCAGGCCACAAATTTCTCCATCCGCGAGACACTCCCTCGCAGTGTGGAGCCGCCATACAGCCTCAGGCTGGTCTCACGTCGCAGCGGAATCCCGCTGTTGCGGTAGAACAACGATCCGAGCAGACGCTCTAGCGGCAGCCGGTGCTCCTCACTGCCGCTGATGTACCAGTTATAGACATCCCACCACATCCCGGGAATCTCAACACCCTGTTTCCAGTGCCGCAGCTGCATTATCAGCATGCGCAGTGTCTGCTCCCGCTGTCCGATGAAGCCCAGGTGACGTGCTTCTCCCCGCGGATCGTCGTGGTGAAGCCCTGAAGGAAAGCCGGACATGACCTGTTCACTCAAAGCATCAGGAAACAGGACGTGAAGCTGGCGGATAATCTCAGAAGGCAACAATGCTTTGCCCTCCTCATCCGCAGTAGCATAGCTGATCCACAGCCTGCTGCTTGCTGTCGTAAGTGCATTATATATAAGAAACCGCTCGTCAAGCAGCTTGCGTGAAGCTCCGGGAGCCAGCTCCATTCCGGCATTCTCCAGCAGCATCCGTTCGCCCTCAGACAGAATTCCGTCCTCTTTGAACTGCGCAGGAACGACACCTTCATTGAATCCAAGCAAAAAGGCGTACTTAACGCCAGTAGTCCGGGTCCGGTCCATCGTTCCGACCAGCACCTGATCCAGCGACGGCGGAACAAGCCCCATCTTGAGTTCGGTAAGGCCGGTTTCCAGCACTCCGGCGAACAGCTCAAACTCCAGCCGCTCGTCGCCCATCATCTCGGCAATCTGGTCCAGCAGTTCAAGCACGGCATCCCACAGCTGGCTGTGCTCACGGGCAAGGGCGGGCTCCCCCCGTTCCAGAGCAGCGGCAATCCGCTGCTCCAGCTTGCGGGCAATGTCCGCCTCCTGCAGAAGAAGATAAACCGCAGTACACAGCTCAACCCCGCTGCGGCTTTTCTTTACTCTTTTCTCAAAGGCATAGAGCGGTCCCGTAATGGCCTCCCGGCAGGCTTCCATCTTCGCCAGCAGCGCCTCATCCACAGCTCTGGCGCCTTCCAGCGTGAGGCTCGGTATTCCCTTCCACGGTTTGCCGTTAGTCCAGCGGTAGCCTTGGATGCCGCACGCAAGCACATAGTTCTCAAGCCGGTCCATGTCCTCCCGGGTCAGGCTGCCGTCAGCCGGCAGCAGCAGCTCCGTCTTCACGCAGCGGAATACATCCTCGTAACGCCAGCGGCGGCGCACGATATCAAGGGCGGAGCGGACAAATTCCGCCAGCGGATGATGCAGCTCGCTGGCCTTCTGGTCAAGGAAAAACGGAATGCCGTAATCGTTAAACAAAGGAGCGATCAGCGACTCATAGTCGCTGATGCTCCGCATGAATACAGCCATTTCTCCATACCTGGCCCCTTCCTCGCGGGCAAGCCTGAGCATTTCGCGCAGTGCGCCCTCAACCTCTGTCCGGCGGGAGGAGGCTGCACTTACAGACAGCTCACTGCTTACTTGTTCAGCGCCGCCGTTCCACTTCCATCGCCGTCCGTAGCCCCGTTCCAGATGGGCAAGGGCGGGGCTGTCTGCAAACCGCGGCAGTACAGGCGGGTTAAGCAGCTCGTCCCATACTTCAAGGCCGGCCTCCTCCGCCATTCCGCGCAGCTTGATATACGTAACAGCCGGTGGATGGAACAGCTCCAGCTCATGCGGCTGCAGGCCCGGCGGATAAATTTTATCTAAGGTCAGTGCTACTGTTACACTAGAAGCATGGAGCATAATCTCCCGCAGCACTGTTAATTCCTGCGGGGTAAAGCCATGGAAGCTATCCACCAAGACTTCGGCTCCGCGGATATAGGAGGAGTCCTGAATATGGGCGGCAAGCTCAGCCAGCCTGTCCTCTTCGTCGATGTACAGTCCTGCCGTCTCCCGTTCGAGATCGCTGAATACTAGCCGGAGATCATCCAGCTTACCTGCCAGGATCGGACTGCCCGGCGAGGAGTCCCGCATTCTGGACAGCTGCTCCTCCAAGTCACTGGTCCCGAGGCAGCAACGCTTCAGCTCTGTATGCAGGCTGCTCAGCCGCTCGATGAAGCCGGGCCGGTCGCCGGAAGCGCCAAACAGCTTGAGCTCCTCCTTGCGGCGGCTGATAATTTTGTAGAGCAGCATTTTTTTGCCCTCTTCACTGATCGGCAGTCCGGCGCTGCCTCCGGTCTCCTGCTTCACCCGGTAAGCCAGGCGTGAGAAGCTGAGTGTCTGTGCCCGCAGGCTGCCCTTTGCCTTTCCCGTATCCAGCAGTCCGCGCTCTGCACTGAATGAGCCCTGCTCCGGAACCAGCATAATCAGCGGAGCACCCAGCGGCTCCTTCTCCAGCCTGGAGGAAATCTCCTCCCGGATTTTTGTTGTCTTGCCGCTGCCCGAGCGGCCTAGCAAAAAGCGTACCGTCATTGCAGTAGACTCCTTCCGTTTCACAGATTCAGCGCATCCGCACAAATCCAAGTTACATTCGTCCCAACATTATAGCATATTTACCCCCTGCATAACAGAACGTACGTTTGCCATTGTTTTCAAATCTCCATTGTCCCCTGCGGATAACACAACAAGTCCCCCCGCATAGCGGAGCCGTAACATGGGTGCTGAATCAGGCAATTCGAAGAGATCCTGAGAACTTATACATCCTTTACAATCCAAAAAGACTGCACGCCATGCCGGCGGCAGTCTCCTGATTTCATTTATTCTAATCTAATGATATAAAAGGCTTCAATTTGCTAGTTTTTCTGCAGCAAGGTGCCCAGCCACTCCTGTGCCTCCGCTTCTTCAGCGAATACATTGCCCGGACAGCCGTACACCTTTTTGGTGGAAAGAGCCGTTACCGGTTTATATAGGGCGAGCAGCTTCGAGCTGGCAGTTACAACGGCGATTCCGGCGCAGCTGCGCGCAATCAGCCCCTTATGCGACTTGCACCAGTCCATATACAGCCTGGTCACCTCACGGTCAGGACGCTCCCCGCGCTCTCCCTTCTGAATCATGATCAGCCCAAACCTGGAATTGCCCGCCAGCAGCTTTTCCCAGTATGCAATATATTCATTGACAGTCTCGCGGTCGAACTGATCTCCCAGATTAATCGTAACCAGCGGCCATGCGGATTCATCCAAAACAAATGCCATTGCTGTACCCTCCCTTAGTTAAGATGAGATGCGGAACCCGGCTGTGTCCTGCTGCAGTCTCCACAGCCGCGCGTACAGCCCGTCGGCTGCCAGCAGCTCCTCATGTCTGCCTTGCTGCACCATTACTCCTTGCTCAAGCACAATGATGCTATCCGCTCCGCGGATAGTCTTCAGTCGGTGGGCAATAACAATTACTGTCCGTCCCAGGATCAGCGAGTTAACAGCCTTTTGAATTTCCGCCTCGTTCTGCGGATCAAGCGAAGCTGTAGCTTCATCCAGCAGAACAATCGGCGCATCCTTCAATATTGCCCGGGCAATGGACAGCCG
>NZ_CCDG010000132.1 GCF_000723885.1 Paenibacillus camerounensis
TCTCCCGGAATTCCTATTCCGCACAAATTCATTCCATTCAGTATATAGATCTGTGAGTTTGAAATCGGTTTGCCAATCGGGACACTTTCCGGTATTTTACTTTTCCCGTCATATTCCCAGTGTGTGGCCTGGACTGTATTTTCTGTTGGTCCGAATGCATTGATATATCTGCCTCTGCCGCCGGATTTTTTTATAACTTCCGGGCTTGAGGCTGATCCTGCCGTCGTTATTACGTTTACGCCCTGCAGGTCAGTCAGCAGATAGAACTGCGGTGGTAATACTGTCATCGTTATTCCGCTTTGTTTTACAAATGCATTAAATCTTCCAATGTCTGAAAT
>NZ_CCDG010000133.1 GCF_000723885.1 Paenibacillus camerounensis
GTAAACAATGCTACAGAAGGCCGCATCACGGATCTGAAGGGTGCTGCTCCTGATAAGGACTTCTCTCTAAGAGTACTGCATACAAATGACACGCACAGCCATCTGGAGACAGTCGTTAAGCGTGTTACGGCTATCAAACAGGAACGTACCGGCAACTCTATCCTGCTTGATGCAGGCGATGTATTCTCCGGCACGCTCTACTTCACCAAGTTCGAAGGACTTGCCGATCTGGAGTTCATGAACTACATCGGCTACGATGCCATGACCTTCGGGAACCATGAGTTCGATAAGGGACTGCCGACGCTCAGAGCCTTCATCGACAAAGCAGAGTTCCCGTTCATCAGCTCAAACATCGACTATATTACCAAGAACAATGAGCTGAAGGATATTTTTGTAGACAAGGTTGGCGGTTCCGATTCTGCTACTCCGGTAGAGAACGGCCACATCTATCCATCTGTTATTAAAGAAGTATACGGTGAGAAAATCGGGATCTTCGGCCTGACGACTGAGGATACTGTCGGTCTCTCCTCACCGGGCGACAACATCGCCTTCAAGGATTACAAGACCAGCGCCGAGAACACAGTCAAAGCTCTGCAGGCACTGGGCATCAACAAAATCATTGCTGTCTCCCACCTGGGCTACAATGTAGACCAGAAGCTGGCTGTTGAGGTTGCCGGAATCGACGTTATCGTCGGCGGACACACCCACACCAAGCTGGATGCTCCGGTTGTCTTCAACGCTGACACTGAGCCGACCCTGATCGTACAGACCGGTGAATACGGCACGTACCTCGGCGAGCTTGATGTCAACTTCGACGACAATGGCGTAATTACAACGTATAACGGCAAGCTGATCGATACGACAAAATATGCTGAGGATGCTACTGCCAAAGCGATGCTCGTTAAATACGACGCTGAGCTGGCGGCTATCCGTCAGACTGTAGTCGGCAAAACCGACGTTCCGCTGGTCTACGACCGGATGATCAACGGCAAGCTGACCCGTGTGGTCCGTAATGAAGAGACCAACCTCGGGAACCTGATTGCCGACGGTATCAACGTCAAGGCCAAAGAACTGGTAAGCAAGCTGATTCCTGAAGCGGAGCAATCCGCGATTAAGGGCTACGTAGCCATTCAGAACGGCGGCGGTATCCGCGCCGGTATTGATCAAGGCGACATCACCCTCGGTGAAGTGCTGACGGTAATGCCATTCTCCAACAGTCTGGTTGCCCTGAAGGTAACCGGGCAGGAAATTATCGCTGCCCTGGAGAACGGCGTCAGCGGACTGGAAAGTGACCAGGGCCGCTTCGCTCAAGTCTCCGGCATGCGTTACAGCTACGATTCCACCAAAAAGGCGGAAATCATTAACCCGACAACCAATGTGGTTGAACAGGCCGGTGAGCGGATCGTCTCTGTAGAGATCAAGCAGGCTGACGGCAGCTACACTGCCATTGATCCTAAGGCTTACTACATCCTGTCCACCAATTCCTTCATGGCAGGCGGCGGCGACTTCTACCGTTCCCTGGCAGCTGCTAAGGCAGACGGACGTTATTACGAGCTGTATCTGCCGGACTATGAGGTGTTTACGGATTATCTGGCACAGGTTGGAACAGTAAACAATGCTACAGAAGG
>NZ_CCDG010000134.1 GCF_000723885.1 Paenibacillus camerounensis
AAATATAAGGATTATGGATAACGTAAAACATATAAATTATAATTCAAAAAAGGAGCAGGACATCGCGTCCCGCTCCTTCTCTTTTCTTTTTTTGCAAGCCGGACTTCTAAAGACCTGCCGAATGGTAATCAGCCAGCACCGCTTCCGGTGTAAGCACATTGTTATACAGCTTCAGCTCGTCGATCAGCCCCTTGAACGGCACATCCCAATAATTAACCCCGAGCGTAAAGACGCCGTTGCTGCTTTTAAAAATATCCGGAAATCCGCTGCCCGAGAACTTTTCCTCTCCGTTAATGTACAGCTTGACCGTCCCGTTATCTACCGTGATAGTGAGATGCGTCCAGGTGTCCGCAGGAATGATGTAGCCTGCAGTTGCCTCGTAGACCGCATTTGACCATAGTATAGTGGCATCCGAAGGACCCTTCGGCACCAGGCTGATCCAGCTGCTGTTCGAGCTTGCCCCAAAGAAAGCCGTTGTGTATGTCGTTAGCTGGTCTGGATTCAGCCATAGCGAGACTGAATAAGTGTTGCTGTTAATCAGTCCGTCCGGCAGCCTGATCCCGGAAGCACCATCAAATTGAGCAGCCTGGCCTATTACCCCGTTCCCGTAAGTAATACTGCCGACAGTAGCGCTGCCAACCAGCGCCCCCGTCACCCTGCCTTCACCCGCAAGCTGGAGCGAATCCTTCAGGTCTCCTTCAAAAGAATACACTGCGACCCGTCCGTCCGTAACCTTTACCGTATAGCTCGCAGTTACATTGCCTCCGTCTGTGGAAACAGCTGTAATGACCGCTTCACCTGTTGACTTGGCTGTCACTGCTCCGCTAGTCGTATCAACCGCAGCGATATGGGGTGCACTTGAGGTCCATGTCAGGGCCTGGTTGCCGGCGTTGAGCGGAAGAATAGAGACAGCTGGAGTAAAGGTATTGCCGACAGCGATAACTTTTTGCGCATCCGCAAAGGCAACTGTACTTACCTTCACATCGGCATCCGGCTCACCGTTCACGAGCCAGCCTACGGCTTCGGGCGTCAGCGCTTTTTCATAAATGCGGAGCTTATCGATCTGTCCTTTGTATGGGATATCCCAATAATTGACCCCAAGGGCAAAGACACTGTCTTCACCTGCAAACAGGTCGGTATAGTTCGCACCTGTATATTTCAGCATTCCGTTCAGGTAAAGCTTAACGGTTCCTGCCTCATAGGTGAAGGCGATATGCGACCACTGGCCAACCGGAACCTGGAGCCCGGCATCAGCATCCAGCCAGGTTTCACTGCCGAACCAGACCCGGGTGGTCGCCCCGCCGTTGCCGTAAGGCAGTAAGCTCAGCCAGCTGGCAGGGCTCTTAGCTCCGAAGAACGCCGGTGTAAAAGCGTTCAGCTCCTGCGGATTCAGCCACAGGCTGAATGTATACGCGCTGCCGTTAATCAGCCCGTCCGGCAGCCGGACACCGGATTCGCCTTCAAGCTTGAGTGACTGCCCGTCCTGGCCGGCTGCATAAGCAACCGTTCCATCTGCCGTGTTCAGCAGCTTGCCGGTTACGGTACCGTCAGCCTGCCTGCCGGCGCTCTCCGCCAGACTGTCTTCAAAATCATATGCAGCTACAAGCCCATCCTCCAGCAGCGTCCCGCCCAGCTGAATAACCACTGCAGTGAACGTCTTCGTGACCGAAGCATCGCCTAGCTTAAGGGTTGCGGTCAGCTGCACCTCGGCATTGCCGCTGCCTGCCTGCGGCCGGGTGACCTTACCGTCTGCCGCAACAACAGCGGGATTTGAGGATGTCCAGGTAATGACAGCCCCTTGCACACCGGACACCGGCAGCCTCAGGTCTTTATAGACCTTGCTGGTATCGCCAAGCGTCAGGCCGCGGGCAATATTGTCCACCAGCTCTTCATTGCTAAGCTGCCTGATGGCACTGCCCCAGACGGATACACCCTGGCCGGACATCGCCGTAAAGACCATAACCTGTTCGTTCCGGGTGGAATCCCACTGCTTCACGAATACCCCTTTGTACAGGCGCTGCACCGTACTGCCGTTCTCTGTTTCGTTAATCAGCAGATGGGCATAATAATCGCCTGTCAGCTCCCAGGTTCCGCTTACCGCCCCTGCCAGCGTGCCGTCCTCCAGCAGCTGGGCATTTACAGTCGGTTTGATTGTACCTGAGGTATCCTTGCCGTGATTAACGAACTGGTACGCACCGACGACATCTGCCCGCTGAAGCTTGGCTAGAGTCTCGCCGGAATAACGGTGCGGAGCCACAACCGGCCAGGCATCCTCGTTCATGAACATCTGGTGCACCCGGACCTCATGGGTCTCCCCGCGCATCGGGAATCTGGTATGGAAGAAGTTGAACAGCTTGCCCAGCTCTTCATCATACAAGACTGAATTATGGCCCGAGGACACATAGCCGTATGCCGGGAAGTCAGCCTCACCGTTCAGGTTGCTGAACAGGAAATTGCCAATCAGCTTGTTGCCGATGTCCGAGTGATCCCCGTCCGTCGCCAGTACGGCATTCTGCCCGGCAGCATCCTTGTAAGGCCCATCCGGATTCAAGGAGCGGAACAGCCGCATGTTGTAGCCGCCGTCAGCAGCCAGCCCCCCGTAGGTTACATACAGATAGTAATAGCCGGTTATGCTGTCGTAGACGATATAAGGCCCTTCACCGGATTTATAATTGCCGCCGGATATCTTGGTTCCGAAATAACGGTCGATCATTCGGCCGTCTGCTGTAGCTCCGTCTTTGCCCGGGTATACCGGCTGTCCGGTAGCCGGATCAACCTCCAGCACGAATATCCCGCCTGACCAGGAGCCGTAGGTCATCCACAGCTTGCCCTCCTTGTCATAGAACAGCGTCGCGTCAATCGCATTGGTAAATTGCTTGTTGTTGTACGTGCCGTTTGCATTGAACCACGCCGGATTCATGCCTTCCAGCGTTCCATTGCCGATCAGTGCCTGGATGTTGGTATTGGTCCACTTTTTATTGACTGTACTGTCGGCATCATACTGCTCATCGAGTGTGAAGCCGGAGTAGATCACGGTTCCGCCGTAAACATACGGGCCTTCAATATTCTGTGAGACAGCAAAACCGATTGCAGAACGGATATAGGTGGAGGAGGCGCTGTAATAGATCATGTAGGCACCTTTGGAACCATCCCCGTTGACATATTCCCCATTCCAGAACACATCCGGTGCCCAGACAGAGAATCCGCCCTTACTGTCAGAATCATTCTCCCCGGCCCAGGCGAAGGATTCCGCCAGATTGGCTGACAGATCACCGTAAAGCGCATTATCCGGTGTCCTGTAGCCGTTGGTGAACGTAGTCCAGTTCAGCAGATCCTGCGATTTGGCTGCTTCAATATGAGAACCGAAAACATAATATGTCCCGCCCTCCTTAACTACCGAAGGATCGTGTACGGATACGTTGCTGAACACCGGTGCAGCGGGTACCGGGGTTGGCGCCGGAGTAGGTACTGGAGTAGCCGCCGGCGTTGGCGAAGCTTCGGGACTTGGCGACGCCGCCGGCGATCCGGTGCTTCCGCCGTTAGTTACCGGAGCTGAAGTAGCTGCAGCTGCCGGCACCGGTGATTCCAGCTTGATTAACCCGCTGAATTTCGGATCATAGCTTACCTTACCGGTGCCCTTAACCGTGATCTGTCCGCTCAGATTAGGGATCAGATTCCTGATCTCGCTTCCGGCCTCCGCACGCAGCGCTGCCATGCGGTTAAGCGTCAATTCCGCGATTACGCCTCTCAGCAGGACAAGCTCCGGTCCTCCGTCAGCATTCACTGCAACAGAATCGAAGCTGCCGCTAAGCTGGATACGTGAACCCGCCGGCAGGGCAGTCTCAAGCTTCACCCGGCTGAAGCCGGCTCCGCTCAGTGCCGTATCTTCTTCCAGTACGACGCCGGACTCAGCTGTTACATCCGGCACGGCGCTGCTGCCCTTGAGTACAATCCGCAGCTTGCCGTCCAGCTTGTCTGCAATTAGCGACGCTGCCAAGGTATTGTTCAGCACGACACTGTTCTCCCCGCCGCCGCTGACGATTATTTTGCCGGCTACCTTCACATTGTCGAGCAGGATATCGCCTGCCGCAATCCCTTCCGTAAGATACAAATTACCTGTAATTTCAGTATCCTTAAGTGTCACACCAGCTGTACTTATCACCACATTCTTCGCCTGAGGCTGCGTATAGCTGCCGCTTTGCAGAATAATCTCACCGGACAGCTTCCCGATCATCCTTATAGCTTCTGCCCTTGTTACCGGACGTCCGCCTTTAAAGCTGCCGTCCTCGTAGCCGCTGAGGAATCCTCCGCTCAGCAGCGTGTTAACGGCTTCCCTGCTGAACGAAGGCAGCGCTCCGGCATCCTGAGGCCCCGCTGCTGCTGCAGCGGCATCAAGCCGGAACAGCCGGTACAGCATGACTGCCGCTTCCTGGCGGCTGACCGTCTGCTGCGGGCGGAAGGTTCCGTCACTATGGCCCGATACATATCCTGCAGATAAAGCCTTCATTATTTCGCTGTAATATGCCCCGCCCTGCTCCACATCACTAAAGCTGTTTGCAGCTGCTATAGTCTGCAGATTAAATACCCGGTTTACAAGGGTAACCCATTCCGCCCGGGTGATGCTCTGATCGGGCTTATACACACCATTGCCGTAACCCGTCAGCAGCCCCTTGTCCACCCATGTCTGCAAATCCCCGGCAGCCCAGTGTGCTGCATAATCGGGAACTGTTACCGCCAGCTGCTGTCCGGCGGAATTATCATCCTTCCCTGTTCCCGCTGCCCCTAATGCCGGGGAGGGAACGAGCAGAAGTAGTGCAAGAAGCGATGCTGTCAGCCTGCCAGTCCGTTTTTTCAAAAGCATATCCCTCCATTTCTAAAAATCGGCCTTAAACAGCCGTAACGAATAAAACGCTTACAATAGATATTCAAAAAAAGTCTCTGCTCAGTCTTTGTTTTATTTCAAATAAACATAAACAAAAACCTGCAAGAAACTCTGTAACCGCTTTTATTCTATAGCGTCTATGCTAGATTAGTCAATTCATTTTTTATATTAATATGAATCTTTTTATATTTTCGTTTATTAATTAGCCAATCAAGAAAAAGAGCAGCGGCCCACCCGGATAAGCGGGAGAGCGCTGCTCTATTCGCGTAATCTTTTGCGTTTAACCTTTAGCCGAACGTGTATCGCTCCTATTGCCTCTCTTGCTCCTGTATCACCTGCTCAATCCCCAGCAGAATTACCTTCAGGCCGAACTCAAACGCCTGATCGGTTCCCATCAGCTCGAACAGCCCGGTCGTAAACATCCTCCGGAACAGGCCCGCATCTTTATCAGTCATTGTGTCCAGCAGGTGAAGCATCTCCTCACCCGGGAGCGCTTCGTGATCCTTGATCATAGCAGAGACATTACGCTCATGCTGATAGCTGTCCAGAACGAAAAAGAACACATAGTTCATCATCGTAGTAGCTACCTGCATCTTTTGCTCCGGCTCAAGCGGCGTCTCTTCGACGCAGAGCAGCATCCGGTTGGTAAACCGGATAAGATCCGGCTCGTGGGGCAGCGTCATCATCATCAGCTGGGTGGAGCAGGGATACCGGCTAAGCACGCTTCGTACCGTTACCGCGAGTCCCGCCAGCTGCGCCTTCCAATCCCCTTCAGAGCGGTATTCCTCCAGAATGATTTTGGATATCTGATTAGCCAGGCTCTGGTACAGATTCTGTTTGCTCTTGAAGTACCAGTACAGGGAGGGCGCCTGAATTCCCACTCTGTCCGCCAACCGTCTCATGCTGAATTTCTCGATGCCATCTTCTCCAAGAAGCTCCCATGACGCTTCCAAAATCCGGTCCTCCGAAATCTGTGGCTGCTGCTTTTTCATTATTATCCGCCCTTTTATCTAACAGTGTAAGTTTATGCTTTACAAGTCTATAAGCCCATGATATCATCTAACACTGTAAGGTTCAATCTAACACTGTTAGACAAAATTAAAAAACAAGAAAGTAGTGATCCGCATGGATGCAGAAAACCTCCATTATTTCGAAAAAGCCCCTGTCGCAAAAGCCGTAGTCCACTTCGCCGTGCCCATGATGCTGGGTATGTCAATGAGTGTCATATACTCCATCCTGAATGCCTATTTTATTGGAACACTCCATAACACGGCAATGTTAACCGCACTCGCACTAACCTTGCCGTTATTCGCAATCCTTATGGCACTTGGCAACTTTATCGGCATGGGCAGCGGTACCTTCATCTCGCGTTTACTTGGCGAAAAGAAATATGATGACGTAAAGCATGTGTCTTCCTTTGCTTTTTACAGCAGCTTGGCACTCGGCCTTATCGTCATTGCTGCCGGTCTCCCGCTCATCAATTCCATTGTCCATAGCCTGGGGGCTACGCCAGAATCGTTCGGATTCACCAAAGACTATGTCACCGTTATGCTGATCGGTTCACCTTTCCTTGTATTATGCTTCACGCTGGAAAATATGGTGCGCTCTGAAGGCGCAGCCGTTAAGTCAATGATTGGCATGATTCTCAGCGTTGTTGTCAATATTGTTCTTGATGCGCTGGTCATCTTCGTGTTCCACTGGGATATGATCGGCGTTGCTTCCGCTACAGTCATCTCCAACCTCGTTGCAAGTATATACTACGCTTACCATATGAGATTCAAGAGTCCCTTTCTAACAATCTCCATACGGTGGTTTAAGGCTTCCAGAGAAATTGTCAGCAATGTTACTAAAATCGGAGTTCCCGTCTTCATTATGAGTATCTTCATGGGGGCAATGTCGCTTATTCTCAACCATTATCTTGTGGAGTATGGCGATGCAGCCGTAGCCGCTTACGGCATTTCCTCCCGTCTGCTGCAATTTCCGGAGTTTATTATTATGGGCTTATGTGAGGGAGTCGTGCCGCTGATCGCCTTTTCTTTTACAGCCAACAGATTGCGGATGAAGCAGACCATCGGATTCACAGTCAAAAGCATTGCCATACTCGCAGTCGCCTTCGGCCTTATCGTCTATCTGATCTCCGGCCATTTAATCGGCTTGTTCACGAATGACCCGCAGTTGATTGAGATGGGCAGCTACATTCTGCATGTGACCTTCTTATCTCTATTTATCTCAGGCACGACCGCATTGTTTACGGGGATCTTCCAGGCTACAGCGCAAGGGACTGCCGCCTTTGTTATGTCCATTATTCAGGGCGCTACGCTGATTCCTGTGCTCTACATTGCCAACCGGATGAACGGCTTCCACGGCGTGGTCTGGTCACTTGTCATTGCAGATGCTGCCGCCTTCTTTGCCGGAGCTGCTATGCTATATGTTCTGCGGAATAAATTGCAGCCCGATCTGGAGAGCCTTGCGCATTGAGTGAGGTTTGTTCAGATAAAAGAAAGCCCGCTTCCGCCAACAGCCTGGCGAACACGGGCTTTCTTTTTTCAAATGGTAAGGTCCAGCTTCCTGGTAAGCAGGATTTCGAGCGGCTGCGAATCAAGAATCAGACAGCCTGCATCTGTATAGCCTAATTTTCTGTAAAAATGCTGGGCTCCTTCGTCCGCCTGGGTGGAGGTCATCACCATGTTGAAGCCCTTTTGCTTCATCTGTTCCTCCCAGAACCGCACAACCTGTGCTCCTGTCCCCTGACCCCGAAAAGGCTCATCGATCCAAAGCAGGTTCATGAACGGGATGTTGTCCCAAAAGTAGCCATACCTCATCCATCCGATGTTACTCCCATCCTCGTGCCGCAGGATATAGATTTCATTTTCATTCATTTTAGCCGGTATCAGATCTGCCGGGATATGCTGGTCACGGTCTCTTATGTATTCATGGTCAGCTTCTGTTGCGAAAGTGATGTTCATTATTTTGCCCCTCTTTTTTTAGATATAAGTTCCATATAGTTAGACTATGATTACCAAAATTTGTTGCGGAGCTATTAAGCTATCTCTTAGAGTAACCTTTAATATATCTGGTTTTCATTGTGTTATCACTAGCATTAGAAAGTAAACGATGTATACGATCTCACAAATGATCTTTATCCAAAAACCCCACTCATTCGGTTTACTTAATACATCGTCAATCGGGCAAACTATCGTATCATCTTAGTATAGCCTTTTCTAATATCCTATAGACTCCTCCTAAACTAAGAACTTCTTTGTTCGTACTGCACATTAACCTCAGGGCAATCAGATTTATTATAAGCGCATTAGCCATAACATTATTGGATTCATGCTGTCTTGGATGTTTAGACATAAATTACCTGCTGCTCGGAGTAACAAATCCTAGCCTTAGGTCTGGTACAATTCCATTCCATAGACTGTTTTGAGCCTTCTCTTCACTACATATAATGAAAGTAATTGAAAAACGTGAGAGGAAGGACATGGAAAATGAATGATAAAATGTATACTAGGCCGATTGGAGTGCTGGATTCCATACAAGCTCCTGTAGAATCACAATCTAAACCACGCAAACGTGGAGGAAGTCCCAAGACCTATCGGTGTATTTTGTACTTCTTAATATCATTGCCGACCACAATTGTCTATTTCGTGTTTATGGTGAGTGGGCTAGCGTTATCCATTGGATTAACACCGATTTTCATCGGCATTCCCTTGTTTTTTGCAGTAGCTAAAGGATTAGATTACATCGTAAAATTTGAACAAGAGCTAGTAAGATCATTGCTGGATATTCCCAGATTGACCGAGGAACACAGAGCAGATATGCAGAAGGAGGTAGCAGGCTTCCTTCAACGAATAAAGTTGGGTTTTAATGGTGCGGATTTTGCTCGTAACATTATGTTGATTATGGTGCGGTTTGTTTCGAGTATTGTCTTCTTTTCACTTACGGTAGCGATGGTAGCGACCGCATTAAGTCTGATTACACTGCCTGTGCTTCATCAGATTTTTCTGCAAACGATGGATTTGAACATCCTTGAGAATAACGTGTTCGCTTTGTTTAATATCCACTGGACATTACCTCAACAGTACATTGCTTATGTTGTAGCTGGATTGGTAGCTGCCGTGATCGCATCTTGGGCGATTCGGTTGCTTATGGATGTACAGCGTAGAATGCTGCTTGTATCCTACGAGGAAGTACAACAGTATTAATAGTAATGAAGAGGGTTGTCCCTAAAGCCATGAAATGGTTATCTGGGACAGCTCATTTTTTTAGTGCGCCCATTATGAGCGCTCCCTTGCATTAATGTCCCATGGAAGAACGTACTTACTTTCATAATTTATGGTGCGGCGCTAGTGCTATATGTATGGCTAATAGGCAGTAAAGTTTAACTATACTAATACTTTCCTAATCTTAAGGAAGAAATTGAAGTAATATTATTTATATCAAAAATCAAAGGATGGGATTTTTATTGATAATAAGGTCAGAACAATTAAGTGATTATGCTGAAGTATTCAAATTGAATTATTTGGCTTTTGGAAATAGGGAAGATGAATCTAAATTAATTGAAAGCATTAGGTTATCTGATGGTTTTATCCCCGAATTATCAATTGTAGCGGAAGAAAATGAACAAATAGTAGGTCATGCTTTATTTAGCAAAGCTGAAATTGTCGATGAAGAAAATTGTCATGAGGTTATAGTTCTTGCCCCTCTTGCAGTATTGCCAAGCAATCAAAAAACAGGAATTGGTGGTAAACTAATTCAAGAAGGCTTAAAAAGATGTGTAGCACTAGGTTATAAATTTGTATTTTTAATAGGACATCCGACTTATTATCCGAAATTTGGATTTAAGCAAGCGAGAAACTATGGATTTGAACTAAAGCAATTTGACGTGTCTGATGACGTTTTTATGTTCCTCGAATTAACTGAAGGAAATATAAAAACAACAATTAAGGGTGAGTTTAGGTTCCAGAGTCATTTCTTTAATTGAAATACTATTTAGTTCAATAACACTGTCGCAGTCCATAACATTATTATCATGTTCAAGAACTGTCGTCGTTTAACATTTTTTGGGCCAATGTTTTTAAGTACCTTTTGCAAATTTGAGTTCGTTCGCAAAAATACTTATGTCTCCATTCCAGCCAAATGACCGGCTGATCCAGTCAACCTATACAGGGTAATAGGTTGACTTTTCTCACCTTCCTATCCCCTCCCTTACTGCGCTGTTTCTGTCTACCACTCACCAGCGCTCTTTTAAAATAACCCTGTTGTACGCACCATCAGAGACTGTATATAATTTTCGTTTATGATCATCATGAATTTCACAAACGTCGAACGAATTGCCGATACAATCAGCATACCAATATGATGTTACATTGCTTTTATGATGGTAACTCTCATTTATTTATTGGACTCCTTCCTCAAAATCACATATTGGATTCTGGCACTTTTCCCAACAGGAATCCGGACCTTCGTCCCCGCCCCAGTGAGGAACCACGTGCTATCCGCAACCAAGGCATAAGGAATTGTCACTCATGGCTGCCATCCACCCAATTCCCCAAACCTTGCTGTCCCTTTGCCAGGATCGGCTGCGGAAGCTGCTTAACGTCAGCCAGCCCCGGGTCTCAAAACGTTTCTCGCCAAGCGCTATAAGCATTGCCCAAGGCTGCTTTATGGTTATAGCCTTCATGACTGGACCACCTCTCCCTCATCTTCTAAGACCGAAATCGAAGATTTCCTAATGCTCCAGCCGTTACCCTCCGTAAAGCTCCTTGCCAGCGTCATCATGGCAGCGCTGTATTGTCCGAGCGTCTCTGGCCGCATTTGGTGAGCAAACGGTAAGCCTGCGGCGTTAGAAATATAATGGCCTTTCTGCAACATGCGGACATTGCCCAACAACACAGTCAACAAACCGTAATGCCGTATTCCAACAATGTCCTTACCGCAGGATTTAATCACTCTGCTCCTCTTGCTTATCAGCTCTTTTAGGGTGCGCTTAAATCTATCAAATGGTATAATGCAAAAATTGGGGGTGTAGACTTTGGATAGTAGTTATTGGATAGTAATCTTTATACTTTTAGTTGGGGCCATCTCTCTGGCGCTGGTCAACAACAAGCGTAAAAAATAGTTTTTTGGATGGGGAGAGGCGCCAACCCTCCCCTTTTACAATTCAGATATTGGTGATGACCGGTACCCGCAGGACTCGCAATAGCTCCCAGCCTCATCATAACCAGTGTATATTTTATCCTCACAATCTACACAGCCTCGACCATGAGATTCAAGTATAGGCCCCCATTCTGCTCTGCATGCCGCTTTCGCCCGGCGGCATCGGGTTATCGCAAGACCTGAATTCAGGGAGCAGCGTTTATTTCTCCTTATAGGGGGCTATGTTAACTGTTGGTGAGTATCTTCGTGCTATGCAAGAGCTGTCGATTATATTTATTTATGAATACATATGGATCAAGTAGGCGATATTATTGAAAACTTCTTGAGATGGGCGGTTATTATGAAAAAATTAATGATATTGATTGTAGCTATGCTCCTGTTTCCCACTGCTTCAATGGAGGCTATGCCAGAATACGCAAAATGGGGTAAAATTGCAGTAGAGGAAACCCAAAAACATTACCAAGCAGCCATAGTCGATTACAAACACATCGGTCGAACTGAACTAACACCAAAAAAGGCTGAAGAGAAATTTAAACTATGGATTAGGAACAAAGCAGGTAACGAATATGGGGTTATTGTAACAATCCAATTTGACCCTTCAACTGAAACCGTTCAATCGATTCAGTTTTCTGAAACTAACCGATAGTTTAATGAATAAGAGCATTGGCTTCACGAAATCCGGCACGGGTTCATAGGCGATGCCGGTTAAGCGCTGAAGGGCTTCACATCTGACACCAAAGGTGGATACTTTCAGCTTCCGGGCATCATTGAGCCTGCCATATCGACTGGTCACATCCTCCCACATATCCTCTCTATTGCGCAGGCAAAACAATGCGTTCATCTTAACATAACTGCTATGATCATTAAGAGAAAAACGTATTTCCGCGTATGTAAGATCCGATGCAGCAGCTAAGATACATGCTGCACAGCCAAGGATAACCGGTGCGGCATAAGAGGTTCCCTCTGTTCTGGAATAGCCGTCTGGAAGAGTATCGGATTGAAGAGTGTAGTGATTCTCATACTCTTTAGCGGATTGAAAAGGAGTGGGAAGTACAATGTTTTCAGCCTGAGCCAGAATCTCAGGGATTCTTTTTCCTTCGAATGTGATCCCATGGCAGCCGTGATAAGAACTAATCTCATCTGTACAATGAGGAACAATCACTCCACCAACGGATAAAACAGAGGATGAAGATGCTGTCGTCGATTATTAGCCGTTATATCCGGATGAGGCGGAAAATATCCGTCAACCCCCAAAACGAGAGAATTAGCTTGCTTTTGGGCTAAATGCCTGGCTATCTTCTTCAAATTTTGGGCAACTGCCGTCATTAGTGCCTGTTCTTGTACTTTGGCTCTGCCCCGCATCCGGCATCGGCGCTATCCATGCAAATTTTTGGCATCAGCAAAGCTAAGCTCTACGGTTTGAGCGCGGTATTTGTAGAGCTTTTCGCCTTCGGCGCTGTTCTTATTTCGGCTCACCTGCTCTTTGTAGCTTTCCCACACATGCCGACGGATGACGCGCTGGCAGCTTTGGTTTTCGGTGCAATAGGGCAGTCGTGGACAAGCGCTGCAATACGTTTTAGGGGAGGCATACGCTTCATAACCATTACAGCTGGTGGTCCGTTACGTTAATAACTGTCCTTCAGGACACACATACAAGCTGCAAATACGGATACTCCTTGGTAAACAGCTGTAACTCGGTAGCGTAATGAATTGGGCTGTTGTCCAACATCAAAGCTATTTGTCCTGCTGGGGGAAGCAGAGATAATATCCTGTTAAACCAAATAAAGGCGGCAGCGTCCGCCTCTCCTTCTTCTCGGTGATGCACTTGCCCTGTTTTGTAGCTATTGGCACGGCATCATGAATGAGCCGGGTTGAAATAACTGTACTTGCTGCAACTAAACTAGGCTAATTAGCTTCGTTGCAGGGTTTAACTGCACTCTATACATTTATATTTGCCAAAAACGCTCCGAACCGGATTTTTCGCGAAAAATAGATGTATAGAATACAGTTATTTCCTTAAAATGACTGAATTCCCCTGTTTTAATTGCACAAACTACACTTAAAACTCATTTGACCCCGAACCGACGGACTAAGGTTAGCGCTTTGGCAAGGGAGATCCATCCGCTGCTCAACGCTTTACCTAAGGCAGGAACAAGAGACGGTTAGTTAGTCTCTTAATGACGTTCTATATAGCTTTTGCTTATATAGGATGTTACCTGTACGCAGGCGTTCCCACAACGGATTAACTGAAAAATGACACTACCCTAACATTTCTCATACATTTGCAGTAAGTAGAAACGGCTTTGCCGTCTTTCAGGGAAGGCGGCAACCTTTTCTGCGAGAAATATAAGGATTATTGATAGTGTAGAACATATTGATTCTTATATTTTTCAAAAAAAAAGACCGTCAGACAGACGGCCCTCCCCTTATAAGCTTTACCGTTACCTATACCGTCTGCAGCAGCCAGGCCAACGCTTCCTCCTCATTACTGAACGCCCGGAAGGCAGTACCCTTATTCAGCTCCGTAAGCAGCTCCTTGAACCTGCCTTTATCCGCTTGAGTGCCGGTAATGACCGCCGCGCATCTTACATGGTAATTCATGAATTTTTGCAGCGCTGTTCCCGCAAGACCTGTACGCAGATTGTAAAATTCCTCCGGCAGGGCCGCTTCATGCAGCAGAACGTTGTAGACATCATGGCCCATGCAGGCACCGATGAGATCCAGAATATCCTGCTCTGTACCCAGCCTGCTGTCTGCAGACCGTAATTCTAAGTACCGTTGTCCTTCTCTGGCTATGACTTCAATATTCATATCCTTCACTTCCGTTTCCCTGGTAATGGCCTGGCGTACCTCTCCGATCCATTTCAGCTCACTGGTATACGCTGACAGCTGGTTAGCCTCGATCATTCTCCAGATCATGGCTTCGCGCGGACTGCGGTCCGGAGCATACTGTCCCTTATCCGCGCGGCCCTGTTCGAGATGAATCAGACTTATGATCTCCTGTTCATAAGCATCCAGCATAGCTAGAATTTCAGCAGTTTCCAGCTGGTCGCTCCAGGCAAGCTGAATGAGAAAGGTTTTTCTGGATTCAGGCTGCTCAGGAGCCGACAGGACCCAGTACTTCAGCTCCGCCCGTCCTTCCGGCGTTATCGTGTACAATTTCTTGGAGGGCAAGCTTTCCTGATGCTGTACTTCGCTGGTGACATATCCATCCTTCAAAAGCTCCACCAGCGCTTTGTAAATCTGATTGTTGTTACCTGACCAGTACATAAACGAAGAATCCTGAATAATCTTCTTCATATCATATCCGGTCAGAGACTGGCTGCTTAGCAGTCCCAAAATGGCATAATTAATCGACATTTCACTCACTCCATATCAGTAACCTATGTTAACTGTAACATAGGTTACTTCAATCACACAAACATAAAATAAGCCATGCACCGGAAACGGCACATGGCTGTCGAGCTTTTAATGGCCGGGCAGCCGGATACCGTACCACCCGCTTACTTCACATTGTCCATATTCATTACTGCCTGCAGTGACCAGTGTTCCGTCTGACTTAAGCCCAAGGGTATGAGAACAGCCTGCGGCTACAGCTACTATATCGTACCAGCCGCTTACCTCGCACTCACCATGCTTATTCCAGCCCGCAGCGGTTACCGTGCCGTCCTTCTTAAGACCGACTGTATGATGACTGCCTGCCGCTATTCCCACGACTCCGCTCCAGCCGCTCACCTCGCATTGGCCCTCTTTATTCCGGCCTGCCGCCACCACCGTGCCGTCAGACAGAAGGCCTGCGGTATGAAGATATCCTGCAGTTACTGAAATGACGCCGCTCCAGCTGCTTACATTACATTGACCATACCGGTTATTGCCTGTCATGATTAAGCTGCCGTCCGCCTTCAGTCCGGCTGAATGCCAGTCGCCTGCCGCTACAGCCACGATATCCTGCCAGCTGTCCACGTTGCATTCGCCTTCCAAGTTACGGCCCGCAGCCACAACGGTGCCATCCGCCATCAGGCCGATCGTACGGCGCCAGCCTGCGGCTACCGCAACGATTCCGCCCCAGCCGCTCACCTCGCACTCACCGTGCTTGTTCCAGCCTGCGGCCGTAACGGTGCCGTCTGCCCTCAGTCCGACTGTATGGGCATTGCCGGTATGCGCATTGCCTGCGGCTACCGCTACAATATCGCGCCAGCCGTTAACCTCACATTGGCCGTATTTATTATCGCCGGCAGCAGTCACCGTTCCGTCGGCCTTCAGTCCGGCCGAATGACGATACCCTGCCGCCAGGGATGCCAAGGCTTGCCTGATAATCATTAATCCCGCTCCTTCATCATGGTTAGCTGCTTTCTCTCCATTTAACCACAATGAACAGTTAATTGCTGCAGATCTGCCTGATCAGGCTCCGGTCCCGCAAGCATGCTTACCCTTTAGTAGCCCCGGCAGCAATGCCCTTAACGAAGTATTTCTGCAAGGCAACAAATACGATAAGCACCGGTATAACCGACATCGCGGTTCCGGCAAAAATCATATCCCAGCGCGAGGAAAACTCACCGATATATCTGTAAATTTCAACTACCATCGTCTTCGGCTCGCCCGAAGGCAGCACCAGCATCGGCATCAGGAAGTCATTCCAGATCCCGAGGCCGTTCAGCACGACCATACTGGCCGTAACCGGACCCATCAGCGGGAATACAATCCGCCAGAAGATTCCGTAGCGTGAGCAGCCGTCAATTTCCGCAGCCTCTTCAATTTCCTGCGGAATACCTTTGACGAAGCTCGTATAGAGCAGACAGCCGAAGCCGACGGCACCGGCGACATAGACCAGAATCGGACCGGCCAGACTGCCGTATAAGCCGAACATTCTCAGCTCCTTGAACAGCGGGATCATGTAAGCCTGGAACGGAATCATCATCCCGGCCAGGAAGTACAGGAACATGAACCTTGTCCAGCGGGTGTTCCGCCGTTCAATCGCATAGCCGGCCATAGGAATGATCAGCACCTGGGCTACAATTGACACCAGCGTCAGGATCAGACTGTTCAGAATGGCGCGCGGGAATTCCGTCTCAGTCAGCAGATACTTGAAGCTGTCCAGATAGAGGCCTTTAGGGAAGGCGATTGCATCCCGCATAATCTCGGCATTGCTTTTGAAGGCTGACATCAGATTGAAGAAGATCGGGAAAAAGAAAAGGATAGCCAGCAGCAAGGTAATGATGAACATGGAAATTTCAGCAATTCTTCTTTTCGTTTGCAGTGTCATGCTACATCTGCACCTCCCGTTTCCGGAGGAATTTCACTTGTATGACCGTAATCAGCATAATGATCAGGAACAGCACCATCGCCAGCGCCGTACCAAAGCCCTGCCGCAGCTCTCCGAAGCCGACCTTATAAATAATATAGGTTAATGTCTCGGTCTCAAAGCCAGGCCCGCCGTCCGTCATGACGGCAATCTGGTCAAAAATCTTCAGCGCGCTGATCATCGCCAGTACCATACATACTGTCATTGAACCGGCCAGCAGCGGGAAGGTGATATGGCGGAACTGCTGGAAGCCGTTTGCCCCGTCAATGCTTGCCGCTTCATTCAGCTCAGGCGGAATGCCCTGCAGCCCGGCCAGATAAATAATCATATAGTAGCCTGCGCCCTTCCAGACCGTGGACAAAATAATCGAAAGCATGGCGAACTTCGGATTGCCCAGCCAGTCAACTACCCAGCTGCCCAGTCCGACTGAATCAAGAATCTGATTAAATACGCCGAAGTTGTAATTCAGGATCATGGCCCAGACAAAGCCCATTACAATGCCGCTGAGCAGCGTCGGGAAATAAAAGATGCTTCTGAACAGGTTGCGGAACCACCGGACCTTATCGACAAGAATGGCCATGGCAATCGCCGCGATATTTTCCAGAATGACAAGGCTGATGGTCATCACCAGCGTATTCTTAAGCGCGTTGTGCACACGGGGGCTGTGCCAGATTTCCACGAAATTGGCGAACCCGATATACCGCATATCGTCGCTGATTCCGTCCCATGAGGTGAAGCTGAGATAAATGCTGCCTGCCGTCGGCACGATGACAAACAGCGTATAGATCAGAAATGAAGGTAAAATAAACATTAGCGCATACGACTGGAACCGCTTCTTTTTCTTGGGCTTCAGTGCCGTTAGCGGCTTGTCTGCTTGCTGAATTGCTGTAGCCATGGATGCTCTCCCTCCCGGAGATGCTGCCCAAGTGGAGGCTGATCCTGCTGAGAAGCAGGTCCTCCCTCCCTTGGGCAGCTTTTTCTTTTTGACAAAAACCAATTCTGTTATTGCTGGTTTGCTTTTACCTGTGCGTCATATTCGGTGTCTGCCTGCTTCATGTAATTGCTGACGTTCTCGTCCTTCACGACCAGATCCTGCAGCAGCTTGTAGAACCAGTTGCGGAACTGCGGAGGAATGAGGTTATCGCCCCACCAGTTGTTGATCGCCAGTGATTTGGTAACGTTCGGATCTGCAATCAGGTCAAGCGCTACCTGCATCTGCTCTCCGGTTTCATAGGTAACCTTCTCTTTGGTGGAAGGGATCGCGTTGATGCTCGACAGGTATTGGGCATATTGCTCAGGGGCAAAGAAGAAGCGGATAAAGTCCTTGATCGCCTCTGTTTTGTCAGCGTCCTTGGCTGCTTCAGCTGAGAGTGACCAGCCGGCAGGTGACGGCAGACCGATTACGTTCACTTTGCCCTCACGGTCAGGAATGGCATAGAAGCCGAATTCGAAGCTTGGATCCGCCTCCTGAATCTGCGTGAACATCCAGGTGCCGGAGAAGAGCTGGGCTGCTTTGCCCGCTACGAGAATGGACGCCGTCTGGTTGTCCCCGGTGCTGAGCCAGCCTTTATCCACATAGTTAGTGAACAGGTCTTTGAAGTCTGTAATGGCCTGAACAACGTTGGCATCGGTGAAGCTTACGGTCTTGGCCGTCCGCTTGGAGTTCCAGTCCGGGTCCTTCGAATACACATCATCGATCAGGAACTTGTTCACCCAGAAGCCCATGTGGAAAATATCCTTGCCGCCGACCACGAGCGGAGTAATCCCGCTGGTCTTCAGCTTTTCCTGGATAGCAAGAAACTCGTCATAGGTTTTTGGGAGCTCAGTGATTCCGGCATCCGCATACGCTTTTTTGCTGTAGATGATGCCCTGCGGCACGTTGACCGACATCGGTGCATTCCATACCTTGCCGTCTACCTGCGGCGGATTGTCGAACAGCTCCAGCAGGTCGGACGGCAGCTCGACGATTTTGCCGGCATCCGCAAACACCTGGGTGTCACGGATTTCTACGAGATCAGGGAATTCGCCAACCGCATCCTTCGTCTTGAGCCAGTCCAGATAGGCTGCAGAGGAGGTTTCGCTGATATCCTTGATTTTGACGTTCGGATTGGCTTCCATGAATGCTTTGACGGCCTCTGCAATCGCCGCTTTGGTCGCCGGGTCACCGGATGCATAGCCGATGGAGAACTGCACTTCTTTTTTCGCTTCTGTCGTTGCCGCCGGTGCATTAGATGAAGAAGCTGTATTCCCGTTGTTAGAAGCATCTGAAGCATTATTATTGCTGCCGCAGCCCGCCAGAATCGCAGTTGCAGCCAGCAGCGTTGCGGACAACGCGGTTACTGATTTTTTTAACATATGAACGAGACCCCCTATGATTCTCATGATTGAGTGAAAGAGCCGGAAACAGCACCCGATGTGCGCATCATCTTAGAAAGCGTTTCCTTGTGATTACAGAATAGCATTCTGCCCTCCAGGGTTGAATGCAGTTTTTTAAGCTCCGTATGCGGTAATTTTAAGTGAATCCTGGCAACAAGCAGAAACGGCTATGCCGTCCTTCAGAGAAGGCG
>NZ_CCDG010000135.1 GCF_000723885.1 Paenibacillus camerounensis
TCTAGGATCGGTGTCGGAATCACGGGTCCTGTCACTTCATTTTGCTCATAGCGGTTTTCGCTGACTGCCTCAACCGCGTGAGCGATCGCTTCCACCGTATATTTGCCCATGATCTCCTTAATGGAGACGCTGTACCCTGCGCTTCTCATCTTCGATACGATGCGGATCGCTTTGATGGAGTCTCCGCCAAGTTCAAAGAAGCTATCCTCCGCCCCAACCCTTTCTACACCCAGCACCTGACTAAAGACCTGACACAGTGTTTCTTCGATTTCGGTTCTCGGCGCAACATATTCCCGTGCACTCGTTACTTCGATTCGCGGAAGCGCCCGCTTATCGACCTTTCCGCTTCTTGTGACCGGAATGCTGTCCATCCGCATGAAGTATGCAGGGATCATATATTCCGGCAACGACGCTCCCAGGTTCTTCTTAAGTAGGGACTCGCTCATTTCTGTGTCGGATACGAAATAAGCACAGAGCGCAGAATCTCCCGATTGGTCTTTGGCAGCGATGACAGCTACGTCCACAATTCCTTCTATATGTCGCATGGCACTTTCAATTTCACCCAGTTCGATCCGGAAGCCTCGGATCTTGACCTGCTCGTCGATCCGGCCCTGGTATTCGATGTTGCCGTCAGGCAGCCATCTAGCCAAGTCTCCTGAACGATACAGCTTACCTTCTCCAAACGGATTATCGATAAATTTCTCCGCTGTCAGCTCCGGTCTGTTCAGATAACCTCTTGCTAACCCCGCACCGGCTATACACAGTTCTCCCGGAATTCCTATTCCGCACAAATTCATTCCATTCAG
>NZ_CCDG010000136.1 GCF_000723885.1 Paenibacillus camerounensis
ACATTGTGTGCGTATCAAGATGAAGAGCGCCTGGTATTTGATCTTCTTTATAATCCAAATGTATATGCCAGGGAAGAAATTCAGAGCATTCTAGCCAGAATTGAAAAAGTACTGCAGGCCATCGGTGAGAATCCTAACCGGAAATTGTCCGAGATTGAGATAATTACTGAACAGGAGAAATTCCAAATCCTCAGCGGATTCAATGATACGGCTGTTGAGTATGCACGAGACCGGACTGTTGTAGATCTGTTTGAGGAGCAGGTTAGGAAATTCCCTGCAAAAACGGCAGTTGCTTTTGGGGAGCAGCAAATGACTTATGCTGAGCTCAACCATAAGGCCAATCAGCTGGCAGGCAAACTGCGCGATTTAGGTGTAAAACCAGATGATCTTGTAGCTATTTTAGTTGAGCGTAGAATCGAGACGATTATCGGTATTTGCGGAATTCTAAAAGCTGGAGGGGCTTATGTCCCAATTGATCCGATGTATCCGGAAGATCGAATTCAGTATATCTTGAAGGACTGCCAGTCTAAAGTGGTGCTCATTTGCAGCTCAGAACTCGAAACGGAATTATCTGTCATAGATCTTGCAGATCATAAGATTTGGGAAGGTGAGACGAATAATCCGGTAAGTGTGAATAAATCAGGGGATTTAGCGTATTGCATCTATACTTCTGGCACAACCGGTAAGCCGAAAGGCAGCCTGATTGAGCATAAAAGCATCATTCGATTGGTCACGAATACTAACTATGTGGAACTGGATGAAAAGAGAGTAATCTTACAAACGGGATCTATGTCCTTTGACGCATCCACGTTTGAAATGTGGGGATCACTCCTTCATGGAGGGACTTTGGTGCTTGCATCTCAGGAGGTAATCACCGACAACAAGAGTCTGAAAGAGCATATACTTCGTTATCAAGTGAGCACGATGTGGATTACAGCCTCTTTGTACAACTTAATGATTCAGACGGATGTCGAGATGTTTGACAGTCTAAAAGAATTGTTGATTGGTGGAGAGCGGCTCTCGGAAGAACACGTGAGAATGTTAAAAAACCGGAAGAATCAAGTTAAATTGATCAACGGTTACGGGCCGACAGAAAACACAACATTTACAACAACTTATGAAATTCCTGAGTGCTTTGAGCTGCTTCCGATCGGCAAACCGATTGCCAATACGCAAGTCTATATACTAAATCAGAATAGACTCTGCGGAATTGGTATCCCCGGAGAGCTCTGCATCGCGGGCGATGGTCTGATGAGAGGATACTTGAACAAGCCGGAATTAACAGCCGAGAAGTTGATCACCAATCCGTTTGGAGCCGGCAAACTGTATCGTACCGGAGATTTGGCAAGATGGTTACCTAATGGCAACATTGAATACTTAGGACGAATTGACGAGCAGGTTAAGATCAGGGGCTTTCGAATTGAGCTGGGTGAAATTGAAAGTACACTCAGAAAGATTGATCTGATGCATGATGCGGTTGTGCTTGCACATGAAGATACCTCGGGAGAGATGGCCCTTTTCGCTTATCTGGTATCCGATACACCGATCCGCTTGCCGGATATTCGGGATACTCTTAACACAATATTGCCTTCATACATGATCCCGGCTCATATGATGCAGATCGACAGTATTCCGGTCACTCCAAATGGAAAGTTGGACAGAAGAGCACTTCCGGAGATAGTAGCTAGTAGCCAACACGACTATGTTGCGCCGAGAAACGAAATCGAAGAAACGCTGTGTCAGGTCTTTAGTCAGGTGCTGGGTGTGGAAAGGGTTGGGGCGGAGGATAGCTTCTTTGAACTTGGCGGAGACTCCATCAAAGCGATCCGCATCGTATCAAAGATGAGAAGCGCAGGGTACAGCGTCTCCGTTAAGGAGATCATGGGCAAATATACGGTGGAAGCGATCGCTCACGCGGTTGAGGCAGTCAGTGAAAACCGCTATGAGCAAAATGAAGTGACAGGACCCGTGATCCTGACACCGATCCTAGAGGCGT
>NZ_CCDG010000137.1 GCF_000723885.1 Paenibacillus camerounensis
GGCAAAAGTGCCTCTGAATCGTGCAATCCGCCCGCCGGAGCCGGAATCAGAGGCAAAAGTGCCTCTGAATTGCTCATTGTCCTTTACTCAAGTCGCATCACCCTGCGCTTATGCAGCATCCGCCCTTACCCGAGCCCGTGCGCCACTCACCCGCAGCTTGTCCCGATCCAGCTACGCACATTGTCCAAATTTAAGGATAAGCTGTTGTTATTTTTTGCAGAGAGGGCTCGTATACATAGCAGTACAAACTGATCCTAGTTGTTGAAAGGGGCAATGATTAATGAAATCTATGACAAAAGTCCGTGCGCTGTCTGCGGCTTGCCTGCTCACGGTTCCGATTCTGCTGTCCGGCTGCGGCCTGTTCGGTTCGGAGTCTGCAGCGGTGGATCCGCCGCCGGAGGAGATTGAGGCGCAGATGCTGGAGCTCAGCGACGGCACTACGCTTGATGCTGGAGTATTCGGACCAGTGGCAGGGAATACCGCCGCCGGGGAGATAACCAGTCAGCCGGAAGCCATCGCACCCGGAGAGCGCACCACCGTCTACCTGCAGGACAGCAACGGGCTGCTGACCCCGGTTTCGCTTAAGCTGCCTGAAGGGGACAGCAACGCCATGCTTACAGATTCACTAACTGCACTGGTCACCCAGGGCGCATATGCCTCAACTGTTCCTGAAAGCTTTGAGGGTGTACTTCCCGCCGGCACACAGGTAGAGAGTGTCTCTGTAGACAAAGATAAGCTGGCGGTGGTTGAATTCAACGCGGCATTTAATGATTACAAGCCGGCAGATGAACGCAAAATTCTGGAGGCCATCACCTGGACACTGACCGGACAGGAGGGCATCGAAGGCGTACAGCTGTGGGTTGACGGCAAAAAGCTGACCGAAATGCCGCTCCAGGGCACACCGCTGGATCATCCGCTGTCCCGCTCATTCGGCATTAACCTGCCGAGAAACGGACCGGTGCTGATGAATTCATCTGCGGTAACCGTTTATTTTTCCGCAGCAACGCCTGACGGCACTCACCAGTATTATGTTCCGGTTACACGCTTTGTACCCGCCGGAGAGGACCGGGTGAAGGCTGCGCTGAATGAGCTGATAGCCGGACCGGAATCGGCTAACGGACTGGAGATGGTGATGACCGGGGGAACCGCGCTTGAAGGAGTAGAAGCCGGACAGAACGGGGTAGTAACAGTGTCGCTGACAGATGATATGTTCACGGATGCCCGGAATGTGCCGGAGGAAATGCTGGAATCCGTAGTGCTCACAGTGGCGCAGAATGCAGGCGATGCTCCGGTCCAGATCCGCCTGAACGGGCAGGAGACGGTAACCGGAACGGATAATGTCAACTACGGCCAGCCGGTATCGGCGCCGGAATATGTGAACGCACTGCCGCTGTAAGAAGTTTTTACCTAGCCAAAAGATGCTTTTGCGCTTGTACTTTGGTAGAATAAAGCTTGCTAAGCAAAAAACGGATAATGCCCTTCCCGGGTGTTATCCGTTTCGCGCGCAAAGGCGTTAATGTAAGCTTTAGCTACTTAAGATGCAGGAGGCAGACTATGACGAGATCAAACGGGCGTAACAGCGACCAGCTCCGGCCGCTTACGATTACAACCCAAACTAATAAATATGCAGAGGGCTCAGTACTGATTGAGATGGGCGACACAAAGGTTATTGTAACCGCAACAGTGGATGAGAAGGTTCCGCCGTTCCTGAAGGGCCAGGGCAAAGGCTGGGTAACCGCCGAATATTCGATGCTGCCCCGGGCAACCCAGACCCGTAACCAGCGTGAAGCGGCACGCGGCAAGCTGACCGGACGGACGATGGAGATCCAGCGGCTGATCGGCCGGGCGCTCCGCTCGGTAGTAAATCTGCAGGCGCTGGGCGAGCGCAGTATTACGCTGGACTGCGACGTGATTCAGGCAGACGGCGGTACGCGGACAGCCTCGATTACGGGAGCTTTTGTAGCAATGGCCTTTGCCATTAACAAAATTGCCCTACAGCACAAGCTGAGCGTATTCCCGATTACAGACTACCTGGCTGCTATCAGTGTCGGTGTGGTGGGGGACAAGGCGCTGCTTGACCTGAACTATGAGGAAGATTCCAAGGCAAAGGTCGATATGAACGTGGTGATGACCGGCGGCGGTGCTTTTGTCGAGCTGCAGGGCACCGGCGAAGAGCGTCCGTTCACACGCCGGGAGCTGGATGAGCTGCTGGGTCTCGGGGAGAAGGGCATCCATGAGCTGATCGCGGTGCAGAAGGAAGTGCTCGGTCCGATCGCGCTCAAAATCCCTTCCGGCCAGCCCGGCCAAGAGGTGTAGCATGAGTAACAGCGGCGGCATCCTGATTGTTGCGACGAAGAACAAGGGCAAGGTACGTGAGTTCCAGCATGCTTTTGCCCCGCTCGGCCTGACCGTTAAGAGTATGTTCGACTACCCGGAGCTTCCGGATGTAGTGGAGGACGGCAGCACCTTTGCCGAGAATGCGCTCAAGAAGTCCAAGGCAGTCGGCGAAGCCCTCGGGTTGCCCGTACTGTCGGATGACTCCGGCCTGTGTGTCGATGCGCTGGACGGCCAGCCCGGTGTGTACTCTGCCCGTTACGCCGGGGAAGGTGCGCAGGATGAGGAGAATAACCTCAAGCTGCTGAGCGAACTGGAGCGGATGAAGCAGGGTGAGGATACCGGCCAGCCGCTGCTTAGCACGGCTAGGTTTGTCTGTGCGTTATCACTTTATGATCCGGCCGACGGCTCGGAGCTGACAGCGGAAGGTACGGTGGAAGGCTGGATTACCTCGGAGCCTGCAGGCGCCGGGGGCTTCGGTTATGATCCGCTTTTCTACCTTTCCGAGTATGAGAAGACAATGGCCGAGCTGACGCTGGAGGAGAAGCAGAAGATCAGCCACCGCGGAACCGCGCTGCGTCTGCTGACGGATAAGCTTGCTGCCAAGCAGGCCAATAACGGGTAATATCCCCGTACACATTAAACAGATGACTCTGTCTGCCGGATAGGCGGCCAGGGTCTTTTTATGTTTTTTTGTAAGTTGTCTTTCCCCTTTGAGCATAAGATGAATTTATCCCCTGATTACAGAAATTTACCCCTGGCGGTTCCCGCTGTGATGCCTGAGAATTAGAATTACCTTCATCTCTTAATGATGTCAGAATACTCCAGTTCAATGCCTCCTAACTCTTCCAATCCACCAACTACCTGACAGCAGGATAAACCGTATCACCACCGTGTCCATAAGCCAGCCGGCGTAATTACAGGCAACAGGGCAATTTCATGCGCTTTTTGCAGTATCTCATCTATTAACAAGACTACCGTTGCATTGCTAGAAAGGCAGAGTGAGGGTGAATCCAGATCCGGGAGCGGGGTGAGCTGCCAGGCGTCGCTATTTCTTGTCCATGAAGAACGATGAGCTGTGAGAATGAACCGGGGAGGTAATATTTGCATGCTGAAAAAGAAATCACGGAAGTCTGTTGCGCTGGGGCTCGCGGCTGCTTTGTTTATTACGCTTTTTGCCGCACTCGGCGGGAGTGTCAAGACGGCTAAGGCCGCAGGGAACGATTATAAAATAGTCGGTTATTATGCGTCCTGGGCTGCTTACGGACGGGCTTTTAATGTAGCGGACATCGATGCCACCAAAATGAATGTAATCAACTACGCCTTCGCCGATATCTGCTGGAACGGGGTGCATGGCAATCCGGACCCGACCGGCCCGAATCCGGTCACCTGGACCTGCCAGAATGAGCAGGGGCAGGCAATCAGTGTGCCGAACGGTACAATCGTACTGGGCGATCCGTGGATCGATGCCCAAAAAAGCTTCGGGGATGACAAATGGGATGATCCGATCAAAGGCAACCTGAAGCAGCTGTGGAAGCTGAAGGAGAAGAATCCAAATCTGAAGACGATGATCTCTGTCGGCGGGTGGACCTGGTCGAACCGGTTCTCTGATGTGGCGGCAACCGCTGCTGCCCGTGAGGTGTTTGCCAATTCGGCGGTTGATTTTATCCGTAAATATAAGATGGACGGCGTCGATCTGGACTGGGAGTATCCGGTCAGCGGCGGACTCGCCGGCAACAGCTACCGCCCCGAGGATAAACAGAATTATGTGCTGCTGCTGCAAAAAATTCGTGAAAAGCTGAACGCGGCAGGTACCGCCGACGGCAAAACCTATCTCCTGACCATCGCCTCCGGCGCCAGTCCCACATACGTCCAGAACAATAATCTGAGCGGGATTGCAGCGGTTGTGGACTGGATTAACATCATGACCTACGATTTCAACGGAAGCTGGAATACAACGACCGGACACAATGCGCCATTATATTATGATCCTGCAACAGCATCCACCGGGCTTACTGAGCCGCAGAATTATAATATCGACAAGGCGGTAACCAGCCATCTTGGCGCAGGAGTTCCTGCAAGCAAGCTGGTGCTGGGAATGCCGTTCTATGGACGGGGCTGGGGCGGTGCTCCGGCTGCAGGCAACGGGCAATACCAGGTATCTGCCGGTATATCCTCCACAGGCACCTGGGAGAAGGGCAATTATGATTTCAATGATCTGGAAGCCAATTATATTAACAAAAACGGCTACACCCGTTATTGGAATAACGTAGCCAAGGTGCCTTATCTGTATAATCCTTCGACTCAGACCTATATCAGCTACGATGATGCGGAATCCCTGGGCCATAAGATCAGCTACCTGAAGGCTAAAGGACTGGCCGGAGCCATGTTCTGGGAGACGAGCGGCGACCGCAACCGGACGCTGCAGAATAAGCTCAGCGCTGAGCTTGGCGGCGGTGTAATTCCGACACCGACCCCAACCGCGACAATAGCACCGACCGCAACGCCGACAGCTACACCGACCGCGTCGCCCAAACCGAGCACCAGCCCTACGCCGACAGTAGCACCAACTCCAACCGCCACCCCAACGGTTACGCCCAAACCAAGTGTTAGCCCTACTCCGACACCGACAGTAGCACCGACGCCGACACCCACACCGGGACAATGCACTGCAGCGGCCTGGAGCGCAGCCGGTGTGTATACACAAGGCCAGCAGGTTTCCCACGGCGGCTACGTATATGAAGCCAAATGGTGGACGCAGGGCGACCGGCCTGATCTGAGCGGCGCTTATGGGGCATGGAAGGTAATCGGGGTCTGCGGCAATGCGACCGCCACACCTTCACCTGCCGCGACCGCTACACCTGTTCCAACGGCGGTGCCTACCCCGGCCGCTACAGCAACACCGGGAGCCGGTGCATGGGCGGCAGGCATCGCTTACAAAGTAGGGCATACAGTTACCTATAACGGGTCCGCATATATCTGCCAGCAGGCGCACACCTCGCTTGCCGGGTGGGAGCCGGCAGCTGCCCCTGCCCTCTGGAAGCTGAAATAATACCAGTTTAACCGTCAGTATAAAGAGCCTGCGGAGAGAACGGCTTCTCCGCAGGCTTTTTATTTTGCAGAACAAGATGTGCTGCAGGCGGAGCAATTGAATTGTATTCATAACCTTCCGTGGCTTGAAATATAATAAAAGTGCCTGCTTTTGTCCCTTTCGGGAAAAATGATGGAACGCGCTGCCGTTTTATTCGTTTATAGTAGTATATAGCGGAAGGTGGTGAGATCACCTATGGTTCCATGGGTGCTATGGTTAGTCGCGGCCGGTGTTCTGCTTTTAATTGAAATGTTTACGTTTACTTTTTATTTGTTCTGGCTTACGATCGGTGCAACGGCGGCGCTGCTTGTATCGCTGATCTGGCCGGAGGCGATTCTGCTGCAGGTGGCGGCAGGCGCGGTAGTAACGGTTCTCCTGACCGTTTTCTCCAAACCGCTGGTCGCCAGGTTCAAGCATTCCCGGGGGTTCGAGGACATCGGGACAGAGATTACCGGGCGTCAGGGTATTGTCGTTGAGGCGCTTGAACCGGGGCGTTACGGCCAGGTCAAAGTCGGCGGCGATACATGGAGTGCAGTGTCAGGCGAGGTGCTGGCGAGAGATGAATTAGTCAGAGTTGTCCGCAGAAGCTCCACTATTATTGAAGTAGAACGATGGGAGGAATACAGCTGATGGATTCATGGGTAATTATCGGGATTATTATTGCAGTCGTAGTCGTTTTTGTGGCACTGACGATCAAAATCGTACCGCAGCAGCGTGTAGGGGTAGTCGAGCGGCTCGGAAAATTTCACCGGCTGCTTACACCGGGGCTGAACATTCTGATTCCGGTCATTGATCAGGTGCGCACGTATCACGATCTGCGGATTCAGCAGGCGAATGTGCCGCCTCAGACAGTTATTACGAAGGATAACGTTCAGGTACAGATTGACACCATTATCTTCTATCAGGTAGTGGGACCGGAGCAGGCGACTTACGGTATTTCTGATTATGTATACGGGGTTCGCAATATCTCCACGGCAACCATGCGGCAGATTATCGGTAAGCTGGAGCTGGACGAAACACTGTCCGGACGTGAAAAAATTTCGGCGGACATCCGGCTGGCCCTCGATGAAGCAACCGAGAAGTGGGGCGTGCGGATAGAACGCGTTGAGGTTATTGACATCAAGCCGCCGCTGGATATCCAGGAAGCCATGGATAAGCAGATGAAGGCGGAACGCAGCAAGCGCGCGATTGTGCTGGAGGCGGAAGCCGCCAAGCAGGATATGATCCTGCGTGCGGAAGGTGATAAGCAGAGTAAGATTCTCAAGGCTGAAGGTGACAAGGAAGCGCGTATCCGTCAGGCTGAGGGCTTACGTCAGGCACAGGAGCTGGAGGCACTCGGCCAGGCCAAGGCGATCGAGGCGGTAGCCGAGGCCGAGAAGGCGCGGATTCAGCTGATCAGCACCGCCGGGCTGGATGAGCGGGTACTGGCGTACCAGTCCTTTGATGCGCTGACCGAAATATCCAAAGGACCTGCCAACAAAGTATTCCTGCCTAGCAGCACAGTTGAGACCCTGGGTGCGCTCGGAGCAATCGCCGAAGTATTCAAGGCAGGCAAGGATGGCAAGTAAGCAGCAGAAGGTTTTACAATTGCGGCACATTTTTGTTAAAGTAAAAGCAAACACAAATCTAAGTGGTTGCTTATGCGGCAAACTTTAAGGAGCAGATACTGTGACGCAAAAAGAAATTTCTCCGCTGGTAGCAGCGCTGGGGCTTGAAGCCCACGTTGAGGGCGGATGGTACAAGAGATTATGGAATTCATCCTTCGAAATTCCCCAGGAGACGCTGGGCAGTAACTATTCAGGAGCCAGAGCATCGGCCTCCTCCATTTACTTCCTGCTTCATCCGGGTGAAAAGTCGGAATGGCACACCGTGCTCTCCGATGAAATCTGGCTGTGGCATTCCGGCAGTCCGATTATCCTGAGCCTGGGCGGCAGCGGTGCACAGCCTGAGAACGTAACTGAAGTTGTGCTCGGCGCCGACATATTAGCCGGACAACAGCCGCAGGTCGTTATTCCTGCAGGTGTCTGGCAGGCCGCGCGGCCGCTCGGTGATGAGCCGGTGCTAGTCTCCTGCATCGTATCACCGGAATTCAGCTTTGATGATTTCAAGCTGATCGATTAATCATTTAAGAGAAGCGTCTGCTGCGGTTGCGGCAGACGCTCTTTTTATTCGGGGTCACGCAGGAGCACCTAAGTCAGCATACTTGTAAAGGTCCTGCTTGCTTTGAGAATTTGTGCTGATATGGTTGAGTGCGGACAAGTGGAATAGCTGGAGGTCATGGCATTTTGGTAGCGCTGCCGCAATCTGTTATAATCTTGTTGAATCCGGGCTGATTCCCCAGCCATTTTTTAGGTTATAGAAGTTTGATCACAACAATAGGCTTGGAGGGTTAACAATGAGCGAATTAAATGGACCATTTTCGGGCGGACCGACGCTGAATGACGGGGCAACCATGCCGTGGCTGGGCCTGGGCGTGTGGCAGACCAAGGACGGCGAAGAGGTTATCCAGGCAGTGAAGACAGCAGTTGAAACAGGCTACCGCAGTATTGATACGGCAGCCGGATATAATAATGAAGAGGGCGTGGGACAGGCCATCCGGGAATGCGGAGTTCCGCGGGATGAGCTGTTCATCACGACCAAGGTGCGTAATCCTGATCAGGGATATGAATCGACACTTAAGGCTTTTGAAGTAAGCCGCAAGAAGCTGGGTCTGGATGTTATTGACCTGTATCTGATCCACTGGCCGGTTAAGGGCAAATACCGGGACACCTGGAAGGCGCTGATTCATCTGCAGAAGGAAGGGCTCGTCAAATCCATCGGCGTCAGCAATTTCCAGGTGCATCATCTGCAGGATATCATCGACGATACCGGCGTGGTGCCGGCCGTGAACCAGATCGAATTCCATCCGCTGCTGACCCAGCGCGAGGTGCTGAAATTCGCCAAGGCGCATGATATTCAGGTAGAGGCCTGGAGCCCGCTGATGCAGGGGAACCTTGAGCTGCCGCTGCTCAAGGAGCTGGCTGAACGGTACGGCAAGACAGTAGCACAAATTGTGCTCCGCTGGGACCTGCAGCAGGGCGTAATCACGATTCCTAAGTCAGTGCATGCTGAACGGATTGTGGAGAATGCGGGCTTCTTTGACTTCACGCTGAGTGACGATGATGTACAGGCCATTGAGGAGCTGAACCAGAATCACCGCTTTGGTCCGGACCCGGATAACTTTAATTTCTAAGATGGCTGCAAGAGCAAGCTGAACGTATGCAACCAACGAATGTCAGAGGGCAAGCTGAACGTACGCAATCAACGGATATCAGAGAGCAAGCTGAACGTACGCAATCAACGGATGTCAGAGAGCAAGCTGAACGTACGCAACCACGGATATCAGAGGGCAAGCTGAACGTACGCAATCAACGTACACGGCTTGCTCTTTGTGCTGCACCTGCAACCGTTCCTGGTAACTCGGGGCTGTGCCTGTCTCTGAGGAATCAAGAGGAAATAGTTGAAAGCTTGCAGCCAATCTAACGTGCCGAAATGAAGGGCAAAAATGCCTTTGAATTCGCCTGTACAGCTCAAATGGGCGAAATGAAGGGCAGAAATGCCTTTGAATTCGCTAGCATAGCTCAAATGGGCGAAATGAAGGGCAAAAATGCCTTTGAATTCGCCAGATTAGCTCAGATAGGCGAAATGAAGGGCAGAAATGCCTTTGAATTCGCCAGCACAGCTCAAATGGGCGAAATGAAGGGCAAAAATGCCTTTGAATTCGCCTGCACAGCTCAAATGGGCGAAATGAAGGTCAGAAATGCCTTTGAATTCGCCAGCACAGCTCAGATAGGCGAAATGAAGGGCAAAGGTGTCCATAGATTGA
>NZ_CCDG010000138.1 GCF_000723885.1 Paenibacillus camerounensis
GCCCTGAACTCCCCGGACGGCACTGCGGATCAGATCCTCCAGCTTCTCCGCTTCACTGGTTAGCTCATTGATGAGCACCTGGGCTTGCTGCAGGCTAGATCCCAGCGGTACTCCGCTCCAGTTACCGGACTGGCCTCTAAGTTGCATATACAGACGGTTCGTGTCCTGGCTGACTAATCCAATTTTTGTCCGCAGGCGCTCTACTTCATCGGCATTAAACATTAGTTTCGTTGTCGCCATGACTTCCCCCTGCTTTATTCCTTCAAAAGAATGTTTAAGCTTTTTTAAAATTTAATCTTTTTCACAATAGGCTCTCCGGTAAATTGCACTTCTTCATTATAAGATTGGCTGTTTACTTGCACTGTCCGAACAACTTCGCCATCCCGCTTGAATTCGATTTTGGTGATTGTATTTCCTTGTCCCGCATTCAAGCCCAATGGCTTTGTTTTTAGTCCTGTATAACGGTAAAATATCGCACCTGTATCTTCTAATGCAGCATTTCCGTTTGTATTATAATTATTGGTTAGATTGACTGTTTTCCAGATGTGTTCTTCTGCTTCAGCCGCTTTTCCTGTTGATGCGGTGAATGTTATCAGCAATATAACAACCAACAATCCCAATACACTGATTGCCTTAATCCCTTTCATCAAACCACTCTTCCCTATTGATCACCATGTGGATACACTGATAATAGACTTTCCGATAAATAATAGTAATTAGAGAAACTAGGTGTCCGTATACTTCCAGACACTGTTCTCTCCAACTTCTCTCCCCCAACTTTTGGAATAATTCGATAAGGTGAATCCCCGTTTGCTTTAACATATACAGAGCTAGATTTAGTTAACACCCCTTCACGTATCTTGGGATTTCCATACTCCCCTATACCATCGATTTCAATATTTGCGTATACATAAGATTTATAATGTTCCGGTGCATCATTCTTAACCGTTGATTTCCAATAGAGGAGATACGCTTTTTTATAGTTTGAAACTGGAAAACCCGGATGTTCATATGCTCCATAGTCCCATCTTAGTGTCTTTATAGGAGGAACATTTTTCAGATTAGGATCATTTGGATCTTCCAGATCAATCGCGACAAGCTCATGCAGAGTGGCAACGTATTTGTTATTTTTAGAGCTTAGTGTTAACTTATCCTCTCTCCATTGATCTTCATAGCTGTCATACTGCGTCCACATTTGACTTTTATAATTGAAATACTCCGGCATCATCGTAAAAATATTCGTCTTATGCCAAGCCAATTCCGCACTGCTGACAGCGTATTTATCTACCTTGAGCTTGCCTCCGCTGTTTACAGTCAGAACACGCTGTACGGCAGTAACAGATTGGGCTCTTGTGGTATGTTCCTGTTCACCAAGCTTGCCCGCGCCCAGTCCGGAAATCAAACCTGCTTTTGCAGCCAGATACATCCATTTGTCATCTTCTTTTGTTTTTAGCCCTGCGGCCCGTGCGGCAATGCGCGCCATCTCTGCACGAGTAATTTTGCGGTTCCATTCCAGCTCCGAATTGGCAAAATCACTTGTAGTATATAGGCCCGCCTGCTGTGCAGCAGCCACGTAGCCTTCGTACCACTTTCCTTCAGCCGCTTCTACCGGCTGTCCGGTTGCGGTCACAATCATTTTGATAAATTCAGCCCGCGATACGCTGGCATCCGGCATGAATAAGCCCCCCGGATACCCCTCTACATAACCTTTATTTACTGCGGTATCAATTCCTGATTTCGCCCAGTGAGCAGCGGGAACATCATTAAACCCCGCTGCTGCCGCTCCGGCACCAGGATGGGCTGAAGCAGCCAGGCTTAAAGTAAACAACAAGAACAACGAGCCTGCCCTTTTATTAACTTTCTTTCGATATGTATTCAAAAAAATACTCCCTCTCATAGTTAGTGGATTGCATGAAAGAACGCTAATGTATAACTTACCTCAAGTTGTGGATACTTCCCCCTATTCTTCATCCTTCATTTCTAATCCGAATAACTACCTCGCGTATGTATATCTGTAATAAATACCTAAAATATTAGATACTCTTTATTATCGGTTATATTTTCCATTAGTTTTATAGACTTCCATTCAAAAGTTGATAATAACCGAAGTAAATATCCATTAAAACTGTTTGTGATTTGACTAAAAAATGACTGTTTCGCGCTTACAGAAGTACATCTCATTCATTTATTCTTAAGCTTTAGCATTTCCTATTCGTATAAGGATATGGATATGGAATGTAATATTTACTTTGTTGGTACATTCCGTGGAAAATGCAAGAAGGCGAACATATCAAAAAAACAGGTTAATTATAGTGGTATCTGACCATAATTGACCTGCTCAGTGTAAAGCAATAGCTTTATTTAGATTATAAATTTGAAGCATTTGATATGCGTGCAACCGAATTTAAGATGTTTTTACATGGGCATTACATGGGTTACTTGTGTTAATAGTTGAATGTTGGTTTCATTCGACACTAGCTAGCCCCTACTACTTATAAAATTTTAAACTTTTGTTTCATTTCATATAATCGAGATTCAACTACATCCTTATCATCAGAATGCTTTAACAAATATACTTCACTTGCTTCTTTAAGATAAACATAGAAACTGGAGTAATCTAGTACGACGGTTACATCTTCATCAACTGCAGGACGGTCAAAAAAATAGCAAACCCCATCTTCTCCGAAGTACCCTTCTTCCCACTCTTCTAGTTCACTTGCAAATAAACACCAGATATGCTCATTACCAAAACCCTGCCCGTTACAATACTTTTCCAACGCTTTAATAAAGTTCCCATCTCCGATAGAAAAATAATAAAGATCTATCAGTTTTTTTTCGGAAATATTTTCATTTGTCATATCGTTACCTCCCTATTTCCCCTCAAATGAAGGATGGAAATTTGTGATGTTCCCACTATCATCAAGGTATCCCGTAAATCTAAGTCCATTAGAGGAGTATCCAGTCACTAATCTCCCATTAATCACACCATTCGCCATAGCTTCTTTGCCCCATACAAGCATTTGTTCATTTGAAATCACATTTGAATCATAGACTGTCTTTGGTTGAGGGATATTTTTATATTGGCCAGGCACTACCTTTAATTCCCTGTCTAATGCAGGAAGTCTATACTCTATTTCATAAACCCCTGGAACAGTAGAGTGTGGAGTTCTTGAAACAATAACATCATCTAGCTTCCAACCTTGATCTGTCAGAATTTTCTCGAAATTTTCTAAATTGTGACCTCCAACAACGCCTTTATTCCCTTTTCTAACAAGCCCTTGTGCATTTATCATGTGATCATCAAAACCGTTTACATACTCGAACTTATTCTTAGTCACCCATGTAACATTTTCATCACCATATTTTGAACGGAAGTACTCATCCCATTCTGCCCCTGTTCGAGGGATCTTAGCATCATTTCCAGTCCCCCCAACCCGAACGTCCTCAAGCTCCTTCGCCGCCGCATCGACATCCGCCTTGGCTTTGCCCGTGGCTTCAACCTCTTTAACCTTCGCTTCCGGTATGGACCCGTTCACGATTTTCTTTACCCCGGCCAGGCCTTTGCTCAGGGAGGTTATGATGACATCGCCCGCTCCGGCAACCACGGTGTTGACGCCTACTGAGATTATTCGTTCCCCCAGACTCTGCTTCCCGTCATCCCGGTAATCGTTGATGGCGTCAAACGCTTCTCCTACCGTTCCGCTTATCGCTCCCGATACCATTGATTTGTATAGGGTCGGCGAGAATTTGCCTACCCTTCCCGTCGCCTGCATCCCACTACCCAGGTACTTCCATGGCAGACCAATGCTGATTAAGCCCCCTGCCACCTGTCCCGCTTTCTTCCCGTAGGGATCATCCAGCGGACTGACATAACCCTCCGGCTTCGGACCCGCAATCCAATCCGTCACCGTCCTCGCTATTCCGAACGAGGCTGTGTCGATCGCATTCACAATCATATTGCTTCCGCCCACCAGAATATTCGCCAGCGTCTGATTCCCTACTCCGCTTCCCGTCAGCCGGTTTTTGTCCGCTGCTTCCTTCTCCTGCTTCTCGTAGTACGCCTTGAGCTCTTCATACCGCCGGTCCTGCTCCTCCGGCGGCAACGTGTACCAGTACGTTTCCTTCAGCCGCCCGATCGCCTCCGGATCGTTCCGGTTCAGGATATCCGCTTCGGATACGCTGTTGTACGGGTCCACCGGACCTAGCGTCGCTTCCGGCTTGACCAGCGCCAGCTGCTGCTTTGCCCACTCTCCTTGGATTCCCGGTTCCATCGCCATCCGCAGCAGAAACGCATATTCTTCCTTCTCCGGCAGCGGTACACTCTTGTCGATGACCGACGGATCATAATCACAGGCTTTGATTGCCGCCTGCCTGAAGTAGCCTGTAAGATCTTTTCCTGCCTCATATTGCTTCGCGCTGATCCCCATCGATTCCAGCTTCCTGCGCGCTTCCTCCGCCTGCTGATGTGCAGCCGCCATTTGAGCCTGATTCCCAAACGTCTGATAGACCTCGTAGGCTGTCTGTGCCTTCGCGATCTGCTCCCTCGCTTCGTAGATCTCTTTCAGCTTGACCTGCGCGGACAGTCCCTCAATGCTTGCCAGGCCCGACTGCTGAATAATCCCCCTCAGCTTCTGCACTGCCGGATCACGGCTCAGCTCATCCCGGCCGCTCAGTATTGAAAGCGTGCGAATGAAGCTAGTCACCGCCTTCTGTGCCAATGTCGGGATGGACACGGGACGGAATGGATCACCGCTCCCTGCGATTCCGAATAGTCCTGCCAGCACGCCCAGCTGCCGGCTCAGCTGATCCGCCTGCCGCTTGTTCTCTGCTTGTACGCCCTGAACTCCCCGGACGG
>NZ_CCDG010000139.1 GCF_000723885.1 Paenibacillus camerounensis
AGCAATTATCAATCCCACACATTTAGCCGGGCAGGGCAAAATCAAAGGCACTTTTGCCCTTCATTCGGCCCATTTAGCCGGACCGGGCATATTCAAAGGCACTTTTGCCCTTCATTCGGCACATTTAGCCGGGCAGGGCAAAATCAAAGGCACTTTTGCCCTTCATTCGCCCGATTTAGCCGGACCGGGCATATTCAAAGGCACTTTTGCCCTTCATTCGGCACATTTAGCCGGGCAGGGCAAAATCAAAGGCACTTTTGCCCTTCATTCGGCACATTTAGCCGGACCGGGCATATTCAAAGGCACTT
>NZ_CCDG010000140.1 GCF_000723885.1 Paenibacillus camerounensis
AATCAGAGGCACTTTTGCCCTTCATTCGCCCATTTCACTCTATACTAGCGGAATCAGAGGCCTTTTTGCCCTTCATTCGCCCATTTCACTCCATATCAGCGAAATCAGAGGCCTTTTTGCCCTTCATTCGCCCATTTTGCTCCATATCAGCGGAATCAGAGGCACTTTTGCCCTTTATTCGCCCATTCCGCTCCATACTAGCGGAATCAA
>NZ_CCDG010000141.1 GCF_000723885.1 Paenibacillus camerounensis
ACATTGTGTGCGTATCAAGAGGAAGAGCGTCTGGTATTTGATCTTCTTTATAATCCAAATGTATATGCCAGGGAAGAAATTCAGAGCATTCTAGCCAGAATTGAAAAAGTGCTGCAGGCCATCGGTGAGAATCCTAACCGGAAATTGTCCGAGATCGAGACGATTACTGAACAGGAGAAATTCCAAATCCTCAGCGGATTCAATGATACGGCTGT
>NZ_CCDG010000142.1 GCF_000723885.1 Paenibacillus camerounensis
TAGTCCCTGCTTTGGGCTTTTCTTTAGTTGCCGGTGTAGTCTGCGGGCAGCCGTGCAGGCCGGTTGCTCCGCTATATGAGGAAGGGGGGCGGGTCGAAATGCTGTGGGGCGACAATTTAGGTGGATTCACGGCAACTAATGGAGCATCGGCGTTAGGTTACAGGAGATTAGTGGGAAAAAATCCATTTAATTTGGGCTGTTATGTCCAGAAAGGGTCTATTGGCGTGATTTAGGTGACCTTTATCCAATTAAATACTGAAAATAAGCATTAGAGACGGAATTAGTTGGCGGAAATCCACCTAAACGTCTGGGCGGATTGCTGTAATATGGCTTGCTGGACCGCATAATCAGCTGTAACAGTGCAAGAAGCAAACCGTCTATCCCATATCGGAGTATAGGCCATAAGCGTATGGCTCGTAATGCATTGATACACCGGTGGTTGTCGTCCGGCAGCCGGCCATGCCGCTGCTAGGCTGAAGCAAGGCCGGCTATCTGCCGCGGCGGCCGGTATCTGCCCCGCAGCTGCCGGCAAGCTCGCCCCCGGCGCCAGGCGTTAGCCGCTCGCCTGGCAGGAGCCGGCGGCTCCG
>NZ_CCDG010000143.1 GCF_000723885.1 Paenibacillus camerounensis
GTATCATAGCCTTCCGGCAGCCTGCTGATGAAATCATGCGCCTGGGCCATTCGCGCTGCCGCTTCTACCTCGGTCTGGGCTGCACCGGGCTTGCCGAAGGCGATATTGTCGCGGATCGTGCCGGTGAACAGGAACGATTCCTGCAGGATCATCCCGATCCGCCGCCGCAGCTCCAGCAGCGGAAGCTCACGGATGTCCTGTCCGTCAAGCTGAATAGAGCCTGACGTAACGTCATAGAGCCGGGGAATCAGCTGGACGAGCGTGGTTTTGCCGGAGCCGGTTGCCCCGATTATGGCCACGGTCTCCCCGCGCTTGGCTTCAATGTTAATATCCCGCAGCACCAGATCCTTCGGATCGGACGAACCGTTATAGGAGAAGGACACATTCTCCAGCTTGACCTTGCGGCCGGGAAGAGACACTGCGCCTCCTGCTTCAGCATCGCGGATATGCGGCTGCGCAGCCAGTACCTCCTGAATCCGGTCAGCCGACACTTTGGCCTGCGACACGTTCATCAGCAGACTGCTGACCATCAGCAGGGAGGATAATACCTGAACTACATAGTTAACAAAGGCGACCAGATCGCCTGCCTTAACCGAGCCGAACGATACCTGGTTACCGCCGTACAGCAGCACGGTTACAAGGCAGGCGTTCATAATCAGCGTGACGATCGGCGAATTCAGCGCGATAAAGCGGGCTGCCCGGATCGAGACCCGGGTATAATCCCCGTTAACCTCGCGGAACCGCCCTGTTTCATAGCCGGTGCGTACAAACGCTTTGACGACCCGGATTCCCGCCAGATTTTCCTGAATCCGCGTATTTACGGCATCCAGCTTCCCCTGCACTGCAGAAAAAATCGGAGTTGAAAAACGGATCAGCAACGCGACTACAGCAATCAGGACAATCAGCGTGCCCAGCAGGATAAGCCCCAGCTGCCGGTTGATAATCAGCGCCATAACCACGCTGCCGACCAGCAGGCTGGGCGCACGTACAAGGCCTTGCAGGCCCATCTGCAATAGATTCTGCACCTGTACCACATCGCTGGTCATCCGGGTCATCAGCGAGCCGGACTTGAAGGTATCAACATTTTCGAACGAAAAGGTCTGCACCTTCGTGAACAGCGCTTCACGGATATCGGCGCCAAAATTCTGCGAGGCCCGGCTGGCAAAAAAGTTGCACAGCACGCCGGTAACCAGCCCCAGCAGAGCAACGCCCAGCATCAAAAATCCGGTCCGCTCAATAACGCTAAAGTTGCGGCTCACAATCCCGTAGTCAACGATATGTGCAGCCAGTGTGGGCTGAAGCAGGTCAAAAAAGACCTCCAGCATCATGAACAGCGGAGCCAGAATCATAAATTTTACATATGGCTTCAAATAACGTCTTAATTCCCACATCATGAATCCCCTTCTGGCATCTGAGTCTCATTCGCTTCCCTGCGGCGCAGCTCAAAATGCCGGGTATACTCGTCAATCACCATCTCTACCGCCTTGAGCTCACCGAGCAGCACCGGCTTAATTTCCTGATATTCCGGCGCTTCCACCTGCTGCTTCAGCGTTGCTCTTTTCACCTCAAGCACATTCAAAAATTCCAGCGCCCGCCCGCGGCGGAACGTCTTGGCTCCGTCATGATGCCTGCCTTTATGCCGGCCTTCACAGTTACGGTCACCATGCCCGCCGTGTTCCCATTGTTCTTTCATTTTGGGTCACTCCTTTTGCAATTTATCAACAACACTATTGTATACAAATGTATAC
>NZ_CCDG010000144.1 GCF_000723885.1 Paenibacillus camerounensis
TCAGGAATCAAGTTCCTGAACAACCTTAAGCTGCAAGTCCTTCTGAGGACTGATCTTTTCTCGCAGCGATTTCGAGAAGCGGAAGCTTCGAAAAATCATGTTTGGTGGCGATGGCGGAGGGGTTCCACGCGTACCCATCCCGAACACGACCGTTAAGTCCTCCAGCGCCAATGGTACTTGGACCGAAGGGTCCTGGGAGAGTAGGACGCTGCCAAGCAC
>NZ_CCDG010000145.1 GCF_000723885.1 Paenibacillus camerounensis
GGAATAGGAATTCCGGGAGAATTGTGTATAGCCGGTGCGGGCTTAGCAAGAGGTTATCTGAACAGACCGGAGCTGACAGCGGAGAAATTTATTGATAATCCGTTTGGAGAAGGTAAGCTGTATCGTTCGGGAGATTTGGCTAGATGGCTGCCTGACGGCAACATCGAATACCAGGGCCGGATCGACGAGCAGGTTAAGATCAGAGGCTTCCGGATTGAACTGGGTGAAATTGAAAGTGCCATGCGACATATAGAAGGAATTGTGGACGTAGCTGTCATCGCTGCCAAAGACCAATCGGGAGATTCGGTACTCTGCACTTATCTGGTATCCGACACAGAAATGAGCGAGTCCCTACTTAAGAAGAACCTGGGAGCGTCGTTGCCGGAATATATGATTCCTGCATACTTCATGCGGATGGACAGCATTCCGGTCACAAGAAGTGGAAAGGTCGATAAGCGGGCACTTCCGCGAATCGAAGTAACGAGTACACGGGAATATGTTGCGCCGAGAACCGAAATCGAAGAAACACTGTGTCAGGTCTTTAGTCAGGTGCTGGGTGTGGAACGGGTTGGGGCGGAGGATAGCTTCTTTGAACTTGGCGGAGACTCCATCAAAGCGATCCGCATCGTATCGAAGATGAGAAGCGCAGGGTACAGCGTCTCCATTAAGGAGATCATGGGCAAATATACGGTGGAAGCGATCGCTCACGCGGTTGAGGCAGTCAGCGAAAACCGCTATGAGCAAAATGAAGTGACAGGTCCCGTGATTCCGACACCGATCCTAGAGGCGTTTGC
>NZ_CCDG010000146.1 GCF_000723885.1 Paenibacillus camerounensis
GAGAGGCACCTTTTTCGTGCTGTTATATTATTTACGCACCACAGTATATCCCTTATCCTGAAGCAGCTTGATAATGCCATGCTCGCCCAGATAATGTGCCGCGCCGACGACGATGAAATACTCTTCATTCTTGCCGTTCTTAAGATAGCCGTCGATTTTGTCAGCCATTCCGATATTACGGTCAACCAGCATCGCCTTGTAGTATTCCGCGTCTCCGGCAAAGCTGTTCGTCAGCTGCAGCAGCTGCTCATCATTGCCAGTCTTCCACATCTCGGCCATCATATCCACGCTTTGGTCAATTACATCATAATTCTCTATTGCTGCGAGAAGATTAGCCTCCTGCAGCTCTTTGGAGAAGTCGTTGAA
>NZ_CCDG010000147.1 GCF_000723885.1 Paenibacillus camerounensis
CTTGGCTAAGGGAGGGTTTGGGAGGGATCGAAAATGTTTTCCCAAAATATTTCCGTATTTGAAATTGGAGGTTTTACCGTTGGCGAACGAAAGTATAGTAATCAAAGGCGCGCGAGCGCATAATCTCAAGAACATCGACGTAACGATCCCGCGGGACCGCTTCGTTGTGCTGACGGGACTTAGCGGCTCCGGCAAATCTTCGCTGGCGTTTGATACGATCTATGCCGAGGGACAACGGCGTTATGTGGAATCCCTTTCCGCCTATGCCCGCCAGTTCCTTGGCCAGATGGAGAAGCCGGATGTTGATTCCATCGACGGTTTATCCCCGGCAATTTCTATTGACCAGAAGACTACGAGCCGCAATCCGCGCTCGACGGTAGGTACGGTAACAGAAATTTATGACTACCTGCGTCTGTTATTTGCCCGGATCGGCCACCCGCATTGTCCGGATCACGGCATTGAGATTACCTCTCAGACCGTTGAGCAGATGGTTGACCGGATTATGCAGTATCCGGAGAAGACCCGGCTGCAGATTCTCGCACCGGTTATTTCCGGCCGCAAGGGCGAGCACAAAGGCCTGTTCAGTGACATCTCCAAGCAGGGCTTCGTCCGTGTGCGTGTGGATGGAGAGCTGCGTGAGGTAACGGAAGAGATTGAACTGGAAAAAAACAAGAAGCACACCATTGAAGTTGTAGTGGACCGGATTGTCATCAAGGACGATGTGCAGACCCGGCTGACAGACTCGCTGGAAACAGCGCTTAAGCTGTCCGGCGGGCAGATTCTGGTGGATATTATCGGCCAGGAGGAGCTGCTGTTCAGCTCGAACTTTGCCTGCCCGGTGTGCGGCTTCAGTATTGAAGAGCTGGCACCGCGGATGTTCTCCTTCAATAGTCCATTCGGGGCCTGCCCGGAATGTGACGGCCTCGGGGTGAACATGGTTGTCGACCCGGAACTGCTGATCCCCGACTCTGAGAAGTCGGTGGAGGACGGGGCTTTTCTGGCCTGGACAGGCAGTACCTCTAACTACTATCCGCAGTTTCTGAAATCGGTCTGTGAGCATTTCAAGATTCCGCAGAATGTGCCGGTAAGCACGCTGTCACCGGATCAGATGAACAAGCTGCTGTACGGAACAGGCAGTGAGAAGATCCGCTTCCGCTATGAGAATGATTTTGGACAGAAGAAGGATGCGCTTGTTGCTTTCGAAGGAATTATTCCTAATCTGGAGCGGAGATACCGGGATACTGCCTCGGAAGGAATCCGTGAATTCATTGAAGGCTTCATGAGTGCTAAGCCTTGCCATGTGTGCAAAGGCAAACGTCTGAAGAAGGAAATTCTTGCTGTTACCATTAACGACAGGAACGTAGCAGATGTTACAGACCTGTCCATCGGAGACTGCCAGGAGTTCTTCGTAAACCTCGTGCTGAATGAAAAAGAAACAGCCATCGCCAATCTGATCCTGAAGGAAATCAGCAGCCGGCTCGGCTTCCTGGTTAACGTCGGACTGAACTATCTGACGCTTAGCCGTGCGGCGGGATCACTCTCCGGAGGCGAAGCACAGCGTATCAGACTGGCGACACAGATCGGCTCCAGCTTAATGGGCGTCCTCTACATTCTGGATGAACCGAGTATCGGGCTGCATCAGCGGGATAATGACCGGCTAATCTCAACATTGGCCCATATGCGCGATCTCGGTAATACACTGATTGTAGTTGAGCATGATGAGGATACGATGATGGCTGCTGATTATATCATCGACATCGGCCCGGGTGCGGGTATCCATGGGGGAAGCGTAATTGCCCAGGGTACGCCGCAGGAGATCATGGATGATCCGAATTCACTGACCGGGGAGTACCTCAGCGGACGTAAGTTCATCCCGGTAACCTCCAAGCGGCGGGCAACCGATGACCGCTGGATTGAAATCCGCGGAGCCAAAGAGAACAACCTTAAGAACGTTAACGTGAAGATCCCGCTGGGTGTCTTTACTGCAGTAACGGGTGTCTCCGGCTCAGGCAAGTCCTCGCTGGTTAATGAGATTCTGTATAAGAGTCTGGCCCGCCAGCTGAACAGAGCCGTTAAGGTGCGTCCGGGTCTGCATAAGGAGATCCGGGGCCTTGAGAACCTGGACAAGGTTATCGAGATCGACCAGTCGCCGATCGGCCGAACTCCGCGTTCGAACCCGGCAACCTATACCGGCGTATTCGATGATATCCGTGACCTGTTCTCGAAGACCAATGAGGCTAAGGTGCGCGGCTTCCAGAAGGGCCGGTTCAGCTTCAATGTGAAGGGCGGACGCTGTGAGGCTTGCCGCGGGGATGGAATTATCAAGATTGAGATGCACTTCCTGCCGGATGTATACGTGCCATGCGAAGTCTGTAAGGGCAAGCGGTACAACCGGGAGACCCTGGAGGTCAAATACAAAGGCAAGAGCATTGCCGATGTGCTTGAAATGACTGTAGAGGATGCCACCGAGTTCTTCAAAAACATTCCGAAGATCCACCGTAAGATGCAGACTCTGCTGGATGTGGGTCTCGGATATATCAACATCGGACAGCCGGGAACAACGCTGTCAGGCGGTGAAGCCCAGCGCGTGAAGCTGGCCTCCGAGCTGTACCGCCGCAGCACCGGCAAGACGCTCTATATTCTGGATGAGCCTACTACAGGGCTGCATGTGGACGATATCGGCCGCCTGCTGGAGGTGCTGCACCGTCTGGTGGATTCCGGCGAATCTGTTCTGGTCATTGAGCATAATCTCGATGTCATCAAAACTGCGGATTACCTCATCGATATGGGACCTGAAGGCGGCAGCGGCGGCGGTACGGTGCTTGCTACCGGAACGCCGGAGAAGCTAATTACCGTTGAGGAATCGTACACCGGCAGATATCTGAAGCCGATCCTGATCCGTGATACTGCGCGGACGGAGGCGCTGCAGCTGCAGGAGTCGGAGACGACGGTATAGAGTAGAGTGGAGCGTCAGGCTTCATTTGCAGATTAGATGAAATGAGCTTTAACTTAGAGCGCTGCAGGCGGTGATCCGCTTGCGGCGTTCTTTTTTTTGCAGCCTAAGTTAAATAAGAGGATCTAAGAGCGGTAAAGGTTGCATTCAAGTCTGTGTCAACTGCAGAAATCACATTTTTAATCGGTTGATAGTGATTGAAAAATAATTTTTTACAACAATTACAGCTTTTTTAACGAATTCCTATTGCACCGCACTATTGGTAGCGATAACATAAGGGTAGATATGGATTAGATGAACCTGCTTGTCAACCCTTTTGAGGAGGTAATGCCATGCTGCTGGCAGAAGCTGCTGTACAAGAACCTTCTAAATTTCATACCTTTGATCTGTTTATGATTGCCTTTACCATTCTGATTTTTATCGGCGTCATCCGGCTACTCCGTGCTCCGCAGAAGAATAAATTTGCGATCGCTTTTGGTGTAGTCAGCCTGCTTGTGTTTGCCGTTTCGGATTATGCGATGATTGTGAATTGGTTCAGCTGAACTAAGAAACGCCCTATGCTCCATGTGCTAATTGCAAATTCTGCAAAAGATCTAAGTCTCCTTTTAACGCTGCCGGCGCGGATAAAGGCATCTATTGATGGGGAATTGATTAGCAGAAACTCAAGTAAGTATAAATAATAATTTTGTTGTCGTAAAAACATTAAAGAGACACTT
>NZ_CCDG010000148.1 GCF_000723885.1 Paenibacillus camerounensis
TTGGGGTGCGGGACTTTTTTATGTTGGAAAGGAGAATAGGATAATGGGATTTGCTGAGGAGCATTTGAAATGGATTGATTATCATAAGAAGCAGAGGAGTGGTGAACGTCTGGACCGCCTTGAGCGAGGACACGGTCATGGTGAAAAGATGTTCGTAGAGCGGGTATGGTGGCCGATTTTTGGTCATATGGATGATTTGCATCCTGAGTATGAGGTCTCGGACTGGCGGGGAAGGCCGTACTTTGTTGATTTTGTGTGGAAACGGGGGGAGATAAAGGCAGCTATAGAGGTAAAAGGTTATGGACCGCATGTGCAGCAGATGGACCGGACCAGGTACAGGCAGGAGCTCAACCGGGAAACGTATCTACAAATAGCAGGTTATCAGATAGTTGCGGTTCCCTATGATGATTTGGAATCGGCACCGGATTTGACCATTTCGTTATTCAAGTCCTTACTGGCTCCAAGTTTGCTGGTAAATACGGATGAGTTAGAGCATCACTACACCAGACTGGAGAGGGACATTATGCGTGCAGTGGTAAGATGGAACGGGATGATCCGTCCTGTAGATCTAGCGAACGGGCTGGGGGTTCACCCGCGCACTATACGTAAATCCTTAACCCGGCTGTGTGAAAAGGGGAAACTGAGGCCTGTTCCGGCAAGCGGAAGCAGCAGGATCTGCCGATATGAGTATATTCCCTCTATGATGGATAGCAGATTATGGTAGAGTGAATGCGGGATGCCGAAATGAAGGGCAAAAGTGCCACTGATTCG
>NZ_CCDG010000149.1 GCF_000723885.1 Paenibacillus camerounensis
AGCGGAGACGATGTGCTGGATGGAGGAAGCGGAGACGACAAGCTGTACGGGGACCGGCTGAGTGCAAACGGATCATCGAGCTACAACGGCAATGACACGTATGTGTTCGGGAAGGGCTACGGGCAGGATACAATCTACGACTACGATGCAGCCAGCGGCTATGTGGATACGATCCAGATGCTGGTGAACCCGGAGGAAGTGGATGTAATGCAGGATAACATGGACCTGATGATCCGCATCCGGGAGACAGGCGAGAAAATCCGGGTGAACTCGTACTTCAAGGGCTCCGCATACAAAGTGGAGCGGGTGACGTTCGCAGACGGAACGGTATGGACTCAAAGCAAACTGGAATCCAAAGTGATTACCGAAGGTACGGAAGGCAATGACGTGTTGTATGGAGTGGACGGCTATGCAGACTGGATGCGGGGTCTGGCCGGCAACGATACCCTGTACGGAGGCAGCGGAGACGATGTGCTGGATGGAGGAAGCGGAGACGACAAGCTGTACGGGGACCGGCTGAGTGCAAACGGATCATCGAGCTACAACGGCAATGACACGTATGTGTTCGGGAAGGGCTACGGGCAGGATACAATCTACGA
>NZ_CCDG010000150.1 GCF_000723885.1 Paenibacillus camerounensis
GGGCAGGATACAATCTACGACTACGATGCAGCCAGCGGCTATGTGGATACCATCCAGATGCTGGTGAACCCGGAGGAAGTGGATGTAATGCAGGATAACATGGACCTGATGATCCGCATCCGGGAGACAGGCGAGAAAATCCGGGTGAACTCGTACTTCAAGGGCTCCGCATACAAAGTGGAGCGGGTGACGTTCGCGGACGGAAGCGTTTGGAATCAGAGTAAACTGGAATCCAAAGTGATTACTGAAGGTACGGAAGGCAATGACGTGTTGTATGGAGTGGACGGCTATGCAGACTGGATGCGGGGTCTGGCCGGCAACGATACCCTGTACGGA
>NZ_CCDG010000151.1 GCF_000723885.1 Paenibacillus camerounensis
TCCGCCAAATGCAGGTAACTGAGCGAAATGAAGAGCATAAATGCCCTTGAATCCGCCGAATGCAGGCTAATGAGCGAAATGAAGAGCATAAATGCCCTTGAATCCGCCGAATGCAGGCTAATGAGCGAAATGAAGAGCATAAATGCCCTTGAATCCGCCGAATGCAGGCTAATGAGCGAAATGAAGAGCATAAATGCCCTTGAG
>NZ_CCDG010000152.1 GCF_000723885.1 Paenibacillus camerounensis
GGGGAGCGGCGGTGCGCTGCTGCCAGGGGCAGCTGCAGCCAACCTGCTACAGCTGCTGGAGCAGGTTGGCTGTACACCGGCAGACCAGCAGCTTAAGCATCCGGATATTGTATCGCTGCTAAGCCATCCTGCTGCTGCCGGACCGGCTTGCCCCCCTCCTTCCTCCGGCTCCGAATTCAGGTCCGCCCGTGCCTGGATGCTGCTGGCGGACAGTACTCTGGCTTCACTGTCCGCTTCGTCCGGTTACGGTCCGGCTGCGGGCAGGGCACGGCTCATCCTTCCCCTTCCCCGGTATGGAGGATAGAAAGGAGTATGAAAAGTATGAGTATGCCTCCGGTCTCCCTCTGCATGATTGTTAAGAACGAAGCACAGCATCTCGGGAGGTGCTTGTCCTCTGTGAAAGGACTCGTATCCGAAATCATCATTGCAGATACCGGTTCCACTGACGGGAGTGTGGAGATTGCCCGCAGCTTCGGTGCCACAGTGATCAGGGTAGCGTGGGAGCATGATTTTGCCAAAGCCCGCAATCTGACTCTCCGCCAGGCCTCCTGCCCGTGGATTCTGGTGCTGGATGCGGATGAAGCCGCAGGCGGCTGGCAGCCGGAAGCTCTAGAGCGGCTTTTGAATACTCCTTCAGCTCAAGGTTATTTCCTGCCTTTTATTCATTATGTGGGAAGTGCTGCCGGCGAAGAATACTTCACGGACAATGTCTGCCGGCTGTTCAGGAATGATCCCGGCATACAATTTCACGGGACCATTCATGAGGAGGCAGCCAGCAGTATTTGGGCGCTGCCGGACGGCGAGATTGCTTATGCGGCTCTGCCAGTACTTCATTACGGGTATATGGATGAAGAGCTGCTGCTCAAGAACAAAGCCTCCCGCAATCTGGAGCTCATCCGGGCTGCCTTGCAGCTTGATCCGCAGAGCTATGCTCTGCGTTACGCGCTTGGCACCGAATTTTACCAGCAAGGCCGGTACGGGCAAGCCGCAGATATTCTATTCCCTCTGCTTGACGAAGCTCCGTCCGGCCGTGGCTATGCAGCAGACATCTGTCTCAAAACGGCATTTGCCCTGCAGGCTGCCGGACGGCTTCAAGCCGCCAGGGCGGTTTATACCGAAGGCCTGACCTTGTTTCCCGGCTTCACTGACCTTCTGGAATCTTATGCCCGGCTTCTCTTGGAGGATGGTGAAGTGCAGGAGGCTTACCGCCAGCTGCTGGCAGCGCTTAGCAGCGGAGATGCCGCCCATAAGTATCCCTCCTCCTCCGGCAGCGGAACCAGCCGCACCAGCCTGCTGGCCGGACAGGTCTGCGAGCAGTTGTATCTGTTCGGAGAAGCAAAGGAACACTACGTGCAGGCAATCCGGTTCATGCCTGACCTGTCAGCAGCCTGGGAAGCGCTCGTACCGCTCTGCTTGCTGTCAGGCGACGTTGACCGCCTCACTGCCTTGACCCTGGCAGCCGGCACAGCGCTATCGCCGGGCACGCTGCGCCTGCTGGTGCCGGCGGCGCTGAACGCCCGTGCAGCCGGCTGGCTGCACGCACTCAGCAGCGCCGCACAGCTGCCCGCTCCGGCGCGGCGCGTGCTGCAGGTGCTGCCGGATATGCTCCGGCAGCATGAAGCCCCCCCGGCAGTCGCCGCCCGCCTGGAGCGGCTGCTGCCGGAGCCCGGGCCCGAGCAGCCGTTTATACACGGCTATCTCTGGGCCTGGGCCTGCCGCACCGGGGATACCGCTGCGGCACAGCACTGGCTCGGCAGCCTGGCCGGCTGCCGGCCCGGACTCCCGGCAGTTGCGCAGCTCCTGCCGGGAAGCTCTGCGGCAGCACCGTTACTTGGCGCTGCCATGCCTGCGCCCCCCGCCGCTGCGCCAACCTCCTCTGCTTTCGCCGCACCAGTTGCCGCTATACCCGCCGCTGCGCCAGTCTCCACTGCCTCCACCGCCCCAGTTACTGCTTCATCCGCCGCTGCGCCACTCTCCACTGCCTCCGCCGCACCAGTTACCTCTGCACCCGCCGAAGCTACGCGTCAGCCCGGCACGGCAGACCGTGCATCCGGCGCCGGGTCCCGGCCGTCTGCCGCCGATCTCGCGTATGCCGCGCAGCTGCTGCTCCAGGCAGGTGCCTGGAGCAGCCTGCTGGGCTTATACCGGAGCGCCGGCACGCGGCTGCAGTGGACGCGCCTGCCGCAGCCGCTGCTCGGCGG
>NZ_CCDG010000153.1 GCF_000723885.1 Paenibacillus camerounensis
GAATAGCGCGTCCGGATTACCCCGTCCGCTAGAATATTCAAAGCCAAAGGTCGCTTCACAATCGAAAACCTTCGCTCTCAGCTTCACTATTAAAATCTTCACTTGTTTACACAAGTTCAGCTTAAAGGAATGTTCTAAAACGCAAATTCGTTTCGGTATCCAGTTTTCAAGGATCAAGATATAGCAAATAGTTAAACTTTGATGGTGGAGCCAAGCGGGATCGAACCGCTGACCTCCTGCTTGCAAGGCAGGCGCTCTCCCAGCTGAGCTATGGCCCCGCAAATTCCATCAAAACCGAACAAATGGATACGCGTTAATCAATGCTTTTGGAAGCTTAGCTTCCG
>NZ_CCDG010000154.1 GCF_000723885.1 Paenibacillus camerounensis
TTGAGAGTTTAAGCTCTCAGTAGTACCTTGATCCTTGAAAACTGGATACCGAAACGAATTTGCGTTTTAGAACATTCCTTTAAGCTGAACTTGTGTAAACAAGTGAAGATTTTAATAGTGAAGCTGAGAGCGAAGGTTTTCGATTGTGAAGCGACCTTTGGCTTTGAATATTCTAGCGGACGGAGTGATCCGGACGCGCTATTCAAA